>NZ_JBYOKI010000004.1:0-467352 GCF_057799395.1 Agrobacterium sp. 20P9.1.2
ACATCAATATCAACATCTTCTCAACGCAAAACAATCCTCGGCCCAGCCGATACAAAGGGCCGCATCAGCGGCCTTTCGCTTTTGAAGCGATAAGCCTAAAATACTTCAAAGATCGGCGCACCAAATATATGATGGTGCGTCCATAACAGGAGACAAATCCTAAAGGATTTGCTCCGAAATGGTCAGGTCCCTCAGAGGACAAACAACGGTATTTTGCCTTCGGCAAAAACCAGACCAGATACGCAAACCTAAACAGGTTTGCTCTGGCGCGATAAATCCCTCCGGGATTTACGCTGGACGCGGGGTGGAGCAGCCCGGTAGCTCGTCAGGCTCATAACCTGAAGGCCGCAGGTTCAAATCCTGCCCCCGCAACCAAAACATATCCCAAATCACCGAGATAATCAGAATAAACTGCCTCAAACGGCAGCGTCCACGTTCCGACGTCAAACATAACGCCGACCATGTGGAAACATCACAGGGCGGCGATCCGAATTGGTCAGACGCCGTCCAACAACTCAACCTACCGAAGCTTCGACTTCAAGCTAGCATCCGGAAAACAGGTTGCTGCTAACCCATTCCTCGACTGCCAGTCCCCAAGCGAGCGACGCGTCTTGAAACCAGCCAAACCATCCGCCTTGCCGACGTCATAACCTTCGCTCACAAGCGCCTGCTGCATCGCCAAAACATCAGACCGAAGCATCGAGCCAACATCACTCCATTTGGATTGGAAAGAACCTGCATTGTTCTCGCCACCAACTAAAGCGCTTCTGCTCGAAGCAAATTTGTAGACAACTGCTATGTCGGTGACTCTTTTTATAGGGCATGAAAATATGTGCCGAACACGGCAACCCGACTGCCGTAGCCACCCTTACACCCATCAACCCTCCCGCGTCGCCGGGATCACGATATCTACCCGCAAACCACCTGACGGCGTGTTGCTGGCTGTTGCGCCGCCACCGTGCCATTCGGCGGCGCGGCGGGTGATGGCGAGGCCCAGGCCGAAGCCGGAGCGGGTGGTGACGGTGGAGCTTTGGGAGAAGGGCTGGAAGATGGTCTCCAGTTCTGTTTCCGGCACGCCAAGCCCTTCATCCTGAATGGAGAGTGATAGATTGGTGCCTCTCACCTCTGATGTGACGAGCACCGATGTTCCGGTTTCGGTATATGCAATCGCGTTGCGGATGACGTTTTCCAGCGCCCGGTAGATCAATTCACCATTCACCGACGCAACGAATGTCTCGACGCCCTGGTAGATGATTTTCACCTCGCGGGCCTGGCTTTCAAAGCTTGCATCTTCAACGATTTCTCGGACGAGATCTATGACGTCTAGCGTTTGTCGGTCGAAGCGCGGGGTGCCGCGTTCGGAAAGTCTGGCCAGCGTCAGGATTTCGCCGACCAGTTGGTCGAGGCGCTCCACTTCACGTCCCATGCGCTCGATCATGGCCGTCAGTCGCGCCGGGTTTTGTTGCAGAACGCCGATTGCGGCTTGCAGCCTCGACAGTGGCGAGCGAAGCTCGTGCGAGACGTCGTGAAACAGTTGCTGCTGAGTCTTTTGAAGCTCCTGCAGACGTGTGGCAGTGATGTCGAGATCGTGGGCAAGTGACGTGATTTCGTCGCGCTTGCTGCCGATTGTGTGGGCGATGCGAACGTCGAGCTGGCCATTGGCCAAAGCGCGAAGTCCGTAACGGAGCTGCTCGACTGGGCTGATGAAATAGCGAGCGAGCCAATAGGCGGCAGCCGCAGCGGTCAGTAGGGCAGCCAGCCACGGTACGGCGCGTGGCCAGGTCTTGGAAATCATACCCTGCAAAGAGCCCGCAATCTCGATGCGGTAGCAGTTCCCGTCGCTTGCGACGGCTTTCATGAATTCGCTGCCCGCTGGTGTTGCACAGTCGGTGGCAGGACCGGCTGCGCTTATGTTGATGGGAATGTCCCGGCTCGTTCTTTTTATCGCCGCGAGTAATGTCTTGGCTGCGTCCAGCCCATTGGATTGCAAAAGCTGCGACGTTGTTTCCATCGCAAACACATGTTCGCGGTGGGTGACCTCCTCCTCGAAAGGGGATTGAAACAATATGCTAATGGTGAACAGAAACGCGATGGAGCCAGCCATGGCAAGCCATACGACGGTAAAGAACTTCCAGAACAGGCGACGCATTTCTAGCCTTCCAGCAATTGATAGCCACGGCCTCTTACGGCCTGTATCCAGGGTTGTTCGTCTGCCCGTGTTCCGAGTTTTTGACGGATACTGCTGATATGCACGTCAATGCGTCTGTCGAAGGCTGTCAAAGGTTTGCCGAAGGCGCGAAGAGAAATTTCCTGCTTGGAAACCAGCTGACCAGCAGAGCGCGCAAGAACTTCGAGCAGGCTGAACTCCGTACCGGTCAGTTCCAGCGGCGTGCCGTGCCATTCGGCAGTGCGCTTGGAGGGATAAAGAACCAGATCACCGGTTCTGATTTCTTCCACCGACCCATCGCGCTCGCTTCGGCCGGATCGGCGCAGAATGGCGCGGATGCGCGCCGCCAGCTCTCCTGGCGAACAGGGCTTTGACACGTAATCATCGGCCCCGAGATTGAGACCGGAAATACGATCGACATCATCGCCACGGGCCGTCAGCATCAGCACCGGCACGTCGCTGACCTGCCGGATTTTGCGCAGAACCTCGATACCGTTCATGCGCGGCATCATGATGTCCAGAACGATGAGATCGGTTGATCGGGAAAGAGCCTTGGCGACACCGATCCTGCCGTCGGCAGTGGCTTCGACGGCAAAACCTTCTTCGGTCAGGTACTCACCAAGCAGATTGGTGAGCTCCGTATCGTCATCAATCAAAAGAACCTGGGTCATGGTGTAATCCATCGGCTAGATGGACGACCTTTAAGGCTTACCATCTGCGAATACAGCAGTTTTACATATCTTTACATATTCTTGACCGACATTAACATCGCGATCCCTAAAATACGGCCTTGAGCTTTTCCAGGCAGTCCGGATCCAATGCGCATTACGGTTTTTCATTCCTTTTCAGTTTTCGCCACGGCAGTTGTGCTCACCGGCTGCACAAGCCTTGGCGAACTGAGACCTGTGGCCTCCGTCGTTGCCGCCCACTGGCACGCCACCTTACCCCATGGCGGTCGCTCCAGCGATCTTCTGGCCTGGTGGGCGAGTTTCAAGGATGGCTCTCTGGATGCATTGCTGAGAATGGCAGAGCAGGACAATCCGTCCATTCAGGAAGCGGTGGCCAATATCGACAAGGCACGGGCGACGCTCGACAGCACCAAGGCTGGCCTTTTCCCGGCACTCGATGGCTCCGCATCCGCTTCGCGCGAAGGCAACAAGGGCGACGATCTCAATAAGCTTTCGGCGGGGACGACCAAAAGCGGCGGGCTCGATGCGTCGTGGGAACTCGATCTTTTCGGAAAAACCAAGAAACAGGTGCAGGCTGCGGCGTCGAGAGCACAGGGCAAGGTCTGGTCTTGGCATGATGCGCGCGTATCTGTTGCGGCCGAAGTCGGCGATTATTATGTGCAATACCGCGCCTGCCGACAGCTGGAGCGGCTTTACAGTGACGAACTCGCCTCCCAGAAAGAAACGATCCGGGTGACGGAAAAATCCGCGCAGTCGGGCTTTACCTCGACAGCCGATCTGGCGCTTGCCCGCGCCAGCGCCGCATCCTCTTCGTCAAGCCTTACCTCGCAGCGCGGGGATTGCGAAATCCTTCTCAAATCCATCGTTCAGCTGACAGGTGGTGACGAGACCGCTGTCAGGAAGCTTCTCGACCATGGCCCAAGCCGTATTCCGCAACCCTCCCAGCTGCGCATCGCTTCGGTTCCGGCAGAAGCTCTGCGGCAGCGGCCCGATATCAACCAGCTGGAAACCGAAATTGTCGCGACGGTTGCGGATGTCGGTGCGGCCAAGGCGGATATGTATCCCAGCCTCAGCCTGAGCGGTTCGATTTCCATCAGCCAATCCACCGTTACCGGTAGATCGGTGCCATGGTCCTTCGGCCCGGCCCTGTCCATTCCTCTGCTGGATGGGGGATCGAAGCGGGCGGCGGTCAGAAGTGCGGTTGCAGATTACGATGTCGCGGTGGCGAGTTACAAGGACGGTGTCCTGAGTGCGGTGTCCGAGGTCGAGACAGCGCTTGTGAATGTGAATACGGCGCTGAAACGCATCAATGATGCCAAGTCTGCCGCAGACAATTATCAGAGCTATTTCCGGTCTATCGATCAGAACTGGAGGTCCGGCGGGGCCAGCATTCTCGACCGTGAGGAGGCGCGCCGGTCTGCGCAGTCCGCCGCCATCAGCCTCATCGAAATCCGGCGCGATGCGGTCCAGTACTGGATTGCTCTTTACAAGGCTCTCGGAGGCGGCTGGGCTTCGCCAGCCAATGTTGCCGTTGCCTCCCTCAATGGAACACGCTGATGCAAAAATATGTCTTCATTCCTGCTGCAATTGCAGTTGCACTCGCTTTTGCCCTGAGTACCGATGCGCGCGGTGAGGACAGTCAGCCGACGACCACCCGCGCGGCGGCGCTGAGTGTCAACGTAACCAAGCCGGAGGTTGCCTCCTGGCCCGTGACTATTCCTGCCAGCGGCCGGCTTGCGGCATGGCAGGAAGCTGTCATCTCGGCTGAAGTCAGTGGCTTGCGGATCACTGACGTCAAAGCAGATGTCGGTTCTTCTGTGAAGAAGGGTGACCTGCTCGTGCAATTTGATCCCAAGACATCGCAGGCCGAACTCGATCAACAAAAAGCCGCCGTCGAAAAGTCCCAGGCAGAGCTAGACCAGGCCGTTGCAAATGCAGACCGCGCCCGCGGATTGACGGGCTCCGGTGCCCTTTCGAACCAGCAGACGACTGAATATCTCATCACCGAGCGCACTGCCAAGGCAGAGCTCGCGTCATCTCGTGCTTCTCTCGTCTCTGCGCAACTGACACTGGACCGAACCAAGGTCTATGCGATTGATGACGGCGTGATTTCCAGCCGCTCAGCCTCCTTGGGCAAGGTCGTCAATGCTGGCGACGAGTTGTTTAAGCTGATCCGCCAGAACCGCGTTGAATGGAACGCTGAACTACCGGTCAAACGTCTGGCTGACGTGAAGGAGGGGACGAAAGCCATCATCTCCACGCCTGCGGGTGATGTTCATGGCGAGGTGCGGTTGATATCGCCGACTTCGTCTACGGATAACGGGCGGGTGATTGTTTATGTCGCGCTGCATCCTGACGCAGGCATGCCGCAACCCAAGACCGGCGTTCTGGTCAGTGGTCATTTCGAGTTTGCCCAGACCGATGCCCTCACGGTGCCCGCTTCGGCGGTGACACTGAGGGACGGCTTTTCCTACATCTTCATCATGAACCCATCGCAGCAGGACACGGTTTTGCGAAAACGTGTCGATACGGGTCGGCGACAGGGGGATCGCGTCGAGATTCTATCTGGCATCGACAAGGCTGACAGCATCGTCGCATCGGGCGGCGCATTTCTGGCGGATGGCTCCGTTGTTCGAGTCATAGAGGCAGCCGAAGTTGCCGATGGGCAGGCCGCGAAATGAATTTCTCCTCCTGGTCCATCCGCAATCCGGTTCCGCCGATCCTGCTTTTTGCGCTTTTGACCGCCTGCGGTCTCTGGGCGTTCAACCGCCTCGATGTGCAGAATTTCCCCGATATGGATCTACCGACCATCGAGATTTCAGCATCGCTGGATGGTGCCGCGGCATCCCAGCTGGAAACTGAAGTTGCGCGCAAGATCGAAGATGAGCTGACGGGGCTGACGCAGCTCGATTCGGTCACGACGACGATTACCGATGGATCGGTCAGCATCTCCGTGGCCTTCAAGGTCGGCAAGGACACGCAGGTCGCGCTGGATGAGGTCAAAAGCGCCGTTGATCAGGCGCAACCCGATCTGCCACAGGATATGAACGCGCCGACCGTTTCGAAGCAGTCGCTCAACTCCTCGCCGCTCATTACCTACGTGGTTCATTCCGACAAGCTGGATGATGCGGAACTGTCATGGTTCATCGACAACGACATGTCGCGCGCTTTGATGGCCGTGGATGGCGTTGGAGAAGTCGGCAGGCTGGGCGGCGTCGATAGAGAGATTCGCGTGGCACTGAACGCCGATCTGCTGGATGGCCTCGGTCTGAAGGCCAATGACGTCAACAGCCAGGTCGAGGCGGTGCAGTCCGATCTTTCGGGCGGTAAGGGGCGCATTGGCGGCGAAAGCCAGTCTGTTCGCACGCTGGCGGCTGCCAAGAGTGCGGATGAGATACGGGCTCTGCCCATTCCGCTGTCGAATGGAAGCTGGGTTCGGCTGGATGAGGTTGCCACTGTCACCGATACTCACAGCGACCTGACATCGCTGGCCTATCTCAATGGCAAACCGGTGATTGCCGCGCAAATCAAGCGCTCCAAAGGATATTCCGATACCGCCGTGACAGACCGCGTTCGCGAGGCGATCAAAACATTCGCCGCCGCCAATCCGCAGGTGACGATCGAGGAGGCCTATAACACCGTCGTACCGACAGAGCAGAATTACGAATCCTCGATGCACATGGTCTATGAGGGAGCGATCATCGCCATTCTGGTCGTCTGGCTTTTCCTTCGCGATTGGCGCGCCACGCTTCTGGCCGCCGTGGCCTTGCCGCTTTCCATCATTCCCACCTTTCTCGTCATGTATCTGCTGGGTTACAGCCTGAACACGATCACGCTTCTGGCGCTTTCGCTGGTGGTGGGCATTCTCGTGGACGATGCCATCGTGGAAATCGAGAATATCGAGCGACATCTCAATATGGGCAAAAGCCCCTTTGATGCGGCGATGGAAGCTGCGGATGAGATTGGTCTCGCGGTCATTGCCACCACCTTCACCCTCGTCGCCGTATTTTTGCCGACCGCATTCATGGGGGGCGTCCCGGGCATCATCTTCAAGCAATTCGGCATCACGGCCTCCGTCGCCGTTCTCGCCTCGCTTCTCGTCGCGCGTCTGGTCACTCCGATGATGGCGGCCTATCTGATGAAGGCGACCGGCAAGGCCCATGATGAGGACGGGCGGATCATGACGGCCTATCTCTGGCTTGTGGAAGGCGCACTCAGACGTCGCTGGCTGCCCGTGCTAGGCACTGCGGCTTTCATGGGCTTTACGGTTCTGCTGTTAAGCCATCTTTCGACGGGCTTTTTCCCGGCATCCGACAATGCACAAACGCAGGTAACGCTCACCACCCCGTCAGGATCGACCATCGAATCCACGGACGAAGCCGCACAAAAGGCGTCCAGCATCATCGCAGGTGTGGACCATGTGACCTCGGTCTTTCAGGCAACTGGCACGGCATCGACGGGCGGTATGAACAGCACATCCACGGGCAGTACGGACAGTGCCACCATCGTCGTCAACCTGACACCCATCGATGATCGCGATATCAAACAATCCCAGATCGAGGGGGATTTGCGCAAGGCTTTGGAAAAGTTGCCCGGTGTTCGGATCGAGATTGGTTCGGGCGGCAACGGTACCCAGCTGACGCTGACGCTTGCGGGCGACGATTCCGATCTTCTGGAAAAGGCCGCCTCCAGCCTCGAAGCCGATCTGCGCACCCTGCAAGGCATCGGCAACGTCACATCGTCAGCCGCAATGCAGGCGCCGGAAATTACCATCAAGCCCAATCTGACAGAGGCGGCCTCTTTGGGGGTAACTTCCAAAGCCATTGCCGAGGCCGTGCGTGTCGCAACGTCTGGCGCCTACGATGAAGCGCTTTCCAAGCTCAATCTGCCGGAGCGTCAGGTGCCGGTTCGCGTCATGCTGGATACGGTCAATCGTCGGTCGCTGGATGCGATCTCGCTGATCCCCGTGGAGGGCAGGGACGGCAACGTCGCGCTCGGTGCGATTGCCGATATCACCATGGGTTCCAGTCCAAGCGAAATCGACCGGCTGGACCGCTCGCGCAATGTCTCGCTTACCGTCGAACTCAATGGCAGAAGTCTTTCGGAAGTCCTGGCGGAGGCTGAAAAGCTGCCGAGCTACCAGAACCTGCCGCAGGGTGTGAAATTCGTCGAACAGGGAGAATTGAAACGGCAGAGCGAGCTGTTCAGCAGTTTCGGCCTGGCCATGGCCATCGGCATTTTCTGCGTCTATGCCGTGCTGGTCCTGCTCTTCCACGATTTCCTTCAGCCGGTCACCATCCTCATGGCCCTGCCGCTCGCCTTCGGCGGTGCCATGCTGCCTCTGGTGCTGGGGGGAATGAGCTTCTCCATGCCAGCGGTCATCGGCCTGCTGCTGCTGATGGGCATCGTCTCGAAGAACTCCATTCTTCTCGTGGAATATGCGATTGAGGCGCGCAGAGGTGGCATGTCCCGCTACGATGCATTGATCGATGCCTGCCACAAGCGGGCAAGACCCATCGTCATGACCACCATCGCCATGGCCGGCGGCATGCTCCCCGCCGCCCTCAGCCTCGTCTCCGGCGACCCCAGCTTCCGCCAACCCATGGGCGTCGTCGTCATCGGCGGACTGATTACGTCCACCTTCCTCAGCCTTCTCATCATTCCTGTCGTGTTTACGTTCCTGGATGATGTGTTGATTTGGGTGAAGGGGCGTATCGGCCACTCCACCCACCATCATGCCTCGGATAAAAACGTCGCGATGACTTCCAGAAATGCCGGGCCGTAACGGTCCAGTTTGGCATCGCCGACGCCGGGGACTTTGGCCATTTCGGCGCGGGAGGTGGGTTTAGCACCTGCGAGTTCGATCAGCGTCTTGTCATGGAAAATGACATAGGGCGGCAGGTTTTGGGTGCGGGCGATTTCCATGCGGCGTTCGCGCAGGGCCTGAAACAGTGCGGCGTCCTCGTCTGGGAGGCTGATGGCCGGCCTTCCACCTGCCTTGCGATCACGGCTTGTTTTGCGTGGCGCCTGAGGCTTTCGCAGCATCAGGCTTGGTTTTTCGCGCAGGAACTGACGCCCTGTGTCCGAGATCGAAAGACCGCCGTGTCCTTCGAGATCCACTTCGATCAGGCGGGATGCGATCAGCTGCCGTAGAATGGCACGCCATGTGCGGTTATCGTGTTCCTTGCCGATGCCATAGGTGGTGATCTGGTCGTGGCCGAAACGGGTGATGCGTTCGTCTTCTGCGCCTAAGAGAACACTGATGATATAGGCCTGGCCGAAGCGTTCGCCCGTTCGGTAGATGCAGGACAGGATTTTCTGGGCGGCGATAGTGCCATCGAAGAGTTCCGGTGGCTCCGCGCAGGTATCGCAATTGCCGCAAGGGTCGCAACTGTCACCGAAGTAGGAGAGCAGGGCCTGTCTGCGGCATCCTGCCGTTTCGGCCAGACCCAGCAATGCATCCAGCTTTTGCCGTTCCATATGTTTGCGCTGGTCAGGCGCATCCGAGGTTTCGATGAAGCGGTTGCGCAGCGCGATGTCTTCGGAACCGTAGAGCATCAGCACATCGGACGGCAGGCCATCACGCCCGGCGCGGCCTGTTTCCTGGTAATAGGCTTCGATGCTGCTGGGGAGGTCGATGTGAACGACGAAGCGGACGTCTGGCTTATCGATGCCCATGCCGAAAGCAATGGTGGCGACCATGATGATGGCTTCACCATGCTGGAAACGGGTCTGGTTTTTCTCGCGCTGCTCGCGCTCCATTCCTGCATGATAAGACAGCGCATCATAACCTTCGGAGCGCAGCCATTCTGCCGTTTCCTCGGTCTTTCGTTTGGACAAGCAATAGATGATGCCGCTTTCATCCTGATGGTCCCGCAGGAAGCGTTTGACCTGCGCGCGCGGATTGTCCTTTTCCATGATGGCATAGCGAATATTGGGGCGGTCGAAACCGGCGATGAAGGCATCGCTGCCCTCTATGCGCATATGCTCCAATATTTCCGCCCGCGTCGGCTCGTCTGCCGTGGCGGTCAGCGCCATGCGCGGCGTATCGGGAAAGCGCTCGATCAGCATGTCGAGCTGACGGTATGGCGGGCGGAAGTCGTGACCCCATTGCGACAGGCAATGGGCCTCATCGATGGCGATGAGCGACAGGGGGACATTCTCCAGCGAATCCAGCACATCCGGCTTCAGCAAAGTTTCCGGTGCAGCATAGAGAAGGCTGACTTTTCCGGCGCGAATATCGGCCCATAATGCGCGGCGCTCATCCGGCAGAAGATTGGAGTTGAGTGCTTCAGCTCTCACGCCCGCCTGACGCAGGGCGGCAACCTGATCGACCATCAGTGCAATCAGCGGCGAGACGACGAGGCCCATGCCGGGGCGGGAGAGGGCAGGAATCTGATAGCAGAGCGATTTGCCTCCGCCCGTCGGCATCAGGACGAAGGCATTGTTGCCGGCAATCACGTGCTGGACGATGTCTGCCTGCTGCCCGCGAAATGTGTCGTAGCCGTAGATCGTTTTCAGAATATGGAATGGATCGGTATTCAAGGGCATCTTCTTCGAGATTCGGTTGCCCGGCACCTCATTCCATATTCATGATAATCACAACCCCTTTAGAGCGTGAAACACAGGCAATCACTCTGCTGCGGTCTTGACGCAGCCCTCGATGATCCCTCGGATTTCAGCGCGGCAAGAGCCGCAATTCGTGCCCGCGCTCAAGGTCTTGCCGATAGCTTCGACGGTTTGGCAGCCATCGCGAATGGCGGAGGTGATCTGGTTGACGCCGACATTGAAGCAGGAGCAGACGGTGGCGCCGGGGTCTGCCTTGCCGGCCCCCGGGCGCCCGGCAACAAGCGCAAAGCGCGTGCGCAAATCTTCATGGCGAGCGGAGAGTTGGGAAATTGCCCAGTTACGCGCGACGCCAACGGGTTTGTCGGCGATGAACAGCGCGGCCAACAATGTCTCGCCATCGAAAAAGGCAAGGCGGACTTGGGCGGTGCTATTGTCGGCATAGCCGATGGGTTCGATGCTGACATCGACGCCAAAAACGCTACGCGCCCAGGCGCTCCAGTCTTCGGGTATCTCATCGAAGGCCATCTCCAGACGATAGCCGCCGTCGGCTTTGGCCAGCGCCCAATAGGCGCAATCGAGGCCCTGCGGTTTAGCCTGCGTTACTGCGAAGGCATAGGCTTTCGCGTGAAAACGGCGCGCGGTGACGGCGATGTTTTTCGATGCCGGTTGGCCGGAGAAGGGGTCGGTTACCGATGGCACCAGCTTGTCGACGCGGGCATTGGCAGCAAACTGGTCGTTCCAGTGCATGGGCACGAAGATATTGCCGCGCGCCTGTCGCTCCGTGACCAGCGCCCGAACGATAATCTTGCCGAGCGGGCTTTCGATTTCAACCAGATCGGCGCTGTCGATACCTGCCTCCATCGCATCGCGCGGGTGCAGTTCAACGAAGGGTTCTGCGAGGTGAGATGAGAGGCGCGCGCTTCTGCCGGTGCGCGTCATGGTGTGCCACTGGTCGCGAATGCGGCCGGTGTTGAGGGTCAGCGGGTACTCTGCATCGATGCGGGATGTTTGCGGCAAGGTGACGCTGACGAAGCGGGCCTTGCCATCGGCATGATAGAATTTTCCGTCTGCAAAGAAGCGCGTTGTCTCGCGGTGTCCAGAGGGGGGCTGCGGCCAATTGAAGGGTGGCAGGTCGTCATAGGTCGGCTTTGTTAGCGTGGAGTATGCGCCAATGTCGAAATCACGCGACCCGTTATTCTCGAATGCGGAGAGATTGGCATGTTCCGTGAAGATATCGGCCGGGCCGGCGTAATCGAACGCCTCGGCAAAACCCATACGGCGACCAACCTGCGCCAGTTGCCACCAGTCTGCCGTGGCTTCTCTCGGTGCGGGCAGATAGCCGCGCTGGCGGGAAATGCGGCGCTCGGAATTGGTGACGGTTCCGTCTTTCTCGCCCCAGCCCAGAGAGGGCAGGAGGACATGGGCGTATTTGGCCGTGTCGGTGGTTGCGAACATGTCGGAGACGACGACGAAGGGGCAGGCTTTCAATGCGGCTTCGACGGCGCTGGCATCCGGCATGGAAACCACGGGGTTCGTCGCCATGATCCACAGCGCCTTGATCCGTCCGTCGGCGACGGCCTGAAACAGATCGACGGCTTTGAGGCCCGGCTTTTGAGCTATGGTTGGTGCGTTCCAGAAACGCTGAACACGGTCGCGGTCATCGGCATTTTCGATGGCCATATGGGCGGCTAGCATATTGGCGAGCCCACCCACTTCACGCCCGCCCATGGCGTTGGGTTGGCCTGTCAGTGAAAACGGTCCCATGCCTAGCCTGCCGATGCGACCCGTGGCGAGGTGGCAGTTGATGATGGCGTTGACCTTGTCCGTGCCGCTGGCCGATTGGTTGACGCCCTGGCTATAGCAGGTGACGGTCTTTTCCGTGCGCTCATAGAGTTCGTAGAACTGGATGAGTTCTGCGATGGTCAGCCCCGTTGCTTCTGCGATCTCGGGGAGGCTGTACTCCCTAGCGGATTGGATTGCAGCATCGAAGCCGTTTGTGAAGCTCTCGACATAGGCATGGTCGATGGTGGCGCCGTCGGCGAGATGGGCCAGAAGACCGGTGAACAGCGCCACATCACCATCCGGGCGGATTGCCAGATGCATGTCGGCAATATCGCAGGTCATGGTCCGGCGCGGGTCGATGACGACGATGCGCATATCCGGGCGCTCGGCCTTGGCGGCGGCGAGACGCTGGTAGATGACCGGATGGCACCAGGCCAGATTGGAGCCGGTCAGGATGACGAGATCGGCTTCGAATATATCCTCATAAAGTCCCGGCACCGTATCTGAGCCGAAAGCGCGTCGGTGGCCTGCGACCGAGGAGGACATGCACAGGCGCGAATTGGTATCGATGTTGGCCGAGCCGATGAAGCCCTTCATCAGCTTGTTGGCGACGTAATAATCTTCCGTCAGCAATTGGCCGGAGACGTAGAAGGCGACCGAGTCAGGTCCGTGTTCGGCAATGGCATCTGCAAATTTCGAGGCTACGTGATCAAGCGCATTGTCCCAGCCAACCCTGACGCCATCCACCCGCGGATAGAGCAGACGCCCGTCGAGATCAATGGTTTCGGCCAGCGCCGAGCCCTTGGAACAGAGGCGTCCCAGATTGGCTGGGTGATCGGGATCGCCTTTGACGGTGACAGCGCCATCGTCTTCGATGCTGGCAATCACACCGCAGCCGACGCCGCAATAGGGACAGGTGGTCTTGACCTCTTGTGCCATGCTCACTCCGCCGCGATCATGAGGCTTTCGATTGATATCGACAGCTTGCCGTCCACATTCCGAACCGGAATGGTGCGCACCGAGCCTTCATCCGCGCCAAGCGCCTTGCCAGTTTCCAGCGAAATCACCCAATTGTGCAGCGGACATGTGACCGATGCGCCGTGGACGATGCCCTGGCTTAAGGGTCCGCCCTTGTGCGGGCAATGGTCCTCGATGGCATAGACGTCGTTGTCCGCCGTGCGGAACACCGCGATCTTGCCCGATGGTGTTTTCACGCAGCGTGCGCCGCGCAGAGGAATGTCGGAGATTTCGCCGATATCGACCCAGTTCATTGCGTTCATCCTGTCCTTGTCGATGATGTCTCCGGGTGGGCGGAAACTCCTCTTTCCGCCCACCCGACTGCCCACGCGTCCGTCACGCCTTGCGGCGGTCGGTCACTCTGCGGCTTGATTAAAGCCGATGGTCGCCATCGGTTTGAACTCGTGCTTGTGTTCGCCGGACACGCGCTCCGACCAGGGATCGACCTGCGCGAATGTCTGGCTGAAGACGAAGCGCTCGAAATAGGCCTTGCGCTTTTCGGCATCACCCATGATCTGGCGGCGAACCTCGTCGTAACCGATGCGCTTGGCCCATTTGTAGATGCGCTCGAGATAACGGCCCTGTTCGCGGTACATCTGCGTCAGCGCCACGATATGCTCCAGAGCCTCGTCCTCGGTTTTGACGAGGCCAAGCACTTCCGTGCCCTTGATGTCGAGACCGGCGGCACCGGCAAAGTGGATTTCATAACCACTGTCGACGCAGATCACGCCGATATCCTTGCAGGTGGCCTCGGCGCAGTTGCGCGGACAGCCGGAGACGGCGAGCTTCAGCTTGGCCGGTGTCCAAGAACCCCACATGAATTTTTCGACGCGTATGCCGAAGCCGGTCGAATCCTGCGTTCCGAAGCGGCACCAGTCCGAACCGACGCAGGTTTTGACCGTGCGAAGGCCCTTGGCATAGGCCTGACCGGAGATGAACCCGGCCTTGCCGAGATCGGCCCAGACGGCGGGCAGGTCTTCCTTTTCGATGCCGAGAAGATCGATACGCTGGCCACCTGTGACCTTCACCATCGGTATCTCGAACTTGTCCACCACGTCGGCGATAGCGCGCAACTCATTGGCATTGGTCACGCCGCCCCACATGCGCGGCACGACGGAATAGGTGCCGTCCTTCTGGATGTTGGCGTGAACCCGCTCGTTGATATAGCGCGACTGGTAGTCGTCGGCATATTCATCCGGCCAGTCGGAAACGAGGTAATAATTCAGCGCCGGGCGGCATTTGGCGCAGCCGCACGACGTCTTCCATTCCAGTTCCTGCATGACGGCAGGAATGGTTTTCAGACCCTTTGCCTTGATCAGACGACGCACGTCATCATGACCAAGCTCCGTGCATGTGCACATGGGCTGAACGGCAGCCGGATTATAGCTGTCGCCCAGCGTCAATTTCATGACCTGTTCGACAAGGCCGGTGCAGGAACCGCACGAGGCCGAGGCCTTGGTGTGGGCGCGGACATCGTCCAGCGATGTCAGCCCCTTGCCGGTGATGGTGGAGGTGATCTTGCCTTTGCAAACGCCGTTACAGCCACAGATTTCCGCATCATCCGGCAAGGCTGCAACGGCCGCCATAGGGTCCAGTGGGGACCCTCCCTGATAGGCTTGGCCGAAAATGAGTGTGTCGCGCATCTCCGAAATATCGGTCGCTTTTTTCTTCAGGTCGTTGAACCACGCCCCATCGGAGGTTTCACCGTAAAGAACGGTGCCGATGATGCGATTGTCTTTGAGGATCACGCGCTTGTAGACGCCTGCGGTGGCATCGCGCAGCACGATTTCCTCACGGTCGTCGCCATCGGCAAAGTCACCGATGGAGAAGAGGTTGATGCCCGTGACCTTCAGCTTCGTCGGCGTATCCGCATGCACGAAAGCCGGTGTGGTGTCGCCGGCCAGATGAGAGGCTGCGACCCGCGCCATTTCGTAAAGCGGGGCGACAAGGCCATAGACCATGCCATCCACCTCGGCGCATTCGCCGACCGACAGGATGTCACCATCCGATGTTTGCATGCCCGCATCCACGACGATGCCGCGATTGACCGCAAGACCGGCATCCTTCGCCAGACCCGCATTGGGCCTGATACCGACCGCCATAACCACCAGCGTTGCCGGTATGATCGTGCCATTGTCTAGCTCGATGCCCTCGACCTTGTCGGTGCCGACAATCTGCTTGGTATTGGCCTTGGTGATGACCTTGATGCCGCGATCTTCCATCGCTTTTTGCAGCAGGTAGCCCGCTGCCGGATCGAGCTGACGCTCCATCAGCGTCGGCATCACGTGCAACACGGTCACGTCCATGCCGCGCATGGAAAGACCGGCGGCGGCCTCCAGCCCCAGCAACCCGCCACCGATGACGACGGCCTTTGCGCGGGATTGCGCAGCGAGCAGCATGGCATCGACATCATCCAGATCGCGATAGGTAATGACGCCGGGCAGATCCTTGCCGGGAACGGGAATGATGAAGGGAACGGAGCCAGTGGCGATGACCAGCTTGTCATAGCTTTCCGTCACGCCATGGTCGGATGTGACGGTCTTGGCCGTACGGTCGATGTTGACGATACGGTGGCCCTTATAGAGCGTGATGCCGTGCTGGATGTACCAGCCATCGCCATGGATGATGATGTCCTCATAGGACTTCTCACCCGACAGCACCGGCGAGAGCATGATGCGATCGTAATTGACGCGGGGCTCGGCGTTGAAAATCGTGACCTGATATCGCCCTGGTGCTTTCTCGAAGAGTTCTTCCAGCATGCGCCCGGGCGCCATGCCGTTTCCGATGATGACAAGTTTCTCTGTCATATTGGTTACTCCGCAGCTTCGACGAAGCGGTGACGTTCGTAGAGGAACTTCAACACGGCTTCGCGGCATTTGAGATAGGTTCGGTCGGAGGCAAGCTCGATGCGGTGGCGCGGCCTTGGCAGCGGCACATCGAGAATTTCGCCGATATGGGCGGCGGGACCGTTGGTCATCATGACGATGCGGTCGGACAGCAGCACGGCCTCATCCACGTCATGGGTGATCATGACCATGGTGTTGCCAAGACGGGCGTGGATTTCCATCACCGCATCCTGCAAATGGGCGCGGGTCAGCGCATCGAGCGCGCCGAAGGGCTCGTCCAGCAACAGGATTTTAGGCTCCATGGCCAGCGCGCGGGCAATGCCGACACGCTGCTTCATGCCGCCGGAAATTTCAGATGGCTTCTTGTCCTTGGCATGGGCCATCTGCACGAGGTCCAGATTGCGCATGACCCAGTCGTGGCGCTCAGTCTTTGTCTTGGTGTAGCGGAACACCTTTTCGACACCGAGATTGACGTTTTCGTAGACACTCAGCCACGGCAGCAGGCTGTGGTTCTGAAACACCACGGCGCGTTCCGGGCCGGGTTCGTTCACTTCGCGGTTCTCTAGAAGAACGACACCGGAGGAAACCTTGGTCAGGCCCGCGATGAGGTTCAGCATGGTGGATTTGCCGCAACCGGAATGGCCAATGACCGAGACGAACTCTCCCTTGCCGATGGTGAGGTTGATACCCTTCAGCACCTCGGCGCGGCTACCGCCCTTGTCGAAATATTTGTCGATGTTATCGAGCTTGAGATAGGCGTTCATGGGTTCCTCCTCAGTTGGCCGCTGCGCCGCGGGTGATGACATTGCCAAGCGCTGCGACCAGCTTGTCCAGCACGAAGCCGACGACGCCGATGTAGGCGAGGGCGACGATGATGTCGGGCAGGCGCGAGGAATTCCACGCATCCCAGATGAAGAAGCCGATGCCGACGCCACCGGTCAGCATTTCAGCGGCGACGATGGCGAGCCACGAGAGGCCGACACCGATGCGCAGACCGGTGAAGATGTAGGGCGCGGCGGATGGCAGCATGATCTTGTAGAAAAACTCCAGCTGGTTCAGCCGCAGCACCTGTGCCACGTTGCGGTAATCCTGCGGAATGTTGCGCACGCCGACAGCAGTGTTGATGATGACGGGCCAGATGGAGGTGATGAAGATCACGAAAATGGCAGATGGATTGCTGTCCTGAAAGGCGGCCAGCGACAGCGGCAGCCATGCCAGCGGCGGCACGGTGCGCAGCACCTGAAAGATCGGGTCGAGACCGCGCATCGCCCAGATGGACTGCCCGACGACCGCGCCAAGGATGACACCGGCGACGGCAGCAAGGCCGAAACCATAGGCCACGCGCTCCAGTGAAATCAGAACCCGCCAGCCCAGCCCGATATCCTGCGAGCCGTTGACGAAAAACGGATAGACGATCAGGTCGTAGCTTTCCTGAAACACCTGGCTCGGCGGCGGCAGCGTTGCGCCGGGGGCGGAACAGAGCATCTGCCAGATGACCAGCATGATCACCAGCACAACAAGCGGCGGAACGACGTTGCGGGCGATAGTGGCGGCGATCTTTTTGGCGTTCAGGGCCGGTGCCTTGCGGCGGTCGATGGCAATCACGGTGCCGCTTTTCGGAATGGCGGTGGTCGTTGCCATGCTGTCTGTCTTGCGGGCGGTTGCGGTCATGGGTCTATCCTGTTTGCAAGAGGTCCGTGCCCCTCACCCCTTGGGAGGAGGGGCGAGAGCGTCTTTAAGAAGCGGCTTTGATCGAAAGGCTTTCGAGATAGGCGGATGGGTTTTCCGGGTCGAAAACCTTGCCATCGAAGAAGGTCTCTTTGCCGCGGGATTTCGATGTCGGGATATCGGCAGCAGCCACGCCCAGTTCCTTGGCGGCTTCGCGCCACAGGTCTTCGCGGTTGACCTGGGATACCAGCGCCTTGATGTCGGTGTCGGGCGCGAACTTGCCCCAGCGAACATTCTCGGCCAGGAACCAGCTGTCATGGCTCTGGAACGGATAGGATGCGCCGTCCTTCCAGAATTTCATTTGCAAATCGGTGCCATGCGCCACGCGACCGTTGCCGTAATTGATGTCACCCTTCAGGCGACCCAGCACGTCCTTCGGCGGAACGTTGAACCATTGCCGCTTGCCCAGAATGGTCGACATCTCGTCCTTGTTGTCCATGCTGTCGCACCATTGCTGGGCTTCCATCACGGCCATCAGGATGGCTTTTGCGGCATTCGGGTTCTTTTCCACCCAGTCGGCGCGCATGCCGAGTGCCTTTTCGGGGTGGCCCTTCCAAAGCTCGCCGGTGGTACAGGCGGTAAAGCCGATGCCCTGATTGACCAGCTGCTCATTCCAAGGCTCGCCCACACAGAACACATCCATGTTGCCAACCTTCATATTGGCGACCATTTGCGGTGGCGGAACGACGATGGTGGAGACATCCTTGTCCGGGTTGATGCCGCCAGCGGCCAGCCAGTAACGAATCCATAGATCATGGGTGCCGCCGGGGAAGGTCATGGCCGCCTTGATTTCCTTGCCCTCGGACTTCTTTTTCTCGAAGGCCGCTCTCAGCTTGGACGCATCCAGCTGTACGCCGGTATCGGCATATTCCTTGGCAACCGAAATGCCCTGGCTGTCGAGGTTGAGGCGCGCAAGAATGGCCATCGGCACCGGCACATTGTTCTGCGTCACCTTGCCGGTGTGGATGAGGTAGGGCATGGGGGTAAGAATATGTGCGCCATCGATACCGTTGGACGCGCCGCCGAGAACGAGATTGTCGCGCGTTGCACCCCAGGAGGCCTGCTTGGCAACTTCCACATCCGGCATTCCGTATTTGGCGAAGAGACCTTTTTCCGAAGCGACGATGAGCGGGGCGGCATCCGTCAGCGCGATGTAGCCGAGCTTTGCGCCCGTCACCTCAGGCGCGGCAGTCGCGGCAAAGGCACCGGATGGGAAGGCGGATTTCATGGCCGTGATCAGGGCTGCGGTGGCAGTGGTCTTCAGCATGCTGCGGCGGCTTATGGTGCCGGTGAATGTCGGTTTCATGCGCATGTTCCCCATTTTTGATCCGCCATTCCGGCGCTGTTTGCGAAAGGTAAAAATAAAAAAACGCCGCTCGGAGATTGCGTTTGCCGGGAGGGAGGTCCCGGTCAGCAAAAACCTTGCGACGTCGATGTCGTTGGTAAGCAGCAGTGAAGCGCTTTTATCCTCGATCGCCGTTGACCGAGTGCTTTATACCAAGCAAACGTTGTGCCAGTTTGGTAGAGCTTGAGCAAGCATCTGATATAAAAGCGTTATTTGTGGAGGTGTATCGTTTGTGCAAAATTTAATCGCGACGTTCACGGCTCATCTTTTGCGCACATGATGTCGGCGCGGCTTTTTCGGTGCGTAGCATTTGTGCAGTGCGTTAGAGTCAGGTGTCGTCTGCGCGGGCAGTACCGAGGTTTCTTGCGCTGACTGGGAAGTTCTTCACATAGTCCTCGATCGCGCTCGGATCGAAGACGTGGCCATCCATGAAACGGTCGCCATCCGTGTTACCTTCGATGCGCGTATCGGCCTCCGCCGGTGTGTTGTTCGCGCCCAAAGCATTGCGATAGAGATCGCTGCGATAGGCCGATGCCGCAGCCTCTGTGGCTTGTTGCGTGAATTGAGCTTGCCCCCAGCGGATCATCTGGCTGTAAATCCACAGGGCCTGACTCTTGCGCGGATAATTCGCGAAATTATCATGGAAAGTGAAATAGCGCTCGATCACGCGTTGGTTGCCCTGCGCATCGACACTGAAGCGTCCGGCCAGTACCTGACGGATGATCTCCACGGGTGCGGCGATGTATTTCGCATCCGCCAGTGTCTCGGCCAATGCGCCGTGATTGTCGGCTTGGTCGCACCATCGGGCGGCGGCATCCAGCGCCACCAGCAGGCGGGAGACGGCTTCGGGCTGTGCATCCGCCCATTCCGGGCGCATGCCGATGACCTTTTCCGGTGCTGATGGCCAGATGTCCTGTTTGGCCGCGACGATGCGGCCGATGCCGCGTTCGCTCGCCACCATGTTCCACGGCGCGCCGACGCAGAAGCCATCGATGGCGCCTGCGGCCAGCGCATCTGACGTCAGTGGCGGCGGCACCACGACGAGTTTGACATCTTGGTCAGGGTCGATACCGCCAGCCGCCAGCCAGTAGCGGAATTCGTAATTGTGCGATGAGAAGGGGTAAGTGACGCCAAAGGTCGGCGCGGCTTCACCACGTGCGCGCATCTCATCCAGAAGTGTCTTTAGCGCCCTGGCATTATCCAGCGCGCCAGCGGTTTCGGACAGTCCCGTCACCTCGCGCATACGCGCAAACAACCGCGTCGACAGCGTAATCGCGTTGCCGCCACGTCCGAGCGAAAACGGCGTGATGGTGGGCGAGGGGTTGGAGCCGAGATCCAGCATCGAAGCGACCGGCATGGGTGACAGCATGTGGGCGATATCGAACTGGCGGAAGGCCAAGCGGTCGCGCACATTGGCCCATGATACGTCTTTTACGAGATCGAGCTTCAGGCCTTCCTTCTCCGCAAAGCCGAATTCGGCGGCGGCGATCAGAACGGACGCATCAACCAGCGGAATGAAACCAGCCCGCAGCGTGCGTTGGCGGTCATTGCCGATCAAGGCAGGCCCGGTTTCGCCGCTGCCGCTATTCGTTACCTCGCTGACGATGGTCGTCATATCCTGTGCTCCATTTCCTCGCCTGCGCCGCTCACATCAACAGGCCCGCAGCCGTCACGACGCTTTGCGCAATCTCGGACAGTTTTTTCTTCTCGTTCATGGCTGTCTGGCGCAGAAGGGCGAAAGCCTCTTCTTCCGAGAGCCCGCGCATCTTCATCAGAATGCCCTTGGCACGCTCGACGATCTTGCGGTCTTCCAGCGCCGATTTCGCGTCCGCCAGTTCCCGTTGCAGGCGGCTGAAGGCGTTGAAACGGCTGACCGCCATGTCGAGAATGGGTTTGACACGCTCTTTCTTGAGCCCGTCGACTATATAGGCCGAAACGCCCGCTTCGACGGCGGCTTCGATGGAGGCTGTATCCGAGCGATCCACGAACATGGCGATGGGTCGGCCGACGGTGCGGGTCAGTTGAAACAAATGCTCCATCATGTCCCGGTTGGGATTTTCGATGTCGATGACGATGACGTCGGGACAGAGCGTGTCGATAATGCGGGCGACGCCATGGACTTCATGGATGACCGTGACGCGGTCGTGCCCCGCCTCCCGCAGGCCTTCCTCGATTATGGAGGCGCGGATGGCGTTTTCATCGATCACCAGAATGGTCAGGTCGCGGTGCGTCATGTGCGCATAGATGACGCAGGGCAAAGAGATTTGCAATCTTTTTAATCGCGATTAAAAACAAGGCATTTGTTGTTGAGTGTTTGTATCAAATCCTGTCTCGTCATCGCAGGCGGCTTGACAAGTATGCCATGTTTATAAAAAGTTAGCCGCATGAGTGCTGGGGCGGAATGGTTATCTGAAACGAGCCCGATAAGCCGCAAGAGTGCGGCGGAATCGGTCTTCGAAGATTTGCGATTGGCAATCGTCTCCGGGCGATTGACGGTGGGCACCCGCTTGCCTGCGGAAACGCACCTTGCCGGTCGCTATGGCGTCAGCCGACCGATTGTGCGTGAGGCGCTACGGTCTTTGCAGACACTGGGCATGACCCAGACGCGGACGGGCAGCGGCACATTCGTTCTGACGGACAAACCAAGCCGCGAATTAAGCTATGGCGGTTATTCCGCGCGCGATCTCATCGAAGCGCGTCCCTTTATCGAGGTTCCCGCTGCCGGTTGGGCTGCGGTGCGGCGTACCAACGAGCAGTTGGCGCGCATTCTGAAACTCTGTGACGCCTTGGATTTGCAGGAAGATCCACATAAATGGGTCAAGCTGGATTCCGAGTTTCACAGCACTATCGCCGAAGCCTCCGGCAACGCGCTTTTTGCCAAAGTGGTGGCCGATGCGCGTGATTCCTTGAGTCAGCAATCGGAACTGCTGAACATCATGGCTGATCGCCGTATCGCCTCAAATATCGAGCATCGGCTGATTGCGGAAGCCATTGCTGCGGGTTCGGATGAAACTGCCCGGAGCGCCATGGAAGCGCATCTCGGGCAGGTCAAGCAGGTCGTCACCGCCATTATCGGTGATGAAAAGGCGCTCGGTTAGAGCGCATCTTCCGGCTGCGGTGTGAGGCTGAACAGCGGCAGATTGGCCAGCAATTCCGGTCGCAAGGCCCGTTCAAGCTGTTCGGCATTCAAATAGCCTTTTTCCAGAACCACCTGCGCGACCGTGCGCCCGGAGGCCAGTGCTTCCTGCGCCACCTGCGTTGCAGCGTAATAGCCGATCAGCGGGTTGAGCGCGGTTGCGAGACCGAGGGATTCTTCCAGCCTGCGCGCCATGATCTCGACATTGGCGGTAATGCCATCGACGCAGCGTTCCGCGAGTGTGCGGCAGGCGGCGCTCAGCTGCGCGATGCTATCGGACAATGAGCGAACGATGACCGGCTCGAACGCATTGAGCTGAAGCTGCCCGCCCTCTGCGGCCATTGTAATGGTGATGTCATTGCCGATGACCGAAAAGGCGACCTGATTGACCACTTCCGGAATGACCGGGTTGACCTTGCCCGGCATGATGCTGGAGCCCGCCTGGACCGGCGGCAGGTTGATTTCGCCGATGCCGGCACGAGGACCGGAGGACAGCAGGCGCAAATCGTTGCAGGTCTTCGACAGCTTGACGGCAACCCGCTTCAGCACGCCGGAGAGATGCACGAATGCACCGGGATCCTGTGTCGCCTCGATCAAATCTGCTGCGGTGACAAGCGGACGGCCCGTGAGTTCGACCAGATGCTTGCAGGCAACTTCGGCATAACCAGCGGGCGCATTCAGCCGCGTACCGATAGCCGTCGCGCCGAGGTTGATTTCATGCAGCAGGGCTGCGGATTCGATCAGGCGAAGACGATCTTCGCCCAGCATGATCGCGAAGGTGCGGAATTCCTGGCCCAATGTCATAGGCACGGCGTCCTGTAACTGTGTGCGACCCACCTTGAGAATGCCGTCAAATTTCTTGGCCTTGCGCTCGAAAGCGTCCTGCAAAATGAGCATAGAGGCGGCAAGATCATCGATGGCTTCGATCAGCGCGACATTGATGGCGGTGGGGTAAGCGTCATTGGTCGATTGGCTGAGATTGACGTGGTCGTTGGGGTGGAGATGAGCGTAGTCGCCCTTTTTGTAACCCAGAATTTCCAGTGCGCGATTGGCGATGACCTCGTTGGCATTCATGTTGGTGGAGGTGCCTGCACCGCCCTGGATGACATCGATGATGAACTGGTCGTGCAGGGCACCCTCGCGGATTTCGCGGCAGGCCTGTGAAATGGCGGTCAGCTTTTCGTTGTCCAGCAAACCCAACTCATGGTTTGCCCTTGCCGCAGCCTCCTTCACGAAGGCCAGCCCGCGAATGAGGTAAGTATATCGGCCAATGGCAATACCGGTGATCTGGAAATTTTCCGCGGCACGCGCTGTATGTACACCCCAATAAGCCTCGCTCGGAATGTCTTTTTCACCGAGCAGATCGTATTCCTTACGCATGGTCACCACGGTTTCCTCCACATGGGCAAACATTAAAATCTGTAAAGCTGCTTGACAGATTTATGTTTTGTACGCCTGGTATGGGGCAGCGTCAACGGGGGTGGATTGAGGGTTGACGCACGGTATAAGGGCCAGTATCTGGAAATAATCTGTCTTACAGCATTACAGGATCTGGTTATTTAGCATATTTTGTAGTGGTCTATACAACATTGAAAGTCGCTGATCCCGCCATGCTAGGATAGGCCATCCGGGTGGAGAGGATTTGCTGACGACGAAAGCTCTCAGGGAGGGGCGATGTCAGTGGACAAGTTGAACCAAGCCAACCATGAACGTCAGGTGGAAGCCCGGGAAGACCTCGGTTACCACAAGGCGCTGAAGCCGCGCCAGATTCAAATGATCGCCATTGGCGGCGCTATCGGAACCGGGCTTTTTCTCGGTGCGGGCGGACGTCTCGCCGTTGCCGGACCGGCTCTGATTTTCGTTTATGCCCTGTGTGGCTTCTTCGCATTTCTGGTGCTGCGTGCGCTTGGCGAACTCATCATGCACCGCCCGACATCGGGCTCCTTCGTATCCTATGCCCGTGAGTTCTACGGCGAGAAAATGGCGTTTGCTGTCGGCTGGATGTACTGGCTGAACTGGGCCATGACCTCGGTTGCCGATGTAACCGCCGTTGCGATCTACATGAATTTCTTCAAGCAATATGTGCCGTGGATGCAGGGTATCGACCAATGGGTCTTTGCCCTTGGCGCGCTGATCATCGTGCTGGCCATGAACATGCTGTCGGTGAAAGTTTTCGGCGAGCTGGAATTCTGGTTCAGCCTCATCAAGGTCATTGCTCTGGCCACCTTCCTCGTGGTCGGTGTGTACTTCGTCATTTTCGGCACGCCCATCGAAGGCCATGTCACCGGCTTCAGCCTGATTACGGACAATGGCGGCTTTTTCCCCAATGGTATTCTGCCAGCCTTCATCATCGTCCAGGGGGTGCTGTTCGCCTATGCATCTATCGAGCTGATCGGCACGACGGCGGGCGAGACGGAAGATCCGCGCAAGGTCATTCCCGGCGCCATCCGCACCGTGGTTTTCCGCCTGCTGGTGTTTTATGTCGGCTCCGTGCTGCTTCTGTCGCTGCTTTTGCCCTATACGGCGTATAAGGCTGGCGAGAGCCCGTTCGTAACGTTCTTTGGCTCCATCGGCATCGAAGGTGCTGACATCATCATGAACCTCGTGGTGCTGACGGCTGTTCTTTCGTCGCTGAATGCCGGGCTTTATTCCACCGGTCGCATTCTGCATTCCATGGCGGTTTCCGGCTCTGCGCCGGCGGCACTGGCGAAGATGAACAAGGCGGGCGTGCCCTATGGCGGCATTGCGGTTACCGCCGTTGTCACCGTCATCGGCGTCATTCTGAATGCCATCGTTCCGGCTGCCGCATTTGAAATTGCCCTTAATGTTGCGGCACTTGGCATTATTTGCGCGTGGGGTGCCATCGTGTTATGCCAGCTCAAGCTGTGGCACCTGGCCCGGCAGGGGAAAATGAATCGTCCTGATTTCAGACTGTTTGGCGCGCCTTACACCGGCATACTGACGCTTGTCTTTCTCTTTGCCGTACTGGTACTGATGGCACTGGATTATCCGGCTGGCACATGGACGGTGGGTTCGCTCATCATCATTGCACCGGCTCTTGTTGCGGGGTGGTATCTGTTGCGCAATCGCATTCACCAGCTGGCAGAGGCAGACACATTGAGAAGCGCCGATGCGCGGGGACAGAAGTGAGCATTGTGGAATCGAAATTGCTGGTGGCGGTTATTGCCACCGGCGGCACCATTGCCAGCACGCGTGATGAAACCGGTGCGGCCAAGCCCGCACTGTCGGGCGAACATCTGATTTCAGGCCTCTCCGACGCCGAGGTTCTGGTCAAGCCGGTCGAGCTGATGGCGAAGGATTCGTCCAGCCTCACCATCTCGGACATGCAGGATATCAGCGATGCCGTGGGCCGGGAGCTGGCCGATCCGGCGGTGTCGGGCATTGTCATTCTCCATGGCACCGACGCCATGGAAGAAAGTGCGCTTCTGGTTCACCTCCAGCATCGGCTGACCAAGCCGGTCGTCTTCACCGGCGCGCAGTTTACCGCGGATCATCCACATGCAGATGGCCCCGGCAATCTTTCCGCAGCCATTGCCGCATCTGCTGATCCGGCCAATGCGGACAAAGGCGTTCTTCTCTGTTTCGGCGGCAGGCTTTTGCCCGCATGGGGGCTATACAAGCGCTCCTCGGATGAGCCGGATGCCTTCGATCTTTCCGGGCAGGCAAGCTGTTCGCAAAGCCCCGGTTTTACCGCTACCGTTAAAGACGTCAGGGTGGATATCGTCGCCATCTATCCGGGTTGCGATGCGGTTCACATCGATGCCAGCCTCAACGCAGGTGCCAAGGGCATCGTCCTGTCTGCGCTCGGCTCCGGCAATGCCAATTCTTCCATCGTTTCTGCGGTCCAACGCTGTTGCGAAAACAAAGTGCCTGTGGTTGTTTCCAGCCGGGTTCCGGTTGGTGAACTGGTGGCCGGTTATGGCGGAGGTGGCGGGGGTCACGACATGGGTGCCGTGGGGGCAATCCATTCCCGCACGCTGAGAGCAGGGCAGGCAAGAATTTTGCTTGCAGCCATGATCTCTTCTGCGAAAAGCCACGAAGAAATGGTCAGCGCATTCAACGATTTTCAAAAAGTGGCGAAAGCGTGATTTTTTCAGGAACCTTTGTGACCTGATGCCGTTTCCCCGGCTGGGAGACCACCGGGGGCTATTCATGGCAGTGACATCAACTGCAGTCATCCTGACGCTTATTGGACTTGCAATTTTCGGCTTTGGTTCTCAGCTCGTTATGCTGGGTGGAAGCTTCTATTATGCATTGGCAGGCCTCGCATTCGTTGTGACGGCCATTCTTTTGTTTCAGAGAAACAAGGCGGCATTGCATTTCTATGCCGCTTTCGTCATCGCGACCCTGCTTTGGGCTTTGTGGGAAGTCGGCTTCGATTGGTGGCAGCTCGGCCCCCGTGGCGGCTTCATCATTTTGATCGGTATGTGGCTGTTGATGCCATGGATCAGAAAGCCGCTCGGCTTTACCAGCCCGACCGGCACATCTTACGGCGCCAACGCTGTTCCCTTGCTGACTGCCGTTTTGGTGTCCGTGGGTGCTGCAGCCTTTGCGATGACGCAGGACCCGCAGGATATGGAAGGCAATCTGCCCGACGAGGTGGTCACCGCCAATCCGACCTACGGAAACCCTGTGCCTGATAATGAGTGGCACCAATATGGGCGCACCTCTTATGGCCAGCGCTATTCGCCGCTGACGCAGATCACCACCAACAATGTCGGTGAGTTGAAGGAAGCGTGGCGCTACCAGACGGGCGACGTGAAGTTGCCCGGCGATGTGGGCGAGACAACCTATCAGGTGACTCCCTTAAAAGTCGGCAATTCGCTTTACATCTGCACGCCGCACAATTGGGCCATTGCCATCGATGCCGCGACCGGCAAGGAAAAGTGGAAATATGACCCCAATTCGGGCATGAACCCGGATCGTCAGCACCAGACCTGCCGAGGCGTGACCTATTATGCCGACCCAACGGCACAGGCTGGTTCGCCCTGTGCGGCACGGGTTTATCTCCCGACTTCGGATGCGCGTCTGATCGCTCTCGACGCGGAAAACGGTCAGGTCTGCACGTCCTTTGCCGACAAGGGCACGCTGCATCTGCAAAGCGGCATGGAGTATAATCCAGCCGGTTATTATTATTCGACGTCCCCACCTGCCATTGCTGGCAACAAGATCATCATCGGTGGTGCCGTCAACGACAACTATTCGACGCAGGAACAGTCCGGCGTCATCAGAGCGTTCGATGTCAACAGCGGTGCCTTGATCTGGAACTGGGATTCGGGAAACCCTACCCAGACCCAACCGCTTCAGCCGGGTCAGACCTATACGACCAACTCTCCCAACAGCTGGTCGGTTTTCAGCGTCGATGAAGCGCTTGGGCTCGTCTATATTCCGCTCGGAAATCAGGTTCCGGACCAGCTCGGTATGGGCCGGAGTGCCAATGTCGAGAAATACTCCTCCTCCATCGTCGCGCTGGATGTGAACACCGGCCAGGACAAATGGGTGCAACAGTTCGTGCATCACGATCTGTGGGACATGGATGTGCCAGCGCAGCCTGTGCTACTCGACATCACCAAGAAGGATGGTCAGACGGTTCCGGCACTGGTTGGACCGACCAAGCAGGGCGATATCTACGTGCTGGACCGCCGCAGCGGCGAGCCGATCCTGGCGATGACCGAAGAGCCTGCGCCATCCGGTACGATCCCCGAAGATTTCAGTGCTCCAACGCAGCCGACTTCGGCGCTGTCCTTCAAGCCTGATCCGCTCCAGGAAAAGAACATGTGGGGCGTCTCCATGTTCGACCAGCTGGCATGCCGCATCAGGTTCCATCAGCTGAATTACAAGGGCCGCTACACGCCGCCATCGCTCAACGGCAGCATCATCTATCCCGGCAATTTCGGCACCTTCAACTGGGGCAGCGTCGCGGTCGATCCAGAACGTCAGGTCATGTTCGGCATGCCGACCTATCTGGCCTTCACATCGCAGCTCGTGCCGCGCGCCCAGATCCCCGCAAAGGGACAGGATGAAAAGGGCAGCGAACAGGGCCTGAACCGCAATGACGGCGCACCCTATGGCGTTCTCATGGGGCCGTTCCTCGGACCGCTCGGCATTCCCTGCCAGGCTCCGCCATGGGGCTATGTGGCCGGTGCCGATCTGCGCACGGGTGAGGTCGCCTACAAGCACAAGAACGGTACCGTCTACGACATGACGCCGCTGCCGCTGCCCTTCAAAGTCGGCGTGCCCGGCATCGGTGGCCCGATGATTACCAAGGGCGGCGTTGCCTTCCTCGGCGCTGCTGTCGATGATTACCTGCGCGCCTATGACCTGACATCCGGCAAGCAGCTGTGGGAAGCACGCCTTCCCGCAGGCGGACAGGCAACGCCGATGACCTATGCGATGAATGACGGCAAGCAATATGTGGTCATCGTCGCAGGCGGACACGGCTCCGTCGGCACGAAGCCCGGCGATTATGTGATCGCTTATACGCTGCCTTGAATGGGCGGTGATGAATTGTGAAGCAATGGCCGGGACGAAAGTTCCGGCCTTTGTGCTTTGTGTTACCACCATGCTGTTTTACCGAAATCATATCTTGCAATCGATATGTAATAACATTACAGCAATCATTGCTTGACGACGGTTTCTGAATAGGTCTATCTGCACGCGACGGTTTCGAGCGAGTGATCGCGAGGAATAATAGGGAATACGGTGCGAACCTTGGTTCAATGCCGTAGCTGCCCCCGCAACTGTAAGCGGATTGTCGAACCCTTTGGCGCTCATTTAAGCGTCATGCCACTGCGGGTGAATATCGCGGGAAGGTGGGTGAAGACGCAAATCCGTGAGCCAGGAGACCTGCCGTCATAAGTTCATTCCAAGTCACGGGCGGGGATGCCCGGAACAGGAGACGTCGTGATTGCATCTTGCGCCCGCCAGCGCCTTATTCCATCTGCCATGTCCCGGTTTCGGATCGTCTCTGCCCGTGTTTTCACGGACTGAACATCGACACATGTTCACATTGGTCTGCTTCTCGCCGACCGCTGACGATTTCGGGGACTATCGGAAATGACATTCAGTTTCAAACAGACGGTTTTTGCAGCCAGTTTTGCCGTTGTGGCAATGGCAACGGCCATGCCTGCGGCCCAAGCAGCCGAGACGACCTATCCGCTGACCTTCAAGAATTGCGGTCGCGACGTGACCTTTACCCATGCGCCAGAGCGTACGGTGTCCATCGGTCAAAGCACCACGGAAATTCTCTATCTGCTCGGTCTGGCCGACAAGGTCGTGGGCACCGCGGTCTGGATTGGCCCAGTCATTAAGGGTTATGAAGAGGCCAATGCCAAGATCGACCGTCTGGCCGATAACGATCCGAGTTTTGAAAGCGTGCTGGCCAAAAAGCCTGATCTCGTCACGGCCCAGTTTCAGTGGCATGTCGGCCCAGAAGGCATCGTTGCCAAGCCGCAGCAGTTCGAAGAGCTGAAAATTCCCGTTTACACCTCGCCTGCCGATTGCACCGGCAAGGATAATTCGGGCGGCGGCGATGGCGTGCGCCATTCCGTCTTCACCATGGACCTGATCTATCAGGAAGTGACCGAACTCGCGCAAATCTTCAATGTGCAGGACAGGGGCGAAAAGCTCGTGGCCGATCTGAAGGCTCGCGAAGAAGCGGCGCGCAAGAAGATCGCCTCTGCCGATGGCAAGCTGTCTGCCGTCTTCTGGTTCTCCAGTGCGGAGCTTGATATCGATCCTTACGTTGCGGGCACCAATGGTGCGCCCGGCTACATCATGTCCGCGCTTGGCATCAAGAATGTCATCAACAGCGAGGAAGAGTGGCCGACGGTGGGTTGGGAAACCATTGCGAAGTCGCAGCCGACCCTTGTCGTTGCCGGTAAGATGGACCGCAGGCGGTTTCCGGCAGACGATATCGTGGTCAAGGAGAAGTTCCTGAAGGAAGATCCGGTCACGAGCCTGATGCCGTCCGTCAAGCAGGGGCACATCGTTGCCATGGATGCGCAGGCCATGAACCCGACCATCCGCACCATCGAAGGTATCGAAGTTCTGGCCGACGCCGTCGTCCAGCTTGGCCTTGCAAAGTAAGCCATGCGTGCCTGTTTCATCTTCACCCGTGCCGCCTTGCTGGCGGTCGGGTGTCTGGCTCTGGCGCTCTGGTTCGGAGCGGCCATCGGCGAGACATCCATTCCCATGGATGTCGTCGCCAAGACGGTCGCAAACCGTGTGTTCCATGCAGGCTATCCGCTCGATGCCATCGATGAAGGCATCATCTGGAACTACCGCCTCAGCCGGGCGGTGGTAGCCGCCTGCTGTGGTGCGGCACTGGCCATGTCCGGCGTCGTGCTTCAATCGCTCCTGCGCAATCCTTTGGCCGATCCTTATATTCTGGGGATTTCTGCGGGTGCATCGACCGGGGCCGTAGGCGTTGCCATTCTAGGCTTCGGTGCCGGCATGCTGACCATGCCGCTTGGCGCATTTCTGGGGGCAATCGTGGCATTTGCGCTTGTCAGTCTGCTGGCCTTGCGGGCAGGCAGCGGCAACAGCGCCATTATTCTCGCAGGTGTCGCCGGTTCGCAGCTTTTCAACGCGCTGACCTCCTTCATCGTGACCAAGGCGGCCAATGCTGAGCAGGCGCGTGGCATCATGTTCTGGTTGCTGGGCAATCTGTCCGGCGTTCGCTGGCCGGATGTGTGGCTGGCCTTGCCTGTCGCGATTGGCGGTTTCGTCGTGTGTCTGTGGCATGCGCGTGCTCTGGACGCCTTTACCTTCGGCTCCGAATCCGCCGCCGCTCTCGGCATACCCGTGCGCCGCGTCTACATTATTCTGACCGGCGTTTCCGCCTTGATGACGGCCATCATGGTCAGCATCGTCGGCTCCATCGGCTTTATTGGTCTCGTCATTCCCCATGCCGCACGCATGATCGTCGGCATTCGCCATGGTCGTCTTCTGCCCGCTGCTGCCTTGACGGGGGCAGTGTTCATGATCGCTGCCGATATTCTGTCGCGCACCATCATCGTTGGCCAGGTTCTGCCCATCGGCGTTATCACCGCCTTGTTCGGCGCACCCGCTTTCGCTTTCATTCTTAGCCAGCGACGGAGGGCCGTATGATGCTTTCAGCCCAGGATGTGTGCTGGTCTGCCGGTGGCGTGGACATCGTCAAAAATGTCAGTCTGGAGATCAGGCCGGGTGAATTTCTAGGGATCGTCGGGCCGAACGGCTCTGGCAAAACGAGCCTCATGTCGCTCCTCTGCGGTATTCGCAAATCGAAATCCGGCGAGGTGACGCTGGATGGTAAGGCGATGCAGGACATGAACCGCCGAGACGTCGCGCGCTCCATCGCATTCGTCGAGCAACAGGCGGAAACGCAGGAGCGGATCAATGCGCGTCAGGCCGTAGAGCTTGGCCGCACACCGCATATCGGTGCCTTGTCGCCATGGTCGGCGCAGGATGACGCTATCGTGGATCAGGCGCTGCGGGATGTGGATGCCGAACATCTTGCAAAACGCATGTGGCATACGCTGTCTGGCGGGGAGCGACAGCGTCTGCATATTGCCCGGGCGCTGGCGCAAAAGCCCAACATTCTGCTTCTGGACGAGCCGACCAACCATCTCGATATCGGCCATCAGATCGCGCTTCTGCACCTCGTGCGCAAGCAGCGGCTGACCGTTGCCGCCGCTCTGCACGACCTCAACCATGCGGCCATGTTCTGCGACCGGGTGGCCGTCATGAAAGGCGGCAAGCTGGTTGCGCTTGGCAAGCCATCCACCGTGTTCACCGTCGATCTGATCGATGATGTGTTCGGCGTTGCGGTGGATGTCGAGCGTGAAGATGGCGACATCTGCCACATCCGCTACCGCCCGCCCCGCGATGAGACCCTATCGAATTCAAGGACCGTCACATGAGCATTGTTCGCACGCTTTCTGCCAGCCTGTTTCTTGCCTGCCTCGCTTTCTCTCCGGCGCTTGGCGAAACATTCGAGGTGAAGATGCTCAATCAGGGTGAAAAAGGCTCGATGGTGTTCGAGCCGGATTTTCTTCACCTGAATCCGGGCGATAAGGTCAAATTCATCGCCACCAACAAGAGCCACAATGCCGCGACCATCGACGGCATGGTGCCGGAGGGGGCGACCGGCTTCAAAGGCAAGATCAATGAGGAAATCGAGGTCTCTTTTGATCATCCCGGCTTCTATGGCATCAAATGCTCACCGCATTACGGTATGGGCATGGTGATGCTGATCAAGGTCGGCGAAACGACGCTCCCGGAAAGCTACAAATCGGTCAACCATCCCGCCCGCGCAAAACCGCGTTTCGATGCGCTGATGGCCATTGCCGAAGGCAAATCTTAAGCCGCCACACGACTTTGCGGCATGCGCATCCGTTTTCGGCGGCGCGTCTCTTGAATTGGGAAGACGGCCTCCCACATCTGGATCAACCCGCTGGTCCGGGCCCCTCTGGTGAAAGTCTCGGCGCTTTCACGATGTCGGACCTTTTCCGATGTCTTCGCCGAGTGTGCAGAGGTTAGCGCATGATTTCCGATATTGCCGTGTGGTTCATCACGCTTTTCGTTTTGAGCCCCATTCAGGCCGAGGTGCAGGACCGTCTTCAGGGCGCCAATGCGTCGGCCCAATCCATTCAGCAGTCCCAGCAATGTATTGCGGCGCAGGGCCCAAAGCTGCTTCAGCGTGCTGGCGAAGACCCGTCCTGGGCAATTGCGACGGCTGCTGGCTATACGCTCGGCTGGACCTCACCGGTGCAGTTGCTCGATGCGAACGATCCGAATTGCGCCGAACTGACCCGTCTGTTGCAGACCGGTGAGGGAGAAGAGGCCAATAGCTAAATTCTATCTGCAATCCGGCGGCCTGAGAGATCAGGCCTTGCCGGATTGCCAGTTGCGATACCAGTCCACGAAGGCGGAAACGCCCGTTTCGATGGTGATATCTGGCGCGTAGCCGGTCAGCGCCCGCAACAGATCAGGCGAGGCGAAGGTGCGCGGTACATCGCCCTGCTGCATGGGCAGCATGTTGCGGATGGCTTTCTGGCCGAGAACGTCTTCCACCGTTTCCACGAAGCGCATCAGTTCCACCGGCTGACCACCGCCGATGTTAACGACGCGGAAGGGTGCGTGTTTCGACAGCGTGTCGGTTACACCTTCTTCGGTCACGCGATTGTCTTCCGAGGGCGGTATGTGGCTCAGCCGCACGATGCCTTCGACCAGATCGTCGATATAGGTGAAATCACGGCTCATCTTGCCTTCGCCGTAGATGTCGATGGGCTGGCCCTTCAAGATCGCATCCACGAATTTGAACAGCGCCATATCCGGGCGACCCCACGGGCCATAGACCGTGAAGAAACGGAAGGCCGTGGTCGGCACCTTGTGCAGATGGGCGTAGCTATGCGCCATCAGCTCCATGGATTTCTTGGTGGCCGCATAAATCGTCATCGGCTCGTCGGCGCGGTCGCTTTCGGCGAAGGGCACTTTTTCATTAGAGCCATAGATCGAAGAGGTGGAGGCCAGCAGCAGATGCTTCGGTTGCAGGTTCTTTGCCAGTTCCAGAATATTCCACGAGCCGATGAGGTTCGAGCTGACATAATCCTTCGGGCAATCGATGCTGTAGCGCACGCCTGCCTGTGCGGCGAGGTGGATGATCACTTCCGGCTCTGCCAGATCAGCGGCACGGTTCAGCGCATCCGCATCCTCCAGCATGCCGATCTGGGCCTTGAAGCCGTTGGAGCGGGCCAGAATGGCGTGGCGTTTTTCCTTCAGCGCAACATCGTAATATTGCGTCATGCCATCGAAGCCGACGACAAAATGGCCGTCATCCAGCAAACGCCTTGCCAGGTGAAAGCCGATGAAACCCGCCGTGCCGGTGATCAGATATCGCATGTTTTCGCCTTGCTTATGATGGACGGCCGATGCCGGCATAGGTGAAGCCGTGTGCGGTGACCTCATCCGGGCGATAGATATTGCGCAAATCCACCAGAACAGGTGAGGCCATGATCGACTTCAGCCGCTCGAGATCGAGCGCGCGGAACTGATTCCATTCGGTCACGATCACCACCGCATCCGCTCCCTGCGCCGCCTCATAGGGACCGGCGGCATATTCGATGCCTTCCATCAGCGGGCGCGCATTGACCATGCCTTCGGGGTCGTAGCCCGTGACCTTGGCGCCCGCATCCTGCAAGGTCTGGACGACGGCAATGGCCGGGCTGTCGCGCATGTCGTCGGTGTTGGGCTTGAAGGTGAGGCCCAGTACGGCGATCTTCTTGCCTCTGATATCGCCACCCACGGCAGCGATGACCTTGCGGCCCATGGCGCGCTTGCGGTTGTCGTTGACGGCAATGGTCGTCTCGATCAGGCGGACGGGGCTGTCATAATCCTGCGCGGTCTTTGCCAGTGCCAGCGTATCCTTGGGAAAGCAGGAGCCGCCATAACCGGGACCTGCATGCAGGAACTTGGCACCGATGCGGCCATCCAGGCCGATGCCGCGTGACACATCCTGAATATCACCACCGACTTTTTCGCACAGATCGGCCATTTCGTTGATGAAAGTGATCTTCATGGCGAGGAAGGCGTTGGCGGCGTATTTGATCAGCTCGGATGTGCGACGCGTGGTGAACAGCAGCGGGGACTGGTTGAGGTAAAGCGGGCGATAGACTTCCGTCATCACAGGCCGCGCGCGTTCATCGGACAGGCCGACAACGATACGGTCCGGGCGCTTGAAGTCATCGATGGCGGCACCTTCGCGCAGGAATTCCGGATTGGAGACGACGGCGATATCGGCGCTCGGGTTTTCCTCGCGGATGATGCGCTCGACTTCGTCACCGGTGCCGACTGGAACTGTGGACTTGGTGACGATGACGGTAAAGCCGGTCACGGCTGCTGCGATTTCGCGTGCCGCGGCATAGACATAGCCGAGATCGGCATGGCCATCGCCACGACGTGATGGCGTTCCAACCGCGATGAAGACGACGTCGGCATCGGCAACCGCGCTCTTGAGATCGGTGGTGAAGCTCAGGCGACCGGCCTTGGCGTTGCTGGCAACGATGACATCAAGACCCGGTTCGAAAATCGGGATCTGGCCGTTTTTCAGCGCCTCGATCTTTTCCGGCATCTTATCGACACAGATGACGTCATGGCCGAAATCGGCAAAACAGGCACCTGAAACCAGCCCGACATAACCAGAGCCAATCATTACAATACGCATCGAAAAACCTTTCGGGATCAAGGCGGACGATCGCTCGCCAGCCGCACTTGCGCGTCAAAACAGCATTTTGAGTAGCTGTTTATCCGCCTTCGTTGCCGGGGCCAAGCGTGCAGCATGTTTTCAACGGACGATTTCAAGAAATTGTTGTAAATGGAACCGGCGACAAGGCACCACAGGGCTTGTGAAGCGTTCACCCACCATGTCTTCTGCTGCTTATTTCAGGAAAAACCGGCATCCATGATCCAGCAATCCAGCCTTTCGGAAATTTCACTCTGGCTTTCGCAGCAGGGCTATGAAGGGGTTGCCGAAGAAACCTTGTTGTCCGGCTTTTGCGAACGCTGCAATGGGGCGGGGATCAGCATCTCCTCGGCGCTGATACTGATGGATACGCTGCATCCCGATTTCGAAGGGCATGCCTTTCGCTGGGACAGCCATAATGTGTTCGAATCCTCCAGCGTCTATGATTTCACCGATGACGGAGAGGCGCGGGAAGCCTGGGAAAGCTCGGTCTTTTTTCATCTCATCAAGGAAAATGCCCATGAGGCGCGGCACCGGTTTTTTCTCGGTGAAGAGACGCGGTTTCCAAAGCTCTCCGAACTGAGAGATGCCGGACATACGGATTATCTAGCGGCAGTCCACCGCTTCACGGATCGCGGCAGCATCGGGGAGATGAACGCCTTTTATTCGCAGTGGCTGACGCGCCACCCGGAAGGTTTTCACGATGATGAGCTTGCGGCCTTGCGCATGCTGTTGCCCACGCTGGCACTCGCCGTCAAGGCGGCCTGCTGCATGCGCATCATCGGTACGATCAGCGATGTCTATCTGGGCCGCGATGCGGGCCGAAAGGTCATGAGCGGAACGATTACCCGTGGCGAGGTCGAGAGGATCGATGCAGTCCTGTGGTTTTCCGACTTGCGGGATTTCACCGGCATTTCCGACCGGGCCGAACCGGACCAGATCATTCCGTTTCTGAATGACTATGCCGGTCTGGTCATCGATGCCATCCACGCCCATGGCGGCAGTGTGCTGAAGCTGATCGGGGACGGGGTACTGGCGATCTTCCGCGATGGCGATCAGCAATCAGGATGCGCTGCCGCACTGGCATCGGAAATCACCATGCGAACCAACCTCACCGTTCTCAATCATCGACGCCGCATGGAGGGACTGCCGACGACCGACGTCTATCTCGGCCTGCATGTGGGTGAGGTCTTCTATGGCAATATAGGCAGCCGCAACCGGCTGGATTTCACCGTGGTGGGTCCGGCCGTCAATATGGTCAGCCGCATCAGCGGCCTGTGCGCCTCGGTGGACCGGGATACGGTCATGTCGCGGGAGTTCACGGCGGGTTGCCCGGAAGAAATGCGCGGATTGATGGTGTCCATCGGGCGCTTCGCGCTTCGCGGTTTTGCTCGGGCTCACGAGCTTTTCACCATCGACCCGGAAATCTGCTGACAGCCCGAGCGTTCCCGAACAAAAGGGAACGATTTTTGTGCTTTCATGCCTTGTCTACCAGCGATGTGAGGCGTAGCCAGAGGTGGGGGCTATCGTCACATCACCGTCATCAGCGCATTGATTCGATGCGAGGCGGTGGCCTATTCTCCTGCCGGGATCGGTTGCCATGCAAAAAGGTTTTCTACTGGGGTTGCTCGCCTATGCCAGCTTTTCCTGTGGAGACGCCACCATCAAGTCGTTGGGGTCACAGGTCAGCGTCTTCGAGATCGGCTTTTTCAGCATTCTGTCATCCGCATCCCTGATTTTCTTTCTGAAGCCGAAGGAAGAGCGCTGGCGGCATTTCTGGCGCATGAGCAGGCCGTGGGCTGTGCATGGGCGGGCGATTTCCGGCCTGTTTGCGGGAATTCTCGGCATCTATGCCTTTACCAGCGTGCCATTGGCCGAGGCCTATGCGCTGATTTTTCTGTCTCCGCTTTTCGTCACCATTCTGTCGGCACTTGTGCTGAAGGAAGATATCGGGCTTTGGCGCTGGTCTGCGGTCATGGCGGGCATTGTCGGCGTGCTCCTCGTGGTGCGTCCTGGCTTCAAGGCGCTGGAACTCGGGCATTTCGCGGCGCTCTGCGTGGCCTTTCTGGCGGGGCTGACCATCGTTCTTTTGCGCTCGCTCGCCGGGCGGGAAAAGCGCACGTCGATCATGGGCGTGCTCATCCTGTATGGTCTGACCTTCAACGGTATCTTGATGATACCGGAATTTCAGGTGCCGACGCTGAACCAGATCGGGGCTTTCATCGTCATCGGCATGTGTACCGCTGTCGGCCAGATAACCTTGCTGACGGCCACGAAAATTGCGCCAGCCAGCCAGATCGCACCTTCGCATTATTCCCAGATCCTATGGGCGGTCGCCATCGGCGCGTCCTTCTTCGGGGAGTACCCCGATGCGCTGGCGATCTCCGGTCTGGTCGTCATTGCGTCGGCGGGGTTGCTGACGATGATGCGCGAGAAAATCCGTCTGGGATTCGTGCGCTGGAACCCGTTTTTCCGCAATCGTCTATGATTACGGGTCGCCAGCCGGTCTGCCCACTTCTTCCAGCAGCCAGTTTTGAAAAGCGCGCGCCAACACATTGTCCTGCCGCCCTTCCGGCAAGGCGATGTAATAGCTGTTTTCTGTTTGCAGCGGCACGTCGAAGACCACATTCAGCAGGCCGGATTTCAGTTCCGCCTCGATCAGATATTTCGGCAAAAGCGCAAAGCCCAAACCGCTGATCGCGGCCTCGATGAGCATGGAAAATTGATCGAAGCGACTGCCGCGATAGGCGCGGTCCGAAGCAAGGCCGATCATTTCAAACCACTCGGTCCATAATTTCGGGCGCGTGGTGACATGCAAAAGCGGGCCTTCCAACATGTCTTCGTGCGAGTTCACGGTTCGGGAGGCGAGAAGCGCAGGGCTTGCCACGGGCACGATGACCTCGTTGCACAGAAAGGTGCAGGTGCCGTGGGCCCAGACCGGCTGGCCGTAATGAATTGCGATATCGAAGCCTTCCTCATCGAAATCGAAAGGCTGCGAGCGGGAGCCGACGGTCAGCGCCGTATCCGGGCGAGCGGCCATGAATTTGTGTAGGCGAGGGGTTAGCCAGCGGCTGCCAAAGGTGGGGAGCGTGGCGATGGAGAGCGAGGCGCTGGAGGAACCGGCGGTCACGGCGCGGACCATCAACTGTTCCGATTGCTGCAACAATCTCTGCACATCCGGCAAGAATTTGCGGCCTGCATCCGAGAGCACGACGCGGCGACGGATGCGCTCGAACAGCAACATGCCGGTCTGCGCTTCCAGATCGCTGATCTGGCGACTGACGGCACTCTGTGTCAGGTTCAACTCTTCAGCGGCGCGCGTGAAATTGCCATGCCGTGCAGCGCATTCGAAGGCCTGCAAGGTAACGATATCGGGAACCAGCCGTCTGCGTGTGTCCATTCCTGTCTCGCATCAACCTACCCGCTTTCCTCATTTGAAAACGGCGCTTGAACCCGTATATGATCAGGAAAGAGAATGAAACGGGTATTGTCTGGCGTCAACCGCGATTGTTTTCGCCGCTTCAGAAAGACCCGGTGCAGCAACCCCCAGCCGGATTTGGCTTTTGGCATATCGCCACCGCCGCCGATCCCGCGTTTGGAACAACGGAGCCATTGTCATGAGCCAAACCACAACCAAGGTCGATGTTGTCAAGGAAGCCGCAGCGCTTCTGGCCAAGATGGGCGTTTCCCCTGAACTCTATCAGGGTGGCGACATGGCCTCGTTTAGCCCTGTCAGCGGCGAAGAGATCGCGCGTCTGAAAACGGTTTCTGCCGGTGATGTGGCTGCTATTATCGAGACGGCAGATGCGGCATTCAAGGCATGGCGTCTGGTGCCGGCGCCCAAGCGCGGCGAACTGGTGCGTCTGCTGGGCGAAGAATTGCGCGCCTCCAAGGATGACCTCGGTCGTCTGGTATCGCTGGAAGCCGGTAAGATCCCGTCCGAAGGTCTGGGCGAAGTGCAGGAAATGATCGACATCTGCGATTTCGCCGTCGGTCTCTCCCGCCAGCTTTACGGCCTGACGATCGCCACTGAGCGCCCCGGCCACCGTATGATGGAAACCTGGCATCCCCTGGGTGTCGTCGGTGTTATCTCCGCCTTCAACTTCCCCGTTGCCGTCTGGTCGTGGAATGCGGCACTTGCTCTGGTCTGCGGCAACTCGGTCGTGTGGAAGCCATCGGAAAAGACACCGCTGACGGCGCTTGCCGTGCAGGGCATTTTCGAGCGCGCCGTTGCCCGTTTTGGCGATGCGCCTGAAGGTCTCAGCCAGCTCATTATCGGTGATCGCACCGTGGGTGAAGCACTGGTCGATCATCCCAAAGTGCCGCTCGTCTCTGCCACCGGCTCAACCCGCATGGGCCGCGATGTCGGCCCGCGCCTTGCCAAGCGCTTTGCTCGCGCGATTCTGGAATTGGGTGGCAACAATGCCGGTATCGTCTGCCCATCTGCCGATCTCGATATGGCCCTGCGCGCCATCGCCTTCGGTGCCATGGGCACGGCCGGTCAGCGCTGCACCACGCTTCGCCGCCTCTTCGTGCATGACAGCGTCTACGATCAGCTCGTTCCGCGTCTGAAGAAGGCCTATGCGTCTGTCTCCATCGGCAATCCGCTGGAAACCTCGGCACTCGTCGGCCCGCTGGTCGACAAGGCTGCTTTCGACGGCATGCAGAAGGCGCTGAAAGAAGCCAAGGCTCATGGCGGTGTCGTCGCCGGTGGCGAACGTGTTGCCGAGGCTGGCAAGGACACGGCCTATTACGTGAAGCCAGCGCTGGTCGAAATGCCAAAGCAGGTTGGCCCTGTGCTGGAAGAAACCTTCGCGCCGATCCTCTACGTGATGAAATACAGCGATTTTGATCAGGCCGTTGCAGACCACAACGCCGTTGCCGCTGGCCTTTCCTCCTCCATTTTTACCCGCGATCTTCAGGAAGCCGAGCGCTTTATGGCAGCTGATGGGTCCGATTGCGGCATTGCCAATGTCAATATCGGTACATCGGGTGCGGAAATCGGTGGTGCCTTCGGTGGTGAAAAGGAAACCGGTGGCGGTCGTGAATCCGGGTCGGATTCCTGGAAGGCCTATATGCGCCGCGCCACCAACACGGTGAACTATTCCAAGGCGCTGCCGCTTGCGCAGGGCGTGACCTTCGATATCGAGTAATCGGAAGATCGGCTGGCGAGCATGTCTCGCCAGCCGATGATCTTTAGCCGATGGACATCAGGCTGGCATTGCCGCCCGCTGCCGTCGTGTTGACGCTGACGGAAACTTCTTCCAGCAGCCAGTTCAGATTGTAGGGCTGTTCGGTTCCCTGCAACGCCTCGGTCGTCGCGGCCTGAACCAGAACGAGCGGACCGGGAAGTTCGGCAATCCGGGCATTTATCTGCCGCACCCTGTCAGCATCACCTTCCAACAGCGCACCGGCAAAGGGGCCGGCTTTCGCCCAATCATCCGACCATGCGATGTGGGCTGCAACACTGGATGGCAGGCCGTTCAGCTCCGTTTCCAGACCCGTCTGCTTGTCGATTGCGACCGTGTTGCCGGTGGCAAGTGCTGCTGCCAGTTGGCGGAACAGCCCCTTTGCCGTCAGCGGGGCCAGAAGAACATGGCCGCGTGGATGCAGGGCGTAAAGATTGCGCTCGCCCACCGGCCCCGCAAGCTCTGTTTCGAAACCGAGGCCGGAGAGTTTGGCGGATGTACGGGCGGTTTCCGCCGCAGCCGTCTCGCCTTTCGCCTCCAGCCAGTTGGCGAAATCGGTGATGGACGTATCGTTTTGCTGACCCTTGCGCTCGACAGTGGGCGCAGTCTTCGTCAGACGACCGAGATAGAGAGGACCGCCAGCCTTCGGGCCAGTACCGGACAGACCGCGTCCGCCGAAGGGCTGGACGCCGACGACGGCACCAATGATGTTGCGATTGACATAGAGATTGCCCGCTTTGACACGCGATAGCACATGCGCAATCGTCGTGTCGAGGCGCGTATGCAGGCCGAAGGTCAGGCCGTAGCCGGTGGCATTGATGTCGTCGATCAGACGATCGAGCCTCTCACGTTTGAAGCGGATGACATGCAGAACGGGGCCGAAGACTTCGCGCTTGAGATCGGACAGCGCCGTCAACTCGATGATGGTCGGCGGCACGAAGGTTCCCTTGTCCGTCTCGCCGGCCAGCGCGATCTGCTCGATGCGGTTGCCTGACGCCCGCATGGATTCGATGTGCTTTTCGATGTTGTCTTTGGCTTCCAGCGTTATGACCGGGCCGACATCTACCGATAGGCGATCCGTTCTGCCGATGCGCAATTCATGCAGCGCGCCCTTCAGCATCGTCAGCGTCCGCTCAGCCACGTCGTCCTGAAGGCAGAGAACGCGCAACGCGGAGCAGCGCTGACCAGCGCTGTCGAAAGCGGACGCGATGACATCGGCAACGACCTGTTCTGCCAGTGCCGAGGAATCCACGATCATGGCGTTCTGACCACCGGTTTCGGCAATCAGCGGAATGGGCTGGCCTTCGCTCGATATGCGTGCAGTCAGCTGTTTCTGGATGAGGCGGGCGACCTCGGTGGAGCCTGTGAACATCACGCCTGCTGTTTGCGGAGCACCCACCAGCAGCGCGCCGGTTTTGCCATCGCCGGGCAGAAGTTGCACGGCATCTTCAGGGACGCCAGCCTCATGTAATAGCCGAATGCCTTCTGCGGCAATCAGCGGTGTTTCCTCGGCAGGCTTGGCCAGAACCGGGTTGCCGGCAACCAACGCTGCGGCCACCTGCCCGATGAAGATTGCCAGTGGGAAATTCCATGGGCTGATGCAGACGACCGGGCCAAGAGCCTGCTGCTGCGGGCCGAAGGTGTTGCGGGCCTCGGCGGCGTAATAGCGCAGGAAATCGATGGCTTCGCGCACTTCGGCAATGGCGTTGGGCGCCGACTTCCCGGCTTCGCGCATGATGAGACCGAGCAGTGTCGGCAACTTTGCCTGCATCAGATCGGCTGCCTTTTCGAGGCATGCCGCGCGCTCTTCCACGCTGGTCTGCGGCCATGTGGATGCGGCGGCTGCTTCGAGTGCTTTCGTCACATCGCCTTCGGTCGGTTCGGTGACAAAGCCGACGATATCATCGAGGTCGCCGGGGTTGAGAACAGGGCGCGTGGAACCGGTGGCAGTGGGAGATGCGGCTTTCCATTCGGTCTCGGCGCTTGCGGACAGTGCTTCGCTGAGTGAGGCGAGGGTGTCTTCATTGGCGAGATCGAGGCCGGAGGAGTTCACGCGTGCGCCATAGAGGTTGGCGGGCTTGGAAATCTTGTCGTGCTGCGCACCCGGTGTCGCCATGGATTTGACTACCGCGACCGGGTCTTCCAGCAGGGAGTCGATGGCGACATTGGGGTCGGCGATGCGGTTGACGAAGGAGGAGTTCGCGCCGTTTTCCAAAAGGCGACGCACGAGATAGGCAAGCAGCGTTTCATGTGTTCCCACTGGCGCGTAGAAACGGCAGGGGCGGTCAAGGTGTTGTCTGCCGACAACCTCGCTGTAGAGCGGTTCGCCCATGCCATGCAGGCACTGGAATTCGTAATCGCCGATTTTGAAATCAGGCCCAGCCAGATGATAGATCGTCGCCAGCGACTGCGCATTGTGGGTCGCAAATTGCGGGAAGATCACATCGCGGGCGGCAAGAAGTTTGCGCGCACACGCGATGTAGGACACATCCGTATGGACCTTGCGGGTGAAGACAGGGAAGTCTTCCAGCCCATCCAACTGCGCGCGCTTGATTTCCGCATCCCAATAGGCGCCCTTGACCAGACGCACCATGATACGGCGGTTGGAGTGGCGGGCGAGATCGATGATGTAGTCCAGCACGAAGGGGCAGCGGCGGCTATAGGCCTGCACGACAAAGCCGAGACCCTGCCAGTTACCCAGTTCCGGGTCGAGAGCGATGGCTTCCAGCAGATCGAGAGAAAGCTCCAGCCGGTCGGCTTCTTCGGCATCGATGTTGAGGCCGATATCGTAGCGCTTGGCCAGCAGCATCAGGGATTTCACGCGCGGCAGAAGCTCATCCATCACGCGCAGTGCCTGCGCACGGGCGTAACGTGGGTGCAGCGCAGACAGCTTGATGGAAATGCCGGGGCCGCCATAGACGCCGCGACCGGCAGAGGCCTTGCCGATGGCATGGATCGCCTGTTCATAATCGCGGTAATACCGCTCGGCATCCTTTGCCGTCGTCGCGGCTTCTCCCAGCATGTCGTATGAATATTGAAAGCCCTTCGCTTCCAAAGGCTTGGAGCGGCTGATGGCTTCGCCAATCGTCTGGCCGGTTACGAATTGTTCGCCCATCATCCGCATCGCCATATCCACGCCACGGCGGATAACGGGCTCCCCGGCACGGGAAATGAGCTTGGTCAGCGCAGCCGACAGGCTCTTGTCGTTGACGGTCGAGGTCAGCTTGCCGGTGATGACCAGACCCCAAGTGGCGGCATTGACGAAGAGCGAACGACCGCCACCGAGATGCGAGCGCCAGTCACCGGTGGCGATCTTGTCGCGGATCAGCGCATCACGGGTGGCAGCGTCGGGAATACGCAGCAGCGCTTCGGCAAGGCACATCAGCGCCACGCCTTCTTGGCTGGAGAGGGAATATTCCTGCACCAGACCTTCGACACCGGTGCCCTTCGCCTTGGAGCGCAGCGCCTGAACCAGCTTACGCGCCGTGGTGCGGATCGTATCGGCCTGTTCGGGCGAAACACTCGCAGCTTCCAGCAAGGGCGCGATGCAGTCAGGCTCGGCACGGCGATAGGCTGCGGTAATGGCGTGGCGAAGCGGGCTTTGCGGTCGCACCGGCGGCGCGAATTGCGCAAAAATCTTGCCGGGTTCATCTGTCTGTGTCGTGTTTATCATTGCTGCATGTTCCGCCATCGGCCCGGCCCCTGGATATTTGTTTCGAGCGCGCGTTCTCGTTGCTCTTTTTCAACGCTCAGAATATCATTGCCGGTGAAATTGCTATGGCCTTATTTTAGCGATATATCAGGACAAAATGACTTATAATGCGCGATATAAAAGGCAAAGTGGATGGCGAAACCATCAGAAACAGGCGATCTGGATCACTTCGATTTGAAGATACTGGAAGCGATGAGCGAGGATGGGCGCATGTCTATTCTGCAACTCTCCAAGCAGGTCGGTCTTTCAAAGACGCCGTGCCAGACACGTTTGAAGCGTTTGGTGGATGAGGGCTACATTCTCGGCTTTCGCGCCATGCTCAACCCGGCCAAGCTTGGGCTTGAGCATATTGCTTTTACCGAAGTCAAACTGTCCGACACGCGGGAAAAGGCGCTCGAAGATTTCAACACATCCGTTCGCAAGATCAAGGAAGTGGAGGAATGCCACATGATTGCGGGGGCGTTCGATTACCTGCTGAAAGTGCGCACCACAAACATCCGTAAATATAGACAGGTATTGGGAGAGAAAATTTCCAGCCTGCCCTGCGTGGCCAACACATCGACCTTCGTTGTCATGCAATCAGTAAAGGATGTCGGAATGTAAAAAACGGCGCAGCCCTGCAGCTACGCCGTTTTAATGTCTTTTGGACGTTTAGCGTACCGCAGCCGCTGCGGTAACAGCCGTCATCTGGGCATCCGGGCCAAACTCGTTCTCGTCTTCAATGCCAAGCAGTTCCTGCAAACGAAGGCGGGCGCGGCTGACACGGCTCTTGATCGTACCCACTGGGCAACCGCAAATCTCCGCAGCTTCCTCATAGGCAAAACCGGATGCGCCGATCAGAAGAATGGCTTCGCGCTGGTCTTCGGGCAGTTTGGCAAGCGCCGTCTTGAAATCAGCGAGATCGACGGAACCATGCTGTTCCGGCGGCACGGACAGGCGAGACGTGTATGCGCCGTCCGTATCCTGCACTTCACGGCCTGATTTTCTGATCTGGCTGTAGAACTCGTTGCGCAGGATCGTCACCAGCCATGCCCGCATATTGGTGCCGGGTTGATAGCTGTCCTGCTTGGCCCATGCCTTCATGATCGTATCCTGTACGAGGTCATCGGCCCGGTCACGCGATCTGATGAGAGATATGGCAAAGGCGCGCAGATTTGGAAGGGCTGCCAGCATTTCGCGCTTGAAATTATATTCGTTCTTGCTCGAATCTGTTGCCATCATCCCCTCGAAGCTTTCGCGTTGTTTTCAGCTTCGTCGAGCTTTTCAAGAAGATCGAGAAATTTGTCTGGAATTCCCTCATCCTGAACTGCATCATACAATTCTCGTAGTTTTCGGGAGATTACGGCGCGACCCGAATCGGGAACCGTCGGCGGTGTTCCCTTGTCAGATGGATCCTGGTCCGATTGAAACATGCTCATGATTTCCGGTATTCCTTTGGTGACGTCGCTAGTAATGCGTGGCAGAAAAAATAGTTCCAGCCAAACGGAACTTTTTTTGAAACGCCGCGTTTTTTCGTTCAGGTTTGCGCTGCAAACCGCATGAACAGGGGAGAATTCCATGTCAGTTTCTACACGCATCGCTCCGCATCTGCCCTATCTCCGCAGGTTTGCGCGTGCCGTTTGCGGTTCACAATCAACTGGCGATGCTTATGTTGCCGCCAGCCTTGAGGCACTGATCGCAGATGTCAGCATTTTTCCGCAGACGAGCAGCGATCGCGTTTCGCTTTACCAATTGTTTGTCTCCATCTTTAGTTCCGTTACCATCAACATCAAGAATGATGAGAACCTGACCGGATGGGAAAAGCGCGCCTCCGCCAATCTTTCGGCTGTTCCCGCCGTGCCGCGCCAGGCGTTCCTGTTGACAACGGTTGAAGAATTCACCCTTGCAGAAGTTGCAGAGGTGCTGCGCGTGCCGGAAGGCGAAGTCAGCAAGCTGATCGATGAAGCCGCTTCCGAAATCGCCCGTCAGGTTGCAACCGATATCATGATCATTGAGGACGAGCCTCTGATCGCCATGGATATCGAGCAGATGGTGACCGACCTCGGCCACAACGTGACCGGCATTGCCCGCACGCACAAGGAAGCGCTCGAGCTGTTCCATCGCACCCAGCCGAAGATGATCCTGGCCGACATTCAGCTCGCAGACGGAAGCTCCGGTCTGGAAGCAATGAAGGAAATCCTTCAGATGACGACGCTGCCAGTTATCTTCATCACGGCTTTCCCGGAACGTCTGCTGACCGGCGAGCGCCCAGAGCCGACATTCCTCGTCACCAAGCCATTCAACCCGGATATGGTCAAGGCCCTCATAAGTCAGGCTCTTTTCTTCAATGAAAGTTCACGCGTCGCCGCATAACTTGCACTGATTTTAAAAAGATTTTGGAACTCGGGTTCTTACCCGGCGTTGACGTCGATATGTTTTTTCAAGCATCGCGACCATCATCGCCGTTCCGCGTTAGGAGACAATATTGCATCGGCTGGCGTGGCATAATGCGGAGCGGGATGAGGGCGATCTGCACGATTCACTCGTGCTCGCACTGCTGGACTCTGACGAGACGGTTATGCTGCAAGACCGCGATAAGGAGTATATCTTTATCGCCAACCTGCCCGACGTATGGAGCCTGCCAACGGAATCCGGGCAAGACCCGACCGATGTGACGATGTTCGGCAACGACCTCGCGGTCCGTCTGTCCGAACTGAAGAAAGACCTGACCTCTGCGGGAAGCCGCGGCATGCTCGAAGTCAGCGCGGGCAAGGACCGCGTCTTCCAGTTTCACGTCTATTCCACCGTGAACATGTCCGGGCAGCGGGTTCTCAAGACCACGATCAGAGAGATCACCGTCGAGCGGCGTCGTGAGCAATTGCTTCGCTCGCTTTTGCGTGAGGTCAGTCACCGTTCCAAAAATCTTTTGGCGATCATTCAGAGCCTGTCGGCCCAGACGGCGCGTTTCAGCTTCACCAAGGAAGATTTCCTGCGCAAATTCCGAGGGCGCCTGCATGCGCTGGCGCAATCCCAGGATTTGATCACCGATTCGGACTGGCGCGGCGCGGAGACTTTCGATCTCCTCAAGCAGCAGGCCGACCTTTATCTCCCGGAATATCCCAACCTTATAAGGATGGTTGGCGAGAACCTTTTGCTGAACCCCAATGGCGCGCTCTATGTGGGCCTGGCGTTCCACGAGCTGGTGGTGAATACCGTCAGCCATGGGGGCAATCTCTCGCGCCATCTTCCCATCACGCTCGCTTGTCGCAAGGACGGCGAATTTTTCGAAGTTCGCTGGACGGAGCCGTTGGGTGGCGAAGCCGCACAATCGGCTTCCGCCGATGGCGGCAAGCGAAGCCATTTCGGAAGTGTCGTGCTGGAAAAGGTCGTGCCTGCGGCCTTGTGCGGAGAGGCGAGCTATAATGTCTCTGCTGACAATATCGACTATTTCCTGAAATTCCCGGCACCCCTTCCCACGTAATCAATAGCCGCGCGTCATAATGAAAAGGCCCGTGTGTTCACGGCTGCTATGATATGGCTACTCGTATTCTGGCTTGAAAATAGCCCTAAAACACAAAAGCACGGCTCCGTAGAGCCGTGCTATCTGTGGCAGGTTTTCAGGGGCAAAACCTGCATCGCCAAGCCTCAGGCGGGGACGGGGAGTGGCTTGGCTTGCTGTAACAACGTGACCGGCACCGGTTGGTTCCCGCCATGGTTCAATTTTATTCCAGCACCGTTGTATTTTTCTGCGTCAGGAAATGGCGCATGGGTGCGGTCAGCGTCCAGCGGAATCCGGTCTCACTGTAATCCATTGAAATATTGGCGGAAAATGCACTTTCAGCGTGGCGTTTGATGATCGTCGTGCCAAAGCCGCTGCGGGTTGGTGCAACCGCAGCAGGGCCGCCGATCTCGTTCCAGTCGATGGTCAACTGGTCGTGATCGCCCTCGACCTTCCGTGTCCAGGACAATTCGACGGTCGCGGTCTTTCTGGACAGCGCACCATATTTGATGGAGTTGGTGGTTAGCTCATGAATGATGAGGCCGAAATTCTGCGCTGCTTCCGGCGACAGCATGAAGTCTTCACCGCTGAGTTTTACCTGATCGACGGCGGTGCCGAAGACATTCATATGTGTCTCGATCAGCTTGCGCATCGGCAGGCCCTGCCATTGCACCTCTGATAACGCGCTGATCGACATGCCGAGGCCGCGAAGCCTGTGGTCTACTTCCTTCTGGAATTCGGGCACCGTGGTGTTTTCACGCGCAAGCTGGCGCATCATCGCCTGCACCAGCGTCAGCAGGTTTTTGGAGCGGTGAACCAGCTCATGCAAAATGAGGTGCGTTCGGTCTTCCGCCTGACTGCGGTCGAAAGACGCGTTGGACAGCGCCACGGCGACCTGGTTGGCCTCTTTAATTTTGGTGTCGATGGGCGCAACGATCTCGCCTTCACCAATGCGTTTTGCCATATCCACCAGTTCACGGATCGAGCCGCGCAGCTGCCGGCCAACCAGATAGGCACCGGCGATGGCAATGATGACAAGCACGAAGCTGCCGATCATCATTTTTCGCCATGTGCTGACCAAAGCTGACTGGCTGTTATCGGCGGGTCCCCAGATCACCGCTTTCCACGACCAGCCCGGAAGCTGGGAATAGGCATAGATAATGCCGTTCTGATCTTCAAAGCTGCCGCTCAAGGATCGCATCAGCCCGGTTGCGTCGCTGTGGCCGAAAGCGGTGCCCGCTGCGATCTCTTCCGGCGCGCTGGAAGCGACGACGTGGCTGTCGGCATCCAATATGGCAATCGACCAGCCGGGTGGAAGCCCGTCTGTTGAGATCAGCCCCATCAGGTCGCGGGCATTCTGGGTCATGATCAGGGCGTCGCCCGCAGCGGATAGCGCGCGCGGCAAGGGCCGCATGACGTTGAATACCCATTCCTTGCTGGTATTGCCGAAGAAAATATTGGACACGGCTGTCCGCCCACCGGCAATCACTTCCGCAAGCTTGATATCAGGCGGCACATTGCCCAGCGGTTGCTCGAAAGGCACGCGGCTGTTCAGGCGCTGTTTTCCGTCGGCGGTTGCGATGATGACATAGAGCCCCTGCTTCTGAAGGCTCTCGCTCACTCGCTTGTGAAAAGCCGAGAGGTCGCCATCTTCCAGTTCCGGGAACTGCGAGAGGAGATTGAGCGAGGTTGCCATTTCCTGCAAACGGCGATCGATGTTGCGGCTGACGGCGCGGGCATCTTCGACCGCCTCGCGCTGAAGGTCGCCTCTTTCATCTGCCTCAAGCTTTAACATCAAATAGCCGACGAAGATAATCAGCGGCAGCGTGATTACCGTTGTCATAACAACGAGATAGACGCTTATCGGCGCAGTCGGGAAAAAGCCAGCAAGGCGTTGTCTTAGTCTGGAAATGAAATCGTTCTGCATTGTTTCGCTGGTTTCGACTGCTGCTCAAGTCATGGTAGGATGGGCGCAGAATGGCTGAAGCGGAGAAGCTTCGCAATCCCATTATATGCCCGAATAAACGTCATTTTTCGCTGTTGATCGGGCGCTAGATTGCCTAAAAAAATGGCGGAACTAATTCCGACCTGCCGTCGTTTGCAAACCAACAGGCTCACACAGAAACGGACAAACCGTAGTGAGCAGGTTTCGAACGAAGACAATAAGGAAGGTACGAAATGAACAAGACACTCACCACGATCGTCACTGCCGCTCTCTTGGGTTCCACGACATTCGCACCACTCGCCATGGCACAGACAGCCGCCGAGCCAGCACCTGCTGCACCGGGCGCCGCTGCTCCCGCCACACCAGCCGCCCCTGCCGCACCGGCAACGACCGCCGCTACACCAGCAGCCAGCGGCAGCTACCTGACGGAACAGGCTGCAACGCAGATCAGCGCCAATGACTATATTGGCAACGCCGTTTACACCTCTGCCGATGAAAGCATCGGTAGCGTGACGAACCTCATTCTCGAAGAAAATGGCGGCATCGTCGCAGCTGTCGTGGGCGTTGGCGGTTTCCTCGGCATCGGTGCCAAGGACGTAGCAGTTCCTATGGACAAGATCACGGTGACCCGTGACACGCAGAGCGGCGCTGTTCGCCTGACGACAACGGAGACAGCTGAATCCTTGAAGGCTGCGCCAGAATTCGTTACCATGAAGGATAAGAAGGCAGCTGACGGCGCCGCAGCACCTGCGCCAGCCAGCGATGGTGCAACGACGACAGCACCGAAGCCATAAGGTTTCCTGGGAGAGAGGAGCTACGGGAGCGTTCCTGTAGCGGAAACACCGGTCCAAAGGACCGGTGTTTTTTTGTGCGTATGCGTTGTTACATGCTCTCGTTGCGAGACGAATGCCAGCGCCATGCGGAGCGGATAATGTCTTCCAGCGTATATTGCGGCTCCCAGCCCAGCACTTCCCGCGCCTTGTCATTGTTGGCGACGAGTGTGGTGGAGTCGCCCTCGCGACGGTCGGTATATTCCACCGGGAAGGGACGACCGGAGACTTCCGAGATCGTGTCGAGCAGTTCCTTGACTGTCGTTCCGGTGCCAGTGCCGAGATTGAGTTCGACCGTCTCACCACCTGCCAGCAGGTAATCCACGGCGCGGACGTGGGCGTCGGCCAGATCGAGGATGTGGATGTAATCGCGCACGCATGTGCCGTCACGCGTGTCGTAATCCGTACCGAACACCTTGAAGCCTTCGCGACGCCCAAGCGCCGCTTCGATGGCGAGCGGAATGGCATGGGTTTCAGGCTTGTGCCATTCGCCGATCCGGCCTTCAAAATCCGCTCCCGCCGCATTGAAATAGCGCAGCATGACGGATTTCAGACCCTTATAGATGCTGTAATCCTTGAGTGCCTGCTCGACCACCCATTTGGTGCGGCCATAGGGGTTGATGGGTGCCTGAGGGTGGGTTTCGTCCAGTGGCACGCGTTCCGGCAGGCCATAGGTTGCGCAGGTGGAGGAAAAGACGAAGGCCTTGACGCCTGCATCCATCGTGGCCGACAACAGGGTCAGCGCGCCGGTGACATTGTTATCGTAAAAGGCCACCGGGTTTTTGACGGATTCGCCGACTTCGATCAGCGCTGCAAAATGCAGAACGGCTTCCGGCTTGTGTTTCGCAAAGACTTCATCGAGGCGCGCCCGGTCCCTGATATCGCCCTGTTCGAAGGGTCCCCAGCGAACGAATTCCTCATGCCCGTTTGAAAGATTGTCGAAAACGACTGGCTCATATCCACGCTCGGCGAGCAACAGGCATGTGTGGGAACCGATATATCCGGCACCGCCGACAACAAGGACTTTCTTCCGCATCCAACATTCTCTCCGTTAAACAGATGGTTGCAACCTGCGTAACATTTTGTCGGCAGAAGGGCAGCGGGAAATTATCGCAGATGAAAAAAGGAAAGCCGCCTTTGGCGAAAGGCGGCTTATCAGATTGTCCAGATACTCGGATTACTTTTTCTTTTTAACCGTTGTGCGTGTCGCGATATAGCCGAGGGCCAATGCGCTCAGCAATGTCGTGTAGGGACGCGCCCTGAGTGCGCCGGCAGCCATGGCCTGTAGTGCCAATGGTGCAGCCGCTAACGGAGCCAAGGGCATAACCGGCCTCGTCGCATAAACGCGAGGCCTGCGCATGATCGCCAGACTAACGAGCATGATGACGCCCAGAAGAAATGCGACGCCTGCAATGACCAGTGCCGCGGGTCCGGCGCCGATTTCTTTCGCCAGATAGATCGAGCCACCGATGATCGCGGCAATGAAAGCGATGGCAAAAAATACGCCTGCCAAAACCCAGAGCAGCAGCTTGGATTTTATGCGCCGTGTTACGAGTTGGCCTTCTCGCTGGGTATCGCCGAGATAAAGCAGCAGCGCTTCAATCATGATGCTGCCTTAGCGCCGGGTGACGAGGGCGATAAGGAAACCTGCGGCCACTGCGATGCCGAGAGACTGGAGAGGGTTTTTCTGAACCTGATAGGTCAGATTGTCGTTGAGAGACTGAATTTCGTGGCGGACGTTATCGACCGTCTCTTCGCCAGCGGCCAGTGCGTCATCGGCAACCCGGGTTGCGCGTGCCTTGACTTCGGAAGAAACACCGACGCCCAAAGCCTTTACGCTGCCTGCAAGGTTTGCGAGATCTTCGCGCAACTGTGTGAGCTGCGCAGCAACATCTGCTGCATCGCCGCCTTCGAGAGTTTCACGGACTTTGTCTTCCACGTTGCGAACCGTCGCCATGATGTTTCCTTTTCTGAAGTGATGTCAAAAACGCCGTGTCCACGGCTCACGCGTAGTTTCAAAACGTGCATGCCCTTGTTTGGTTCCGCATCTTTGCGGCGAGAGTAGAAAAAAGAACTCTGTTGCAGAATCTGTCCTGCGGGTTTGTTTTCCTGTCACAAGCATCATATAAGGCCCGTCAATCAGACCCGTCTTTGACTTCCATCAACATGTGATCCGCCAATGCTTCAGACGCCATACTATCTCATCGACAAGACCAAGCTTCTTCGCAACATGGAAAAGATTGCCTATGTGCGCGAGAAATCCGGCGCGAAGGCTCTGCTGGCCTTGAAGTGCTTTGCCACTTGGTCGGTGTTCGATTTCATGTCGCAATATATGGATGGCACGACATCTTCCTCGCTCTACGAAGTGCGGCTGGGTCGCGAGAAGTTCGGCGGCGAAACCCATGCCTATAGCGTGGCCTATGCCGATTACGAGATCGACGAGGTCATCTCCAACGCCGACAAGATCATCTTCAATTCCATTGGCCAGCTGGAACGCTTCGCAGATAAGGCGTCGGGCATCACGCGCGGTCTGCGCCTCAATCCGCAGGTCTCTTCGTCCACCTTTGATCTGGCCGATCCGGCCCGTCCTTTCAGCCGTCTGGGCGAGTGGGATGTGGCGAAAGTCGAAAAGGTCATGGACCGTATCTCCGGCTTCATGATCCACAACAATTGCGAAAACGGCGATTTCGAACTGTTCGACCGCATGCTGGGACAAATCGAGGAGCGTTTCGGCTCGCTGCTGTCGCGCGCGGAATGGGTCAGCCTTGGCGGCGGCATTCACTTTACCGGTGACAATTATCCGATTGACCAGTTCTGTGATCGTCTCAAGGAATTCTCGGAAAAATACGGCGTTCAGGTCTATCTGGAGCCCGGCGAAGCCTCGATCACCAAGAGCACGACGTTGGAGACTACGGTTCTCGACACGCTGTTCAACGGCAAGAATCTCGCCATTGTCGACAGCTCCATCGAAGCGCATTTGCTCGATCTTCTGATCTACCGCGAAACGGCCAAGGTTTCTCCCAACGAAGGCGACCATCCCTATATGGTCTGCGGCAAGTCTTGCCTTGCAGGCGACGTTTTTGGCGAGTTTCGCTTCGAGAACGAACTGAAGGTGGGCGACCGCGTGTCCTTCCAGGACACGGCCGGTTACACCATGGTCAAGAAAAACTGGTTCAACGGCGTCAAAATGCCGACGATTGCCATCAAGGAACTCGACGGCACTATCCGTGCCGTTCGTGAATTCGACTTTGCCGATTTCCAGCAGAGCCTGTCTTAACATCAAACCAAGCTCATCCCTGCGGGGATAAAGGGGGTATCACCTGAAATGAAGAAGAACGTTCTCATCATCGGCGCCGGTGGCGTGGCACAAGTTGTGGCGCATAAGTGCGCCCAGAACAGCGATGTATTGGGAGACATTCATATTGCGTCACGCACAGTTGATAAGTGCCGCAAGATTGTCGAGTCCGTACGCGAAAAGAAGAGCCTCAAGACAGATGTAAAGCTTGAGGCCCATGCGCTTGACGCGATGGATATCGAGGCGACGAAAGCCTTGATCGTGAAGACCGGCGTGCAGATCGTCATCAATGTCGGTTCTGCCTTCGTCAACATGTCCGTTCTTCGTGCCTGCATGGACACAGGTGTTGCCTATATGGATACCGCTATCCATGAGGATCCAAAGAAGATTTGCGAAAATCCGCCGTGGTACGGAAACTACGAGTGGCAGCGCGCCGCCGAGTGCAAGGAAAAAGGCGTTACCGCCATTCTCGGCGTCGGCTTCGATCCGGGCGTAGTAAACGCCTATGCGCGTCTGGCCAAGGATGAGTATTTCGACAAGGTCACCTCGGTCGACATCGTCGATATCAATGCCGGCAGCCATGGCCGCTGGTTCTCGACCAATTTCGACCCGGAAATCAACTTCCGCGAATTTACCGGCGTCGTCTATTCCTGGCAGAACAACCAGTGGCAGACGAACCAGATGTTCGAAGTCGGTCAGGAATTCGACCTGCCTGTCGTCGGCAAGCAGAAGGCCTATATGACGGGCCACGACGAAGTGCATTCGCTCTCCAAGAACATGGACGGCGCAGACGTGCGTTTCTGGATGGGCTTTGGTGACCACTACATCAACGTGTTCAACGTGTTGAAGAACCTCGGTCTTCTCTCCGAAAAGCCTGTTAAAACCGCCGAAGGTCTGGAAGTCGTGCCGTTGAAGGTGGTCAAGGCCGTTCTGCCCGATCCGTCTTCGCTGGCGCCCGATTATGTCGGCAAAACCTGCATCGGCGATGTCGTCAAGGGCATCAAGGACGGCAAGGAAACTGAAGTCTTCATCTATAACGTGGCTGACCACAAGGAAGCTTACGAAGAAGTCGGCTCTCAGGGCATTTCCTACACAGCAGGGGTTCCGCCAGTTGCCGCAGCCATGCTGATTGCGACGGGCGAATGGGATGTGAAGCAGATGGCCAATGTGGAAGAACTGCCGCCACAGCCATTCCTCAACATCCTCAACCGCATCGGCCTGCCAAGCCGGATCAAGGATGAAAAGGGCGACCGCGCGCTGACATTCTAAGTGTGGAACAAAGCCTAGCTATAACGAAGAAAAGCCCCGTTTTCCGGGGCTTTTTTCTGTCTGTCTTTGTTCGCAAGCTGCTTGGGAGGAGACTTACTTTGCGGCGCTTTTGCGCGCTTTTGGTTTGCTCTTTGCCGCCTCTTCCAAGGCAACGGCAGCCTGCACATCTGCTTTCTTCCGGTGGTTCGGCTTGGTGGCCTTGGAACTCTGAAGCAGAGAATATTCGTGTTTTGCCTGTTCCCAATGGTCTGAATCGCGACCATGCGGATGGCCTTCACTCTCCCATAGGGTGTATGCGCGCTTACTAATCCAATCGTCTGCTGAAACCTGCATATTGATCTCCCGTTACTACGTCATCGCCCGCAAAGGGCCGTCTGTGTGGTCCGGCTGGAACGCTGGACAGGAATTGGCGCCGGTATTTTACGATGTAATTACATGCCATGATTCGGCGTCGCGTCAAGTGAAATTGCTGCGCTGCAAGAACGCTATGGTTGTTGTTTCCTGAGCGATATCAACGTTCAAACAATCTGCTTGTTTCACAACGGCGCGATAAATGTTGCGTGATGCTGTCGGGAGCCTCACACTGTGTGCAAATGCAATGTGTGGAGGAGGCATAATGCAGAGGGACGTCGCGACAGATGAGATCATCATCGAGAAGAAGGGCAGCGCCGGGCTGATACGCCTCAATCGGCCACGTGCCATCAACAGCCTCAATGAAGCAATGGTAGCGGGTATGAAGGCAGGGCTGGATGCCTTTGCGCGCGATCCCGACATCACCTGCGTCATTCTTTCCGGTGAAGGCGACCGTGGCCTCTGCGCGGGCGGCGATGTCCGCCAGATTTACGAAGCGAAGAGCGCGAGCGAGACGGATCGTACCCGTTTCTGGCGCAAGGAATTCCCGCTGAACTACACGATCTCCCATTATCCAAAGCCCTATGTCGCGCTGATGGATGGCATCGTCATGGGCGGCGGCGTTGGCGTTTCCGCCCATGGCCGATATCGTATCGTAACGGAACGCACCCGGCTTGCTATGCCGGAAACCGCGATTGGCTATTTCCCGGATGTCGGCGCGACGTGGTTGCTGCCGAAGGCACCGGGCGAGACCGGAACATGGCTGGGCCTGACGGGCAAGGAAATCGGTGCGGCGGACGCGATTTATGCCGGTCTTGCGGATTATCACATCGCATCCGCGCGCTTGGACGATTTGGTGAATGCTCTGGCCGAGGTATCATTCGCGGCTGACATAGGCGCTGTCATCGAAAGCTTCTCAAGCAGGCCCGAGATTACCGGCATCATTGCCGCCAATCGCCATACGATCGATGCAGCTTTCGCCTTCGATTCAATCGAGGAGATATTTCAGGCTCTTTCCGAGATGGACGATGCTTTCGCCAAGGACACACTCGCCACGCTGCAATTGCGATCTCCGACAAGCCTCAAATTGACGCTGCGGCTCTTGCATTTGGGTCGAGGCAGCTCGGGTCTCGTGGAATGCCTTGAGCGGGAGTTTGCGGCGGGCTGTGAGGTGCTGCGCAATCCCGACTTCTACGAGGGCGTGCGTGCGGCGTTGATCGACAAGGATCGTAATCCCAAATGGAACCCGGACACTCTGGCGCAGGTGGAGGAGAAGCAGATCGACCGATATTTCGCTTCCAGCACCCCCCCGCTTTTTCCAGATCACCGGTTCTGACGTCTTGAACCGCGCAACATCCGTTTTGTTAAAAGTGACGGAGAAGCAAAAAATTCTAAGTTTGACTTGGGATGGAGAGTCTCGTTCCTCGCGGTAACCAGCCCACTTCCGTATCTTGCCAGTAGAATTTGGTGCTGTGGGGACTTTCATGAAACGGATCATGCTTATCGGTGCTGCTGTCGCAGCGCTTCTGTCGAACTCTGCCTTTGCGCAGGAGCCGAAGACGCTTCTCAACGCGTCCTATGACGTGGCGCGTGAGGTGTTTGCCGCCGAAAACGAAGCCTTCACCAAGGCGCATCCGGGCGTGACCATCGACCAGTCGCATGCGGGCACGTCCAAACAGGCGCGCGCCATCGTGGAAGGTCTGGAGGCCGATGTCGTGACCTTCAACCAGGTCACCGACATTGATTTTCTGGTCAAGCAGGGCTTCGTTTCCGCCGATTGGCAGAAGAATTTCGCCAATGACGCGTCACCCTTCTATTCCTTCCCATCCTTCCTCGTGCGCGCCGGCAACCCCAAGAATATCAAGGACTGGGACGATCTGGTGCGTGACGACGTGAAGCTGGTCTTCCCGAACCCGAAAACATCAGGCAATGCGCGCTACACCTATCTGGCTGCCACCGCCTACGCGAAGGAAAAGTTCAACGGCGATGACGCCAAGGTTCAGGACTTCATCAAGAAAATCTTCGCCAACACGCCCGTCTTTGACACCGGAGGCCGTGCCGCGACGACGACTTTCGTCGAGCGTGAAGTGGGCGACGTTCTGATTACGTTTGAAGCCGAGACACGCGGCATTGCCAAGCAATACGGCAAGGACAAGGTCGAAAGCGTCGTTCCCTCGGTCAGCCTTCTTGCGGAATTCCCGGTCGCCGTCGTGGACAAGGTTGTCGATAAGCGCGGGTCGCGTGAGCTGGCTAAGACCTATCTCGATTTCCTCTACACCGAAGAAGGTCAGCGCATTGCTGCGCAGTTCGGCCACCGCGTCCACAATGAAAAGGTCGCCGCCGAGTTCAAGGACCAGTTCCCGCAGATACGCCTCGTCAATGTCAAAGACGTGTTCGGCGGCTGGGACAAAATCCAGAAAGAACACTTCGCTTCCGGTGCCGTGCTTGATACGCTTTACGGCAATCGTTAATCACTCGATAGAAGAAATGCCAAGACCCGGCGGGCCTCCCGCCGGGTCTCTCTTGCATGATGGGGGACGGGTTTGAGACGCAATGTTTTGCCGGGGCTGCGATTGTCCCTTGGCGTTACCCTGCTGTATGTCGGCATCATCGTCGTGCTGCCGCTGGCGGCCCTTGTTTTTAAGGCGGCGAGCCTTGGTCCCGCCGAATATTGGGCCATCATCTCGTCGCCTCGCGCCGTCGCCAGTTATCGCGTCACCGTGCTCTGCGCCCTTGCGGCCACACTGTTCAACGTTGTCTTCGGCTTAGCACTCGCATGGGTGCTGACCCGCTACCGTTTTCCCGGCTGGCGTCTGGTCGATGCCATTGTCGATCTCCCCTTCGCGCTTCCCACGGCCGTTGCCGGTATTGCGCTGACAGCACTTTTCGCTGGCAATGGCTGGTTCGGCTCGATCCTTGCCCATGCCGGTATCAAGGTCGCCTATACGCCGCTCGGCATCATCATCGCCATGGCCTTTACCAGCCTGCCTTTCATCGTGCGCACGGTGCAGCCGGTGCTGGAGGATTTGGACCCGGCCTTGGAAGAGGCGGCGCAGTCTCTGGGTGGCTCTGATTTCGAGATTTTCCGCAAGGTCATTCTGCCGCTGCTGACGCCTGCCATTCTCGCGGGCCTGTCGCTCTCCTTTGCCCGCAGCCTTGGCGAGTTTGGCGCAATCATCTTCATCGCAGGCAATCAGCCGTTTTCGACCGAGATCACCTCACTTCTCGTCTTCATCCGGCTGGAGGAATATGATTATCAGGCCGCTGCCGCCATCGCTTCCGTGCTGCTGATCACGGCTTTCGTTATGCTCGCCGTTACCAATTTTCTGCAAACGCGCGCCCTGCGCTACACGGTGAGGAGCTAGCCGATGAGTGCTCATTCCGCCCGCCGCAAGCCGCCCCGTGTGGGTGACGCACCTCTTGTGCGCCGTTCGCTGATTGCCTTCGTTCTGATAACAGGCGCGCTTCTCGTCGTCGCGCCCTTGCTCATTATCGGGGTCGAGGCCTTCTCGCAAGGCGTCAAGGTTTTCACCGCCACCATTGGCCACCCTGATACCCGCCATGCCATTATGCTCACGGTTATCACGGCATTGATTGCGGTACCGATCAATACCGCATTCGGTATCGCTGCGGCTTGGTCCATCACCAAGTTCGATTTCTGGGGCAGGCGGTTTCTGCTCGTCATCATCGAAATACCGTTCTCCATCTCGCCCATTGTTGCGGGTGTGGCCTATCTCTTCGTCTATGGCTTACAGGGGCTGCTCGGCCCCTTCTTTGATGGTCACAATATCAAGGTTCTGTTCGCCCTTCCGGGCATCGTGCTGGCATCCATGTTCGTGACGGCCCCCTTCGTTGCGCGTGAGTTGATACCGCTGATGCAGGCGCAAGGGCGTGATCTTGAGGAGGCCGCGACCTCGCTCGGCGCATCGGGCTGGCGCACGTTCTTTTCGGTCACGCTGCCCAATATAAAATGGGCGCTGCTCTATGGCGTGGTTCTGTGCAACGCCCGCGTCATGGGGGAGTTCGGCGCGGTCTCGGTGGTCTCCGGCAACATTCGTGGCCAGACCAACACGCTGCCACTGCATATCGAGCTGCTCTATCACGATTATCAGGCCGCTGGCGCCTTCGCCTCGGCATCCATTCTCGCGGCTCTCGCCGTCGTCACCATCATTGCCAAGGTCGCGCTGGAAAAGCGCGGGGCAGGGCGTGGCGCCAAGAAAACCGCTGCCATTTCGGAGACAACTGCATGAAAATCCGCCTCCAAAATGTGGTGAAAACCTTCGAAACCTTTCGTGCCGTGCGGGATGTGTCGCTCGATATCGAAAGCGGTGAGCTGCTGGCGCTTCTCGGCCCGTCCGGTTCCGGCAAAACGACGATCCTGCGCATGGTCGCAGGTCTTGAATATACCGATGGCGGCCAGATTTATTTCGGAGATGAGGACGCCACCAATATTCCGGTGCGTGATCGTGGCGTCGGCTTCGTGTTCCAGCATTATGCGCTCTTCCCGCATATGACGCTGCACGAAAACATCGCCTTCGGCATGAAGGTTTCCAGGGTCAAGCGTGACAGGGCTGCCATCGATGCGCGCGTGGATGAATTGCTGCGGCTGGTGAAGCTGGATGGTCTCGGCGAACGTTTCCCTGCGCAAATCTCCGGCGGCCAGCGCCAGCGTGTGGCGCTTGCCCGTGCGCTCTCGGTCGATCCCAAGGTTCTGCTGCTGGATGAGCCCTTCGGCGCGCTGGACGCCAATGTCCGCCGCGATCTGCGTCGCTGGCTGCGCGAAATCCACACCGAACTCGGCATCACCACCATTTTCGTAACACATGATCAGGAAGAAGCGCTCGATCTTGCCGATCGCGTCGTCATTCTCAATCAGGGTGAGATCGTGCAGCAAGGCACCCCGAAAGAGGTCTGCCGCCAGCCCAACTCCTCCTTCGTCATGCGCTTTCTGGGCGATGCCAACCGCATTTCCGGCACGGCCCGCGCGGGTAAGGTTTTCGTCGGCTCAGCCGAAGTTCCCTTCGCCTACAGCAAGGCCGATGGCCCTGTCGATATTTATGCCCGTCCCAATGATCTGGAATGGGAAGACCTGCATGATGGCATTCCGGCCCAGGTAACTCGCGTGCTGGACCGCGCAGGCGACCGCCGGGTGATTGCTTCGACGACAGAGGGCGACCTTCTGGAATTCGACGTTCCCCCGGAAACCGCAGTCGAGGCCGGTGACCGCGGCCATATCGTCATTCGCAGGGCGAAGATTTTCCCGGCGGGTTAACGCTGAGTTCGAACGCCGTCTCGGCCAGCGCTTCGCCATTCACCATCAGCTGTATCAGATGCAGGCCGGGATAGTGTTTGCGGGTGGTGAAATCGCGGATGGCGCGGCTGATGGACAGCGTGCAGCCTTCACCCGGTTGAAGGCTCAGTTCCTTCCATTTGAAAATCTTGGGCGAGGTACCGCCGCCCTTTTTCACGTAGTGGACGGCGTAGTCGATCACCAGCTTTTGGGGCTTGTCCGATGTCGAGCGAAGCGATGCCAAAATCCGCACATTGCCGCCCAGCGGCAAAGCGTCCGGTGAAACGTTGAACACCTCTATCGCAATATCCGCTTTCTCATGTGCCCCAAGATGCGCCAGTGCCGAGGCATCGCCCTTCTTCACCAAAGTGCGCAGAGCCTGCCGGATGATCCATGCGGTGTGCTTGTTCTCCTTCGGCCAAGTCGCGATACGCTCAAGAACCCATTGCGGATTGTCCTTGGTGATATCGTTCAGATGGTTGGCCACGGATTTGCGCACGTATAGCGCATCGTCGCTTTTCAGGTTTTCAAGAATGGTCGCGACCGGCGAGGGGTTATCGATCAGTGCCTTGATCTGGAACGACCAAGGCAAACGCGGGCGGGAACCTTCGCTGGCCAATCGCCGCACATGTTCGTTTTCATCTCGCGACCATTCCTCCATCGTCGCCAGCGCACGGGGCATATCGGCGAGGATGAAGTGACGGATTGCGAATTCCGATGAGCCGAAGCGCGTGAAAAATTTGAGCGCTTCCATGGAGGCATCGAAATGCTCCAAACCGTAGAGTGCAACATATTCCGACAGGGAAATCGAGGCAAAGCCGTGGTTGATGCGCGGTGCCAATGCGGTGAGGATTTCGAGATTGCGGGCGTAATCGCCGGGTAGGGTGGTATGAAGGCTGGTTGCAACCTGGCGCATGCGCTGCATGATGCCGAGTGTATCGAGGTTGGTTTCCGCCAGTGCCAGAAACGCCTGTTCATCAAAGCGTGGATAAACGGCTTTTGTTTCAGCGGCGATGGATTGCAGGCGGGCGCGGTTGAAGATTTCCTTCAGCGCGGGCGCTGCCGTATCGCTTGTCTCTGCCATTCATTAGCCTCATCGTTCACTCTTTGTTCGTTTAGCGAAAGTCGCTGATTTTTGCAAATGAAAAGCCCGGCGTCGCAAAACGCCGGGCTTTAAAACTTCAGCTCAAATCAGCCGAAAATCAGTTCATCTGGCTGACGAAGCGTGTTTCCAGATAGGCGCCAACGGCTTCCGAGCCACCTTCCGTGCCGTAGCCGGAATCCTTGATGCCGCCGAAGGGCACTTCCGGCAAGGCAAGGCCGTTGTGGTTGATGGTCAGCATGCCAGCCTCGACCTGACGACCAAGCTCATGGGCGGTCTTGACCGAGCCGGTGAAGGCGAAGGATGCGAGGCCGAAGGGCAGGCGGTTTGCTTCCGAGATCGCATCATCGAAGGACTTGAACGTGTTGACGATGGCAACGGGGCCGAAGGGCTCGTCGTTCATGATCTTGGCAGATGTCGGAACGTTGGCCAGCACGGTTGGCTCGAAGAAGTTGCCCTTGTTGCCGATGCGCTTGCCGCCGGTCTTCAGTTCCGCGCCGTTGGAAACGGCATCCTGAATGAGCGCTTCCATCGCGGGAATGCGGCGCTCATTGGCGAGCGGGCCCATCGTGACGCCATCTTCCAGACCGTTGCCGACCTTGACGGCCTCGGCGGCTTTGACGAAGCCATCGAGGAACTGGCTGGCAACGCCTTCCTGAACGAGGAAACGTGTCGGTGCGACGCAGACCTGACCGGCATTGCGGAACTTCGACATGGCCATGATTTCAACGGCCTTTTCGACGTTGGCATCATCGAAAATCATCACAGGCGCGTGGCCGCCGAGTTCCATCGTGGCGCGCTTCATGTGCTTGCCAGCAAGGGCAGCGAGATGCTTGCCGATCGGTGTGGAGCCGGTGAAGGAAATCTTGCGGATGACCGGATGCGGGATGAGATATTCGGAAATTTCCGAAGGCACGCCGTAGACGAGGTTAACGACGCCAGCGGGAACGCCTGCATCCACGAAGGCACGGATGAGTTCGGCAGGCGATGCCGGTGTTTCTTCAGGTGCCTTGACGATGATCGAGCAACCGGCGGCCAGCGCTGCGGAGAGCTTGCGCACGATCTGGTTGATCGGGAAATTCCAGGGCGTGAACGCCGCAACGGGACCGACCGGAACCTTGATGGCCAGCTGCGAGACGCCGGTTGCGCGGGCCGGAATGACCTGGCCGTAGGTTCGGCGTGCCTCTTCGGCAAACCAGTCGATGGTGTCGGCAGCGCCCATGACTTCCATGGCAGACTGCGCCAGCGGCTTGCCCTGTTCGCGGGTCATCAGCCAGGCAATCGTGTCCTTGCGCTCACGCAGCAGGTCAGCGGCCTTGCGCATGATCTTGGAACGCTCATAGGCGGATGTTTCGCGCCAGACCTTGAAGCTTTTGTCGGCAGCATCGAGTGCCAGATCGAGATCAGCCTTTTCCGCATGGGCAATCTGGCCGAGGATTTCGTCGGTTGCCGGATCGGATACGGCAATGGTCTTGCCGGACAAGGCATCGCGCCATTCGCCGTTGATGAGGAGCTTGACGTCGGGATAGCTGTGCATGTGAAATACCTTCGTGACTTTACCGACCGGCACGGTGCCGATGCTTGGCGTTTAACTGAGGTCTCGGAATTTACCGGTGCTGCATGACATGTCGTCCGGGCGGGACAATCGAGGGCAGCGATACCGGATAAGGCAAATGACTTTGCCAGAGACGATGATGACATCTCTATATTAATTCGCGCGGCGGCGGTTTCAACCGGTCAGCCCATTAAAAAGTATTATTTATTTCGCATCGCAGCAAAACCGGCGACGCATGGCCGCCGGTTGTCTAGGTTGATCAGTCTCAGAAAAATGCCTGAATGCCGGTCTGGGCGCGGCCAAGGATCAGCGCATGTACGTCGTGCGTGCCCTCGTAGGTATTGACCGTTTCCAAGTTCTGCGCGTGGCGCATAACGTGGTATTCGATCTGAATGCCGTTGCCGCCGTGCATGTCGCGGGCCTGACGGGCGATATCCAGCGCCTTGCCGCAATTGTTGCGCTTGACGATGGAGATCATTTCCGGGGCCATGCGGTGTTCATCGAACAGGCGACCGACGCGGAGCGACGCCTGAAGGCCGAGCGTGATTTCCGTCTGCATATCGGCCAGCTTCTTCTGGTAAAGCTGCATGCCGGCCAGCGGCTTGCCGAACTGCTTGCGGTCCATGCCATATTGGTGGGCGCGGAACCAGCAATCTTCAGCGGCACCCAGCACGCCCCAGGAAATGCCGTAGCGGGCGCGATTGAGGCAACCAAACGGACCCTTGAGGCCGGAGACGTTGGGCAGCAGCGCGACTTCGCCGACTTCGACGCCGTCCATAACGATTTCGCCGGTAATGGAGGCACGCAGCGACAGCTTGCCGCCGATCTTCGGTGCAGACAGGCCCTTCATGCCCTTTTCCAGCACGAAGCCGCGGATCTGGTTGTCATGCGCTTCGGATTTTGCCCAGACGACGAAGACGTCTGCAATCGGCGAATTGGAAATCCACATCTTGGAGCCGCGCAGGCGATATCCGCCTGCAATCTTTTCGGCGCGCGTCTTCATGCCGTTCGGGTCTGAACCGGCATCCGGTTCTGTCAGGCCAAAGCAGCCGATCAACTCGCCGGAGACGAGACCCGGCAGATACTTGTCTTTCTGCTCTTCGGAGCCGTAGGCAAAGATCGGATAGATGACGAGCGAGGACTGCACGCTCATCATCGAGCGATAGCCGCTGTCGATGCGCTCGACTTCGCGGGCAACGAGACCATAGGCAACGTAACTGGCTTCGGCAGCACCGTATTTTTCAGGAAGCGTCACACCCAGAAGGCCGGTCTGGCCCATCAGGCGGAACAACTCGGGCTCAGATGTTTCCGAGAGATAGGCTTCGTTGATGCGTGGCAGAAGCTCCGATTGGGCAAAGGCCGCTGCCGTATCGCGGATCATCCGCTCGTCTTCGGTCAGTTGGTCCTCGAGAAGAAACGGGTCCTGCCAATTGAATGCTGTGCGTTCGCTCACGGTAAATCTCCAAAATTGCTGGTGTGATTATTGGCATTTGGCGGCATCGCGGCAAGCCATGTTTACTCATTTTGCTATTACAGATAGGAATGCGCGATGACCTCGCTCAGCCGCAAACTTCTGCCCTCCACCAGCGCTCTCGCTGCCTTCGATTCCGTGGCGCGCCTGGGCAGTTTTTCGCTGGCCGCTGACGAGCTTTCGCTGACGCAAGGGGCGATCAGCCGGCAGGTTCTGTCGCTGGAAGAACAGCTTGGCGTGCGGCTGTTTGAGCGCGGCGCTCGTGGTGTCTCACTGACGGCAGAGGGCCAGACCTATGCCAAGGCCATCGGCACGGCGCTGGGCGATATCCGCTCCGCGTCTCTTCATATTATGACCAAAACGCATGGCAACACGCTGAACCTTGCCATGTTGCCCACCTTCGGCACCCGCTGGCTGTTGCCTCGCATTCCCAAATTCGTGGCCGCCCACCCGGAAATCACGCTCAATTTCGCCACCCGCATCGGCCAGTTCGATTTCGAAAAGGAAGGCCTCGATATGGCCATCCATATCGGCCAGCCGGATTGGCCCGCGGCGGAAAGCACGTTTCTGATGGATGAGATGGTGGCACCGGTGTGCAGCCCATCCTTTCTGGCGGCGCATCCCATCGCCAAGGCGCAGGACATTTCCACCCTGCCGCTGCTGCATATGGCATCCAGACCCGGTGCGTGGGACCACTGGTTTCAGAGCCTTGGGCTTGGCGCACAAAACGCACCCGCCATGCGGTTCGAGCAATTCTCCAGCGTGGCGCAGGGTTGCATCGCAGGTTTGGGCGTGGCGTTGATGCCGCTGTTTCTGATCGACATCGAATTGAAGGCCGGACAGCTGGTTGCCGCCTTCGATCATCATGTTAAAAGCCCTAGTTCCTATTATGCGGTCGCGCCGCTTTCGCGCATCAACCATGCGCCCGTGGTGCTGTTCAAGCAGTGGCTTCTGGCCGAGGTTGAAGCGTTTCGAGATGAAACCGGGCGATAATTTCGCCCTTGTTTTCGGCACTTAGAGTTTTCGCACAAAAATCCAGCCATCCCCGACTCGACAAAAACGAGCATTGGCCTTACGCTGATTAAACGTTTAATCATGCGGGTGGGCAGGCCATGACCTCGGGTCGTGCGGGTGCAAATTTGACGGCGATTGCTACGGCACTGGGTGTGTCGGCGGCAACCGTGTCCAATGCACTGTCCGGCAAGGGCCGCGTTTCCGCAGAGCTTTCCGAGAAAATCCGTCTCAAGGCCGATGAGCTGGGCTATGTGCCAAGCGTGGCCGGTCGTGCGTTGCGTACCGGCAAAAGCGGCGTGCTGGGTCTCGTACTGCCGGATATCGCCAATCCTCTGTTCCCGCAGATCGCGCAGGCCATCGAAAAAGCCGCTGACAAAGCCGGTTACGGCGTGCTGATTGCCGACTCCCATGGCGATGTCGCCAAGCAGACGGACGCCATCAACCGGCTGATCGAACGCGGCGTCGAAGGCATGGTGGTGGTGCCGCGCCGTGGCACGCGCATCGGCAATGTCGATTGCCCGGTCGCCGTCATCGATTCCCCTTCCACACCCGGCAACACGGTTGCTGCCGATCATTGGGAGGGCGGCGTCCAGATCGGTCGTCATCTTGCGGAACTTGGCCACCGCAAAGTGGTCATTATCGGCAACAATCCTGACTCCAACGTGCAGAACGACCGCGTCGGCGGCATCCGCTCCGGCCTTTCCGGCAGTGCTGAAACCGAAACGCTGTGGATCGCCTCTCTGGAAAAGCAGGATGGGGCAGGGTGCCCCTTGGGCGTTGCAGCCAAGGTGGCGCAGGGCTTTACGGCTTTTGCCGCCGTCTCCGATCTTCATGCGCTTCGCGTTCTCACCGAATTGCAGCGCGATGGTATCACTGTGCCCGAGCAGGCCAGCGTCACCGGTTTCGATGACCTCATCTGGGCACCTGTCGTCACCCCGGCGCTGACGACCATTCGCATGGACATGGTGCGGATTGCCGATCTGGCTGTCACCGCGCTGGTGCGCGCAATCGATGCGGAGAACCCGGCGGACCGAACTGCAACGGGCGGTGTCGTGGCGGATATATCGAAAGTTGCAATGGAAATGGTCATACGCCATTCTTCCGGGCCAAATAAGAAGAAGCAAATAGCAAACAAAACCTCGACAGCAGGAGAACTCACATCATGAAGAAGATCATTCTGGCATCTGGTACGGCGTTGATGCTGTCCATGGGTGCCGCGCAGGCGCAGGACAAGACGCTGACGATTTCCGTCTATGCCTTCGCGCAGGACGAATTCAAGGAACTGGTCTACACGCCGTTCGAAGCCAAATGCGGCTGCAAGCTGGTGGTGGAAACCGGCAACAGCGTCGAGCGTCTGGCCAAGATGGAAGCCAACAAGGCAAGCCCGGTCATCGATCTCGCCATCGTTTCCATGGCCGATGCACTGTCTGCTGCCCGCAAGGACCTCGTCCAGAAGATCGATACCTCCAAGGTGCCGAATGTCGGCAAGCTCTACGACATCGCCAAGGACCCGAATGGCGATGGCATGAGCGTGGGCGTCAACTTCTACGCCACCTCCATTGTCTACCGCACCGACAAGATGAAGATCGACAGCTGGGCCGATCTCTTGAAGGATGGCATTGTCGATCACGTTGCCTTCCCGAATGTTACCACCAATCAGGGCCCGCCCGCGCTCTACATGCTGGGCAAGGCCATCGGCAAGGACACGCCTGACCTTTCCGGTGCCATTGAGGCTGTCGGTGAAAAGAAGGACGAGATCGTCACTTTCTACGTGAAGTCTTCTCAGCTGGTGCAGCTGATGCAGCAGGAAGAAATCTGGGCAGCCCCCATCGGTCGCTTCTCCTGGGCTCCTTTCACCAAGCTCGACCTGCCGCTGGCATGGGCAACGCCGAAGGAAGGCCAGACGGGCGGCATGAATGTTCTCATCGTACCTAAGAACGGCAAGAACGAGGACTTGGCGCTTCAGTTCATGGACTTCTGGCTTTCGACGGATGTGCAGAAGGCGCTGGCTGAAAAGCTGGTGGATAGCCCGACCAACAAGGAGGTGAAGGTCTCCGATGAAGTCGCCAACAACATCACATATGGCGATGAGACGGCGAAAAGCCTCCAGCTTATTCCTTCTGCTGCGACGCTGGATAACCGCGACAAGTGGTTGTCTGAGTGGAATGCGAAGGTTGGTCAGTAAGGACGGTTGATAGGTGTGAGGGCTACGTGCTGGCGCACGTCACCCCCCTCTGTCCTGCCGGACATCTCCCCCACAAGGGGGGAGATCGACCCGGGGCAACCCTTCCTCTTCCAGTGAGCGTCGCGGTTGAACTGTGACGGCGCGCCCAGCCAATCTCCCCACCCGTGGGGGAGATGCCCGGCAGGGCAGAGGGGGGCTGGCACCCACCGACGCTCAATAACAAAACCCTCCATCTGTACGCAGGCGGAGACAATTCAACACCGGAGAAGACTCCATGTTTCAAAACCGGGCTGAAGCCTTGGCGCTTGCCTTGCCCGCCGCGATCTTTGCGGCGGCGGTGTTTCTTGTGCCCGTGTTCATTCTGCTGTCGGAAGGGTTTCGCACCGCCGATGGCTGGACCTTTCAGGCCTATGTGGATTTCTTTTTCGATCCGCTGAACCGGGCCGTCTTCCTGCGGACGCTCAAGCTCGGGGCCATCGTCACCGTGGTTTCGGCCATCATCGGTTATGCGGCGGCTTTCGCCATCGTCAATCTGCCGGCCAACTCCAAAGGCCACATGATCAACCTCATCATCCTGCCGCTGATGATCTCGCCGGTGGCCCGTACCTATGCCTGGATCGTCATTCTCGGTCGCACCGGCATGGTCAACGAGTTGCTGAAGTTGGTGGGCCTCACCGATGCGCCGATCCGTATTCTGTTTTCCGAAACCGCCGTCTTCATCGGTCTGCTGCAACTCTTCCTTCCGCTGATGATCATCTCCCTCATCAGCGCGCTGGAAAACATGCCGAAAGACGTCATCGCCGCATCCCGCGTTCTCGGTGCCAACTGGTTGCAGGTGTTCTGGAAGGTCATTCTGCCGCTGACCAAGGAAGGTCTTGTCGTCGGCGGCACACTCGTCTTCACCGGCTCGCTGACGGCCTATATCACGCCCGCCATTCTCGGCGGCTCCAAGGTGCTGATGCTGGAAACGCTGCTCTACCAGCAGGTCACGGTCTCCAACAATTTCGTTGCCGCCAGCGTCATCGCCTTTATTCTGATCGTCATGAGCTTTGCGGCCAATATCCTGCTCAAGCGCATCGCCACGGCAAGGAACAAGAAATGACCCGGCACCTCTTCATTCCGCTCACGCTGGCGATCGTCATCGGCTTTCTGATCGGCCCGTTCCTCATCATCGTAGCTGCCTCGTTTTCGGCGGGCGATACGCTGGCCTTTCCGCCACAGGGCTTTTCGCTGAAGTGGATCGCCAAGGTCTTCACGGTCGAGAGCTTTCGCGAAAGCTTTGCCATGTCGATGTTTCTGGCCATCGGCGGCACATTCGCAGCGCTCATCCTTGGCATTCCAGCCGCCTATGCCATGTCGCGCTACAAGCTGCCCTTTTCAGAAACCATCCGCACCATCGTCTCGGCCCCCATCATCGTTCCCGGCATCATCGTTGGCCTGGCGCTTTTGCGCTATTTCGTCGTGCCCTTCGGCATCGGCATCACGCTGGCACTGTTTCTGGCCCATACGGCGCTGATCCTGCCCTATGCGGTGCGCGTCGTCTCGGCCAGCCTCACCAATCTGCGCTCTGACATTGAGGAAGCAGCGGTTCTGCTCGGTTCGTCTCGGTTGGGCGCCTTCTTCCGTGTCGTGCTGCCGAATATCAGGGGCGGCATTCTCTCGGCTTTCATTCTGGGCTTCGTAACCAGCTTCAACCAAGTGCCGGTGTCGCTGTTCCTCTCCGGTCCCGGCGTGCGCACCCTGCCCATCGATATGCTGGGCTATATGGAAATCGTCTTCGACCCATCCGTTGCAGCCCTCTCTTCGCTGCTCGCCTTCCTGTCCATCGGCATTGTTTTCATGGCCGAACGTTTTCTGGGGTTCTCCCGTTATGTCTGATGCAAATTATCTCTCGCTCCAGAACCTGTCGCTGGCCTATGGCAACTCCGTTGCGGTCAAGGACCTCAACCTAGACATTCGCAAGGGCGAGCTTCTGGCCCTGCTTGGCCCATCCGGCTGCGGCAAGACCACGACCATGCGCGCTATCGCCGGGCTGATGCCGGTGGCTGCTGGCCGGATCGATCTTGATGGTGCCGATATCACCCGCGTGTCCGCCAACAAGCGGGCGGTGGGGCTGGTGTTCCAGTCCTACGCGCTGTTTCCGCATCTGACGGTTTACGAAAACGTCGCCTTTGGTCTGAAGCTGAAGGGCATGAAGGGTGCGCCCCTGGACGAGAAAGTCGCATCCGGCCTTAAATCCGTTGGGCTTTCGGCTTTCGCCTCCCGCAAACCGGGGGAACTCTCCGGCGGCCAGCAGCAGCGCGTGGCGCTGGCGCGTTCCATGGTCATGGACCCCAAGGTTCTGCTGCTGGATGAGCCGCTGTCGAACCTTGATGCGCGGCTGCGGCTGGAAATGCGCACCGAGCTTCAACGCGTACAGAAGGCCACCGGCGTCACGATGATTTTCGTCACCCATGATCAGGTCGAGGCCTTGGCCCTTGCCGACCGTATCGTGGTGATGAAAAGCGGTGCCATCGAGCAGATCGGCACGCCGGAAGAGATTTACAACGCACCTGTCTCCTCCTTCGTGGCTGACTTCGTTGGCTTCGAAAACATCTTTCGTCTAGAGGGTGGTTTGCTCAAGACTGATAACGGAAGCATCCCCCTTTCTGGCCAGGTTCCGAGTACGGCGGGACTGGCATGGAGGCCGCGCATGGTAACCCTCGGTTCAGGACCTTTCGAGGGCACCGTGCGCGGCACGTCTTTTGCGGGCAACAGCCGCGAATATCTTTTGGATACACCGCTTGGGCCCATCAAGGCCGAAGTCGATGCGGCCCTGCCGGCGCATGACATCGGAACGCTCCTTGCCTTTGATCTGCCGGTGGAAAAAGCCGCCAGCCTCAAGGTGTTCAGCTGATCATGGGCATCTGGATCGATACCGATATGGGGTTTGACGACATTGCCGCTATGATGGTGGCAACGGCGCACGAGCTCCAGATCGATGGCATCTCGCTGGTCTTCGGCAACGCACCGCTCGCACAGGTGTGCCGCAATGCTGCTGGTGCCGCCGCAGCCTTCGGTTGGACATTTCCCATCCACACGGGGCGCGAAAACCCCGTTCTGGGGAGGCTCGAAACCGCACAGATGATCCTTGGCGATACCGGCATTCCCACCATCGGTGCTGGCCTGCCGGATGCTGCGGAACTGCCGAAAAGCGAGGCGTTCGATGCGCTCTGCGCCTGGCTGGCCGATGGTGATGGCGAAAAGCCTGTTCTCGCGCTTGGGCCCCTCACCAACATTGCCGCCCTCTGCCTCGCGCGGCCCGATCTGGCCGCCCGCATCACCGAGCTGACATGGATGGGTGGTGGTGTAACGGCCGGAAACCACACCGCCTCTGCCGAATTCAATGCCTTTGCCGATCCCGAAGCGCTGGCCATCGTCATCGCCCACGAACTGCCGTTGCGCATGGTCGATCTCGATCTTTGCCGCAAGGTGACGGCAGCGCTTTTCGATGTCGCACCCATTCGCGTTGCTGGCGGCAAGAATGCCAATTTGATCGCCGATATGCTGGAAGGCTTCATCAACATAGCCACCAGTCGCGGGCGTGATGCCATGGCGCTTTACGATCCCTGCGCCGCCGTCGCGCTGGTCGCGCCGGATTGCATCGAATGGAAGCAGGCGCGCATCGATGTCGAGCTTCACGGCGCCCTCACGCGTGGCCGCACCGTGGTCGAAGCGCGTGCCGCCCATGCGTCAAAATTCAATGCGCAACTTGCCGAAACGGTTGATGCTGCGCGCGCCAAAACCATCATTCTCGATGCCCTACGTCTGGAGGCCAGCCGATGAAAGAGCAGACCATTATCGTCGATCGCGACGGAATGAATGACGATACGCTGCGCGCCCGCGCGGTTGCCGCAGCACGCGGTGAGCAGCCTTTCGACATCCTGATCAGCGGCGGAACGCTGGTCGATGTCGTGACGGGCGAACTTCGGCTAGCCGATATCGGCATCGTCGGCCCGCTGATTGTCAGTGTTCACGAGGCCGGGTCACGCAAGGATGCAACGCGCATTCTCGATGCCACGGGCGCCTATGTCTCGCCGGGGCTTATCGACATGCATATGCATATCGAAAGCTCGATGATCACCCCTGCGGCCTATGCCAAGGCCGTCGTTGCGCGGGGCGTCACCACCATTCTCTGGGACCCGCATGAATTCGGCAATGTCCATGGCATCGATGGTGTCTGCTGGGCCGCACGCGCAGCCAAGGGCCTGCCGCTGCGGGCCATTATGCTGGCACCGTCCTCCGTGCCATCTGCGCCGGGTCTGGAGCAGGCGGGTGGAGATTTCGACGCTTCGGCCATGGCGGAAATGTTGTTTTGGCCTGAGGTCGGCGGCGTGGCCGAAGTCATGAATATGCGCGGCGTCATCGAGCGTGATCCGCGCATGAGCGCCATCCTTAAGGAAGGTCTGTTTTCCGACAAGCTGATCTGCGGCCACGCCCGCGGTCTTGAGGGTGCCGATCTCAATGCCTTCATGGCGGCGGGCATCACGTCTGACCATGAGCTGACATCGGCTGCCGATCTCATGGCAAAGCTACGGGCCGGGCTGACGATAGAGCTGCGCGGTTCGCACGATCATCTCCTGCCGGAATTCGTGGAAGCCTTGAACGGGCTCGGCCACCTGCCGCAAACGCTGACGCTGTGCACCGACGATGTCTTCCCCGACGATCTCCTCAAAAACGGTGGCTTAGACGACGTTGTGCGGCGGCTGGTCGGCTATGGCCTGAAACCGGAATGGGCATTGCGCGCTGCCACCCTGAATGCGGCCATGCGCCTTGCCCGCAACGATCTCGGCCTCATCGCCGCCGGTCGTCGTGCCGACATCGCGATCTTCGAAGACCTGTCGAACTTTGTCCCACGCCATGTGCTGGCCAGCGGAACACCGGTCGCCGAAGGCGGCAAGATGCTGGTTGATCTCAACGAGATGGATGCAGCACCGCTCCAGAATTCGGTCAAGCTCACGCCTCGCTCCCCCTCAGATTTCAAAGTGAAGTCCGAAGGCAAAAGAGTCAAACTTGCCACCATCGACAAACCGCGTTTCACGCAGTGGGGCGAGGCGGAGGCTGCCGTGGAAAACGGTTTCGTGCTGCCGCCCGAAGGCGCAACGATGATTTCCGTCACCCACCGCCACGGCAAGGCCGATCCCGTCACCCGCACCGGTTTCCTGACCGGCTGGGGCAAATGGGATGGCGCTTTCGCCACGACAGTCGCGCATGACAGCCACAATCTGACGGTATTCGGCGGCAATGCAGAGGATATGGCGGTCGCCGCAAACGCCGTCATCAAATCAGGCGGCGGCATGGCCGTCGCATCCGGCGGCAAGGTCACGGCGTTGCTGCCACTACCGCTCTCCGGCCTCGTCTCGGACGCAGCTTTGGAAGATGTCGCATCCGGCTTTGAAGCTGTGCGCGATGCCGTCGGTCAGATAGTAGAATGGCAACCGCCCTATCTGGTGTTCAAAGCCTGCTTCGGCGCGACACTCGCCTGCAATATCGGCCCGCACCAGACGGATATGGGCATTGCAGATGTACTGACGGGCCGGGTGATGGAAACGCCGGTGCTGGAGATTATCGAGTAAAGACTTTCGTCATGCTCGGGCTTGTCCCGAGTATCTAATCACGTTGAATGTCGGCGGTTCGTTAGATCCTCGGAACGAGCCCGAGCATGACGAAAGAGGAGAGCTTTTGCCTCTATTCTACCGCCAACTCCTGCTCCACCAGCGTCGTCCAAAACCCGACACCAGACGCAATCGCATCGTCATTAAAATCATAGGACGTATTGTGGTGCAGCGCGCCGTCCACTGCCGGACCGTTGCCGAGCCAGACGTAGCAGCCCGGGGCCTCCCCCGCAAAGAACGAAAAATCGTCTCCAGCGGTAGAGGGCGGGAATGCGGTTCGTGCTTTTTCTCCGAAAACGCTTTGTGCCGCTTCGAGTGCCCGGCGTGCCGCATCCGCATCATTGATCACGGGCGGAATGCGGCGGATGAAGTCGTAAATCACCTCGATGCCGAACATGGCGGCGGTGCCATGGGCCAACCTGCCGATTTCCTCTTCCAACTGGTCGCGGACATGCGCGGAATAGGCCCGCGCCGTGCCGCCGATTTCGACGATATCGGGGATGACGTTCAGCGCTTTCGGATCACCCGCCTGCACCGAACAGGCGCTGACGACAGCCGGTTGAAGGGGATCGACAACGCGCCCGACGATGCTTTGCAGCGCTGCCAGAAAGCTTCCTGCCGCCGTGATCGGATCGCGCCCCAGATGCGGCTTTGCACCATGGGTGCCAATACCCTTGAACGTTACGCGCCAGCTATCGGAGGACGCCAATTGCGGCCCTTCGACCACGGCCATTTCATCCACATCCAGCCCCGGCATGTTGTGCAGCCCGTAGACAGCGTCGCAGGGGAAGAGATCGAACAGCCCGTCCTCCACCATCTGTTTCGCGCCGCCGCGTCCCTCTTCGGCAGGCTGGAAGATGAAATGCACCGTGCCGGAAAAATTGCGAGTTTCGGCCAGATGCCGGGCGGCACCCAAAAGCATCACCGTATGTCCGTCATGGCCGCAAGCATGCATCTTGCCGGGAACGGTCGATTTATAGGGTCGCTCTGCAAGTTCAGGCATGGCGAGCGCATCCATATCGGCGCGAAGGCCGATGCGGCGTGTGCCATTGCCCACCTGAAGCGTGGCGACAAGACCGGTTTTGCCCAGTCCGCGATGGACCGTGAGGCCTGCATCTTCCAGCAGATCGGCGACCAGAGCGCTGGTCCGTACTTCCTCGAAGCCCAGCTCCGGGTTGGCATGCAGATCGCGCCGCAAAGCCGTTAGAAATGGCAGGTCTTCTGCAATCCGGTTCAGCGGTGTCATGCGTCATATCCTTTGATGGCCAGTGGTCGTCTTTTTCTAGTGCAGAAGCCCCTGAAAATTAATAGGAAGCCACTGGGAAAACCGAAATAATATCGCCGCGAAAGGAATGGTCATGAAGCCGCACGAGTTCTGGCAGGAAATCCACGCGCCCAGCAGCTTCGGTCTGGCAGGCCCCCATTCCAACTTCTTCCCTGTTACGCTCGATGATGGCAGACAGTTGCGCCTGCCGATCCGTCCGCTCGCCGATGGGGAACATGCGCTCGCATCGCTCATCGTCAATCAGGCGTCCTTTGCTGTGGTGGAAGCGCTGGCAGATGATTTGGCGGTAAAGCTTGAAACCTTTGACATAGATGTCATTGTCGGCCTCCCGACGTTGGGCCTCACCCTCGCAGCAGAAGTCGCGCGCCGCCTCGGTCATGGCAGGTATGTGCCGCTCGGAACCTCGCGCAAATTCTGGTATCTGGATGAGCTGTCCGTGCCCATGTCGTCCATCACCACGCAGCAGCAGAAGCGGCTTTATGTCGATCCACGCATGTTGCCGCTTCTGGAGGGCAGGCGGGTTGCGCTGGTGGATGATGTGATTTCCAGCGGCACATCCATCGTTGCAGGCCTGTCGCTCCTCGCGGCCTCCAATATCGAGCCTGTCGTTATCGGTGCCGCCATGCTGCAATCGGACAGATGGCGCGAAAGACTGGCGGATTTCGGCGCGCAATGGCCGGGCAAAGTGCAGGGCGTTTTCAGCACGCCGATGCTGAAAAAGGCAGGCGAAGGTTGGCAGCCTTGATGGCCATCAATCGCCGGTAGGCGCATTGTGGTCATTTTTTAATCCTGCACATTTTCTGACTTGCGAAGCCGGGAAAGATCGGCCTAGGATTAGCGATGACAGAAATATGGGGTGACGGCGATCTCAGCGCCATCCTCGCGCGGTAACATTCCGGCGTCTGCCAAGTCCATGGTTTTCAACGCCTTATCTCGATGCCCCGCCTTTTGGAATTTCCTGCATGCAACTGGTCTTCGATGGTCACAATGATGTTCTTCTCCGCCTGTGGCGTAACAGCAAGAGGGGAGGCGATCCGGTCGCTGAGTTCATGCAGGGCACATGGGAAGGCCATATTGATGCCCCGCGTGCCAAGGCGGGCGGTCTGGCCGGCGGCATCTGCGCCATCTATATTCCCTCCGGTGATCTGATCCTTCAGGAGCCGGATGCATCGGGCCATTACGTCACCCCGCTTGCCGCCCCGCTGGAGCGCCAGCCGTCGCTCGATATCGCGTTGGAAAAAGCCGCCATTGCGCTGCGGCTGGATCAGGCGGGCGGCTGGAAGCTCTGCCGCTCGACTACAGAAATCCGCAAGGCCATGGAAGACGGCGTGTTTGCGGCCGTGCTGCATATGGAAGGCTGCGAGGCGATTGCCGCCGATCTCGATGCGCTGGATGTGTTCTATGCCGCAGGCCTGCGCTCGCTTGGCCCGGTCTGGAGCCGCCACAATATCTTCGGCCACGGCGTGCCCTTCGCCTATCCCATGTCGCCGGACACGGCACCCGGCCTGACCGATGCCGGTTTCGAGCTGGTGAAACGCTGCAACCAGCTCGGCATTCTCATCGATCTTGCGCACATCACTGAAAAAGGCTTCTGGGATGTGGCAAAGACCACCGACCAGCCTTTGATCGCCAGCCATTCCAATGCTCACGTTTTGACGCCCGTCGCCCGCAATCTCACGGATAAGCAGATGGACGCCATCAAGGACAGCAACGGACTGGTCGGTCTCAACTATGCCGTCACCATGCTGCGCCCGGATGCGCGCGATGACGCCAACACGCCGCTTTCACTGATGGTGCAGCATATCGATTACATGGTCGAGCGTATGGGCATCGATTGCGTAGCGCTGGGTTCGGACTTCGACGGTGCGACGATACCGGCGGAAATCCGCGATGCCAAGGGCAACAATAATCTTGTTGCGGCGCTCAAATCTGCGGGCTACGCTGATCAAGACCTTGCTAAAATTTGCCGGGAAAACTGGCTGCGCGTTTTGGCTCAGGCATGGCACGAACCGGCCTGAGACCGAGTATAAACCGAGATACAAACAGGGGAAGACGATGAACAAATCGCTCAACAAAGCCGCCCGCATCCTCGCCACCAGCGTGGCCCTTTCGATGCTCTCTCTCGCACCACAGGCCTTTGCGGCAACGCCCGCCGATACGCTTGTCGAAGGTTTCGCCATCGATGACATCATCACGCTCGATCCGGGCGAGGCGTTCGAGATCACGACGGCCGAGGTCACCGGCAATACCTATAGCAAGCTCGTCTCCATCGACATCACCGACACGTCCAAGGTGAAGGGCGATCTGGCCGAGAGCTGGACGACATCGGATGATGGCCTGACCTATACGTTCAAGCTGAAGCAGGGCCTCAAATTCGCCTCCGGCAATCCTGTGACGGCAGACGATGTGGCCTTCTCCATGGAACGGGCCGTCAAGCTCGACAAAAACCCGGCATTCCTGCTCAATCAGTTCGGTCTCAAGGGTGACAATGTGACCGAAAAGGCCAAGGCGACGGATGCCAACACATTCGTTCTGACTGTCGACAAGGCCTATGCGCCCAGCTTCGTTCTCAACGTTCTGACGGCAACCGTTGCCTCCGTTGTGGACAAGAAGCTGGTCATGGAAAAGGCCAAACCCGTTACGCCAAGTGCCGATTACAAATATGAAACCGATTTCGGCAATGAGTTCCTGAAGACCGGTTATGCTGGTTCTGGCCCCTACAAAATCCTTGGCTGGAAGGCCAATGAAGCGGTTATTCTGGAAGCCAACCCGAATTATTATGCCGAAAAGCCGAAGCTGAAGCGCGTCATCTATCGCCATATGAAGGAAAGCTCCGGCCAGCGTCTGGCGCTGGAAAATGGCGATATCGACGTGGCGCGTAATCTCGAGCCCGGCGATATGGAGTCGGTTTCCAAGAAGGATGGCTTCACTGTCATCTCCGCGCCTAAAGGTACGGTCTATTACCTCGGCCTGAACCAGAAGAACGAATATCTGAAAAAGCCTGAAGTCGTTGAAGCCTTCAAATATCTTATCGATTACGAAGGCATTGGTGCCACCATCATCAAGGGCATTGGTGAGGTACACCAGACCTTCCTGCCAAAGGGCCAGCTGGGTGCGCTGGATGAAAACCCCTTCAAGCTTGATGTCGCCAAGGCCAAGGAATTGCTGGCAAAGGCAGGCCTGAAGGATGGCTTCACCGTCACCATGGATGTGCGCAACACCCAGCCGGTGACGGGCATTGCCGAGAATATTCAACAGACCTTGGCGCAGGCGGGCATCAAGCTGGAAATCATTCCCGGCGATGGCAAGCAGACGCTGACGAAATATCGCGCCCGCCAGCATGACATTTACATTGGTGACTGGGGCTCGGACTATTTCGACCCGAATTCCAATGCTGAAACCTTCACTATCAATTACGACAATTCCGATGCCGGCAAGAACAAGACGCTGGCATGGCGAAATGCCTGGGACGTTCCTGAGCTAACGAAGCAGACGCAGGCCGCGCTTCTGGAAAAGGACAACGCCAAGCGCGCCGCCATGTATCAGGACCTTCAGAAAAAGGTCCTGGAAAGCGGCCCGTTCGTGGTGATCGAACAGAAGACGGAAATTGCCGGTTTCTCCAACAAGGTCAAAGGTCTGAAGCTCGGACCGAGCTTCGACACCAACTATGTCTTCCCGGTCTCGAAGGAGTAATCCGGCAGGATTGGTCCATTGAGCATCGTTGAAACATCAGCAAGGCCACGGCGCGGCAAGAAAAGCCGCGCCAATACGCGCCTTCTCGCCATCCTTGGCTTCATCGTTACCGTCCTCACCACCTTCTTGGGTTTGATGGCGGTTACATTTTTCATTGGCCGCGTTATCCCCATCGATCCCGCCTTGGCGATCGTGGGAGACCGCGCGCCTGCCCATGTGGTGGAGCGCGTACGCGAGGAACTCGGCCTTAATCTGCCGCTCTGGGAGCAGTTTTTTATCTATATCAAACAGGCGCTTTCGGGGAATTTCGGCAACTCGGTGCTGACGACCAATCCGGTCTTTGAGGATATCAAGCGCTTCTTCCCAGCCACCATCGAGCTTGCCACCATCGGCACGCTGATCGGTGCCGTGTTCGGCATTCCGCTGGGCGTTCTCGCTGCCGTCAAGCGCGGTAGCATCATCGACCAGATCGTGCGCATCATCGGTCTCGTCGGTTATTCCGTGCCGATCTTCTGGCTCGGCCTTTTGGCGCTCTTGGTGTTTTACGCCAAGCTGAACTGGGTCGCGTATCCCGGTCGCATGGATATCACTTACGAATTCACCTTCACGCCCGTCACCGGCTTTTACCTGCTGGATGCCTTCTGGCAGGGGCAATGGGATGTGCTGTGGGACCTCTTCCGCCACATCATTCTGCCCGCCGGATTGCTCGGCTATTTTTCGCTGGCCTATATCAGCCGCATGACGCGCTCCTTCATGCTGAATGAACTCAGCCAGGAATACATCGTCGCCGCGCGTGCCAAGGGCCTGTCGGAAACCCACATCATCTGGTTTCACGCCCTGCGCAATGCCGCCGTGCCGCTGTTGACGGTCATCGTGCTGTCCTATGCCGGTTTGCTGGAAGGCTCCGTCTTGACGGAAACCATCTTCTCCTGGCCGGGGCTCGGCCTCTACATCACCAATTCCTTGCAGAATGCGGATATGAATGCCGTTCTCGGCGGCACCATCGTGATTGGCGCAGTGTTCATCAGCATCAATCTCCTGTCCGATCTGCTCTACCGGACGCTCGATCCAAGGACGCGCAGCCGATGACGACAGCTGTAACACCATTGAAACCCTACAGCCGCGAATGGCTGCTTTCCGACCGTCCCGCATCGCGCGGACAGGCCCGGCTTGGCCGCGCCTATGTCATCTGGCGGCGCTTTTCGGAAAACCGGCTTGCGCTGGCCGGTCTCGGCATTATCCTCGCGCTGGTGCTGGTTGCCATCTTTGCCGATGTGCTGGCCCCGCATTCCGCCGTGCAGGGTGATTTGCGCAATGCCCGCCTGCTGCCGCCCGGCAGTGAAGGCTACCTTCTCGGCACGGACGATCAGGGTCGCGACATTCTCTCGCGCCTCATCCACGGTTCGCGGCTGACGCTGTTTGTGGTTCTGCTGGTTGCCATCATCGCCGCCCCCGTCGGCCTCATCGTCGGAACGGTTGCCGGTTACGCCGGTGGCTGGGTGGATGCCGTCCTGATGCGCATCACCGATATCTTCCTCGCTTTCCCGAAACTGGTTCTGGCGCTGGCACTGGTTGCGGCTCTGGGGCCGGGCATCGAGAATGCCGTGCTGGCCATCGCCATCACTTCATGGCCGCCCTATGCGCGCATCGCGCGTGCCGAAACCATGACCTTCCGTCATTCGGATTTCATCGCGGCGGTTCAGCTTATGGGCGCATCGCCGTGGCGCATCGTGCTCAAACACGTCATGCCGCTCTGCATGTCATCGCTCATCGTGCGTGTGACGCTGGATATGGCGGGTATCATTCTGACCGCCGCCGGTCTCGGTTTCCTCGGCCTTGGCGCTCAGCCGCCGCTGCCGGAATGGGGCGCGATGATCGCATCCGGTCGCCGCTTCATTCTCGACCAATGGTGGGTCGCGGCAATGCCTGGCATCGCCATCCTCATCGTCAGCCTTGGCTTCAATCTGCTGGGCGATGGCCTGCGCGATGCGCTGGACCCGAAGGAGGCAGGCCAATGAGTGCGCCGCTTCTGACCGTCGAAAACCTGCGCGTCTCCTTTCCCACCCGCACCGGGTTGGTGGAAGCGGTGCGCGGCGTGTCCTTCACGCTCGGCAAGGAGCGTCTCGGCATCGTCGGCGAATCCGGCTCCGGTAAATCGCAGACCGGACGCGCCATCATGGGGCTGACGCCATCTTCTGCCAAAATCGAGGCGGATGCGTTGCGTTTCGGTGATATCGATCTGCTCAAGGCATCTGCCAAACAGCGCCGCAGCATTCGCGGCAAGCGCATCGGCATGATCCTGCAGGACCCGAAATATTCGCTGAACCCGGTCATGCCCATCGGTCGCCAGATCGTGGAAACCTTGCAGACGCATGAGCGCATCAGCACATCGGCGGCAAAACAGAGGGCGCTCGACATGCTGGAGGCTGTGCAGATTCGCGAGCCGGAACGCGTCTACGGGCTCTATCCGCACGAGGTGTCTGGCGGCATGGGCCAGCGCGTGATGATTGCCATGATGCTGGTCTGCGGCCCGGAACTGTTGATTGCGGACGAACCGACATCGGCGCTGGATGTGACCGTGCAGCTGGAAGTCCTCGGCATTCTCGACAAGCTGGTGCGCGACCGTGGCATGGGCCTCATCTTCATTTCGCATGATCTGCGGCTGGTTTCGTCCTTCTGCGACCGTGTCATCGTCATGTATGCGGGCCGTGTGGTGGAAGAACTTCAGGCATCCAATCTGGACAATGCCGAGCATCCCTACACGCGCGGGCTGCTCAACTGCCTGCCGAAAATTGGCGATAACAGACATCCGCTGCCGGTTCTGGATCGCAAGCCGGAGTGGCGCGCATGACCACAGTTCTTTCCGTAAAAGACATGGTCGTGGATTTCGACGGCCATGTCGCGCTCGATGGTGTCAGCATCGATGTTGCCCATGGCCAGTCCTTCGGTCTGGTCGGTGAGTCCGGTTCGGGTAAATCCACGCTTTTGCGCGCCATCGCAGGTCTCAACCACTTCGATGAGGGCAGCCTCATGGTGGAGGGACGGACCTACAAGAGTAAGTTGCGCGAAAAGAGCTTCTACCGCGATGTGCAGATGGTGTTTCAGGACCCCTATGGTTCGCTGCACCCGCGCCAGACGGTGGATGCGCTGCTGCTGGAGCCTCTGACGATCCATGGTCTCGACGACAAGGAAGGCCGCATTACCCGCGCGCTGGATGAGGTCGGCCTTGGAACCGGCTTCCGCTTCCGCTATTCGCACCAGCTTTCCGGCGGCCAGCGCCAGCGCATCGCGATTGCCCGCGCGCTGATCCTCGAGCCGAAAATCCTGCTGCTGGACGAGCCGACATCGGCACTCGACGCCTCCATTCAGGCCGAAATCCTCAACCTGCTTGAACAGGCCCGAAAGGACCGAAACCTCACCTTCCTCATGGTCAGCCACGACCTCGGCGTCATCAGCCACATGTGCGACCGTCTGGCCGTGATGAAAAGCGGCAAGGTGGTGGAAATGCTGGATGTGGAGGCGCTGGAAAGCCGCAAGTTCGAGGCGGATTATACGCGGCAGTTGCTGGTGGCGAGTGAGGGATTTGTCCGCGATTGAGGGTTCCGCCGTTTGCCGGTATATGCCTCATTCTTGTTGAATGCGAATTTTGCCAAGCCCACCGTCGTCATCCTCGGGCTTGACCCGAGGATCTAATCACGTTGCCAAAACCGAGAGGTGGATAGATCCTCGGGTCAAGCCCGAGGATGACGACAGAGAACTTGGCCTAGCTAAAAAATGACGGAAATAGGCAGGGGCGGAAAATCACCATGAACCTACGCGCATTGATGTATTTCGATGAGCTTGTCCGAACCAGTTCCATGCGGGCGGCGGCGGAAAATCTCAATGTTGCGCCCACTGCTGTCAGCCGCCAGATCGAAAATCTGGAGGAATACTTCGGCACGCCGCTGGTGGAGAGGTCCAGCCGTGGCGTGACCTTGACGGCAGCGGGAGAGCTTCTGGCAGAACGTGCCGGAAAGACCCTGCGTGAGCTCGGTCACGTCCACCAGCTGATCGATGATCTCAAGGGACTCGAACGCGGGCGCGTCACGATCTATGCCAACGGTGCCACCGTCGCCAGCCTGCTGGCACCGGCGCTCTCGCAGTTCAGCCAGACCTATCCAAAGCTGCGTTTCGAGGTCCATATCACCAGCGCCAGACAGGCTATCGATGCGCTGGTGTCGGCACAGGCCGATATCGCCATCACGCTGTTTGCGCCCGAGACCTCCGAGGTCAAAATCCTCGCAAAGCGGGAGATTGGCTATGATGTCATCCTTCCCGCAGATCATCCCTCGGCAGGTAAGTCTTCGATTTCATTGAAGGAACTTGCCACCATGCCGCTGGCCCTGCCGGAGAAAACCTTCGCGGCCCGGCAGGCCTTCGATGCGCTGTTTGCAGACTCCGGTATCGCCTTGGACCCGGTCTTCACCGCAAGCTCGCTGGAATTTCTGAAAGAACTGGTGCTGGATCGCGCCGCAGCCACGGTGCTGCCTGCCCTTGCTGTTATGAGAGAAATCAAGTCCGGCCAGATGGTCGCAATCCCGCTCAGCGGCGCAAAGGGTGTGCGCACGAATATGGAGCTTTGCGTTGCGCCGGACCGTGAATTGTCCTTCGCCGCCGCAACGCTTGCCAGTTTTATCGAGACCTTTATGGGCAATCTGCCGAAATAGACGGTTGATTTTTACCCTTGTTGTCGTGTAGCGATTTTCGCAACGCGCTGAACACAAAATGTTGGCGCCACTCGACCGGAGACGATGATGATGCGCAGCATGCTTTTGCAATCGGTAAACCTCACACGCCGCCTGGCCTTGGGCCTTGCCGTTGCCACCACGCTTTCAGCCATGCTGCCCGCCACGGTGGCTTTTGCAGCGCCGAAAAATTCCATTACCATCGGCATGGGCACAGAGCCTGCGGGGCTTGACCCGACAGCCGGTGCCAACGTCTTCATCGGTCAGGTCACCTGGCAGAACGTCTTCGAAGGTCTCGTCACCATCGACAGGAACGGCAAGATCCAGCCGCAACTGGCGGATAGCTGGGAGATTTCCGAAGACGGCAAGACCTATACGTTCAAGCTGCATGAGGGCGTGAAATTCCACGATGGCGAAGTCTTCGATTCTACCGTCGCCAAGGCATCGCTGGACCGTGCGCGCGGCGACGCCTCCATCAATCCGCAGAAACGCTTCTTTGCGGCCATCGACAGCATTGAAACGCCAGATGCGACGACGCTTGTTCTGAAACTGAAGCAGCCCTCCGGCAGCCTGCTCTATTGGCTCGGCTGGCCTGCCTCGGTCATGGTTGGCACCAAATCTGCCGACACCAACAAGACGACGCCCATCGGCACTGGCCCGTTCAAATTCGTCAACTGGGCCAAGGGCGAAAAGGTCGAGCTGGCCCGTAATCCGGATTACTGGAGCAAGGGCGTTCCCGTCGCGCTCGACAAGGCAACCTTCCGCTTCATTCCCGATCCGCAGGCGCAGGCCGCAGCGCTGAAATCCGGCGATGTCGATGCCTTCCCAGAGTTCGGCGCACCGGAATTGATGAGCTCTTTCGAGGGCGATGCGCGGCTTGGCACCTTCATCGGCAACACCGAATTGAAAGTGGTTGCGGGCATGAACAATGCTGTCAAGCCTTTCAACGACAAGCGCGTGCGGCAGGCTTTGATGATGGCCGTGGACCGCGAAACCGTGATTGAAGGCGCATGGTCGGGTTTCGGCACCGCCATCGGCAGCCATTATACGCCCAATGATCGCGGCTACATCGATACGACCGGCGTCTTCCCGTATGATGCGGAAAAGGCCAAGGCGTTGCTGGCGGAAGCCGGTTATCCCAACGGCCTGACCTTCACCATTAAGGCCCCGCAGATGGCCTATGCCCAGCGCAGCGCACAGGTCCTGCAAGCGATGTTTGCCGAAATCGGCGTGACGATGAACATCGAAACCACGGAATTTCCCGGAAAATGGGTGTCGGATGTTCTCAAAGGCGCCAATTACGAAATGACCATCGTCGCCCATGCCGAGCCGATGGATATCGATATCTTTTCGCGCGATCCCTATTACTTCAACTACAAGAACCCGACCTTCAACGAGATCATCAAGAATGTCGAGCTAACGTCCGATCCTTCGCAGCAGGACGAGCTTTATCGGGATGCGCAGAAGATTTTGGCGCAGGATGTGCCGGCACTGTTTCTGTTCGTAATGCCGAAGCTTGGTGTTTGGGACAAGAAGATTCAGGGGCTTTGGGAAAATGAGCCGATCCCGTCGAATGTTTTGGCGGATGTGCGTTGGGAAGAGTGAGTTGGATGGCGGGTTTGCTTCGTAGTGCGGCTCAGTGGGTGTGGGTTTCCCCCTCTGCCTGCCGGCATCTCCCCCACAAGGGGGGAGACAGCACTTTGCGCACGCACCGCCGGACTGCAACCTCTAAGATGGTCGAGAGATCGCCCCAATCTTTCTCCCCCCTTGTGGGGGAGATGCCGGCAGGCAGAGGGGGAAAGCTGCACCCGCCATCATCCAACGTCGTCCGGGCACCCACATGATCGCCCTCATCTCCCGCCGCATCCTAACCCTCCTCATCACCCTTCTGGCCGTCTCCTTCCTCATCTACTTCGTCATGGGCCTGCTACCCGGCGACCCAGCCGCCATCATGCTCGGCACCTCGGCCAGTCCAGATACGCTCGCAGCGCTGCAAAAACAGATGGGTCTCGATCAGCCCCTCGTGCTGCGCTACCTGCAATGGCTCGCGGCCATCGCGCGGGGCGATTTCGGGCAATCCTATACCTACGGCGTTCCAGTGGCCGGGCTCATCCTCGACAGGCTCACCGTCACCCTCCCACTCGCCTTCATCGCCGTCGGTCTGTCCATCCTCATTGCCCTGCCGTTGGGCGTCCTTGCCGCGCGCTACAGAGGTGGCGTCATCGATTTTCTCTGCGGCCTGTTTGCCCATGCGGGCATTGCGGTTCCCGGCTTCTGGGTCGGGCTGCTGCTGATCCTGCTCTTCTCCACCACGCTCGGCTGGATGCCCGCAGGCGGCTTTCCCGGCTGGCAGGCGGGGTTTGGCGCGGCGCTGAAAGCGCTGGTGCTTCCGGCGGTGGCGCTGGCCTTTTCGCAGGCCAGCGTGCTGACGCGGGTTTGCCGCTCGGCCATGCTGGAGGTGATGGGTGAGGATTTCGTGCGCACAATCAGGGCCAAGGGCATCGGTGAGGGTGCGACCCTGTGGAGGCACGTTCTGCCCAATGCGCTGATCCCCGTTGTCACCATGATCGGCCTGCAATTCACCTTTCTGATCGCAGGCACGGTGCTGGTCGAAAACGTCTTCAACCTGCCCGGTCTTGGGCGTCTCGCCTATCAGGCGTTGACCCAGCGCGACATCGTGGTCATGCAGTCGGTCGTGCTGTTCTTCTGCGCGCTGGTCATATCAATGAATTTCCTTGTCGATATGGCCTATCTGCTGATCGATCCACGATTGCGGGCGCGTGCCGCATGAGACATTCCCGTCGCCGTAGTATCACTCTCCTGTCGGGTGCCATAATCACCGGCGTTTTGCTTGCCATCGCGCTGCTCTCTCTCGTCTGGACACCGCAGGTGCCGACGAAAATGCAGATCGTCGCCAAACTGAAACCTCCACTGACGCAGGGCCTTCTGGGCACGGATCATTTCGGTCGCGATATTCTTTCCATGCTGATGGTCGGGGCGTGGAATTCGCTCTCCACCGCCGTCATGGCGGTTGCCATCGGCGCGACTGTAGGCACGCTGGTCGGCGTATTTGCCGCCGCGCAACGCGGTGTCGTGGAGGCTTTGCTGATGCGGCTTTGTGACATCATCTTCGCGCTGCCACCCATTCTGTCGGCGATGATGCTGGGGGCCTTCATCGGCTCCGGTCGCTTCACCGCCATCGTCGCCATCGCCACCTTCATGGTGCCGGTCTTTGCCCGGTTGACCTGCGCTGCGGCACTGCAATTATGGGCGCGGGATTTCGTGTTGGCGGCGGAAAGTCTGGGGCGCAGCAGGGGCGGCATTACCTTTACCCATATCCTGCCTAACCTCACCAACCTCATCATCGTGCAGGTCAGCATCCAGCTTGGTCTTGCCATTCTGACCGAAGCGGGCCTCAGCTTCCTTGGCCTCGGCATGCCGCCGCCCGCACCCACCTGGGGGCGGATGTTGTGGGAATCGCAGACCTATCTGTCCGCCGCGCCCTGGCTTGCGATCCTCCCCGGCCTAGCCATTGCCTTGGCGGTTCTCGGCTTCAATCTGCTGGGTGATGGTCTCAGAGATGTTCTCGACCCGAAAACCCGCCGATAGGGCTCTCCAACGACAATGTGAGGCGGATGTCGTATTGCTGCCGCCATTGATCTGCTACAGCGGGCCGTCATTTCGGAGTTGAGAACCCATGCTGCGCCTGTCGGACAATCCCGCTTTATCGGTCGATGATGCCGAGCCGACCCTGGCGGAACCTGCCGAGACCCCTGTCGGCCTTGTCGATATTCTGCAGGCACTGGCGGGCGATGAAAGCCGTGCGCGCATCTCCGTCGGTGATCTTCTGTCTGCCATGGGAGACCGGGCCTTCGGGGCACTGATGCTGGTCTTTGCGCTGCCCAATATCGTGCCCACACCGCCCGGCACATCGGCCATTACAGGCACGCCTCTCGTCTTCCTCGCCGCCCAGCTTTTTGCGGGCAAAAGCCCGTGGCTGCCGCGCGTCATTGCGGATCGTTCGCTCGCACGCGAGGATTTTGCCCGCGTCGTACAAAAGATCGTGCCAGTCTTGCTATGGGTGCAAAAGCTGCTGCGCCCGCGCATGGAAGGCCTGCTGTCACCGGTTTTCGAGCGCGTGATCGGCCTCATCTGCCTGCTGCTCGCCGTCATTCTGGCCTTGCCCATCCCGCTCGGCAATATCCTGCCCGCCATCGCAATCTGTTGTTTTTCCTTCGCTCTTCTGGAACGCGATGGCCTGTTTGCGCTGTTGGGCGGTGTCCTCTCAGTCGTCTCGGTGGCCATCGTCAGCGGCGTGATCTATGGCATCACAAAGGCCGCATTTTATTTCGTTATCGGACCATTGTTGGGCTGAGCTTGCCTTGCCGCGTTTGACATGGGCGTTGAAAAAATGTCAGCACAGTGGGGATGATGACGTAAGGGCAGGTATATGGCCAGACGATCCGAAACAGGTGGACGGCTAGACGACGCGGCGCGGGCCGGGTGGCTCTATTATGTTGCCGGTCGCACGCAGGACGAGATCGCCAGCGCCATGGGCATTTCTCGCCAGTCGGCGCAGCGCCTCGTGTCATTGGCCGTTGCCGAACGTCTGATCAAGGTCCGGCTCGATCATCCCATTGCCGCCTGCCTGGAAAAAAGCGAGGCACTGCGGGAGCGGTTTTCGCTGAAATATGTCGAGGTCGTGCCGAGCGATCCGGCGGGTGTTTCCTCCACCGTCGGCATTGCCGAGGCCGGGGCTGCGGAAATCGAGCGCTGGCTGCGCAAGACCGATCCCATCGTGCTGGCCATCGGCACAGGCCGAACGCTGAAAGCGGCGGTCGATCAGTTGCCGCCGATGGAATGCCCGCAACATCGCATCGTCTCGCTGACCGGCAATATCGGGCCGGATGGGTCTGCGGCTTACTACAACGTCATCTTCTCGATGGCCGATGCCATCAAGGCGCGGCACTTTCCCATGCCTCTGCCGGTTCTCTGTTCCTCTGCGGAAGAGCGGGAATTGCTGCATGAGCAATCCATGGTTCGCTCCACGCTGGCGCTGGGCGCCGCCGCCAATGTGACCTTCGTCGGCGTGGGCCAATTGGCAGAGGACGCGCCGCTCTGCGTCGATGGATTTCTTGAGGTCCAGGAGATGCGCGACCTGATTGCCAAGGGCGGTGCGGGTGAGATTTGTGGCTGGTCTTTCGATCGCGACGGCCAGTTTCTTGACACGCCTATCAATGATCGTGTCGCCTCCGTTCCCCTGCCGCCGCGCGAAACAAGCACGGTCATCGGTATTGCCCAGGGCAAACAAAAATCACCTGCCATTCTCGCTGCGTTGCGTGGCGGGCTGCTGAACGGTGTTATCACCGATGAGGCTTCGGCTGAATATTTGCTCAGAGATTGAGCAGAAATATCGCCTTTATTTCAGTATGTTAGCTATTCCTTGTGCATCGCAGCGCAGGTAGGTGCTTGACTTCCGTCTCCCAAAAGTGAGTAATTGCCCTAGAGCAAAGCGAATGCTCACAAACTTCTTCTGGGAGGAAGATCATGACTTTGAAGACACTTCTGCTGGGCGCGTGCTCGGCTCTCGCCTTTTCGGGCCTCGCTTCCGCAGAAACGCTGACCATCGCCACCGTCAACAACGGCGATATGATCCGCATGCAGGGACTGACATCCGAATTCACCGCCAAGAACCCAGATATCAAGGTTGAATGGGTCACGCTGGAAGAAAACGTCCTGCGCGAACGCGTCACCACCGATATCGCCACCAATGGCGGCCAGTATGACATCATGACCATCGGCAATTACGAAGTTCCGATCTGGGCCAAGCAGGGCTGGCTTCTGCCGCTCGAAAAGCTCGGCGACAACTATGACGTTGCCGACATGCTGCCCTCGATCAAGGGTGGTTTGACTGTCGATTCCAAGCTTTACGCTGCACCATTCTATGGCGAATCCGCCATGATCATGTATCGCAAGGACCTGTTTGAAAAAGCAGGCCTGAAGATGCCGGAAAACCCGACATGGGAATTCATCGGCGACGCAGCCCGCAAGATCACCGACCGTAAGGGCGACATCAACGGCATGTGCCTTCGTGGCAAGGCCGGCTGGGGCGAAAACATGGCCTTCATCACGGCTCTCACCAACTCCTTTGGTGGTCGCTGGTTCGATGAGAACTGGAAGCCCCAGTTCGATCAGCCTGAGTGGAAGAATGCGCTTCAGTTCTACGTTGACCTGATGAAGGATGCCGGTCCGTCCGGTGCTTCCTCCAACGGCTTCAACGAAAACCTGACGCTGTTCCAGCAGGGCAAATGCGGCATGTGGATCGACGCCACGGTGGCTGCATCCTTCGTGTCGAACCCGAAGGATAGCAAGGTTGCCGACAAGGTTGGCTACGCGCTGTTCCCGACGCACGCCGAGTTGAAGAACCATGGCAACTGGCTCTGGTCCTGGAACCTCGCCATTCCGAAGAGCTCGAAGAAGGCTGACGCCGCTGAAAAGTTCATCGCCTGGGCAACCAGCAAGGACTACACGCAGCTCGTCGCATCCAAGGATGGCTGGGCCAACGTTCCTCCTGGCACCCGTACCTCGCTCTACAAGAACGCGGATTACGAAAAGGCGGCAGGCTTTGCAGCGCCGACGCTGGCTGCCATGAACGCGGCTGATATCACCAAGCCAACCGTCAAGCCGGTGCCTTACACAGGCGGTCAGTTCGTGGCCATTCCTGAGTTCCAGTCGCTCGGCACCACAGTCGGTCAGCTGTTCTCGGCAGTCGTTGCCGGTCAATCCAGCGTCGATGACGCTCTTGCCGGTGCTCAGTCCACGGCTACGCGCGAAATGACCCGCTCGGGATATATCAAATAATCCTCCCGAAGATCGCCGTCCGGCTCTGAGGGTCGGGCGGCGGGTATATTCAAAGCCGTTATGTTTCCGTGAAATCCCCTCCCCAACCCCTCCCCACAAGGGGGAGGGGCTTAATCCGCCGCACCGCTGTCGCCCCGAGTGAACTTCGGCGTTTGCGGCACGGTTTCTCCCCCCTTGTGGGGGAGATGGCCGGCAGGCCAGAGGGGGTCTTCGACACCAAGCTCAGAAGGCGGAGGAAGCCATCCGATGGCGACGCAAAACACCAAGAACCTAGCGCGGATCATGATGGCGCCTTCGGTCATCCTGCTTCTGGTCTGGATGATCGTGCCACTGTCGATGACGCTGTGGTATTCGTTTCAGAACTATAATCTGCTGAACCCGGCCAATGTCAGCTTCGCTGGCCTGTTCAATTACCAGTATTTCTACACCGACCCGGCCTTCTTCCAGTCCATCTGGAACACGCTGGTCATCGTCGGTGGCGTGCTGATGATCACCGTCATCGGCGGCATCGGCATTGCGCTGTTGCTGGACCAGCCCATTTTCGGGCAGGGCATCGTGCGCATTCTGGTCATCTCGCCCTTCTTCGTCATGCCACCCGTTGCGGCTCTCGTCTGGAAGAACATGATCATGCATCCCGGTTACGGGGTGCTGGCGGACCTATCGAGGTTCTTCGGATTTCAGCCGATAGACTGGTTCTCGCAGTTTCCGCTGCTGTCCATCGTCATCATCGTGGCATGGCAGTGGCTGCCTTTCGCAACGCTCATTTTGCTGACAGCACTTCAGTCGCTGGATGGCGAGCAGAAGGAAGCCGCCGAAATGGATGGCGCGAGCTTCTTCAGCCGCTTCATCTATCTGACGCTGCCGCATTTGGCGCGTGCCATCACTGTCGTCATTCTCATCCAGACGATCTTCCTGCTCGGCGTCTACGCGGAAATCCTCGTCACCACCAATGGTGGCCCGGGCTATGCCTCGACCAATCTCGCCTTCCTCATCTATCGCACGGCGCTGCTGGGCTATGATGTGGGTGGAGCATCCGCCGGTGGCATCATCGCCGTCATCCTTGCTAACGTCGTCGCCATCTTCCTGATGCGCGCCGTCGGCAAGAACCTCGATCGATAGGAGACAGGATCATGGCTCGTAAAGTCTCGACGCGCTCCAAAATCGGCTTCACCATTGCCGCCTGGGTTATCGCGCTTCTGTTGTTCTTCCCCATCCTCTACGCCTTCCTGACATCACTGAAGACGGAACCTGAAGCCATTGCGGGCTTCAGCCTCTGGCCATCGGGCACGTTTGAAAACTACATCACGGTCAACACGCAGCGTGATTACTTCAAGCCGTTCATGAACTCGGTGATCCTGTCTGTCGGCTCTACTATCGTGGCTCTTCTGATCGCGATCCCTGCGGCCTGGGCCATGGCGTTTTCGCCCACCAAGCGCACCAAGGATATTCTGATGTGGATGCTCTCCACCAAGATGATGCCTGCGGTGGCGGTGCTGGTGCCGATCTATCTCATTTTCCGCAATGCCGGCCTGCTTGATACCCGCATCGGTCTCACCATCATGCTCACCTTCATCAATCTGCCGATTGTGGTGTGGATGCTCTACACGTACTTCCGGGAAATTCCGGGTGAAATCCTCGAAGCGTCCCGCATGGATGGCGCATCGCTGTGGAACGAGATCGTCTATGTGCTGACGCCGATGGCGATCCCCGGCATTGCCTCGACGCTTCTCCTCAACATCATTCTGGCGTGGAACGAATCCTTCTGGACCATTCGTCTCACCACCACCAATGCCGCACCGCTGACGGCCTTCATCGCCTCCTTCTCCAGCCCGCAGGGTCTGTTCTGGGCGAAGCTGTCTGCCGCTTCGATGATGGCGATTGCGCCGATCCTCGTGCTTGGCTGGTTCTCCCAGAAACAACTCGTTCGCGGCCTGACCTTCGGCGCGGTGAAATAAGGAATAAGAAAATGGGCAGCATTTCCCTTAGAAAAGTTTCCAAGGTCTTTGGTGAAGCCAAGGTCATTCCCTCCATCGATCTCGATATCGAAGATGGCGAGTTCGTGGTGTTCGTCGGCCCTTCCGGCTGTGGCAAGTCCACGCTCCTGCGCCTCATTGCGGGTCTTGAGGATGTGACCGGTGGTCAGATCATCATTGATGGCAAAGATGTGAGTGAGAAGGCACCGGCGGAACGCGGCCTTGCCATGGTGTTCCAGTCCTACGCGCTTTATCCGCATATGAGCGTGCGCAACAATATCGGCTTTCCCTTGAAAATGGCCAAGCTCGACAAGGCCGTCATCGACAAGAAGGTCAATGATGCCGCAAGCGTTCTGAACCTCACCGACTATCTCGACCGTCGCCCCTCGCAGCTTTCGGGCGGTCAGCGCCAGCGAGTTGCCATCGGTCGCGCCATTGTGCGCGAACCCTCGGCGTTCCTGTTCGATGAGCCCTTGTCTAACCTCGATGCTTCGCTTCGCGGCACGATGCGGCTGGAAATCTCCGAGCTGCACAATACGCTCAAGACCACGATGATCTACGTCACCCACGATCAGGTGGAAGCCATGACCATGGCCGACAAGATCGTCGTGCTCAATCGCGGCAATATCGAGCAGGTCGGCTCTCCGATGGAGCTTTACAAGACGCCACGCAATCTCTTCGTTGCAGGCTTCATCGGCTCGCCGCGCATGAATTTCGTCAAGGGTGCCTATGCGCAGGCCAAGGGTGCTGACACGGTTGGCGTTCGCCCGGAACATCTGCTGCTGTCCAAGGACAGCGGCCTGTGGCAGGGCAAAGTCACGGTGGCCGAACATCTCGGCTCCGACACTTTCATTCACATCAATGTCGACGATATCGGCATGATCACCGCCCGTGCCGGTGGCGAGTTTGCGTGCCAGCATGGCGATACCGTTTTCATCACGCCGGATGACAGCAAAATCCACAAGTTCGATAGCAAGGGTCTCGCCATCTAGCGCCAGACCGCATCGCCATGGCTGGCCGCATCAGCGACGAACCATGGCGATTGCTCCATGACAGGAAATTCGAGGATCGTCTCATGACATCAAAACTCTCGCTCGCAACGCTCGATCAGGTCAAGGCAACGGCCTCCGTTCCGTCCTATTCGCGCAGCGACCTTTCCGCCGGTATCGTGCATTTCGGCGTGGGCAATTTCCACCGCGCCCATCAGGCAATCTATCTGGACGATCTGTTCAACACCGGTGCCGATCATGACTGGGCCATCATCGGTGCGGGCGTTCTGCCATCTGACACCGTCATGCGCGAAAAGCTTGCAGCGCAGGATTTCCTGACGACCGTGGTGGAGCAGGACAACAACCGCACCGGCGCGCGCGTCACAGGACCCATGATCGATATCCTGCCGATTGGCGACAGCGCCGCCACCATCGAAACGCTGGCCGACCCGAAAATCCGCATCGTCTCGATGACGATCACCGAAGGCGGCTATTTCATCGATGCGTCGGGCAAATTCAATCCGCAGCACCCGGCCATTGCCGAAGACGGCAAGAACCCGGTAGCTCCCAAGACGGTCTTCGGCCTCATCGTCGCTGGCCTGAAAGCCCGTAAGGACAAGGGCATCCAGCCCTTCACCGTCATGTCCTGCGATAACATTCCGCACAACGGAAAGGTCACAAAAAACGCGGTCGTCGGGCTGGCGGCACTCTCCGATCCGGCCTTTGCCAACTGGATCAGTGACACCGTTTCCTTCCCCAATTCCATGGTGGACCGCATCACGCCCGCCACGGGCGACCGCGAGCGCGATATCGCCCGCGATGATTTCGGCATCGACGACAATTGGCCAGTCTTTTGCGAAGAGTTCAAGCAGTGGGTGATGGAAGACAATTTCCCCGCTGGTCGTCCGGCACTGGAAAAGGTCGGCGTTCAGTTCGTGCCGGAAGTTGCGCCCTATGAGCACATGAAAATCCGCATCCTCAATGGCGGTCATGCGGCGATTGCCTATCCGGCAGCGCTTCTCGACATCCACTTCGTGCATGAGGCGATGGAGCATCCGCTGATCCGCGCTTTCCTTGCCAAGCTGGAAAAGGAAGAGATCATCCCGATCATTCCGCCGGTGCCGAACACGGATCTCAACGAATATTTCGATCTGATCGAACGGCGTTTCCTCAACCCCAAGATCGGCGACACCATTCCGCGCTTGGCGCAGGATGGCTCCAACCGTCAGCCGAAATTCATCCTTCCATCCACGGCAGATCGTCTTGAAAAGGGTGATGATATCGTTGGCTTGTCGCTGGTCTCGGCGCTCTGGTGCCGTTATTTCCACGGCACGTCCGATAGCGGCGCAAAGATCGTCTTCAACGATGCCAGTGCCGAACGCCTTCAGGCCGCCGCCATCAAGGCCAAGGACGATCCGATGGCGTTTCTGGCGCTGGACGATATCTTCGGCGAGGTCGCCAAATCTGACCTTTTCCGCAAACGCTTCGCCCATGCCTTGAAGACGTTGTGGGAGAAGGGTACGGCTGAAACGCTTGAACTTTACCTTCAAAACAAACTCGTCAGCTGACGAAAAGAGATGTGCCATGCAAACCGGGAACGCGCCTTTGCTGATCTTTGATTGCGACGGCGTTCTCGTGGATAGCGAGCCGGTTTCCATAGCTGTCCTGATCGACATGGTCGCCCATCAGGGCGTCCAGATCACCGAAGAGGAGGCCTATCAGCGTTTCCTCGGCCGCAGCGTCGCTAGTATGACGGCGACGCTTTGGGAAGAATACGGTGTCGAAACCGACATCGACTTCCTCGAACACATGCGCAGCGAACTCTTTCAGCGTTTTCGCGATGAGCTGAAAGCGATCGACGGCATGGCCGAGACGCTGGATCGCCTGTCCGTGCCGCGCTGCGTCGCGTCCTCCAGCCAGCCGGAGCGCATTCGCTATTCCCTGGGGCTGACAGGTCTCTTGGACAAGCTCGAACCGCATATTTTCAGCGCGACGATGGTCAAAAACGGCAAGCCAGCCCCCGATCTCTTCCTGCATGCCGCAGGCCAGATGCAGGTGGAGCCTAGCCATTGCATTGTCATCGAAGACAGCCCTGCCGGAATTGCCGCTGCCAAGGCGGCAGGAATGCGCGTCTTTGCCTTCACCGGCGGCTCCCATGCCCGTTTCCCTGCATTTCGTGACCATATTGCCAGCCTGAAACCCGATCTGGTGTTTGACGCCATGCCGGATTTGGTCCAACTTGTGGCCGATCAAACTGCGCGGAGTTAGCGGCTGCGGGTGCCATCGGCACCCGTGCTGAAGGGTCGCGATTGAGGGATGGGAATTTAGCTTGATGCGTCAATATCTTGTTGCTGTCGATGTCGGCACGGGCAGCGCTCGCGCTGGCGTTTTCGATGCGAGCGGCAGGTTGATTGCGCGGGCAACCCACCCTATCATCATGCAGCGCCCCAAGGAAAACCACGCCGAGCATGATTCCGCCGATATCTGGAATGCCGTCTGCTTCGTCGTGCGTCACGCCATGGCAGATGCCGCCATTCCCCCATCCTCCGTCGCGGCCATCGGTTTCGATGCCACCTGTTCGCTCGTCGTGCGCGGGCCGCAGGGCCAGCAGGTTACCGTCTCCACGACAGGCGAAGACCGCTTCGACACCATCGTCTGGCTCGATCACCGCGCCATTGCGCAGGCCGATTTTCTGAGCACCTCCGGCCACCCCGTTCTGGATTTTGCAGGCGGATCGATCTCCCCGGAAATGCAGATGCCCAAGCTGATGTGGCTAAAGAAACATCTGCCCGAAAGCTGGGCCAAGGCCGGATATTTCTTCGATCTCGCGGATTTCCTGACATGGAAGGCCAGCGGTAGCGCGAAGCGTTCCAATTGCACGCTGACGGCCAAATGGAATTTTCTGGCACATGAAGGAAAAGGCTGGAGCCAGGATTATCTCGAAATGGCCGGTGTCGGTGACCTCCTGGAGCGCGGCAACCTTCCCAAAGAAACAGTCGAGCCCGGCCAGAGCGTCGGCAAGCTTTCCCCTCAGTCGGCTGAAGAACTGGGCCTAGACACCGGCTGCGAAGTCGCGGCAGGCATGATCGATGCTTATGCCGGTGCCCTGGGTGCGCTCGGCGGCAGCCTGCAATCGGATGTCGGAAGCAATGTCGCCTTGATCGCAGGGACATCCAGTTGCCTCGTCACGCTGACGCCCAAACGCATGCCCGGTCACAGCCTTTGGGGGCCATATTGGCAGGCGGTGCTTCCCGGCCATTGGTTGGTCGAGGGTGGGCAATCGGCCACCGGCGCGCTGCTGGACCACGTCGTGCGCATGCACGCCGCTGGTGGTGAACCGACGTCGGCGCTCCATGCTCGTATCGTGGACCGCGTGCTGTCTTTGCGCCAAGCGGAAGGCGAGATGTTTGCGGAGCATCTGCATGTCCTGCCGGATTTCCACGGCAACCGCTCGCCATTGGCCGACCCGCATGCCCGTGGCGTCGTCAGCGGGCTGACGCTCGACACCTCCTTCGACAGCCTCTGCCGCCTCTATTGGCGCACCGCCGTCTCCATCGCGCTGGGCGCGAGACATGTGCTGGATGCCATGGAAGGCTTTGGCTACAGGGTGGACACCCTGCATGTCACCGGCGGCCATGTGCACAATCCCATCCTGATGGAACTTTACGCCGACGTTACCGGAAAACGCATCGTCGTCCCGGCAACGGCCGACGCCGTGCTGCTCGGCACGGCCATGACAGCGGCGTCTGCGGGCGGGGTGCATCCGGGTCTCGCCGCTGCCGGTGCGGCCATGTATCCTGGCGGGGAAGAGAAACGGTCCAGCGACGCCGGCACGCGGCGTTACGACCGCGACTATCGCCGTTTCCTTGCCATGTACCGCCACCGCGAAGAACTGGAAGCGATCTAACAAGGAAAGACGTTCGAGGCCCTCAATGCTCGTGTTCACACAGGGCATGGTTCGATAGCGCGCGGATCACATAACAATCCTCGATCGAATGACCGTCGCAATGGGAGACGATCCGCTCCAGCTCGTGTTCCAGCTTCTTCAGTTTGGCGATCTTTTCCCGCACGCTGACCAGATGATCGGCGGCGATGCGATCTGCGCCATCGCAGGGCATTTCGCGGTGCTGGCTGAGCGCAATCAGCTCGCGAATGGCATCGATGTTGAGGCCAAGGTCGCGGGCATGGCGCACGAAGGCAAGCCGCTCCAGATCGGTCTTTTCATACCGTCGCTGGTTGCCTTCTGACCGTTCTGCCGCGCGCAACAAGCCCATCTGCTCGTAATAGCGAATGGTCGGCACCTTGACGCCGGTGTGTCGCGAAAGATCGCCGATGGAATACATGACCGCTCCTCATATCTCTAGCTTCTAGAGATATAGGTGAGAGGAGAGGTTGACGCAATGAGATGCAGGGCGTCGTCAATTACTTGGTCTGCAAACCATCCACCGTGTCCGTCGTGCCTGACGATCCGGCAATCTGGTCGATGCCAAGCGCACGCTCGATCGCTTCTTTAATCATATCCTCTATAGCCTGACGCTCTTCCGGCGGAAGCGCAGCCAGTTTCTCCTCTGTTAATTCCAAATCCCCCAGCACGATGGCACGGATTTTTTCTGCAGGCGTCATTTCCGAGAATTTCAGAAATTCCTCGGTGAGTGCCTTGGATTTCGCGTCGAGTGTCTTTTGCTTGTCCTCGATGGTCTCCGGCTCTCTTTTACTGTCGAGTTCCCATAAAGCGCTGGAAATGGACACGGCAAAGGTTGGCCCCTGGTAATCCCATAAGGACACCGGACCAGTCTGCTCCTCCGTGTCCGAGGCTTGTTCCTCAAGCGCGAACTGGAATTGCGCGCCGGACTCGTCATCGGCTTTTTGGCCTGCGTATCCCAGATAATATTGGTCGGACGAAGAGACTGGATAGACGGTCATGCAAACTCTCCCTTAAAATTTGAGAGTTGAGTCATGCCATCGTCAGCTTGCGCAAAAGTTGTGTTTTGAATGGATTGCCTGTCGCAACTCTATGATATAGTATACCCCCCTATACTATATGGAAGAACCTCATGTCACACACCATCCAGAATAAGGACAAGCTTCTGGCCCGCACGCGCCGCCTGAAAGGGCAAATGGAGGCGGTTGAGCGGGCGTTGGAAGGCGGCAAGCCTTGTGGCGAGGTGCTGCAACTGCTGGCGTCCGTGCGCGGTGCGCTGTCCGGCCTGACGGGGGAGGTGATGCTAGAGCATCTGCACGAACACGTCCTGCACGCCGAAAACGAAGACGAGCGTGCGCGCGCCACGGAAGAGCTGGCGCAGGTTCTCAAAACTTACATTCGATAAAGGTGCGCCATGACCGCAACGACTGATCATTCCCACGCATCCGGCACGCATAGCCACGTCTTTCTTGGCCAGAACCACGCGCGCAACGAGCGCCGGGTCTGGGCGGTCATCGCCTTGACCACGGCGATGATGGTGGCGGAAATTGCGGCGGGCAGCTGGTTTGGTTCCATGGCTTTGACGGCGGATGGCTGGCATATGGCGACCCATGCCGGTGCCATGCTGATTTCGGCGCTCGCCTATCTCTATGCCCGCCGACAGATCAAGAACGCCCGTTTCACCTTCGGCACCGGCAAGTTCGGCGATCTCGCCGGTTTCGCCAGTGCGGTCGTTTTGGGCGTTGCGGCTCTGATGATTGCCTGGGAAAGCCTGCTGCGTTTCTTTTCGCCTGTCGAGATCGATTTCAATCAGGCCATCGTGGTTGCCGCCATCGGCCTCGTGGTCAATCTCGTCAGCGCATGGCTGCTGAAGGACGACCACCACCACCACCATCATCACGGTCATGAACACGGCAGCCACGCTCATCATGGAAGCCATGCCCATCATGGCGCCCACGCTCACCACGACAACCATGGCAGCAAGGACAATAATCTACGCTCTGCTTACTTGCATGTTCTGGCAGACGCGCTGACATCGGTTCTCGCCATCGTCGCTTTGCTGCTCGGCAAATGGAACGGCTGGACATTCCTCGATCCCGCCATGGGCATTGTCGGTGGCATCGTCATTGCCCGCTGGTCCTGGGGTCTGCTGCGCTCCACCGCATCGGTGCTGGTGGATGCAGCCCCTGAAGCGCAGGATTTGTCGCAGGAAATTCGAAGTGCTGTCGAAACGGCGGACGAGCGGATCACCGATCTGCATGTCTGGCAGGTGGGGCCGGGGCATCACGCGGCCATCGTCGCCATCAAGTCGCCGTCACCGCAAGCGCCGTCATTCTATCGGCAGAAGCTGGCAGCGATCCATGAACTGTCGCATATTACGGTGGAGATCGATGCCGCCCATCCGGCTTGATGGGTTTGTGTGACAAGCACAGCACGGGGAGTTTGGCGCGCGTCGTCATAACGCAAGCCGCAAAGAGTGAATGTGGGGCGGCGCGAAAACTTTGGGCGCGGCCTCTTCATCAATTAATCAACTGTTAATCAAAAATATGCTTGCTGGCCACGTAAACGCAGTGTGGGCAGTCTGAGTCGTGCAGAGATCAATGTTCCGTATAGGCTTGACGAAGCCAGGCGCTGTCCAGCGGCATGGTCGCTTCGATCGTGCTTTGCGCGGCAGGCGCATCTGCGGTCGCGTCGTTGTTGACGGTCCAAAGGACATTGGCAAGCGACGTGGATTCGAGTGCATTCACGAAGGAAATCTTGCTGCCGCTGAGGGCGGCCTGCTGCTGCTCGGGCGCAACCGATTCCGTCTGTCTCTTTTCAATATGGTGAGAGCGGCTTTGATGCGCAGAGCCGCCGATATTATTATCGATATTCATTGCAAAGCCTCTTCCAAGATCAATTAACGATTTATTAACCGCTGAACCTTGTGCGAAACTTGCGTGATTGCGTTTGATGCCTGTTCTTCGCTTGACAGCATGGAAAGTGCTGCTTCGTTTTCGCATTTTGGGGTTGCAAAAGCGCGAAATATGCCCGTTTGAGCCGATTCCCTTACGTCAGTTGCCCTCCGCAACGTGAGTCGCGGAGGGGTGAGTCGGGGATCAGGCGATCTTCTTTTCCGCTTCCTCCGGCTCAGGCACTGCCTGCTCCGTCGGTTCTGTTTCCTGCGTGGCAGGCGTTACCATGGCGGCCACCAGCGTTTCGATGCCGATGCTGCCGACCGGCTTGCCGTCTTCGTCCACCACATGCGCGGTGGTCTCGTTGGCATCGGTCATGTCGCGGGCGATGTTTTCCAGCGTGTCCGTTTCCAGAACCGACATACTCTCGGGCGCTGTCATGACTGGGTCCATCACGGTGGTTGCCTGCAACACGCGGCCACGGTTCACGTCGCGCACGAAGTCGCTGACATATTCGTTTGCCGGGGACAGAATGATGCTCTGACCGTCGCCCTGCTGCACCATCTCGCCGTCTTTCAGGATGGCGATATGGTCGCCCAGCCGCAGCGCCTCATCCAGATCATGGGTGATGAAGACGACGGTCTTCTTCAACTCTTGCTGAAGATCCAGCAGCATGGTCTGCATATCGACGCGGATCAGCGGGTCGAGCGCGGAATAGGCCTCATCCATCAGCAGAATGTCGGCATCATTGGTCAGCGCACGGGCAAGACCCACACGCTGCTGCATGCCGCCGGACAGCTGGTTGGGGTAATAGTCTTCGTAACCATCGAGGCCAACCCGGTTCAGCCAGTAACGGCCTTTCTCGATGCTCTCCTTGCGCGATACGCCCTGAATATCCAGACCATAGACGCTGTTTTCCAGCACGGTGCGGTGCGGCAGCAGGCCGAATTTCTGGAACACCATAGCGGTCTTGTGGCGGCGGAAATCGCGCAGGTCAGAGCCGCTCATGGAGCAGATATCCTGCCCGTCATAAACCACTTCGCCCGCCGTCGGCTCGATCAGCCGGTTGATGTGGCGAATCAGCGTGGACTTGCCGGAGCCCGAGAGCCCCATGACCACGGTAATCTTGCCGCCGGGCATGGTGATGTTGATGTTGTTGAGGCCTAGAACGTGATTGTGCACATCGTTCAGTTCGCTCTTGCTCATACCGTTTCGAACGGCCTCGAGATGTTTCTCGGGGTGCTTGCCGAATATCTTGTAGAGATTCTTGATTTCAATGCCGTTAGCCATGTTGCACCTCGCGGTATTTCTGCAGACGCTTGCCGAAGGCTTGGCTTGCGCGGTCAAACATGATGGCGATGGCCACCAGCGCAAAGCCATTCAGAAAGCCGATTGTGAAGAACTGGTTGTTGATGGCCTGAAGCACATTCTTGCCCAGCCCGCCGACGCCAACCATGGAGGCGACAACGACCATTGCGAGCGACATCATGATGGTCTGGTTGATGCCGGTCATGATGGTGGGCAGCGCCAATGGCAGCTGCACATTGAACAGCTTCTGGGTGTTGGACGAGCCGAAGGCATCAGCCGCTTCCAGCGTTTCCCGGTCTACCATGCGAATGCCCAGATTGGTCAGGCGGATCATCGGGGGTACGGCATAGATGACGACCGCAATCAGTCCCGGCACCTTGCCGATACCGAAGATGACGACAACGGGAATGAGATAGACGAAGCTCGGCATCGTCTGCATCACGTCCAGCGTGGGATTGATGAAGCGTTGCAGCCGCTCGGACCGCGCCATCAGAATGCCGAGCGGCAGACCGATGATGACGGCAATCAGCGTCGCAATGGCCACAATGGACAGCGTCGTCATCGCATCGCGCCACAGGCCGACAAAGCCGATCAGACACAGCGAGACAGCGGTACCGAGCGTGATGCGAATACTGCGTCCGGCCAGATGCACCAGCGCCAGCAGACCGAGAAATATGACGATCCACGGCGTCTGAATGAAAAACCGTTCGGACGCGTTGAGAAACATTTGCAGCGGATGCACCACGGTATCGATGATATCGCCGTAGCTTCGAACGAGATCGCGAAACCCGTCATCAATCGTCTTGCGTGCCACGCGCATGGTGCTGTTGGAGAGGGCCGGAAACTTGCACAGCATATCCGGCAGAACATTACAGAGGGCCATTATTGTTGTTTTCCCTTGTTGATTTAGGACGGTGCATGCCGGGTTGATGCGGAGTTCGCGGCATACCCCCCTCTGTCCTGCCGGACATCTCCCCCTCAAGGGGGGAGATCGGCAAGACGCTCAAACATTGCCAAAGTCGCGACGTTTAAGTTGATCGGGAGGTTGCCACAGGTCGATCTCCCCCCTTGAGGGGGAGATGCCCGGCAGGGCAGAGGGGGGTGAGCCAAGACCACAAAGGATCATGGCCACCCCCCGCACCCATCACATCGAAGCCTTGATCTTCTCCGCCACCTCTGGCGAAACCCACTTCGTCCAGATTTCCTCGTGGTTTTCGAGGAAATAGGCCGCACCGTCTTCATTGGTGCCCTGGTTTTCATCCATCCAGGCCAGAACTTCGGCAACCGTGTCGTTGCCCCACTGGCGCTTCTTGACGTATTCAACGGAAGGACCGGCCTTTTCGGCAAATTCCTTGGTTACGACCGTAAACACTTCGGCAACCGGATAGGCGTTGGGCTTGGGGTCGGCGCAATCTGGCTTGGCGATGCAATTGTCGTAGGCTTCGCGGTCCAGTTCGACGCCGTCTTCCAGCTTGACCATATCGTATTTGCCCAGAATGGCAGTCGGTGCCCAGTAGTAACCGAGCCAGCCCTGCTTCTTTTCATAGGCATTGGAAATGGAGCCATCGAGGCCAGCACCGGAGCCGGTGTCAACCAGGGTGAAGCCCTTTTCATCGGCCTTGCGTGCCTTGAAGAGATTGGCCGTCGTTGGCTGGCAACCCCAGCCTGGCGGGCAACCGAAGACTGCACCCTTACTGGCATCTTCCGGTGCCGGGAACAGTTCAGGATGCTTGAGCGCATCTTCCACGGTCTTGATGTCAGGATGGGCGTCGGCGAGATATTTCGGAATCCACCAGCCTTCCACGCCCCCGTCGTTCAGGATTTTGACTTCCTGAATGAGATTGCCGGATTTGACGGCCTCTTCGTAAGGTGAGCCCAGCGTGTTCACCCACATTTCAGGCGCCATATCCGGCTGGCCTTTTTCATTCATGGAGGTGAAGGTGGGTGTGGTGTCGCCGGTCACGATATCGATCGTGCAATCATAGCCGTTTTCCATGATGAACTTATCGACGTAAGCCGCAACACCCGCGGATGCCCAGTTCATTTCTGCGATGGAGATATTGCCGCAGGTCTCAGCGGCGTTGGCGGTGCTTGCGCCAGCGGCGGCGGCAAGGGTGAAGCCCGTGACAAGAATGGTCGAGGCGAGGAGTTTCTTCATTGTAAGACCCCCAAGTCTAATGCAGTGTTTATGTGAGGCATACCGGGGCACTGCAAAGCCCGGCCTGCCAGAAGCGTCGGCGCGACATCGAAACGACACCGCTGCCAGACCGCAGAGCTAAAGCCATGGAGCGTGGATTTCACGAGCATGCGCTTGCGAAAGCTCCAGGGCAAAATGACATGCGCGGAAAGATGAGTGAAAACCCATCAAAGAACAGCCGCCAAGACGCGACGAAGAAAGCCGCAATCACCGCGGCGGAAAAGCGCATAAATATGTCAACGGGTTTTATAATACGGCGAGAAGATGATATTGCAACGCAAAATGCCGCATTGCAGCCATGCGCGGTGCTGCGGAACCATTTTGGATGATTTTCAATACTTCGCAAATTGTCATTTTTTACTGACGATATTCGTCGCTTGACTTCATAAAAAATTAAAATGCAATTAATGTCAAATATATATTCAAATAACTCTGAATTCGGATTTTTGTGGAAAAAAATCTCAAATAAATCATTTCAGGAAGTATTTTTCTCCCAAATGCGGAGAATTCGTCATCCTCGGGCTTGTTCCGAGGATCTAATCACGCTTCTGCGGATGCAACGTGGAAGATGCCCGGGACACGCCCGAGCATGACGACATACGTAATAATTAGCCTCAAACCGCAGTCTTACCCGCCACCTTCAGCGCAAACGCATATTCAAACGCGATCTCCTCCAGCCGCTGGAACCGTCCGGACTTGCCGCCATGGCCAGCCGCCATATTGGTCTTCAGCAGGATCGGTGCTTCACCCGTCGTGTGCTCCCGCAGTTTCGCCACCCACTTGGTCGGCTCCCAATAGGTCACGCGCGGGTCGGTCAGGCCTGAAATGGCCAGAAGCGGCGGGTAGGGCTTTGCGCCAACATTGTCGTAGGGCGAATAGGCGGCGATCCACTGATATTCCTCTTGTGACTCCAGCGGGTTGCCCCATTCCGGCCATTCCGGCGGCGTCAGCGGCAGCGTGTCGTCCAGCATGGTCGTCAGCACGTCCACGAAAGGAACGGCGGCGATGATGCCTGCGAATTTTTCCGGTGCCATATTGGCGACCGCGCCCATCAGCATACCACCGGCAGAGCCGCCCTCGGCAATGATGCCGTGATAAGAGGTGAAGCCGTCCTTCACCAGATGGTCGGCAGCGGCGATGAAATCTTTGAAGGTGTTCTGCTTGTGCTCCATCTTGCCGGTTTCATACCACTCGAAACCCTTGTCCTTGCCGCCGCGAATATGGGCCACGGCATAGACGAAGCCGCGATCGACCAGCGAGAGATTGTTGGTGCTGAAGGAGGCCGGAATGGAAATTCCGTAAGCGCCATAACCATAGAGCAGGCAGGGGGCTGAACCATCCAGCGGCGTATCCTTGCGGTAGAGCAGGGACACCGGTACCAGCGCCCCATCATGCGATGTCGCCATGATGCGGCGTGTCACGTAGTCTTCCGGGTTGTGGCCGGACGGCACTTCCTGTGTCTTCAGCAAGGTGCGTTCCCGCGTCACCATGTCGTAGTCGAACAGCTGGCTTGGCGTGGTCATGGAGGAGTAGCTGAAGCGGATGACATCGGTGTCGTATTCGGCGGCACCATGCAAGCCCAGCGAATAGGCTTCCTCGTCAAAGGCAATGGCGTGTTCGTCGCCGCTCACCCGGTCGCGGATGACGATGCGTGGCAGGCCATCGCGGCGCTCCAGCCAGATCAGGTGGCGGGCATAGGCATCGATATCGAGAATGAGGCGGCCCGGCTCGTGCGGTACGACTTCCGTCCAGTTTTCCTTGCCCGGTGCCGTCACCGGCGTTTCCATGATGCGGAAATCCTTGGCGTCGCCGTCATTCGTCAGAATGTAGAAAACATCGCCACCTTCGCACAGGGAATATTCGATGCCTTCCTCACGCTCCGCCACGATCTGTGGCTCGGCGGTCAAATCCTTGGTGGAGAGAATGCGGTATTCGCTGGTCTCGTGGTCGTGAATGTCGATGAAAATGAAATCGTCCAGCACGGACGCGCCCACACCCATGAAGAAGCCGGGGTCTTTTTCCTCATAGACCAGACGGTCGGACGATTGCGGCTGGCCGATAATGTGGTGGAAGACCTTGGACGGGCGGTGGTTCTCATCCTGAAGCGAATAGAAGAAGCTCTTGCCATCCGGCGCCCATGCCCCGCCGCCCGCCGTGTTCTCGATCACATCTGCCAAGTCCTCGCCGCTTTCCAGCTCGCGAATGCGCAGGGTGTAATATTCAGACCCCTTGTCGTCATAGCCCCAAATGCCGCGACTGTGATCGCTGGTCTGGTCGAGGCCCGCGAGGCGGAAATAGTCCTTGCCTTCGGCTTCCTTGTCGCCATTCAACAAAACGTGTTTCTCGCCGCCACCGCGTGGGGTGCGGAAATAATGCGGCTGCTCGCCACCGGTCACGAACAGCGTGCCGTAAGCATAAGGACCGTCATTGACCGGCACCGAGGAATCGTCCTGCTTGATGCGGCCCTTCATCTCCTCGAACAGCTTCTCCTGAAGCGGCTTGGTGTCGGCCATCGCCGCTTCCATATAGGTGTTTTCGGCCTCCAGATGGGTGCGAATGGCCGGGTCCAGCAGCGTCGGATCCTTGAACATGGCCTGCCAGTTATCGGCGCGAAACCACGCATAATCATCCGTGCGGGTGATGCCGTGATGGGTGTCGCTCACAGGCTTCTTTTCGGCAACGGGGGCGGCTGGCAGGTTCTTGAAAATGGACAAGGATATACTCGCTTTCATGAAGACATCGGTCTACGTGTGCCAAGATGTAGAGTGCTGCTCTGGGTCGATCAAGGAGGAAAACTCCTTGTGGCTTAGAAGCCATGGGCACAATTTGGTCTGCTTTCGATCACAATTTAACACTAGATCGCAAATCCGACACATCCGTGCCGATGCTGGCAAGCTGGTGGTTTTGCCTCAAGACCCCAGATTTGTCTCGAAATTCAAGACAAGAAGAAACGAAAAGCCCGACAGGACACCATGCACAAGCTTCTCTCCGTTGCCCTTCTCGCAGCCTCTTCCAGCGTGCCGATGGCCATGCCCGCCCATGCCATAGACGCCAATGTCCTTCGTCAGCTCAATGCGCTCGCCCCGGAGGAGCGTCTGGAGCAGCGCTGCGATATCGAAGCCATGGAGCGCATCGCCAAGGACCAGAAGGGCATGAAGCCGGACAAGGTCATTGCCTATGCCTTCGGCGACCCCGATGTCACCCCTGATTCCATCAAGGCTGCCGGTGCCGTGTTCAGAAGCGGTGGGGAATGGTATCGCCTGCGCTACAAATGTCAGATCGCCACCACAACGCTCGGCATCCGCAATTTCGATTACAAGGTCGGAGACAAGGTGCCGGAAGAGCAATGGGCGAAGCATTATCTGTACGACTAAGCCGTCTCGATCCTCATTTTTGTGATAACGGCGTCAAGACTGCCCGTTGCCAATACGCAACGATATCTAACTGATTTCTTATTGATATTGCCGCATGCCGATTTGCTGATTAATCCTTGTGTCAGAGGGTTTTTCAGGGGCAGGTTGCATGAATGTGAGTTTTCGCGGGCTTTCGGCCTTTCCGCTGACGCCAGCGGATGAAGAGGGGCGCGTCGATGTCGAGGCCCTGTCGCTGCTGGTGCAGAGGCTGGATGCGGCAGAGGTCGATAGCATCGGCCTTCTGGGCAGCACCGGAAGCTACGCCTATCTGTCTCGCAACGAGCGTCTGCGCGCCGTCAATGCCGCGGTGGAATGCCTGAAAGGCAAGGGCAGGCAGCTGATCGTCGGTGTCGGCACGTTTCGCACCAGTGAAGCGGTTGCGCTGGCCAAGGATGCGGAAGCCGCCGGTGCCGATGCGCTGTTGCTCGCCCCCGTTTCCTATACGCCGCTGACGCAGGAAGAGGCCTATCATCATTTTGCAGCGGTGGCCGGGGCGACCAGCCTTCCGCTCTGCATCTACAACAATCCGTCCACCACGCATTTTTCTTTCGGCGACGAGCTGCTGGTGCGGCTGGCCTATATTCCACATATCCGCGCGGTCAAAATGCCTCTGGCCGCTGAGGTGGGCTTCAAAGCCGAACTAGAGCGCCTGCGCCCACGGCTGGGCGATGATTTCACCATCGGCTACAGCGGCGATTGGGGTTGTGCAGAGGCCGTACTGCAAGGTGCAGATTGCTGGTACAGCGTCATCGGTGGGTTGCTGCCGGTGCCTAGCCTTCGTCTGCTGCGCGCCTCGCAAGCGGGAGACGCCGCCGAAGTAAAGCGTATCGAAGACTATTTCCAGCCGCTCTGGTCCCTGTTCAGGGAATTCGGCAGCTACCGCGTGGTTTATGCAGCGGCGAATCTTCTGTCGCTTACCCACCGCCAGCCGCCTTTGCCGGTCATGCCGCTCAGCGTCAGCGATTGCGCGCGGGTGGAAGAGGCGCTGGCCAAGCTTGCGGAACTGGATGGCCTGCCAGCCGCCACGCCATAATTCCGGCGTTTTGCGGGCAGTATTGCCGACATATGGCGCAAAAACTGCGAGGCGGTTTGGCGGCTGAACTTTATCGATCATCGAAGGCTCGTGACATGCTGAAGACAATCACTCTCGTCTCTTTGCTGGCCGCCATGATGTCTCCTGCCTTCGCAGCGACCGGCGGCCTTGTCGAGCCGACGCTGAAAATGCAGCCGGGCAAGGCGCATGCGCCGCGCGTCGCCATCACGCTCGATGCCTGCATGGGCAAGACGGATTTCCGCATTCTCGATACCCTCGTCAGCGAGAAAATCCCCGCAACGATCTTCGTCACCGCCCGCTGGCTCAAGCACAATCCGCAGGCGCTGGCCGTGCTGATGTCACACCCCGACCTGTTCGAACTGGAAAATCACGGCGAAAACCACATTCCAGCCGTGGATAAGCCGGTCTCGATCTACGGCATCGCCGCCGCAGGCTCACCGGCAGCTGTGGAGCAGGAAGTGGAAGGCGGCAGGCTCGCCATCGTCGCCGCCACCGGTCGCCAGCCACAATGGTTTCGCGGCGCGACCGCCAAATACACCAATTCCTCCATGTCGATCATCAATCAACTCGGAGAACGCGTCGCCGGTTATTCCATCAATGGCGATGGCGGCTCGCTGCTGGGCGCTGGCATGACAGCCAAGCACATCGCCTCCGCCAAGGACGGCGATGTCGTTATCGCCCACATCAACCAGCCCACCCACGAAGCAGGCGAAGGCGTCGTCCGCGGCCTCCTCGCGCTAAAAGCCCGGGGCGTCATCTTCACCCGCCTGGATGACCCGGCGTTTAACGCACCGTCGAATTGACCGTCAGGAGACGGCGCGCTCCAATGCTGCCGTCACCCACTTGTTGAGGCTGATGCCATCTCTTCGGGCCGCGTTTGAAACGGCCTTGTGAAGTTTCGGTTCGGTGCGCACCACGAACTGGCCCGAAAATGGTTTTTCCGGTTCTTCGCCACGCTCGGTGCAGAAGGTGAGATAATCCTCTATGGACTCTGCCAACGCCTGTTTGAGTTCTGTCGCAGAAGAGCCCTGAAAGGTGATGACGTCCCTCAGATCGATGACTTCGCCATGGAAAAGATCAGCCTCTTCATCGAATTCGATGACGGCCTCATATCCTTTATAGTGCATCACACTCATGGTTTTATCCCTGCTTCGTTCAGAAACCGCCGCACGGATTTTACCGCACCCTTGTCCGTTTCCTTCTGTGGGTGAGGACGATGAAACACCGCCCGAACACCGTTAAGAGCAACACGTACGCGTGACCCTTGGCCTTCCGTTACCTCAGCGCCGCTAGCGAGGAACAGCGCTTCAATATCCCGCCAAACGATGCCCGCTCGAACAGGATCAGAAAAGATCGCTTCCAACACGGCCTGATGCTTTTTGTTGAATTCCATATAGTATCACTATTCGATATCATTTCAAGATGTGCAGCCTGTGGAGGCTTCAAATGAGATGACATGAAAAGCAACTATTGAGGGAATTTGCAAGTGGAGCACGTGACAGTCAAGACGGCAGGTTTGGCACCACGCGACGGGAGGGAAAAAGCTCTCGTGCAACGGTCATGCCGATAAGGGAAAGCGGCAGGGCCAGCATGGCGCCTGCGGCACCCCACATCCATGTCCAGAAGATGATGGCGACGAAGACGAGGAAGGGATTGATTTCCATGTTCTTGCCCACCACTGCCGGGAATGCCAGGTTTTCCATCAGCAGGTGAATGGTGAAGAACACCATGGCGGGCAGCAGGCCCAGCAGCAGGCTGTCATGAGTCAGGATGCCGCCAATCGTCAGCGCCAGCGTCATGGCGGTGATGCCGAGGAACGGCACGAAGCTGGAGAGGAAGGCGAACAGTCCCCACAGGAACGGCATGGCAAGACCGCCCGCATAGGCGATGATGATCATGGTCACGCCAAGCCCCGCATACATCAGCGATGCGGTGGCGAAGTAGGAGCTTAGAACATGTTCGATGGAGGCGATGGTGCGGATGGTGCGCAGGCGCTGGTGGCGCTGCGGAAACGCCATGATGACGGCTTTGCGCAGGCGAATGCGGCTGTAGAGGAAAAGAAGCAGTGCTGCGAAGAAGACCAGTCCCTGCACGATCGCGGGTGTCAGGTTTGAGCCAACAACGGAAATGATATCGCCGCTGCGCGAGAGGATGGATTCAAGCGAGATCGAATTCAGACTGAAGGTCGCTGCGGAAAAATTCAGCCATCGCAGGCTTTGCAGATAGGGCACGAAACGATTGATGGCTTTCTCGACAATGTCAGGACCTTCCGATGCCAGCGTGGACAGCGGATCGATCAGCGAATTGATGACGAGGAAGAAGACGAGGGCAACGGCGGATGAGAGAATGAGCGCCACCGCAAAACCGGGAATGCCGTAAGAGTTCAGCTTGCCCGCCGCCACGCCGAGGATCATGCCAACCACGATGGCCATGACGATCGGAATGAGAATGATCGATAGTGAGTGGATGACGCCCATCAGCACGATCGCGAAAAGCCCGACGATGGACCACGCCACAGCAACATCCAGCGCCTCGCGGCCCAGTGGTTGCTGACTACGCTCATCATCATGCGCCGTCGCCAGCGCGCCTCGCATGAAGGGGTCTTTGTGATCCGTGCTGGCAGCAGCGGCTGCACCGTGTTTTCGGTTGGCTATCGTCTGGTCATTCATAAACAGTCCCCCATCAGGGCGTATAACGCTCGATGGGGTATGCAGTTCCGGGGGAGGGAATATTTACCTGTGTGGAGAAGGCCCCCTCTGCCTGCCGGCATCTCCCCCACAAGGGGGGAAAGCGCTAGAGGAGTTGACACAGCCCATTGGTAACGTATGACGTGTGTATAGCCTTGCCACATCTGTCTCCCCACCTGTGGTGGAGATGCTGGCAGGCAGAGGGGGCTGCCACACGGTAAAACGCTGGCTTGTATCTGCCTCCAGCAATCAAGCCGAAAGCTTCAACCCAATACCCCAAGGGTCCTTCACCGCAACGCTGTCGCTCTGCCGTTCCGTGGCGATTTGCAACCGGTCGAGGGCGGCGAGGGCACTGTCCAATGCTGCCTTCTCGTTGAACTTCAGCGAATAGCCGGAAAGGCCGGTCATGTTGGCAGAGCGGGCCTGCGCGCCGCGGCTGTTCCAGATGTTGGCGGCGACGTGGTGGTGGTAGGCGCCGGAGCCGAAGAAGCTGGCGCCGGGATAGCGCGCCATGATTTTCAGGCCCAGCACGTCTTGATAAAATTCATCCGCCTGTGGAAGATTGCCGACCTGAAGGTGAATGTGGCCGATGGCCGTGCCGTCTGCGGCCTTGGCAAAGGTTGCCTTGGGCGCGCTGTCATAGAGTTCCTGGAGGTTCAGCCGCAGCGTGGACATGGCAACCGTGCCATCCGGCTGGTAGGTCCATTCGTCCGGGGTGCGGTCGCGGTAGACCTCGATGCCGTTGCCTTCCGGGTCTGCCAGATAGATCGCTTCGCTGACCAGATGGTCGGATGCTCCCTGAAGCTGCACATTGTTGTGCGCCACATGCGTCAGCCACAAGGCCAGATCGCTGCGGCTCGGCATCAGGAAGGCCGTGTGGAAAAGGCCCGCCGCGCTGCTCGGCGCACGAACGGCATCATTCGACGTTGTCAGGGTCAGAAGCGGCTGGCCGCCCACACCCAGCACTTCACCGCTGGCCGATTTTTCGATGACGGAAAGGCCGATGATCTTCTGATAGAAATCCGACACCAGCGGCAGATCCCGCACCACGAGGTGGGCCTGGCCGACATAGGCGGGCCGCGTCAGCGCAAATTGCTTGTTTTTACTCATTGCTTGGCACTCCAAATCCAGCCGTCTGATTGCGGCGATGTTGGGCAGACTATGCGCGCGATTGATCGTTCAGAAAAGATAGCCGTTTGGTGATGCTGCGTGTGCTATTTGTTGACAATCACCGCATCTGGCCTTGATGCTGATCAATTCCCTCTTCGCCTTTACCGTGTAAATATAAGGAACTTCAAAAGCACGATGCGTGTTTTCAAAGTCGAAGGGAGAACATCATGTACAGCAAAATCCTCGTTCCGGTCGATCTGAGCGCCCCGGAAAAAGCTGAGAAAATCTTGAAGAAAGCCGAAGCTCTGCTCGATCCGGCGGGCCATATCGTGCTTTTGAATGTGGTGGAAGATTTGCCGAATTATCTCGCCATCGATCTGCCGATGGATTTGATCGAAAATGCCATCAAGGATGCCAAGGAGAGGCTCGCGGCGCTGAAAGGCAAATCATCACGCATCGGCGCGGTGGAAATCCGCAGCGGTGCCGCCGCCCGCGAAATTCTGGCCGCAGCGGAAGACTTGACGGTCGATCTCATCATCGTCGCGTCGCACACGCCTGATCTGACCAATTATTTCATCGGCGCAACGGCAGACCGTGTCGTCCGTCACGCCAAATGCTCCGTGCTGGTGGATCGATAAACGATAGAGATGCGGAATGGCACGCCGCCCGCGCGCCAAACCCTTACGCTGCGTAGCGTGTATAGGGCGCCGATGTGCGCCCCTGGCCTGATAGCGAGAAGCGGTTGATCAGCGTGGCCAGTTCCTGCGAACGGGCATTCATATCATTCACCGCTGCGGTGGATTGCTCGACCATGGCTGCGTTCTGCTGGGTGACCCGGTCCATCTCGTTCACCGCCGTGTTGATCTCCTGCAAGCCCGCCGCCTGCTCGCGGGCGGAGGCGGCTATGTCGGCCACCAGCCGGTCCATTTCCGTTACCTTGCCGAAGATCGCCTTCAGCGTCTGTCCCGTGGATTCCACAAGCGTCACGCCGCGTTCCACCTGCTGGGTGCTGGTGGCAATCTGGTTGCGAATTTCCTTGGCGGCATCGGCGGAGCGCTGTGCAAGCGCGCGCACTTCTGAAGCGACAACCGCAAAGCCCTTGCCGGCATCACCCGCGCGGGCGGCTTCGACACCTGCATTCAGCGCCAGAAGATTGGTCTGGAAGGCAATTTCATCGATAACAGAGACGATCTGGCCAATCTGGGTGGAGCTGGCCGCAATCTCGCTCATCGCGGTCTCGGCTTCCTTCATGATGTCGCTCGATTTTTCGGCCTCCTGCTTGGCGCTGGTGGCGGCAACGGTTGCCTGAGACGCGCCTTCGGATGTGCGCCGCACCGTTGCGGTAATCTGGTCCAGCGCCGCTGCCGTTTCCTCCAGAGAACTGGCCTGCTGTTCCGTGCGCCGGGAAAGATCGTTGGTGGACGCGTAAATTTCCTGCATGCCACGGCATATGTCGTCGGACGTGTGGGAAATTCCCGCCATCGCCTGGCGCAAAGCCTCGGCGGCGTTGTTGAAGTCGCGGCGCGCGGCCTCGTGCTTTTCGGGCAGGGGCTGCGTCAGCTGTACGGAAAGATCGCCGGAGGCAAGGCTGCTTAGCGCCTCGCCAAGCGCCGTCATCGCGCGGCTGTCAGCCTGCGCATCTTCGGCCCGCTGGCGGTCGAACTCCGCTCTCTGCCGGGCCGTTTCATCATTCATGTCGCTGATAAGATGATGGATCGCAACAGCGACATCCGTGTAAAGCCCTTTCATCAGCGTGCGGATGAACGCTTCCCGCTTGCTGGCACTCCAGCGCGTTTCCTGCAAGACCACCAGCGTCCATTCGGCGGCATAGATCGAGCAGGCATCGATGATGAAACGGGTAAAACCGATCTTGTCGTTGATGCCGCGAATGACCTTGCCCTGAGCATCGAAATAGTCGGTCTTGAAAGCGCCTTCGCATAGCCGCCGGAACTTGACGGCTTCAAGCTGCAGAAGCTCTTCCGGCACTTTCACCATGGTCGGATCGAAGGACTGAAAGCATTTTACAGCGACCTCGCGGACATGTTTTTCCAGATGTGCGTAAAGCTCCTCGCCACGCTTGCGTTCCTCACCCGCCCAAGGCTTGATCTCATCTTCGATGCGCCGCATTTTCAAAAGACCTTTTCAAAAATTGTTTGATTACGTCTCATATTGCGCAATCGTTTCGACTTCCTAAAGTTAAGGTTGTATTATCTTGCAGGGTGTTATTTTTGATGATGATCGAGTTCGACTTTTGCGACAGGCGTGAATGCAAAGTGATCGCGTTTTGCGCGGCATGTCTTGTTCCCGTCTCATATTGTCTGCATGATCCGGATATTGATGTGCGAGAACGAATATGAGTGAACTTTGGCGCTTTGGACGCCGCTATGATCTTCCTGAAATCGTGGCCGACGGTATTGTGCATGGCGTGGGCATCGTCTTTGCCCTGATTGGTGCAACCGCGCTGATTTTCTACGTCACGCTCTGGGGCAGTCTCAGCGCCATTGCGGCCGTCTGGGTCTATGCCTTTGGCCTCGTCCTGTGCCTGTCCATATCGTTCACCTACAACATCTGGCCGCATTCCAATGTGAAATGGTATCTGCGGCGGCTGGATCATTCCGGTATCTTCATTCTCATTGCCGCCACCTACACGCCTATCCTGCAACGCGGCATAGAAGATCCGTTCATTGCCGTTACTTTGTTTGGCATATGGGTCGCCGCCATCTCGGGCATTCTTCTGAAATGCTTCTTCCCCGGGCGGTTCGATCGCCTGACCATCCTGCTTTATCTCGCCATGGGCTGGAGCGGTGTGATGGTGGCAGATCGCCTGTCCTACCATCTGCCGCCCGTCAGCCTGTGGCTCATCGTCATCGGCGGCATCATTTATTCCATGGGCGTCATCTTCCATGTGTGGGAACGCCTGCGGTTCCAGAATGCCATCTGGCACGGCTTCGTCGTGGTGGCCGCCGCCGTGCATTACACCGCCGTCATGACCAGCTTCAGCATGACCCCCATCACGGCCTGACACCTGGTACGACGTAAAACCGCTACACAGTTTCGCGACTTGCTTTATGCTGGCCGTGAAATTGATTTGCAGCGGATATCAAGCATGACCATCGAACTACGCGACGCCACCGTCGACGATCTTCCCGGCATCATGGAGATTTACAACGACGCGGTGCTGAACACGACCGCCATCTGGAACGAGATTCTGGTTGATCTGGACAATCGCAAGGAGTGGTTCAAGGCCCGTAAGGACCGCGGCTTCCCGGTCATCGTCGCTATCAAGGATGAAGCCGTTGCCGGATACGCCTCATACGGAGACTGGCGCGCTTTCGATGGTTACCGCCACACCCGCGAACATTCCATTTATGTCCACAAGAATGCCCGGGGTTCAGGCCTCGGCAGGCAGTTGATGCAGGCGCTGATCGACCATGCCAAAACCAATGACGTCCACGTCCTCATCGGCGCCATCGAATCTGAAAACACCGCCTCCATCCGCCTCCACGAAGCCATGGGCTTCCGCGTCGCAGGCCAGTTTTCCGAGGTTGGAAAGAAGTTCGGTCGTTGGCTCGACCTGACCTGTATGGAACTCAAGCTTCCATCAGCGTGAGGTTTCTCGCCCCAAAGCGTTCGCGGTAGGCCGCAGGCGTGGTGGAAAATTGCTGGCGGAAGTGGTGACGCAGATTGGCGGCACTGCCTAGCCCGCTGGTTTCCGCAATGGCCTCAATGCCGAGTTGGGACGTCTCCAGCAGGTCTTTGGCCTTGGAAAGCCGTTGCAGGAGGAGCCATTTGGCGGGCGTCGTCCCAGTCGCGGCTTCGAACCGGCGCAGGAATGTGCGGCTGCTCATGCCTGCCATGTTCGCCAGCCGCGCAACGGTATAATCCTCCGTCAGTTGTGCTTGCATGGCATCCAGCAGCGGGCCAAGCCGCGCCTTCTCATGCGGTTCGGGAACGGCCTTGTCGATGAATTGTGCCTGCCCGCCATCGCGGTGCGGCACCACGACAAGCCGTCGCGCCACCATATTGGCAGCCTTGGTGCCGAAATCGCGGCGGATCAGATGCAGGCAGAGGTCTATGCCCGCCGCACTTCCAGCCGCCGTCAGCACGGTGCCGCCATCCACGTAGAGCACGTCAGGCAACACTTCGATTTCGCTAAACCGCGCTTTGAGACTGTCGGTATAGCGCCAATGGGTGGTGGCCTGCCTGCCATTCAAGAGACCTGCCGCCGCCAGCACGAAGACGCCGGAACAGAGCGACAGAACCCGCGCGCCGTTGTCATGCGCTTTGCGCAAGGCCATGCACAGAGCCTCCGGTACCGGTTCATGAATGCCACGCCAGCCCGGCACGATGATGGTGCCCGCCTGCTCAAGCAAATCCACCCCGCCATCCGTTACGAAACGCACGCCGCCTGCGGCCCGCATCTCACCCTCATCCACGGCGGCCACGGCAAAGCGATACCAGTCCTCTCCCATTTCCGGGCGCGCCAGACCGAAGATTTCAACGGCAACGCCGAACTCGAACGTGCAAAGCCCGTCATAGGCGAGAGCAACGACAAGACGGTTCGGCGCGGGGGCTTTCTGCGGTTTTGGCATGATGTTTACGATATATGGCAATTGTGCCATCTGCCAGTCTTTTTATGTGCGGCGTAAAGTTCGGCTATAACCCTGAAAGGAAAAGCCCATGAGCTACGTATCGGACATTCCCGCCGCATCGTCACAGGTCGTCATCGACCATTTCACACGTCGGCTCTCGGTCGAGACGGATTGCGCGGATGTATCAGCGTCCATGAAAAAAGGAGAGCAGGATTTCGTTCTCCTGCATGTCGTCGGGTCTGCGGAAGCCTTCGCCCGCAAGCATATTCCCGGCGCCATCTATCTGCGTCACGCGGATATGACCGCAGACTGCATGGCGCGGTGGCCTGATGATACGCTGTTCGTGGTCTATTGCGCCGGACCTCACTGCAATGGTGCCGACCAGGCCGCGTTGAAGCTCGCGCGTTTGGGGCGACCAGTGAAAATCATGATAGGTGGCATCACGGGATGGGAGGATGAGGGATTTGCGTTTGCTTCCGGTGAGGCTGAGGCGGCGTGATCGCATCGCCAACATTAAAAGCCACGCCATCCGTAAGGGTGACGTGGCTCTGTTCATCTGTCTACCAGACGCTCAATCCTGAGCTTCGAACACCATCGAGTGGCCATTGATGCAGTAACGCAGGCCTGTCGGTGGTGGGCCGTCGGGGAAGACGTGGCCAAGGTGGCCGCCGCAGTTGGCGCAGCGAATTTCCGTGCGCACCATGCCGAAAGCGTTGTCGCGATGTTCGGTCACGGCATCGGCTTTCACCGGTTCGAAATAGCTCGGCCAGCCGCACCCGGCATCGAATTTCGTGTCCGAGATGAACAGCGGCTCATCGCAGGCGGCGCAGCGGTAGAGGCCTTTTTCGGTGCTGTTCCAGTATGGACCGGTAAAAGGGCGCTCCGTGCCGTGTTCGCGCAGAATGTGAAACTGCTCGGGCGTCAACTCCTCGCGCCATTGTGCATCGGACTTGGTGATTTTGGGTGATTTGAGATCGCTCATCAGGAGATCCTTTCGTTTGTCCCCAAGATAGTGTCTCAGCTTCCCTGTTAAAAGAGCCTGCGGCTTTAACAGGGGATAAAGACCTTGTTATCGTCTGCGCAATCGAAAAGAGTTGAGGCATATGTCGCCTTGCCCTAATTGAGAAACAACAAAACAAGGCCGCAAAAGCGGCGGGGCTGGGAGACGAGATGATTGCCAATGTCACGCTGTTGACATTTATCGTGCTGTTTTTGCCGTTCATCACGGCATTATGCGCGCCCCTGGTTGTCGCGAAACTGGGCTCCAATGCTGCCTGGCTGCTGGCGCTCGCACCCGCATTGGCCTTCGCCCATTTCCTTGGTTTCATCCCGGCAATCGCGGCAGGTGAGGTCGTCACCGGCGGTTATATCTGGGTGCCCAGCTTCAATCTCAGCTTTTCCTGGTTCATCGACGGTCTGTCTCTCACCTTTGCGCTGCTCATCACCGGCATCGGCACGCTCATCGTGCTCTATGCGGGCGGCTACATGAAGGGCCATCCGCAGCAAGGCCGTTTCATGGCCTTTCTGCTGCTGTTCATGGGCGCGATGCTGGGCGTGGTGGTGTCGGACAGTCTTCTGATGCTGTTCGTCTATTGGGAACTGACCTCGATCACCTCTTTCCTGCTGATCGGCTTCGATCATCGCCGCGAAGCCTCGCGCCGTGCCGCCTTGCAGGCGCTGGTGGTGACGGGTGGCGGCGGGCTGGCGCTTTTGGCAGGCCTCATCTTCATCTGGAACATCAGCGGCACGACACAGCTTTCTCTTTTGGTGCATGGCAATGATGTGCTGCGCCAGAGCCCGTTCTATTTCGCCACGCTGCTATTGGTGCTGGGCGGAGCCTTCACCAAATCGGCGCAGTTTCCGTTCCACTTCTGGCTGCCCAACGCCATGGAAGCGCCGACCCCGGTCTCGGCCTATCTGCATTCCGCCACCATGGTCAAAGCTGGCGTCTACCTGCTGATGCGGCTCAACCCGGTCATGGGTGAAACGGCGGCATGGGAAATCCTGCTGCCTTTCTTCGGCGGGCTGACGATGCTGACCGGCGCATTCCTTGCCATCCGCCAGAGCGATCTCAAGCTGATGCTGGCCTATACGACCGTCTCGTCGCTCGGCCTGCTGGTCATGCTCACGGGCTTCGGCACTGAACATGCCATCGAGGCGGCGGTGCTGTATCTCGTCGCCCATTCGCTTTTCAAGGGCGCACTGTTCATGGTCGCGGGCATCATCGATCACGAGGCGGGAACGCGTGATGTGACGAAGCTCGGCGGTCTGCGCAAGGCCATGCCCATCACCTTCATCGCGGCCATGGCAGCGGCCATTTCCATGGCGGGCCTGCCGCCGTTCCTCGGCTTTCTGGCCAAGGAAGAAATCTATTATGCGCTGGCGCACGCCAATCCGCGCGCCATTCTCTTCACCGGCATCGCCATCATTGGCAATGCGCTGATGCTGGCGATCGCCTTTGCCGTGGCGCTGAAACCCTTTGTCGGGAAGCTGAAGAACACCCCGAAACACGCCCATGAAGGCCCGGTTCTGCTGTGGCTCGGCCCCGCCGTGCTGGCGTTGTGCGGTCTTCTCGCCGCGTTGTTCTCAGGCACGTTCCACGCAGGCATCTCCACACCCATGGCCTCCGCCATCGCGGGCGAAAACCGTGGCGTGGAAATATCGCTGATCCCGCATATCGGCGTTCCCCTGGCGCTCTCGCTCTTTACCGTGGCGCTCGGCGTGATGGCTTATACGAGGCTCGCTACCGCACGCCACCTCATGGCCCGCTCGCTGGCTGCCGCCGGGCCGGGGCCTGACAAGGCCTTCGATGCCGTCATTTCCGGCCTCGTCAAACTGTCCTTCCAGGTCACGCGCATGATCCAGCCGGGCAGGCTGGAGTTTTACGTCACCGCCACCTTCGCCATCATCGCGCTGGTTCTGCTGGTGCCGCTGTTTGCCTATGGTGAGCTACCCGCCATGCCCGCCTGGCCAGCCGATATCCAGCTGCACGAACTCACCTTCATCGCCATTGCCATCATCGGCCTCATTGCGGTGCTGACGGCGGCTAGCCGCCTCACCGCCATCGTCGCGCTCGGCATTCAGGGATTTGCCGTCGCCGTGCTGTTCCTGCTGTTCGGTGCGCCGGATCTGTCCTTCACCCAGTTCATGGTGGAAACGCTCTCCGTCGTCATTTTCACGCTGGTCATGACCCGCCTGCGCCTTTCGCCTTCCGATCACCGGGGTCGGGGCCAGAAACTGCTGGACGGCACCATTGCCCTTGCCTGCGGCACGGGCTTCGCCCTGATGTTGCTAAAGTCCACCCAGCAGCCCTTCGATACCAGCCTCAGCGATTTCTTCGGCGCCTATTCCAAGCTCATCGCCCACGGAAACAACGTGGTGAATGTCATCATCGTGGATTTCCGCGGCACAGATACGCTGGGCGAAATCGCGGTGGTCATGATCACCGGTCTTGCCATTCTGGCGCTGATCCGCATTCGCTCGAAGCCCGCGACGCGTAGTGACAAGGAGGGCAGGGCATGAACACGCTCATCTTCCGCACCGTCGCGCCTGTCATCACCAGCCTCATGCTGCTGTTTTCCATTTTCGTGCTTCTGCGTGGCCATAACGAACCCGGCGGTGGCTTCATTGGTGGGCTGATCGCGGTCTCGGCGCTCGCCGTTTACGGCATTGCCTTCGGGGTGGAAACCGTGCGCCGCGCTATCGTCTTTCACCCGCTGTCGATTGCCGGTTTCGGCCTGCTGCTCGCGATGCTGTCGGGCGTGATATCCGTCTTTTTCGGCGTGCCGTTCATGACCGGGCTTTGGGTCTATCCCAGCCTTGCTGGCGTGGAAGTGCCACTGGCTACCGTCATCTCCTTCGATATCGGCGTCTATCTCGTCGTGGTCGGCGGCTTTACGTCCATTGCCCTGGCATTGGAAGAAAGGGAGCGCGACTGATGGAAGCGGTTTTCTCCGGTCTCGTCGGCATATTCTTTACCGTGGCCATCTATCTCATGCTGTCGCGCCACAGCGTGCGCCTGCTGCTGGGCATTGCCATCCTCGGCAATGCCGTCAATCTGCTGCTGTTTACCGCTGGCAGGCTGACACGCGAGGTGCCGCCCATCATCGGCGCAGGGGAAGATGTGCTGGCGACCAATACGGCCAATCCGCTGCCGCAGGCTCTCATCCTCACGGCCATCGTTATTTCTTTCTGCTTTTTCTGTTTCCTCGCCGTTTTGGTCTGGCGGGCGTTTCAGGAATTGAAAACCGACGACACGAACGAGATGCGCGCAGCAGAACCGCCGCGCGAACCGCTTCCGCCGCTCGGTTATTGAGAAACGGATCAGACACATATGGCCGCCTCCGCTTCTCCTTCCATCGACCTCACCTCCGCACTCGTCATGCAGCCTACGGCGCTTGCCGACTGGCTGATCGTGGCCCCCGTCGCGCTCTGCATCAGCGTCGGCGCGATCCTGATGATGGTGCGTCACTCCACCCGCCTTCACGCTGGCATCGCCATCTTCGGCCTGTTTCTGCTGGTCGTCATCGATGCTGCGCTGCTGTGGAAGGTGGCAACGCATGGCCCCTTCACCATGGTCATGGGTCGCTGGCTTCCGCCCTTCGGCATTGCCTTCACGGCGGATTTGACCGGAGCCGCCCTCGCATTGGCCGGTGCCATCGCCGCCCTTGCCTGCGCCCTGCATGCCAGCGCGGATGTGGACGACAGTGGTAGGCGCTACGGCTTCTACCCGTTTCTGATGCTGCTCATGGCCGGTGTCAGCGGCGCGTTTCTGACTGGCGATATCTTCAACCTCTATGTCTGGTTCGAGGTGCTGCTGATCTCCTCCTTCGGCCTCATCGTGCTGGGCTCTACCAAAGAGCAGATCGATGGTGCGCTGAAATATGCCGTGCTCAACCTCATCGGCACCACGCTGTTTCTGATCGCGGTCGGCTATCTCTATGCCGTCACGGGCACGCTCAACATGGCCGATATCGCCGGACGTGTGACGGCGGCAGACAGCGGAGCGCCGTTGATGACGCTTGCTGCACTCTTCACGCTCGCCTTCGCCATGAAGGCAGCGGCCTTTCCCGTCAATTTCTGGCTACCCGCATCCTATCACACGCCGAAAATCGTCGTGTCCGCCCTGTTCGGCGGTCTCTTGACCAAGGTTGGCATCTACGCACTGCTGCGCGTCATGATCATGCTGTTCCCGGTGCAGCGGGACGAATTGAGCTTTATCATCGCCATTGTCGCGGCGCTGACCATGATCCTGGGTGCCATGGGCGCACTGGCGCAAAACGATCTCAGGCGCATGCTGGGTTATGTCGTCATTTCCGGCATCGGCACCATGCTCGCCGGCGTCGCCATCGGCTCTCCCTCTGCCGTGGGTGGCGTCGTCTTCTACGCACTGAACTCCGTGGTGCTGATGACGGCGCTCTATCTCACTATCGGCCACGCTGCCCGCATTGGCGGTGCCTGGACATTGTCGGATTTGAGCGGCCTTTACACCAGGGGCCCTTGGTTTTCCGCCATGGCGCTGGCGCTGTTTTTCGCAGGCTCCGGCCTGCCGCCGTTTTCCGGCTTTTGGCCCAAGGCCATGCTGACCAAATCCGCCATCGATATCGGCGCATGGTGGCTCGCCGCATCCATTCTGGTTTCCGGCTTTCTCTGCACCATTGCCTTTGCCCGCATCTTCCTGCTCTGCTTCTGGCGGCCATCGCCTGCGGGCATGAAGGCGGTCGTAGCGGTTGCCAACCCGCCGAGCCTTGCACCCATCGTGGCGATGACGGTCCTCATCATCGGTGTCGGCCTGTTTCCCGAACAGGTCATGAAGCTCAGCCAGCAGGCGGCTGATGGTCTGGCCGACCCGACTGCCTATATCCGCTCCGTCTTTCCGGAAGGAGCCACCAGATGAGCCTCTATATCCTCGGCGCACTGTTCATCCTCATCTGGCTCGCCATCTCAGGCAGCTATACAATTCCCAACCTGCTCTTTGGCATGGTGGTCGCGGCCATGTCGCTTGGCGTGATTCGTCATCAGTGGGTGCAAAGCACCACGTCCTTTAGGCGCATCCCGGCCATTCTTTCTCTCGCACTGCTCTTCCTCAAGGAACTGGCGCTTTCCGCCTGGACCGTCGCCATGCTTGTCATCAGGCCGAAGTTGGAACTGAAGCCGGGAATATTCGCCTATCCGCTTGCGGTAAAATCCGATTTCGAGATCGCCCTTCTCGCCAATCTCATCACGCTCACTCCCGGCACGCTGTCAGTGGATGTCTCGCCAGACCGAACAATGCTCTTCGTTCACGCGCTGGATTGCGCTGATGTGGAGGCGACCAAGCGGTCGATTGCCGATGGTTTCGAGCGCAAGATCATGGAGGCGTTTCGCTGATGACACCTGAAACGCTGATTTCCGCCGCCACGATTGTCGCCACCGCGATTCTCTCCGTCGCCTTCCTGCTCACGGTCTATCGCGTAGTGGTTGGGCCGACGCTGCCGGACAGGGTGGTGGCGTTGGATATGCTGGTTGGCATCGCCATCGGCTTTCTTGCCGTCATCGCCATCCGCACTGGCTTTGATCTTTATGTGGATATTGCCATCGCCCTTTGCCTCGTCGGCTTTCTCGCGACGGTTGCGTTCGCACGCTTCATTCTGTCCAGAACAGCTGAGCCGGGACAACGGAAAAAAGAGGTGCTGGACGGTACGGATGTCTTGCCCAAAGCCGCTAAGCCGCAGGGCGTGAAGCCGAAGAAAAAGACAGGGAGGAAATCTCGCAAATGAGCTGGGTCGTCGCCATTCCGGTTGCATTGCTGGTCGTCGCAGGTGCGTTGTTTTCCCTCACCGCCGCCATCGGTATCAACCGTTTCCCCGATCTCTATACTCGCATGCATGCCGCTTCCAAAGCGGGAACAGTGGGGTCGGGACTTCTTCTTCTTGGTGTGGGCCTCAATTCACTTGAGATTTCTATTTTTGCGCGTTCTTTGGCTGGATTTTGTTTTGTTGTTTTGACTGCCCCAGTATCTGCACATTTGCTTGCCAAAGCTGCGCATCAGGTCGGTTATCGCTTGTCGCCGATAAGCGTAATAGATGAGCTGGAAGCAGACCCTAAGTTGAACTGACGTTACTGTACCTTTGTTAACTTATGTAAATTTCCGACATACATTCTTATTTTGTTACCTGTGATTTTTTATAGGTAGAATAAGCTGTCTCTGCTCTGAATTATTCCAAAATAATAATTGGACTTTTTTTGGTTTGGTGCTATCCACGACAGGTAAAGTAGATGATGTTGATTTGCGTCCTGCGTTATTGAAAGTCCGGTTAGGCATTTTACTGATGGCTAATCTAGTTCTGATGTAGAATATCCGGACATCTGTTTCGTTTTACGCAGTTGCTGCAAGAAGTTTCTTCCCCATCTGTATACGTCAGCAAGGGGAGTTGATCTTGCCGCAAACGCAGATCAGTGGGCTTGGGGTTAACTTCGTTTCACTGGCAGACGGGCTGGACCGATGCTGGTGGAGACATGAACAGGAGACATGTAAATGACGGAAACTACATACGGCGGCGCTCAGGATCTGCTTGTCGAGCTGACTGCGGATATCGTTGCTGCCTATGTTAGCCACCACGTCGTTCCGGTTACGGAGCTTCCCGGCCTTATTTCCGATGTGCACACGGCACTCAGCGGTACTTCTGCCCCAGTGGTAGCCGCAGTGAATGTCGAAAAGCAGAAGCCTGCGGTTTCTGTTCGCAAGTCGGTTCAGGATGATCAGATCATCTGCCTGGAATGTGGCGGTTCGTTCAAGTCGCTCAAGCGTCATTTGACAACACATCACAGCATTACTCCGGAAGAATACCGCGAAAAGTGGGATCTGCCGGTGGATTATCCAATGGTTGCCCCTGCCTATGCAGAAGCGCGCTCGCGCCTCGCCAAGGAAATGGGCCTCGGCCAGCGCCGCAAGTCCGGCCGCTGATTGTACCGAACAGAAATGCAAAAAAGCCGGTCCCTGGGGCCGGCTTTTTTATGTCTGTCATCTGGTGGAAACAATCGCTTGCTAGGACTGTAACAGTCCGCAAGATGTGGGGTCAGTGACCCCGTCCAGCCATCAAGCGTTCAGCGCGCGCTGCATGTCGCCAATGCGGCGGTAACGGTCCCGGCGGCTGTTTTCGCCCTTTTGGGAAAGCGAATGCAGCATGAATTCGGTGATCGCCACCAGCTGCAACATGCTGTGCCCACCATTCTGGCCAAGCGGAATCGTCAGACAAATGTCAGCGCTATCAGGACCCCACTCGTAAAAGCGGGTGGTGATAAGAACGGTCTTGTAACCGGCCTTCATCGCCATTTTTGCCAGACGCTGCAAAGCGGCAAGATTGCCACCGCAATCCATCAGAATGAGCAATGTGCCTTCCACCGGCTCATCCATCAGCGCGATATAGCTGGAGCCGTCGCGTTGCAGGTAATGCACGCGTTCGCGACATTCCAGAAGCTTTGTGTAGAAGTAACGGCAGATGCCGAAACCTTCTGCCGAGGATGCGACGAAGACTTCCTTGCTTTCGGCAATGTTGCCCAGCGCGGTCTTCCAGACGGATTGACCGGCCAGATCATAGACCGCCTGAACCGCCTGGATTTGCTGCAACATCAGCGAAGACAAGGGGGTCTGCGGGGCTTCCGGCGCTGCGGCGGGAGCCGCTTCCGGCACCTGTGCTTCGTCGCGCAGATGTTCGCGAATGTCGCTCAGCTGCCGATAACCGAGCGAGCGCAGAAAGCGGCCTACCGTCATCGGGCTAAGGCTCAGTTTCTCGGCCAGTGTGGCTGCAGTCTCAAACGGCAATTCTGCCAGATGTTCGATCAGATATTTCGCGATTCGCCGTTCCGACGGTGTGCCGGTCTTGAGCGAGCGGGTGAGATCAATCAGCAATTTTTCCAACGACGCCTCTTATTTTTGTCTTTAGCGGACGATGGTACTCGAGCGAGGTTTCTCGCTGCCATTCGTGACGACTAGGTTGTACAAAAGGCCAAGTGACATTTCGTTGATCCCCACGACGACGAAAATATACGACTTTTTGCCTGTTTGTTTTTATAGTTTAGTGGTTGCTTTTCTTCAAGCACAAAATAGCCGGTTGTGTTTTTTTCTTGTATTTAACACGGGTCATTTCTTGTTACGGGTCGCAGAACGCCCTATTTGCCAGCTCTGACGGATGCTTTCTCGATCCACGCTAAATTGGCCTAAATGGAGGCGACTCAATGATTTTTGACGCTGCGCGGCATGCTTTCAGCAATCTTTTTGCGCCCGAAACACGCTCGGTGTTCTGGAAGTCTCTTGGGCTGACGATTTTGGTGCTGATTGGGCTCTGGTTTGCCATTCGCAGCGTTTTTATCTGGCTGGCATTGCCCTGGCTTGATTCGCTTGTTCCCGGCATGCCGGAATGGGCGGGTTGGATGAGCTTCGTTTTTGCCATCCTCGCAGGCATCGGGCTGGCGCTGGCGCTCGCCTTGTTGATCTCACCGGTCACGGCCATCATCGCTGGTCTGTTTCTGGACGATGTCGCCGAGGTCGTTGAAAAAAAGGACTACCCCAACGACCCTCGGGGCACCGCCATGCCGCTGACGGAAGCCATCCCGTCATCGCTGAAATTCTTTGGCGTCATCATCGTCGGCAACGTCATTGCGCTGCTGTTATTGCTCGTACCCGGCGTCAACCTCATCGCGTTTTTTCTGGTCAACGGCTATTTGCTGGGTCGGGAATTCTTTGAGTTTGCCGCCATGCGGTTCCGGCCTGTGGCGGAAGCGCGGGCGTTTCGCGCAAAGCATGGCACGAAGGTTTTCATGGCCGGTCTGGTGATTGCGGCTTTCCTCGCCATCCCCTTCCTCAACCTGCTGACGCCGCTCTTTGCCGCATCGCTGATGGTGCATCTGCACAAATCCATCAGCCGTCGCGATCCGTCATTCACCCACCAGCTGGGCCGGTAGTTCCACCAGCGGGGCGGGAATATCCCAGGTCTTTTCCGGGGATTTGCAGATATCGGCAATCACGCAGCGCTCGCATTCCGGCTTGCGCGCCTTGCAGCAGTATCGCCCGTGCAGGATCAGCCAGTGATGCGCGTGGAACAGATATTCGTCGGGAATGATCTTCACCAGCCGCTCTTCCACCTCATCCGGGGTTTTCCCCGGTGCCAGACAGAGCCGGTTGGCAATGCGAAACACATGTGTATCGACCGCCAGCGTCGGAATACCGAAGGCCATGGACATCACCACATTGGCGGTCTTGCGCCCCACGCCCGGCAGCTTGATCAGCTCTTCGCGCGTGCGCGGCACCTCGCCACCGAAATCGTCGATCAGCATCTGCGATAGCGCAATGACGTTTTTTGCCTTGTTGCGGTAAAGGCCGATGGTCTTGATGTAGCCGATCAGCTGCTCCTCGCCCAAATCCAGCATCTTCTGCGGCGTATCGGCCACCGCAAACAGGCCGCGCGTTGCCCGGTTGACGCCAACATCGGTCGCCTGCGCTGAAAGTGCCACGGCAACCACCAGCGTAAACGGGTTGGAATGTTCCAGCTCGCCCTTGGGCTCTGGCCGCTGAATGGAGAAGCGGCGGAAGATTTCCTTCAACTCGTCCTGCGAGTAGAGCGTCTTGACGCGTATCGGCTTGCGACGCGCTGTCGGATTTGACTTTTTCAACGTTTGGGCGCTGGATCGTTTCTTGATGATTGTCATGGTCAAACTGTGTTTCGCGCTATTGAGGACAGCAAGGTGGACAGCGTTAACGAGCAGCCGGTTTTTGCAGCGGAACTTGTTCCCCATCGCTCCCTCGGACGCAAGGGATTTCGTGTTCTCCTAGCGCTTACGGGTGCCGTCTGCCTTCTCTACGGCGTCTTTTTCATGGTCAGTGGCGCATGGCCCATCGGCCTGTTTCTGGGGCTCGATTTCCTCCTGCTCTATATCGCCTTCCGGGTGAACTACCGGGCCGCGAAGGCGCGCGAAGAAGTCACGGTGTCGCGTACCAACCTCTCCATCCGCAAATTTTCGCCGGCTGGCCGTATGGTAGAGCATCGCTTCAACCCGTTCTGGGCACGCTTCCGGGTCAATCGGCACGAGGAAATCGGCATTCTCTCCATGTATGTCTCAGGCGAGGGGCGCACGACGGATATCGGCTCCTTCCTCAACCCGGATGATCGGGAAAGCTTCGCCAAGGCCTTTCGCGGGGCGCTCGCGACGGTGCGGCAAAGAATCTAGCAGCAACAGGCAAGAAACGGGTGGAGATGGACGACGCGGCGTGGTTTCTTGCGTCTTCAAGGAGATACGCCATGAACGCCAATATCATGCTGAAGGAAGACATCACCCCCATCGGCTCGGACTACGAGACCGTGCGACGGGTCATCGAAATCCTGACGGTGGAATACCGCGATCAGCCGTCACTTGAAACCATTGCCGCCAAGCTTTCGCAATCGCCCACGCAGTTGCAAAAGACCTTCACCCGCTGGGCCGGTCTCTCGCCCAAGGCCTTCCTTCAGGCCGTCACGCTCGATCACGCCAAGCGCCTGCTGCGCGATGAGAGCCTGCCGCTTCTAGAAGCTTCCATCGAAGTCGGCATGTCCGGCCCAGGTCGTCTTCACGATCTTTTCGTCACCCATGAAGCCATGTCGCCAGGCGAGTGGAAGGCCAAGGGATCCGGCCTCTCCATCCGCTACGGCTTCCACCCATCGCCCTTCGGTCTGGCTCTGATCATGATCACCGATCGCGGCCTTGCCGGTTGTGCCTTTGCCGATCCGGGCGAAGAAAAAGCCTGTTTCGAAGACATGGCGCGACGCTGGCCCAATGCCGATTACTCGGAGGACAGCGCCGCCACCGCACCCTATGCATCTCGCATTTTCGATGCGGACAAATGGAAAAGCGAACAGCCCCTGCGCGTCGTCCTGCTCGGCACCGATTTTCAGGTCCGAGTCTGGCAGAGCCTATTGAAAATCCCGCTCGGCAAAGCCGTCACCTATTCCCACGTCGCCAAAGACATCGGCCAGCCCACGGCATCGCGCGCTGTCGGCGCCGCCATCGGCGCCAACCCCATCTCCTTCGTGGTGCCTTGCCACCGTGCAGTGGGCAAAAGCGGCGCGCTCACGGGATATCACTGGGGGCTGACCCGCAAACGGGCGATGCTGGGGTGGGAGACGGGGAAGGTTTGATTTCAAGACCGAGCCGCAACGTGATGCCACATTAAATGTAACGCGGTGAAACGAACGAATGAAAAGCAAGATTGATCTGCCTCAGAATTCAAGACGACGCAGTGATAGTCGGTCTATTGCTTGGCAGGAGCAATGGATTGCCGGCGTAAAAGCCGGAATCGAGGATGCAACAGAGGTGATTTCGTCAGCGAAGAGGAGATCACGAGGGTACTGGCGCGATATGATAAGGCGTAGACATTCTTTACCGTCATCCCGCACTTGATGCGGGATCCAGCTCGATCAAGCCCTTGATCGAAAAAGACTCTTTCTCACCGCAGACGCGGTGCTGCTAGACCCCGCATCGAGTGCGGGGTGACGGAGGTTGGGAAGTGCCTCATCCCAATTAAGCGTCCAGTTAGCATCGCCCGCTCGTTCAGTGGCTGCCTTCAGCTTCCCCCATCTCCAACAACGCCCGCGCCGCTGCCTCATCCGTAATCAGCGTATTGCACCCAATGCGTTTGATCGTAGCACGGATGGCCGTAGCGCGGTGGGCGCCGCCGGAGGCCAGCACGATGTGCTTGGCTTTTTTCAGCGTGTCCAAGCCAATCGCCATGGCGCGCTGGTTGATGGGGTGGTCGACGGAGCGTCCATCGGCGTCGATGAAGTTGAACATGGTGTCGCAGACGCAGCCTGCCGCCACCAGCTCGTCATGGGTCTGTTTGGAAATGAAGCCTTCCGACAGCGAGGTGGAATGCGGTCCGATATCGCCGCAGCTGACAATGGCGAGGTCGAGATTTTCGGCGAGTTCGAACAGCGTGTTCAGCCCGCATTTCTCGATCAGCGCGCGGCGGGTCTCTTCGGAATCCACCAGCAGCGGCGCAAGGAACATATAGCATTCTGCTCCCAGCGCGCTCGCCAGCCGCCATGTGTAATCCAGCGGGTTGGTCTGGTGCACGGCGACGATGCCGCCCAGAAGCGAGACGACTTTGCAGTTTTCCCGGCGCGGCGGGCGGAAGCTGGAAAGCGAGGCCGTCATGGTGCGGCCCCAGCCGACGCCGATGGTGGCATTGTCCGGCACGGCCTCTGACAGAAACTGTCCGAGCGCCAGACCCACGGCCTTGGCGATGTCCTCTGCCTTCGATGATGCGGAGGGGATGATGATCGCCTCATCCAGCCCGTAGGCACCCTCCAGCTTGATCGCCAGTTCAACGAGGTCTTCGATGCCCTCATTGATCCAGATCTGCACCTCGGAGCGCTTCATCGCCTCGTCCAAAAGCCGGATGACGGTGGAGCGGCTGATGCCGAGTTTTTCCGCCACATCCTTCTGCGTCATCCCCTGATTGTAGTACAGCCACGCCGCCCGCAGCCGCAGGGATGCCGCTTCCGAATAGGCCGTGTGAGTGTCTCTTCGCAGTTTTGCCACTGTTTTCGCCATAATTTCACTGAAGGGCGAGTATGGCCGCTGTGAAACTTATGTCAATTGCATTGCGCAAATGTCTTGACTTTGCGCTTTGCGCCGCGCGATACTCCCACCATCGAAAACATCCGGTTTCATTGTCGCGCCCGCGTGTGGAACGGAACCCGGCTGAAGCAGTTTTCAAGAGATCACGAGGATCAAACGGCATGACGTCCAAACTTGACCAACTCCGCAAAATCACAACGGTTGTTGCCGATACCGGCGACATCGAGGCGGTCGCACGCCTGAAGCCGGTGGATTGCACCACCAATCCATCGATCATCTTGAAGGCGCTTGGCACGCCGATGTTTGCCGATACGGTCAAGGAAGCCATTTCCTGGGGTAAAAAGCAGGGTGGTGACTCCGATGCCGTGGTTGGCGCGATTGCGGACCGTCTGGCTATTTCTGTCGGCGCAAAGCTCGTAGAACTCGTTCCTGGCCGCGTCTCGACCGAAGTCGATGCCGACCTCTCCTTCGATACCAAGGCATCCATTGCCAAGGCGCATCAGATCATCGCGGCCTATAAGGAACGCGGCATCGAGCGTGATCGCATCCTCATCAAGCTCGCCTCCACCTGGGAAGGCATCAAGGCTGCCGAAGTGCTGCAGGGCGAAGGCATCGATTGCAATCTGACACTGCTGTTCTCGCAGGCTCAGGCCATTGCGTGTGCGGAAGCCAAAGCCTTCCTCATCTCGCCTTTCGTAGGTCGTATTCTGGACTGGTACAAGAAGTCCACGGGCGAAGACTACATAGCGGAAACCGATCCGGGCGTGGTTTCCGTTCGCAAGATTTACAATTACTACAAGGCCAACGGCATCTCTACCGTCGTCATGGGAGCGTCTTTCCGCAATGTCGGCGAGATTGAAGCATTGGCCGGTTGCGACCGCCTGACCATCAGCCCGGCGCTGCTGGAAGAGCTGGACAAGGACACCGGTACGCTGGAGCGCAAGCTCTCTGCCGACGATGCCAAGGCCGAGCCTTTGCAGTCTCTTGATGAGAAGGCCTTCCGCTGGCACCTTAATGAAGATGCCATGGCAACGGAAAAGCTGTCGGAAGGTATTCGCCAGTTCGCCAAGGATCTGGAATCCCTGCGAGGCATCATTCGCAAGCAACTGGCCGCTTAAAGAATTCTGGAACCTTCGCGATAGTTGCTCGTTATTAAATTATAATACCTCCAGTCAAGAAAACGCGATCGGTCCCCTGCCGATCGCGTTTTTTATTGCCCGGCGGCAATTTCGGAGATTTGTCGCGCAGCCTCACTAATGAGTTCGACGCAGTCCTCAGCGCTCGGCGCATCGCTGTTGAGCGGCGTGATGTAGGGGCAGGTGATGGCCGCCAGCGCAGTGCCATCCAGCGTCAGAACCGGCGCAGAAATGTTTCTGATGCCAGCGGTCTGCAAACTGTTCATGCTTTCGAAGCCATTGGCCCTGATCTGCTCCAGACGCTTCAGCAACCCCTCCGGTAGAGATGTCTCGTCGCCACGAAGCTGCTCGGCAATCATGATCTCCCGTTGCGCCTCGGTCTGGAACGCCAGCAGCACATGGCCGGAGCCGGTGTTGAACAGGCTCATCTGCGCCCCGACACGGATCGAAAGAGCCCAGTAAGTGGACGAATCCTGTTGGGCAATCACGGCCACCACGCCGCGATCATAGACAGCCAGATGGCAGGCCTGCCGCGCTTTGTTGGAAAAGTCCCGCATGACGGGGGCGGCGAAGGACACCAGCCTTCGCAATGGTGCATGAAAATGCGCAAGGCCGAAGAGTTTCAGCGTCAGGAAAAACCGGTCGCCATCCTGCCGCTGCACGTAACCGCGCCGCACAAGCCGGTCCAGCATGCGGTAGAATTCGTTCGGGCTTTTGCCGATGGCCTTGGCGATTTCCACCTGCGTCAGGCCGCCATCGGTGCTGGCCAGAAGCTCGAGAATGTCGAGACCCTTGTCGAGCGCGGGCGCGCGGTATTTCTCACTGTCGTCTTCGAGCATCCGGCCTCTGCGTCGGTAGCGGGCGGGCAGGTGGTCTGCCATCCCGTTCAAGTTCACTTGACGTGATATAAATACACTGTTTACATATGAATTGTCGATCCATATTCGATTTTATGGCGCGTTTCACGCCGGGAGGAGCTTAGATATGGCGCAGGATTTCAGCGGCCAGACAGTCGTCATTACTGCCGCGGGGCAGGGCATTGGCCGTGCAACGGCGGAGCGCTTCATCGGCCTCGGCGCACGCGTCATCGCAACCGACATCAACGAGGCGGCCCTCGCCACGCTGAGCAATGCAGAAACCCGCGTGTTGAACGTGCTGGACGGCGATGCGGTAAAAGCCTTGGCGGCAGATATCGGCCGCGCCGATGTGCTGTTCAATTGCGCAGGCTTCGTCCATGCTGGCACCATTCTGGACTGCGAAGAGAAGGACTGGGATTTCTCCTTCGATCTCAACGCCAAGGCCATGTACCGCACCTGCCGCGCCTTCCTCCCCGCCATGCTGGAACACGGCAAGGGCGCCATCGTCAACATGTCCTCGGTCGCGTCAAGCGTGAAAGGCGTGCCCAACCGCTTCGCCTACACCGCCTCGAAAGCCGCCGTCATCGGCCTGACAAAATCAGTAGCCTCGGATTTCGTGACCAAGGGCATTCGCTGCAACGCCATCTGCCCCGGCACGGTCGACAGCCCCTCCCTGCACGACCGCCTGCGTGCCACCGGCAATTACGAGCATGCGCTGGCCGACTTCATCGCCCGCCAACCCATGGGCCGCATTGCGATCCCAGAGGAGATTGCAGCGCTGGTGACGTACCTTGCGTCCGATGAGGCGGGTTTCACGACCGGGCAGATTCATGTGATCGATGGGGGATGGACGGCTTAAGTTCACCACGCCCTCCTTCGTCATCCTCGGGCTCGTCCCGAGAATCTAATCACGTCGAAGAAATTGCAACATCGGCAGATGCTCGGGACAGGCCCGAGCATGACGGAAGTCTTTGGTATAGCACAACAAAAAACGGCGGGCCTTTCGACCCGCCGTTTTCCAATTCTATCAGTCCTATCAGAGGATCGCCTGACCAGCCATCAGTGCAAGCACCAGGAAGATCAGGAATACGACCACGGCGATAAAGAACAGAATACGGGCGATGCCCGCTGTTGCCGCCGAGATTCCCGTAAAGCCGAAAACACCGGCAATCAGTGAGATAACGAAGAATATAAGAGCCCACTTCAACATGGCCGTACCTCTTTGCGTCAATTGATGCGGTCGAGCGCCCACGCTTCAACCTGCATATATGACGCTAAACCAGCGCATGTAGTTCCGCAGATTCTGAAATAATCTTTTCAATTGCGGACAATTGGCTTTTACGCGGCCTTTTCCACCCGGTTGGCGGCACGCGCCTTCACCGTGTTGCGGACAAAGGCCAGAATGAAGAAGCCGCTCATGATGAGAACGATGGTCGGCGCGGGCGCGCTGTCGATCAGGAAACTGGCCCAGATGCCGATGATGGACGACGTCACAGAAACCGCAATGGCGGCGATCATCATGCTAGAAAAGCGGCGCGTCAGCAGAAAGGCGATGGCACCCGGTGCCACCAGCATGGCGACGGATAAAATGATGCCGATGGCCTGCAAGGCGCCCACCACCGTCAGCGATAGCACCGCCAGCAAGCCATAATGCAGCAGGCGTACCGGCAGGCCGATGGCCTTGGCGTGTTGCGCATCGAAGGCATGGACAAGAAGGTCCTTGCGCAGCAGCACCAGAAACAGCGTCGCCGCCAGCGCAATCAGTCCTGTCTCGATGATATCACTGACAGCAACGCCCAGCATGTCGCCGAACAGAATATGGTCCAGATGTACATCACTCTGCACCTTCACATAGAGAACCAGCCCCAGCCCGAACATGCCGGAAAAGACGATGCCGAGAACCGTGTCTTCCTTGATGCGGCTGTTTTCCTTGAGGAAGCCGGTGCCGAGCGCGCAGATCATGCCCGCAATGAAAGCGCCGATGGAAAAGGGAATGCCGACGATATAGGCGATGACAACGCCCGGCAGCACGGCGTGAGAGACGGCATCCCCCATCAGCGACCAGCCCTTCAGCACCAGAATGCAGGAGAGCATCGCCATCGGCACCGCGATCATCAGCGTGATGACGAAGGCATATTGCATGAAAGGCAGTTGGAACGGCAGGATGGCCAGTTGCAGGTTTTCGCTCATTGCGTGGTTTCCAATGCAGCCTTGGCCTTGGCGCGGGAGGCGAGATAGCCATGCTTGGGCGCAAAAACGAAGGCGGTCAGGAAGATCAGCGTCTGCAACACCACGATAATGCCGCCGGTCGCGCCATCCAGGAAGTAGCTGAGGTAAGCGCCGACGAAACTGGTGCCAGCGCCAATGCCGAAACTCATGCCGATCAGCCGTTCGAACCGATCTGTCAGAAGATAGGCCGTGGCACCCGGCGTTACCACCATGGCAACCACCAGAAACGCGCCAACCGTCTGCAAGGCGGCAACGGTGGAGGCGGCGAGCAGGGTGAAGAAGATGATTTTCAGCAGATCGGGATTCAGGCCCACGGTGCGGGCATGGTTTTCATCGAAAAACACCACCATGAAATCCCGCCACTTCACCGCCAGCACCAGCAGACTGATGCCGCCGATCAGCGCCAGCTGGATCGTATCTTCGGTCGTGATCGCCAGAATATTGCCAAGCACAATGGTCTGGATGTTGATGGAGGTCGGCGACAGCGACACCATGAACAGGCCAAGACCGAAAAAGGAGGTGAAGATCAGGCCGATGATCGCGTCTTCCTTCAGCCGGGTCTTCTGGTTCAGAAACAGCATCGAGCCCGCCGCCAGCCCGCCGGAGATGAAGGCGCCGAGCGAAAAGGGCAGGCCCAGCATATAGGCACCCGCCACACCCGGCACGATGGCGTGGGAGAGCGCATCGCCAATCAGCGACCAGCCCTTCAGCATCAGATAGGAGGAGAGAAAGCCGCAGACGCCACCCACCAGTGCACTGACCCAGATGGCGTTCAGCATATAGGAATAGGTGAAAGGTTCGAGAAGAGTCTCAATCATGGCTCTTCGCTTTCGGGGTCGCTGTGGCCGTGCCGTCCTTGCTGTAGATCACGAAAGGACGCTCGTCATCGGTGATGACCTTCAGATGGCGCGGGTCGGCATCGTCATGCAGGTCGGTTCCACCCAGAATGAAGTGACGCAGGCTGCCGCCAAAGGCTTTTTGCAGGTTCTCTTCGGTAAAGGTATCTTCGGTTTTGCCCGACGCAATCACCGTTCCCTTGACGAAAACGGCACGGTCGCAAAACTCCGGCACGCTGCCGAGATTATGGGTGGAAACCAGCATGATGCGGCCTTCGTCGCGCAGCGCTTTCAACAGCGCGACAATCTGCTCTTCGGTGTTCACATCGACGCCGGTAAACGGCTCGTCCAGCAGAATGACCTGACCTTCCTGCGCCAACGCCCGGGCCAGAAACACCCGCTTTTTCTGACCGCCGGAAAGTTCGCCGATCTGGCGCTTGCGGTAGTCCACCATGTTGACGCGGGCCAAGGCTTCATCCACCATCTGGTGGTCGCGTTTGGTCGGAATGCGCAGGAAATTCATGTGGCCATAGCGGCCCATCATCACCACGTCTTCCACCAGAACCGGGAAGCTCCAGTCCACCTCTTCGGCCTGCGGCACATAGGCGACGAGATTCTTTTTCAACGCATCGCGGGCGGGTTGATCGAAGATCGAGACGGCGCCCGCCGCCAACGGTACGAAGCCCATGATGGCCTTGAAGATGGTGGATTTACCCGCACCATTGACGCCGACAAGCGCCGTAATCGTGCCGCGCGGAATGGAAAAACTGGCGCTGCGCAGCGCCGTGTGGCCATTGCGATAGGTCACGGTCACATCATCAACGGTTAGTCCGGTTTCCGTGCCCTTTCGCTTTCCCATCATCATTTGGACAGACCTTTCACGATTGTTTCCGTGGTCACGCGCAGGAGGTCGAGATAGGTCGGCACGGGACCATCCGCTTCGCTGAGTGAATCCACATAAAGAATGCCGCCATAGGCAGCGCCCGTTTCCTTGGCCACCTGCTTGGCCGGGTCAGGAGAAACAGTGCTTTCGCTAAAAATGACCTGAATATTGTGCTCGCGCATCGCATCGATCACGCCGCGCACCTGCTGCGGGGTGCCCTGGCTATCGGCATTGACCGGCCAGAGGAAGAGTTCCTTCAACCCGAAATCACGGGCGAGGTATGAGAAAGCGCCTTCGCTCGTCACCAGCCAGCGCTTGCTCTCCGGCAGGGCAGCGATGGCATCGCGCATCGGCTGTATTTCCTGTTTGATCTTGTCGGAATAGGCCTTGGCATTTGCCGCATAGAGATCGGCATGGGCGGGGTCGATCTGCGCCAAAGCTTTGCGGATGTTTTCGACGTAGATGAGGGCGTTGTCTGGAGACATCCAGGCATGCGGGTTGGGCTTGCCCTGATACGCCCCGCCGCTGATCGACATCGGCTGCACGCCTTCGCTCACTGTCACATTCGGCACGTCAGCAAGGTTGGCCAGAAATTTCTGGAACCACAATTCAAGATTGAGGCCATTCCACAAGACCAGATTAGCATTGCGGGCTTTCAGAATGTCACGCGGGGTGGGCTGGTAATTGTGAATTTCCGCACCGGGCTTGGTGATGCTGTCCACCTCTGCCGCGTCACCCGCCACGTTGCGTGCCATATCCGCGATGATGGTGAAGGTGGTGACGACCTTTGGCTTCTCAGCAGCCGCTGCCGCGAAAGGCAGGAAAAGCGTTGCAACACAGAGGATGGAACGAAGCGCCAGTGATTTCATAAGACTATAAAACTCCTAATGCGATTAATTCGCAATATCAATTTGGGTCGAGATTTGTTTTTTGTCAACGCTATTGCAAATCATTTGCAACAAAGATCGTTCCACCATGCCCAAGCGATTTTTTCGCGGAGTCCAAAAATGGTTCAGTTGAGCATGTGGATTTTAGCGCGAGTTAAATCTTCTTCAACGAGAACACGTCAGAATTGATCTCTGCACGGACGCAGCTTTGCCTGCCCCGCGCTAAGTCATTTCGCAGTTCTGCTGCTTTGGCGATCTGCAGATGACGGGCATTGAACGGGGTAATGGATGTCGGGACGTTTGACTTGAAAGCAGTGTTCAAGAGAATACGGTTTTCTCGCAAGTTCGTATTGATTGGTAGCGGAATCCTCCTTCTCGGGGGAGCATCCGGCGTTGCCGCTATTGTCGTGGGCAAAGAACGCCTGTTCGGCCCCACCTACGCATCCGTAAACGGCCTTGAATGCAAGATGGTGCAGACCGTCAACATCAAGAAAAACGGCGCCGTCTGGATTCGCAAATTCATCCGCACTGATGGCGGTGATGGCACGGAGCGGGTGAAAACCGCGCTGCGCGTGGCCAAAGCCGTTTATGACAAGCAAAAACCCGATCTGGTGCAGGTCTCCGTTCTCGATGAACACGGCCCCACCATGCGCTCGGATATGCGCGGTCGTGCCATTGCCGCACAGGTCGTTTTCATTCCCGACGTGAAGAAGCTGCCGGAAGACGCCGACGCCAAGACCTATTCCGCCTTTTATTATGATGGTGTGCCCAATGGCGATGGCCTCTTTTACGGTTTGAGAATCGATCTGCCGCTTGAAGACACCGAACAGCTCTCCGCCAACCTCAAGGACTTTACAGATTGCAGCGACCCAGCCGCCGAGGCCCCTGCTGACGCGCATGGCTCTGCTGCAAAGGGTCACGAAAAATCCAGTGGGCATGGAGAAAGCGGCGGCCATGGCGACAGCGGTGGTCACGGCGAAGCCGCACCCGCAGAAGCCGAACATGGCAGCCCGGCACCGGAAGCTGCCCATGATGGCGGACATAATGGCGAGCCTTCCGCAGAAGGTGGCCACTCCGCGGCCGATGATCCGCAGCTTCTTACCTCAACGCCTGAGCATGATAGCGGTAGCATATTCAGTTTCTCTTATATTAAGTCGCTGATCTTCGGAAAGGGTTCTACTGTGGCTGTCGCGGCAGAGCCGGTGCACGAAGCACCAGCCAATGCGCCGCCTGCCCATACGCCGGCGGTCACCGAACCGGCAGAGGCTGCCAAGCCCGAACATTGATCATCGAGGCTACCAGCACCGCCTCCATCTTTTCGATTTGGTTGCCTTTTCTCCTATTTTGAACGGCATGAAAAAATTTTAAAATTTTTTCGTCCACACGCTTTTGGTCTGCCGCATAATGCGGGTGCTTTAGAAGCAAAGGGGTGCAACGCGCGGCACTCTTGCGGTTTGAAGGCCGGTATCGACAAGCGGTCACTTAACAAAAGGGCCGTTTCCGCGAACCCACCTCTTGCCACTGGCCAGGCAAGAGACCGGGCGTTCCGATAGATATCGTGAAAGTGCCATTACATCAGGTCCGGCAAATGCAAGACCTTACCCATACCAGCCAATGCAACACGCATTTGCCGGGCATTCATCATCCCTCCGGTTCGCTTTTCGAAAAAAGCGGGCCGGAGAGGATTTCGCGTGGTTACTTCCCTGTGCCTTCTTGTGTGCACCGCAACATGACCTATCTGTGTTGGGTTTTGTGCTGGACCCGGCGCGGCGCATGCGTGCCATGTCCTAGGGTCTGCCCCCAAGGAGATTGCTATGCTGATCGAGAAATTGAACTGGCGTTATGCCACCAAGAAAATGGACCCGTCCAAGTCCGTGTCCCAGGACAAGGTAGACCGCATCGTTGAAGCGGCTCGTCTGGCGCCGACATCGAGCGGCCTTCAGCCCTTCGAAATCATCGTCGTCACCAACCCGGAAACCCGCGCCAAGATTCAGGAAATTTCCTGGAATCAGGCGCAGGTCACGGAAGGTTCGCACCTTCTGGTGTTTGCCGCCTGGGACAACTACACCGCAGACCGCATCAACCACATGTTCGATCTGACCAATGACGAACGCGGCTTCAAGAACGAAGGCTGGGAAAAATATCGCCAGTCGCTGCTATCTTCCTATCCGCAGCGTGACGCACAGGTCAATTTCGAACACGCCGCCCGTCAGGCCTATATCGGCTTCGGAATGGCCGTTGCGCAGGCTGCTTTCGAAGGTGTGGACTCCACGCCGATGGAAGGTTTCGACCCTGCCAAGCTCGATGAAATCCTCGGCCTGCGTGAAAAGGGCCTTCGCTCTGTCACCATCCTGCCTTTGGGTTATCGTCAGGAAGACGGCGACTGGCTGGTCAACCTCAAGAAGGTCCGCCGCCCGCTGAACGAGTTCGTCACCACGGTCGAGTGATTTTGCGATAAAATGAGGTCGATTTTTCCATCGCTCGCCGATAATTGAAAAATCATACCTATAAAATAGTATCGCAGACAGGCATGTTTGCGATACACAAAGGCCGATCCCGGCTTTCACCAAGGAAAGTTCAACGTAATGCTCCGGAACGTCTTCCGTTGTCGAATGTGCCAGTTGGTTGCATGAGCAAACGCGGCTAACCTTGCCGCCGGGTTTTCGACCAAACAGACACAGTCCGAAGAGCATTTTATGACACGTCAAAATTCAGCGGCCAACTCCGTGCCCGCCGGTCAAGCGAGCAGCGACCCGATGGTCGTGTTCGAGGCTGTGACCAAGACTTTTGGCGACCCCAAAAGCCAGACCTCCTTCACCGCCCTTGCCGGTGTAGATTATGTCGTGCCACGCGGCTCGATCTCTGGCATCATCGGTCGCTCCGGCGCAGGAAAATCCACCCTCATCCGCCTCGTCAATGGTCTGGAGCGTCCAAGCGCCGGTAAGGTTGTCGTTGATGGTGTGGATGTCGGCGCGCTGGATCAGGCCGGGCTTCGCACCCTGCGCCGCTCCGTCGGCATGATCTTCCAGCACTTCAATCTTCTGTCTTCGCGCACGGCTTATGACAATGTTGCCCTGCCATTGGAGATCGCTGGCGTATCGCGCGCTGAGATCAGCCGCAAGGTTGGGCCGCTGCTCGATCTGGTCGGGCTGGGTGACAAGGCCAACCGTTATCCTGCAGAGCTTTCCGGCGGTCAGAAGCAGCGCGTCGGCATCGCCCGTGCGCTGGCAACTGAGCCAAAGCTGCTGCTGTCTGACGAAGCCACGTCTGCACTCGACCCGGAGACCACGCAGTCCATTCTGGAACTGCTGAAAAAGATCAATGCCGAGCTCGGCCTGACCGTCCTTCTCATCACCCATGAGATGGAAGTGGTGAAAACCATCGCCAGCCAAGTAGCGGTCATCGACAAGGGACTGATTGTCGAGCAGGGTAGCACCTTCGATATCTTCACAAATCCGCGCCATGAAACGACCCGCAGCCTGCTGTCCTCAGCCGTCGGTGTGAAGCTTCCGCATTGGGTCACCGCCGGTTTGAAGCCGGATGCAGCGCCCGGCGACCGCGTGCTGGTGCGTCTCGTCTTCTTCGGCGATACGGCTTTCCAGCCGCTCACCGCAAGACTGGTCGCGGAAATCGGTCCTGATGTGAACATCCTCGCCGGCACCATCGAGGAAATCTCCGGCCAGCCTTTCGGCTCGCTGGTGGTGTCCTATCCGGCAACGCCAGAGGTCACGGCCCGTGCCAACCGTTTCTATGCCGATACCGGCCTGACCACGGAGGTCCTCGGTTATGTCGCCTGATATGCTTTTTGCTGTTCTCTGGAAGGGTCTGATCCAGACGCTCCACATGGTCGCCGTTTCCGGTCTCGTCGGTTCGGCTCTCGGCCTGCCTATCGGCATTTTCCTCGCCACCAGTGGCAAGGGCGAGCTGTTCGAAGCGCCCATGGTCAACCGTGTCATCGGCCTTATCGTCAACGCCGCCCGCTCCACACCCTTCATCATTCTGGTCGTGGCCATCATCCCGTTTACGCGGCTCGTCGCTGGCACCTCCATCGGTACTTCTGCCGCCATCGTGCCGCTGACGGTGGCGACCGTTCCCTTCGTTGCCCGTCTGGTGGAAGCTGCCATTCGCGAGGTCGACAAGGGCCTGATCGAAGCGGCGCGTGCCATGGGTGCAACCCCGCTTCAGATCGTCACCAAGGTCCTGCTGGCGGAAGCCAAGCCCGGCATCACGCTCGCCCTGACGCTGACGCTCGTCAGCCTCATCGGCTATTCGGCCATGGTCGGCGCTGTCGGCGGCGGAGGTCTCGGGGATCTCGGCATTCGCTATGGCTATCAACGCTTCATGCCTGACGTGATGCTGGTCGTCGTCGTCGTTCTCATCGTGCTTGTCCAGATCGTGCAAAGCGCCGGTGACGCGCTTGCCCGCAGCTTCGACAAGCGCAATCGCAAAAACTAAAAACTAAAAAACTCGTCTAGGTAAAGGAGACATCTCATGAAAAAACTCATCATCGCGGCTTCGCTCGCAGCCCTGTTTGCAGGCAGCGCACTGGCTGAAACCATCAAGATCGGCGTCACGCCTGCCGAACATGCGCAGATCATGGAGCAGGTCAAGAAGGTTGCTGCCACCAAGGGTCTCGACCTCGAAATCCTCGAATTCTCCGATTACGTCGTGCCGAACCAGGCGCTGGCCGATGGCGAGCTTCAGGCCAATTCCTTCCAGCACCAGCCTTACCTCGACAACCAGGTCGCAGACCGCAAGTTCGATCTTGTCAGCGTCGGTACCACCATCACCACCCCGATGGGCGTTTATTCCAAGAAGGTGAAGAGCCTTGACGAGCTGAAGGACGGCGCAACCGTTGGCATTCCGAACGACCCGACCAATGGTGGCCGCGCGCTGCTGGTTCTGGCTTCCAAGGGTGTGCTCAAGGTCAACCCGGATGTTGGCCTCAAGGTCACGCCTGCCGACATCACCGAAAACCCGAAGAACATCCAGATCGTTGAACTCGACGCTGCCCAGCTGCCGCGTTCGCTTGACGATACCGACGCTTCGGTCATCAACACCAATTACGCAACGGCTGCGGGCCTGAACCCGAAGAAGGACGCCATCGCCATCGAAAGCGAAAAGTCCCCTTACGCCAATGTCATCGCTGTGCGTGCGCAGGACAAGGACAAGCCTTGGGTGAAGACGCTGGTCGAATCCTACCACAGCCCGGAAATCAAGACCTTCATCCTTGAGAAGTACAACGGCACGGTCATTCCGTCCTGGTAATCTGACCTTTCGATTGATCGGTTCATTCAAGCCTCTCCCATGATAATGGGGGAGGTTTTTTTACGTCTGGTTAGCCGTAATTGAAAAGCCCGCGGCTTTTGCCATCTGCTCGCCGCGATTGAGAAAAACCGGCCCTGTATCTTAATATCTTTTGAAGATTTCACGCAGAATATGCCATCTTCAGGGGAAAAAAGATGCAGTTCAGCGATGCCGCGTAAAGTTGCCAGGGGACGGTCGATCGGTCAGAGCACCGTCGTTGCCGGCGTTCTCTTTGCGCTTGCGGCCGTGGTCGTCATCGTGACGGTTCTCATCCTGTCCGCGCTTGGCAATGTGGCTGAAAACACCAATGCGCTCGATGAAAAGCGCTCTTTGGAAACGACATCCGGCGCGCTGGCGACATTTCTCAACCAACTCAATTCGACGCTCAACGATTATGCGGCCTGGGACGATGCGGCCCAATATGCCTATGCCGCTGATGGCATGCCTTGGCTGGTCGGCAATTACGGCGACATGACCGTCAACAGCGATCTGTTCGACACCGCTGTTCTCATCGATGCCGACGACCGTGTCCTGTTAGCCTATCGCAACGGTGCCGCCGAAGATTGGCCGCTTCCAAGCTATTTCGGCAATGGCCTCGCCAACCTCATACTCAAGGCCCGCTCGGCGCCATCAGGCCAGGCGCCGGAAGCATCCGGTTTCCTCAAAACGCGGGATGGTATCGCCGCTGTCGGCGTCGCTCTGGTTCGCCAGAAATCCGGCCTGCTAAGTGTTCCAGAAGACGCGAGACGCTACCTGATCTTTGCCCGTCATCTGACGGCTGAGAAGATCGATATGCTGGCCCATACTTACGTCGTCAACGGACTTTCCCTCCAGTCTCCCGATACGCATCCGGCCTATTTCGTCAGCATCATTGATCCGATGGGCGAGGTTCTCGGCCATCTGACCTGGCGTTCGCAGATGCCGGGTGATGTCAGCCTTGAAGAAGTGCGCCCGCTGGTGCTTGGGGCAAATGCCATCACGCTTCTGTTTTTTCTGGCGCTTGTGGCCATCGGCAGCACCGCGCTTAAAAAGCTGAAACGGGATGAGGCGTCTGCCCGCCGCGAATTGCTGCGCGACCGGCTGAGCGGGCTTCGCAACCGGCCCGGTCTGTTCCTTGGATTGAAGCGCCTATTGGCGGATTCGCGGCAGGATAATTCCTACGTCAAACTCATCTATCTCGATCTCGATGGCTTCAAGGAAGTCAATGATTCCTTCGGTCACGGGGCGGGCGACCTTCTGATCAAGGGTGTTGCCGCCGCTTTGCAGGTGCTGGCCGCAGACAGGCTGCTGGCGCGTCTGGGCGGCGATGAATTCGCCATCGCGCTGCAAGGTCCGAATGCCCGCATCGAAGGCCGCAAGCTGTGCGAGGATTTGCTGACCCTGTTTTCCGAACCCTTCATGATCGGCGACCGCGTCGCCTCGATTGGTTGCAGCATCGGTACAGCCGTGGCCAAGGGTGGCGATATCGACGGCGAGGAACTTTTGCGCCGCGCCGATATGGCCATGTATGAGGCCAAGGAGAGCGGTCGCGGGCGGTTCATGGCCTATGAAGCCTATATGGACACGCGTCGCGAAGAGAAGAACCAGCTCGAAGCCGATCTCAAATATGCCATCGAAAACGACGAGATCACGGTCGTCTTCCAGCCGGTGGTCAATACGCTCACTCGCCGTATCACCGGGGTGGAGGCGCTTGCCCGCTGGAACCGTGCCGGTTATGGCCCGGTCTCACCGGATATCTTCATTGCGGCGGCGGAAAGCAGCGGCATGATCGACCGGCTCGGCCTTTCGGTTCTGCGCAAGGCCTGCCACGCCGCAGCGGAATGGCCAGACATCAAGCTCGCCGTCAACATCTCGCCGGTGCAGTTCAGAAATCCGCTCTTTGCCGCTCAAGTCCTGTCCATCCTCGAAGAACACGGCATCGCGCCTGCACGGGTGATGTTGGAGATGACCGAGGGCTATTTCATTCACCACCCGGAACGGGCTGGCACGGCCATCGAAAAACTCAAGCAGATCGGCGTCAGCATCGCACTCGACGATTTCGGCTCCGGCTTTGCCAGCATCGGCTATCTGCGCCGCTTCGGCTTCAACCGCATGAAGATCGACAAATCGCTGGTCGTCGCACTGGACGAGGGCGGTCGCTCACTGGAAATGCTGACCGCCACCGTCGCTCTTGCCCGCTCGCTCGGCATCCCCGTCACGGCAGAGGGCATCGAAACGGAAGACCAAGCCGCCATTCTGCAACTGTGCGGCTGCGACGAATTGCAGGGCTACCTGTTTGCCAAGCCGATGCCTGCGGAACAGGTGTGCGGACTTTTGGCAGAGCAGGATGCGCCGGTAAGGCAGTTGAAGGTTTCTTGAGGTGGGGGTTGGCACGGCTGGATTATCTCTCCCCCTGTGGGAGAGGAAGAAAAATCATGATCTTAGCTGAAAGCTAAGTCATAGATTTTTCAGGTGAGGGGTTTGCCGCTTGCGCCGAGGGGAAACCCCTCACTTGCGATTTCTAACACTTAGCCTTTGGCTAAGGTGTTGAAATCGCTTTCTCTCCCACAGGGGGAGAGATAATCCCTGCGCGCTCACCGACCGATATGCTTCTCACCGCGCTGCTTCGCCAGATCGATCTGCTTCTGGCGATTGCGGAAACGCTGGCGGTCTTCTTCGGTGCGGTCGTCGTAGCAGCTGGGGCAGGAGACGCCTTCCTCGAACTTGGGGGACAGACGAACTTCCGGCGTAATCGGGTTGCGGCAGGCGTGGCAGAGTTTGTGGTCGCCTTCGGCCAGGCCATGAACCACCGACACACGCTCATCAAACACGAAGCAGGCGCCTTCCCACAGGCTTTCTTCTTCCGGCACCTCTTCCAGATATTTCAGGATGCCGCCCTTGAGGTGATAGACCTCATCGAAGCCCTGCTCCTTCATGAAGGCCGTAGCCTTTTCGCAGCGGATGCCGCCGGTGCAATACATGGCGATCTTCGGCTTGTTATGCAGGCCGGGATTGTTCTGCACCCAGCCCGGAAACTCGCGAAACGTCTTGGTCTGCGGATCGACCGCGCCCTTGAAGACGCCGATGGCGGTTTCGTAATCGTTGCGGGTGTCGATGAGAATGGTGTCCGGGTCGGAAATCAGCGCGTTCCAATCCTTCGGATCGACATAGGTGCCGACGATCTGGTTCGGATCGATATCCGGCACGCCCATGGTGACGATTTCCTGCTTCAGCTTCACCTTCATGCGCACGAAGGGCATCTTGGAAGCGCGGCTTTCCTTGTGTTCCAGTGCGGCAAATTCCGGCTGGGCGCGCAGATAGGCAAGCACGTTGGCAATGCCCGCATCGGTTCCGGCAATGGTGCCGTTGATGCCTTCAGCCGCCAGAAGCAGCGTGCCCTTCACGCCATTTTGCTGGCAGAGCGTGAACAGCGGCTCGCGCACGCTTTCGAACCGCGGAAAGCGGGCGAAATGGTAAAGCGCTGCCACGAGGAACTCTCCGGTGGCTTCCGGGCGGGGTAGGGTAGAGGTGTCGGTCATGGCGGCTGAAATACAGCCAGACGGGCCTTTACGCAATCTTATTTCGCTTGGATGCAGACCTTGCCTTGAAGTTTTGAATTTTGTCAAAACCGCCACAGGCCCTAGCTGGCAGCGTCTTTCCACAAAAGCCCGATGATTTTGCTTTCGCTCTTGGCGGATTCGGCAAACACATGGTCGGCCAGATCGAGACATTCCTGACGCGCCGCCTGCTGGCGGTGGATGATCGCTTCCCGCAACGGGGCAAGCGTGTCGCCATCCGCGAAACGCTCCGCCTCGTGGTCGGCGGTGGTGGCCAGAACCGAGAGGTCGTGTTCATGGCCCAGCAGATCGACCAGCCGTTTGGCATCAATCTTCTTGGCGCGCAGAGCCGATGGCCAGAGCCGCCGCATCAGCGCCAGATGGATCCAGTAAACCTGTCCGCTTTTGCGCAGATCGTGGAAATCCTCGTCATGAGCCTGTGCGTGACATTGGCTGAGCGCCTTGAGTGCCTTCCTGCGCTGCTTGCGCCATGTCTGCTTCACCAGCTTTTCAGCCGTTTTTGTGGATGTCGGCAAGGATAGATGCTTCAAGGCGTGCTTGCCCTTTTCGCATTCCATCAAAGCGTCCCGGATACGGGCGGGCAGGTCGCCATCGTCACCAGTCATCGCATCGCGGCGGTTTGCAAGAGCGTCATGGGCAGAGGCGAGCGCCTGGCTTTCGGCGTCCGAACGGCTGAAGTGCTGGAGGTAATGGATGCTTTCCACCAGAGCAGCGGCCTCGCGGGCCTGCGACAGCGAGCGGGCAATATCGCGAAAGCGCTCGTTTTCAGCCTTGCGAAACGCCGGTTCTTCGCTTTCCACGAAGCGGTAAAGGGCGCGCAGCCGCTTGAACTTCTTGCGCGCCTCATGCACGGCCTTGTGCGGACCTTCCGGCTGCTGCGACAGAGCCGCCATGGCATCGTCGATCAGTTCGCTACCGATCCGCTGCAACTCATCGCTAAAGGGCTTTTTCGGGTCAATCCTGAATGACATGGCATAGCTCGGTGCTGAGATCGTCTGTCGCGAGATATTGGTTGGAATATCGACGGTCGCCGGTGACTTCCGGGCCCAGCCATTTCGGCAAAGCCGGCTGGTCGGTTTCGGCAGCCAGTTCCACCTCGGCAACCGTCAGACCGCGATAGATACCATCGAACACATCGACTTCCCACACGAAGCCTTCATGCTCCACGGTGTAGCGAATTTTTTCGATGATGAAGCCGGGGGCGGAGGTCAAAAGTTCTTCGGCATCGGAAACGGGAATGTCATATTCATATTCGTCGCGCACGAGACCGCCGACCCCGATCTTGATGGTCAGGGTCGCGGCATCGTCCCCCTTGATGCGCACGCGCACGGAACGGTCTTCCAGCGAGACGATATAGCCTTGGCGAAACCGCGTTCGCGATGCGATTTCCTCGCGCCAGCTCTCATCTGCCACCAGAAACTTGCGTTCGATTTCTTTTGCCATTCAACAACCTGCCCGATTTCGGCCACCGTAGCCTATGCAACTGTCATGAAAAAGTAATGAAACTGAAATATTTCGTTTTGCCTCGACAGATCAGGCGTTGCGCGCTAATTGAATGCGCAATTCAATCGATTCAATAGAGGAGACACCATCATGGCCCAGGATTCCGAAAAGCTGCTTTCCATCCTGAAACTTCAGCCGGTGGTGCCTGTCCTTATCGTGGAGGATGTCGCCTCTGCCGTGCCGCTGGCCCGCGCGCTGGTGGAAGGTGGCCTGAAGGCCATCGAAATCACCATGCGCACGCCCGTTGCGCTCGATGCCATCCGCGCTGTTGCCGATGAAGTCGAAGGCGCGCATGTGGGTGCTGGCACCATTCTCAATGCCAAGGATTTCGAGGCGGCGGCCAAGGCTGGCTCCACCTTCATCGTCAGCCCCGGCATCAACAAAAGCGTGCTGGAAGCGGCCAAGGGTTCCAAGGTTCCGCTTCTGCCGGGCGCGGCAACGGCCAGCGAAGTCATGCATTTGCGCGACAAGGGCTACAAGGTTCTGAAATTCTTCCCCGCCGAACAGGCCGGTGGTGCGCCTTACCTCAAGGCGCTGTCGTCGCCGATTGCCGATGTCATGTTCTGCCCAACTGGCAGTGTTTCGCTGAAAAACGCCAAGGATTATCTGTCTCTGCCGAACGTCGTTTGCGTTGGCGGTTCCTGGGTTGCGCCGAAGGAATTGATTGCCGCCGGTGACTGGGCTGGCATTACCAAGCTTGCTGCCGAAGCGGCAGCGTTGCGCGGCTGAGTGCGAGCGTTCACGACGCCGTGAACGTTGCGGCCATTTGTATTCGCATCCGGACTTCCTATCTCCTGTTTCACGATTGATTGACACAGGAGATTTGAATGTTCGACGCGAAAAAGCTTCTAGACCAGTTTTTGGGTTCGCAGGTGCCGGGCCTGTCGGGAAGCGTGCGTGACCGGGCCGGACAGGCCACCGAAATCGCGAAGAACAATCCGATGAAGACCGGCGCCATTGCCGCCGCCATTTTCGGCACCAAGACCGGACGCAAGCTGGCAGGTAATGCCGCAGCCGTTGGCGGCATTGCCGCCATCGCAGGTCTTGGCTATCTCGCCTACAAGAACTACCAGTCCGGCAAGACGCCACAGACGGCACCCCAGCCGCAGCCGACGCAGGAACTTCTGCCGCCGCCCACGGACTCGCCGTTTCATCCGCAGTCGGAAACGCTTTCCAACAATTTTGCGCTGACGCTGGTGCAGGCCATGATTGCCGCTGCCAAGGCAGACGGCCATATCGATGAAGCCGAGCGCGCCCGTATCATGGAAAAGGTGCAGGTGTCCGAACTGGATCAGGAAGCGGGTGCCTTCATCGAAAAGGAACTGGCCGATCCGCTGGATATCGACGCACTGGTGGCCGCTGCCAAGACGGAAGAGCAGAAGGTGGAACTCTACACCGCCTCGCGCCTGACCATTGAACCGGACAGCCGCGCCGAGCGTGGATATCTCGATCTGCTGGCTGGTCGTCTCGGCCTGCCGGATGCGCTGGTGGAGCATATCGAAGCGACAGTGTCTGCCGCCAAGGTGTGATGCTGTGCGGGGAGGGGCGCTTTGCCTCTTCCCATAAAGCCGTTGCAGGACGAGCAGGTGATCTCGCGTCGCTTATCGACAGCCCATCACCTGATCGCTTGCAAAGGTTTCAAAAGGGGAGGTTTCTCCCCTTTCGGTTTTTAGACGTAGCGGTTGACCACGTTCTCAAGATATTCCTGACGACCGGACTTTGGCTCAGGGTTGATGTTGTCGCGCTCGACCATCGCCGCGATCTCATCCAGCTTCAGCTCGCCGCGCAGCAGCTTCTGGGCGTCTGCCGAATCCCACTTGGCGTAACGGTCTGCCAGTGGCTGCGACAGGGCCTTGTCCTCGACCATCTTGGCGGCTGCCTTCAGGCCACGGGCGCAGCAATCCATGCCACCGATGTGACCGATCAGCAGGTCGGCTGGATCGAGCGACTGACGGCGCAGCTTGGAATCGAAGTTGGTGCCGCCATTCTTGAAGCCGCCACCTGCCAGCACATGGTAATAGGCCAGCGCCATTTCCGGCACGTTGTTGGGGAACTGGTCGGTATCCCAGCCGGACTGGTAATCGTTGCGGTTCATATCGATGGAGCCGAAAATGCCGAAGGCGTTGGCCATGGCCAGTTCATGCTCGAAGGAGTGACCGGCCAGAATGGCGTGGCCCTGTTCGATATTGACCTTCACTTCCTTGTCCAGTCCGTGCTTTTGCAGGAAGGCGTAGACGGTGGCGACGTCGTAGTCATACTGGTGCTTGGTCGGCTCCTGCGGCTTCGGCTCGATCAGGATCGTGCCTTCGAAACCGATCTTGTACTTGTATTCCACCACCAGATTGAGGAAGCGGCCAAGCTGATCCAGCTCACGCTTCACATCGGTGTTGAGCAGGGTCTCGTAGCCTTCACGACCGCCCCACAGAACATAGTTCGCGCCGCCTAGCGTCTTGGTGGCATCCATGCAGGTCTTCACCGTCGCTGCCGAGTAAGCAAAGACATCCGGGTCCGGGTTGGTGGCGGCACCGGACATGAAGCGGCGGTTGGAGAACAGGTTGGCGGTGCCCCAGAGAAGCTTGACGCCGGTGTCAGCCTGCTTCTGGCCGAAATAATCCACGATCTCGTTCAGGTTCTTCGTGTTCTCGGCGAAGGTCTTGCCTTCCGGGCGCACGTCCGCATCGTGGAAGCAATAAAACGGCGAACCGAGCAGCGAGAAGAATTCGAAGGCGACATCAGCCTTCAGCTTGGCCGCCTGCATGGTGTCTTCAAACCACGGACGCTCGAAAGTCTGACCACCGAACGGGTCGCCGCCCGGCCATGTGAAGGTGTGCCAGTAGGCCACGGCAAAGCGCAGATGATCTTCCATCCGCTTGCCGCCGACGATTTCATCGGGGTTGTAATGGCGGAAGGCCAGCGGATTGGTGCTGTCTGGGCCTTCATATTTGATTTTCTGGATGTCGCCGAAAAAGCCTGTGGTCATGGTTCTCTCCCTAGTTTGCATAGTGGTAAAATGGTGAAGTCGTTTCTGGGTATAGTCGCTTGTGTTGGCGGGTGGGGCTTACCCCCCCTCTGCCCTGCCGGGCATCTCCCCCACAGGTGGGGAGATCGACTCGTGGAGACCTCCCGCCCATCTCAACGGCTGCGGATAAAGCGAGGAGCAAGCGTCTAGCCAATCTCCCTCCTTGTGGGGGAGATGTCCGGCAGGACAGAGGGGGGTAAGCCCCACCCACCGGCCCATCAATGCGACAAACCTCTAATCGCCGGATAAAGCGCCCGATAGCGCCCATAAGCCTCCTCATAGGCATCCCCCAGCGCTGCCACCGGCTCGATCGTCTCCTCCGTTTCCGGCTGCGAGCACACAGCAACCGGGTCTGCCCCCGTTGCCGCAATCAACCCCAGACGCGCTGCGCCAAACGCCGCGCCGAAGTCGCCTTCCGCCGGAATATCGACGGGGACACCGAGTGATGTGGCGATGGAGGCCAGCCAGTAGCGCGAGCGCGAGCCGCCGCCGATGGCGGTGACGCGGTCGATCGAGGTGCCTGCGGATTTGAGCGCTTCGAGATTGTCTCTGATGGCGAAGGTCACGCCTTCCATCACGGCCTGTGTCAGCGCCTTGCGGTCGCTTTCGTGTGACAGGCCAATGAAGGAGCCGCGAATGGCCGCGTCATTGTGTGGGGTGCGTTCGCCCGAGAGGTAAGGCGCGAAGGTGACGCCGGTCGGGGCCTTCAGTTCGTCGCCCAGTTCTGTCGAGAGGTCGGCTGCGGATTTGCCGGTAATGCCGGAATACCAGTTCAGCGCGTCGGTGGCCGAGAGAATGACGCCCATCTGGTGCCAGGTGTTGGGCAAAGCGTGGCAGAAGGCGTGGACGGCGCTTTCGGGCTTTGGCAGATAGGAGGCGTTGGCAGCAAACAACACGCCTGATGTGCCCAACGAAACGAAGGCATGGCCTTCCGACACCGTGCCCATGCCACAGGCGGACGCGGCATTGTCACCCGCGCCACCGGCGACCACGACCTTGCCCGAAATGCCCCAGGCGGAGGCGAGTTCAGAGCGCAGCGTTCCGGCCTCTTCCGTGCCTTCGACAAGCGATGGCATATGTCCTTCCGTCAGGCCGGTGGCCTCCAGCAGCTCGGATGACCACTTGCGCGCGCCGGTATCGAGCCACGAGGTGCCTGCGGAGTCGGACATTTCCGAGATGTATTCCCCCGTCAGCCAAAGGCGCAGATAATCTTTCGGAAGCAGGACCTTGGCGACCTTGGCGAAAATCTCCGGCTCGTTGTTGGCGACCCACACCAGCTTCGGTGCAGTGAAACCCGGAAACACGATGTTGCCGGTGATCTTGCGGAAGCGCGGGTCGGCGTCCAGCTTTGCCGCTTCTGCATAAGAACGGGTGTCGTTCCACAGAATGCAGGGGCGCAGCACATCGCCCGCCGCATCCACCAGCGTTGCGCCGTGCATGTGACCGGAAAGGCCGATACCTTTGACGGCAGCCAATTCCTGAGGGTGCTTCGCCTTCAGACCAGCAATCGCCGTTTCCGTTGCTTTGATCCAGTGTGACGGGTCCTGTTCCGACCAGCCGTGGTGCAGGCGCGAAACGTCCAGCGCGCCATTGGCCGAACCGATGACGTTTTGATCACCATCAATCAGCAGCGCCTTGACGCCGGATGTTCCCAAATCGAGACCGAGATACATGTTTCCTCCAGTGCTATGTCAGTGTCAGGGGAGATTATCCCGCAAGAATATGTCGATACGGATGCGCTCCTGCGCTTCGATGACGGCAAGACCATCGGCACGAGCTTTGAGGACGCGGATGGCGCTGCGCACTTCATGGCCCGCATCCTGGTTCAGCACCGCATCCAGCACGCCCTCGGCCAATCCGTTGGCGGTGTTTTCGGTCAGTTCGTGGGCGATGACGCACGGCGAGGACGGCTGGCGCGATGATTTCAGCGCCTTGATGAGACCGCGATTACCGGCGCCCAGACTGTAGAGGCCGAGAAGATCAGGATTGGCGTTGAGGCATTCCGAAACCAGCTGCTCCACAGTTTCAGGGTCGTCACGTCCTTCTAGAACCGGCAGAAGGCGAAGATCGGGGAATTCCTCGTCTATCACGGAGCGGAACCCGGCCAGCCGCTCACGGTGGTCCTTGACCAGCATGGAGCCTGCCAGAACCGCGACATCACCGCCTTTTTCCGGCAGAAACCGGCCCATCAGGCTGGCAGCGGTTCGCCCGGCGGCGACGTTATCGACGCCCGCAAAGTGGTCGCGCCGGGAGCCGGTGATATCGGAGACGAGAGTAACGGCGGCAATGCCGCTATCGGCCAGCCGATCCGCCGCTTCCACCACATCCTCGGCATCGATGGCGACGAAGGCGACGCCCGAGGGCTTTTCCTGCCGCGCCACATCCAGCGCCTGCGCAAGTGCCGCCGCATCGAAAGGCGGTACTTCGATGATGCGGATGGAAGTGCGCTCCAGATAGGAGCGCGAGGCAGCGGCCCGCACCTCGGCGCGAAGACCGGCCATAAAGGAATTGTCGTTGTTGGGCAGAATGAAGACCAGCGCATAGCTGCGGCCCTTGGCCAGATTGGCAGCCGCCATATCGCGCACATAGCCCAGCTCCAAAATCGCCGCCTCGACCTTGGCACGGGTGACAGCATGCACCCCAGGACGCAGGTTGATCACCCGGTCAACTGTGGCAAGGCTGACGCCCGCTTTCGAGGCAATATCGTGAACTGTCGGCTTCATGCTTCCTCCCGGGAGGATTCCATAAAGAAGTTTTTGAGGTACGTAAATCAGAAAATGACGTACGTACCTCAAAATCGATTTTATACAATCGTTCCTCAGCAACCGGCAATGAAACTATAGAAAAAAACGAGCAGATCGTTTATGGGATTATTGTGACTTTAAACGGAGTAGATGCTGTGAGCATCGTGGCACAAAATTTTGGTGGACGTATTATCTCCTCCGAAAAATTTCCCGAACTGAAAACGTTGCTTGCGCGTATTCAGGACGCCTACGATCCCATCGACGTCGTTCTCTACGGCAGCCAGGCGAGGGGCGAGGCGACTGCGCAAAGCGATTGGGACCTGAAGATCATCGTGTCTGATGAAGCGTCCGAAAACCTTTTTTCACCGATGTTCGGATGGCGCGTCCAGGAAGGGTCAGGCGTTTACGCGGACCTATCCTGCGTGCGCGTGTCAGACTTCCAATCGGATCTGGCCGTTGCGAACTCTGCAGCAAGCCACATTGTTGACGACGGAATTGTGCTCCGTGTCGGCTGAACTGCATATCGCGAATGCCCTGCGTTTGGCTCATGCAGACCTGGAGGCAGCGGAAATGCTGGCTGCCAAACAGAACAGAAACGATGCCTACCATGCCCAGCAGGCAGTGGAGAAAATTCTCTTGTCGCTGTTGACGTCGGAAGGCATCAGGGCGGAAAGACGCGACTCCCATCGTCTCGATGTTCTGCGCGATCTTTTGCCGGACGAAAATCCTTTCAAAGAGAGATTTCGGTCACTGACCTTTCTGACCATCTATGCCACGACTTACCGCTATCCCAAGGATGCCGGCCGTATGCCTGCGAGAGCGGAAAAGGATGATCTCGATTTCGCCATGAAAGCTGTCGGAGAAATATTGGCCGAGGTTGCCGTCCACTTCGGTGTCATGCTCGCTGACTCCGATAAAGTTCCCGCTACGATATCTGCTGCACCTCGAAAGTAAGTCTGTTGGGACGCTATCAAAACAAAGGGCCGCCATTTCTGGCGACCCTTCAGCGCTGCGGTGGAACTTTTTGAACTTAGTGGCCAGCGTCCGGGGGTGGGACGGCTTTGGGTTTGTTGATCAGCAGGGTAAGCAGGATCAGGCCGCTGAACAGGATGGTCAGTGCCAGGAACACATCGGCAAAGGCCTGAAGCCAAGCCTGTTGTGAGACAACGCCGACGAGTTTCTTGACGGCGACGGAGGTACCGTCCATGCCATAGGAATCATAGTTGGCGCCGACGCTGTTCAGCCATTCCAGTGCTGCCGGGTTGCTGAAATTTACATGTTCGGCAATGCGGAAATAGTGGTCGTCCGTGCGCTGGCTGAGCATGGTGTTGATGACCGCAAGACCAACCGCGCCACCGAGGTTACGGGTGAGGTTGAAGAGGCCGGACGCATTCTTCATGCGGGCGGGCGGCAGGGTGCCGAGTGCGATGTTGTTGATCGGCACCATGCACATCATCAGCCCGAATCCGCGCAGGATTTGCGGGATCAGCAGCTCGTAGAAATCCCAGTCTGCGGTGACGTGGGTCATGATCCACGTTCCCGAACCGAAACTGATGAAACCGACGGCCATCATGAAGCGGGGATCGAGTTTGGTGGAGAGCTTGCCCGCAATCGGCGCGGTAAAGAACATGGCCATGCCCGAAACGAACATGGTTTCGCCGATCATCAGCGCATCGTAACCGCGAATGCGCCCCAGATAGAGCGGGTACATGTAGGTCAACCCGTAAAGACCGATGCCCATGACGAAGGAAAACAGCGAGCCGATGGAAAAGTTTCGGTCGGCAAAGGCCTTCAGATCCACCACCGGGAAATCCACCTTGAAGGCACGCCAGAAGAACACGACACCGCCAATGGTCATCGCAACTGCGCCGATGACGATATTGGTGTCGTTGAACCAATCGTTGTTGTTACCCTCTTCCAGGATATATTCCATCGAGCCCAGGAATACGCCCATTGACAGCAGGCCCCACCAGTCGAACCTCTTCCACAGCGAAAGCTCCGGCTTGTCGAAATCGATGAAATTCCACGTCACCAAAGTGACGATGATGCCGGGGATGATGTTGACGAGGAACAGCCAGTGCCAGGAGAAGGCATTGGAAAGATACCCACCGACCGTTGGGCCGATGGTGGGTGCCAGCGTCGCCACAAGACCGATGATGGGCGACACCACCGAGCGCTTGGAGGGTGGGAAAATGGTGAAGGCGGCGGCAAAGACGGATGGGATCATGCCGCCGCCTATGAAGCCCTGAATGCAACGATAGACGATCATCTGGTCGATGTTCGTCGCGGTCGCACACAGGGCGCTGGAAATGGTGAAGCCAGCGGCGCAGGTGGCAAACAGCACCCGCGTCGACAGGATACGCGCCAGCGTTCCCGACAGCGGAATCATGATGACTTCCGCAATCAGATAAGAGGTCTGTACCCAGGCGATTTCATCGGACCCGGCACCCAGACCGGCCTGAATTTCCGCAAGGGATGCCGACACGATCTGGATATCGAGGATCGACATGAACATGCCGAACACCATCGCGAAGAATGCGATGAGGCGTCTGCGATCCATCGGGGGATCGACCGCCGCGGCGTTGCCGCCCGCCATATTGGCTGTTGCCGCCATGATCTTGGTCCTTAGAGCAGTTCCGGCAAAAGCGTGATACGGCTTTGGCTGCGGAACTGCGTGAAAACAACGTTACTTCGACTGGGCCTGCGCCGTTTGGCTATTGTCAGGTGCTGTGCGGGTATCGACATCGACAACCACGCTCAGACCAGCGCGCAGCTTGTGCTTGGCCAGATCTTCCTTGGAGAAGACGATGCGAACCGGCACGCGCTGAATGACCTTGGTGAAGTTGCCTGTGGCATTTTCCGGTGGCAGCAGCGAGAAGACCGAGCCGGAGGCTGGCGAAATCGACTGAACCGTGGCTTGAATGTCGTGGTCACCGAAGGCGTCGACATGGACGCGCACCTTGGAGCCGGGCTCGATCTTGGCGAGCTGCGTTTCCTTGAAGTTGGCGTCGATATAGAGATCATCCATCGGAACCAGCGATGCAAGGCGCTTGCCGACGGAGACGAGATCACCCGTCTGGACGGCGAGATTGCCGATGACGCCATCATAAGGAGCGCGCAGAACGGTGAAGGACAGGTCGCGGGCTGCCTTGTCGCGGGAAATTTCCAGCGACTTGACCGAGCCTTCGGCTTCCTTGCGCTGGGCTCTGAGAAGGTCGATATTGGCCTGCGCGGATACGACGCTGGCTTCACCGGCAACCAGATTGGCCTTGGCCTGTTCCATGGCGATCTGGGCATTGTCCGTCGATGCGACGGTGCCGACAGCCTTGGACTGGAGTTCGCTGGCGCGCTTCAGATTGATGTCTGCGCCGCGCAGGGCGGCATCCAGAGAACCCTTCTGGGCAACGGCTTGCGCAAGAGATGCTTCGGCCCCGGCGATTTGCGCATCGATACGGTTGAGCGAAAGCTGTTGTGTCTGAAGCTGGGCTTCAGCCTGCTCCAGAGCATTGCGATAATCGCCATCATCCAGCGTGACCAGCGTGTCGCCTGCCTTCACTTCCTGGTTGGCGACGACATCGACCTTTGCGACGTAGCCGGAAACCTTGGGCGCGATGACGGCAATGTCACCCTGCACATAGGCATCGTCAGTGGAAATGAGGAAGCGGCCGTCCGTCCAGTATTGATAGCCATACCAGCCACCGGCGGCCAAAAGTGCAACGGCCACCACGGGCAAGACGAAAGATCTGCCCTTCTTCTTTTCAGGCGCGGCGGGCTGAGCGGGCGCAGCAGGCTGCTGGGCCTCTGCTGGCTTTGCCTCGTCAGCCCGGGCTTCGGTTTCATCTGGCGAATTCACTGCGCGGACTGCACCGCTTTTCTGGGCCGACATGGTAACACCACTTACTGTGAAAAAAGAGATAACTTCGAACTGAACCGTTCGGTTCGATTGACTTAATCTTTTTTCTATCACATATCAAGTGACATCGAACCGATTGGTTCGATATATTGAATCGAATCTAAAACCGATTGGCGGATCGACGCGTGACCGAAGATAAGACCATGGAGCACATCTGTCCCGCTTCCCCTGCGGGACGCTTTGCTGCGGGCGAAGACCCGGCCAAGCGCGAGCAGATTCTGGACGGTGCATGGCGGGTGTTCAAGCAAAAGGGCTTCGATGCCGCCAGCATGAACGATATTACCCGCGAAGCCTCTGTTTCCAAAGGCACAATTTACGTCTACTTCCAGAACAAGGACGAACTTTTCGCCGCCCTGATCGACAGGCACCGGGCGGAGTTTGCCCATTCCATGCGCGATATTCTGGCTGGCACCGAAGAGGTGCGCGATGGGCTTTGGCAGTTTGGCGACGCGTTTATTCACAAAGTGACATGCACTGACATGATACCTGCCATGCGCTCCGTGCTTGGCGTGATCGACCGCATGCCGAAGCTTTCACAACGATTCTTCGTGGCGGCACCGAATAATGTGCGTGTGGTGCTGCGCGATTTTCTGCAGCATCATGTCGATCAGGGCACGCTCGTGACCGATGATGTAGACCTTGCAGCGCGCCAGTTCATAGAGCTCGCGACCGGAACATTCTTTAAAATGCGGCTTTTCGGGGAATTGCAGGGCGAAGCGCCGCCCGAAGAAGCCAACCGTGTCCTTTCCAGCGCCATCGACGTTTTTATGGCGGCTTACGGAACCAAGACCTCCTGAAGCCATTCAGCATCCGGGTTTCTCGCAATGCGCGTAATTTCGAGGAAATAAAGCGAAACAGAATTGTCACACGCTTGTTTCTCGCGCATTCGAATATAAATCTACTTTGTTTCGAATTGTCGAAGCCGGATAGCTGAAAAGGAAAACAGGCCCGATGGACTCCATTGTCCCTCTATTGACAGACCCCGCCGCATGGGTGGCGCTCGTCACACTTATCGTCATGGAGGTCGTGCTTGGCATCGACAACCTGATTTTCATCTCCATCCTGACCAACAAGCTGCCTGAAAACCAGCGCGAGAAGGCCCGCAAGATCGGTATCGGTCTGGCGCTGGTCATGCGTCTTGGCTTGCTCGGCACCGTTGCCTGGATCGTTCAGCTCACCGAACCCGTGTTCGAACTCTTCGGCCAGGGCTTCTCCTGGAAGGACATCATCCTGATCGTCGGCGGCCTGTTCCTCGTGTGGAAGGCCACCAAGGAAATCCACCACAATGTCGATCCTGAAGACCACAAGGAAGACATGGTCGGCGGCGCTGCCATCACCAGCTTCTCGGCTGCCATCGTCCAGATCCTGCTGCTCGACCTCGTCTTCTCCGTGGACAGCATCATCACCGCAGTCGGCATGACCCCGCACGTGCCGATCATGGTCGTGGCTGTTGTCTTTGCCGTCACCGTCATGCTTTTGGCTGCAACGCCGCTGGCCAACTTCATCGAGAAGAACCCGACCATCGTCATGCTGGCGCTGGCCTTCCTGCTGATGATCGGTACGACGCTGATTGCCGAAGGCATGGGCTTCCATGTTCCAAAGGGCTACGTCTATGCCGCCATGGCATTCTCGGCTTTGGTGGAAGTGCTGAACATGGTGTCGCGAAATGCGCGGAAGAAGAAAAAGGGCACAGTGCATTAAGTGCGCTGAGCCAATCTGAGACTATGAAAGGCCCGTGTCATGCGGGCCTTTTTGCATTCACGGTGATAGAGTGACTGCGGAGGTGACGCATGGCCTTTGTCATCAAGACGGACATACCAGACTCGAGCGCGAAGACATTCACATTCCCGGCGCAGAAAACCATGTATGGCGGCAAGCATATTGCCAAAGGCGACACGGTGTTTCTGTTCGCGAGCGAGAACGAAGGCGGTCATGGGCTGGTCGCCAAGGGCATCGTTGAGAGTGCAGAACCCGTTGCCAAGCGGCCTGGCGTTGACCGGCAGACACCGCGCGTGAGCATCACCGTGAGGTGCACGGCAAGGGCGACGCAGCCTCTGGGCCGCGCGCAACTCAGGCCGTTCAACGATTGGGACGATGGCAAGCCGGAGACGGAACTGAATTTCAAACTCTATCGGCAGGCGACCAACAAGATCGTCGGGATTTCGGAACAGGCCACCGTTTTGCTCGATGGCTTCTTCGTTGAAAATGCTGCAAAAACCAAAAGATGACGTCGAGAATAAAACATCCCCGCCGAGCAGGAACTGGCGACGAGGTCTTGCGTTCTTGATCTCACATCATGCAAGGGAAGACAGGCTTTTCGTTTTCCGCTTCCGAAAGTAAATCCGCCACATGACCATCGAGCAGATCCTAGCCTTTAGCGTGATCGCCGGAATGATGGTCGCATTCATCATCGACAAGTTCCGATACGACGTGGTGGCATGCAGCGCGCTGTTGATTGCAGTGGCGCTCGGCGTCGTTCCGTTCGACAAGGCATTTTCCGGTTTCTCGGATGATATCGTCATCATCGTTGCCAGTGCGCTGATCGTCAGCACCTCGGTGGCGCGGTCCGGCATCGTCGATACGACGATCAAGAAATACTTCCCGGAAATGCGCTCCAAACACCTGCAACTGGCCTTTCTGATGATCGTGGTCGCCGTGATGTCGGCCTTCATCAAGAATATTGGTGCGCTGGCAATCATGATCCCGGTTGCTTTCCAGTTCGCCCGCAAATCCGGCAGCCCTGTTTCCTATTACCTGATGCCCATGGCGTTTGCCGCTTTGCTGGGCGGGCTGATGACGCAGATCGGCACCTCGCCCAACATCGTGGTGTCGCGCCTTCGCGAGGAAATGACCGGGCAGAGCTTTTCCATGTTCGATTTCACGCCGGTGGGCGCAACGCTGGCCGTGGTTGGCATCGCCTTCCTGACCTTCGGCTACAAGCTGCTTCCGGCCCGCGCCAAGGATGGCACCTCTGTCGAGGATATCATGGAAGAGGCGAGCTATGCCGCGGAAGCCACGCTGCCTGCGGAGAGCCTGATGATCGGCAAGACGCTGGGCGATCTGCTCAAGCAGGCCGATGGTGACGTGATTGCCAATACCATCATTCGCGGCCACCGGCGTGTTTCGCCCTTTCCCGATGTGACGCTGAAAGCAGGCGACACCATTCTTCTGGAGGGGACGTCCGAAGGTCTTGACCGCATCGTTTCCAATGCCAAGCTGACACTCTCCGGCAAACCGATTACCGAAAACGGCCAGAAAACCGTCGATCTCATCGCCATGGAAGCCGTGATCAGCAACGAATCCCTTTTGAGCGGATTGTCGGCCCGCGAACTGGCGCTGTCCTACACGCGCGGCGTCAACCTCATCGCGGTAAGTCGACGCGGCCATCGCGTCAATGAGCGGTTGAGCGACCTGACGCTGAAAGCGGGCGATGTGATCGTGTTGCAGGGATCGCGCAAGACTCTGCCGATGGTGCTGCGCGAGTTTTCGCTTCTGCCCCTGGCGCAGCGTGAAATTCTTCTGGGCGTGCAGCGGCGCGCCTTCATTCCCGTCATCATTCTGGCAGCGGCCATGCTGGCGGCGGCAACCGGTATTGCGCCGGTGGCGGTATCCTTCTTCGCTGCCGCTTTTTTGATGATCCTCGTCGGCGCCATACCACTGACGGAGGTCTATAAATCCATCGACGGGCCGATCCTTGTCATGCTGGCGGCTCTCATTCCCGTCAGCGATTCCCTTCGGTCATCCGGCGCCAGCGACCTGATTGCAGGATGGCTTGGCCATGCCGCGCAGGGCCTGCCGCCCTTCGCAGCACTCGGCATGATCCTGCTGACGGCCATGGCCGTCACGCCGTTCCTCAACAACGCCGCAACCGTGCTGGTCATGGGGCCGATTGCGGCAGGTTTTGCAACGACGCTGGGTTTTCGCCCCGAAGCCTTCCTGATGGCGGTTGCCATCGGCGCTGGCTGCGACTTCCTCACCCCCATCGGCCACCAATGCAACACGCTTGTGATGGGACCGGGCGGTTATAAGTTCAGCGACTATCCGCGCCTTGGGGCTCCGCTGTCGATCATGATCGTCATCGTTTCCATTCCCATGCTGCTCTATGTCTGGCCAGTCTAAAGACCAGTCTAGGGCAGGCCAAAACAACCTAATTTTCTTGACGCATGCGGCTGAATGTGGCCTAAGCCATCACAACAGGAAACTGTGGGATGGCAGCGTCTTCAGCCGTATTTCCGCTTTTTCCATGCATTCAACAACACATCAGTGACACGTGGCTTGCCGCGTATCACGCTGCGTCAGCACGAGTGAATTCAATGACCACTTCCGGCGTCCGCGTCCGTATTGCACCTTCCCCCACCGGCGAGCCGCATGTCGGCACAGCTTACATCGCGCTTTTCAACTACCTGTTTGCCAAAAAACACGGTGGGGAATTCATTCTGCGCATCGAAGATACCGATGCCACGCGCTCCACGCGCGAATATGAAGACAAGGTGCTGGAAGCGCTGAAATGGACCGGGCTGACATGGTCTGAAGGTCCTGACGTGGGCGGCCCTTACGGCCCTTACCGTCAGTCCGACCGCAAGGACATGTACCAGCCTTTCGCCGACGAGCTGCTGGAAAAAGGCCATGCCTTCCGCTGTTTCTGCACGGCCGAGCGCCTGACGGAAATGCGCGAGGCGCAGCGCGCCGCTGGCAAGCCACCGAAATATGATGGTCTGTGCCTGCATCTGAAGGCCGAAGAAGTTACGTCTCGCATGGCGGCTGGCGAAGCCACCGTCGTGCGGATGAAAATCCCGACCGAAGGCTCCTGCGATTTCACCGATGGCGTCTACGGCGATGTTTCGATCCCTTGGGATAGCGTCGATATGCAGGTTCTGATGAAGGCCGATGGCATGCCGACCTATCACATGGCGAACGTCATCGACGACCATCTGATGAAGATCACCCATGTGGCGCGCGGCGAAGAATGGCTGGCATCGGTGCCGAAGCACATTCTGCTGTACCGTTATTTCGGTTGGGACCAGCCGACATTCATGCATCTTTCCTTGATGCGCAATGCCGACAAATCCAAGCTGTCGAAACGCAAGAACCCGACCTCTATCTCGTACTACTCCGCCCTCGGCTATCTGCCGGAAGCGCTGATGAACTTCCTCGGCCTGTTCTTCATCCAGATCGGCGAAGGCGAAGAGCTTTTGACCATGGACGAGCTGGCGGGCAAGTTCGACCCGGAAGCTTTGTCCAAGGCCGGTGCGATCTTCGACATTCAGAAGCTGGATTGGCTGAACGGTCGCTGGCTGCGTGAAAAGCTGACACCGGAAGAGTTCATTGCGCGGACGCTGGAATGGGCGATGGAAAATGCACGCCTGACCGAAGGCCTGAAGCTTTCGCAGAGCCGCATTTCCAAGCTGGGCGATCTGCCGAACCTTGCTGGCTTCCTGCTGTCGAGCGATGTCGGCCTGACACCTGCTTCTTTCGCTGGCCTGAAGAGCAAGCCGGAAGAAATCCACGAAATCCTGACCACGGTTGCCGCTGATCTGGAAAAAATGCCAGACTGGACGCTGGAATCTATCGAAGCGGAATTGCGCGATGTGGCTGAGCGGACCGGCAAAAAGCTGCGCGTGGTGACGCCGCCGCTGTTTGTTGCGATGTCCGGTTCGTCGCGTTCGCTGCCGCTGTTTGACAGCATGGCGGTGCTGGGCCGTTCTGTGGTGCGCCAGCGGTTGAAGGTGGCGATTGCGGTTGCGGCAACAATGGTTGGCGCTGGAAGCTAAAGGCGACGGGCGGTTTCCATTTGGCTCCGCCCACCCCCACGGTCGTCATCCTCGGGCTTGACCCGAGGATCTACGCCGGGTGCTCAGGCATCGACCTTGAGAAAGCCGCACGGTGGTTAGATCCTCAGGTCAAGCCCGAGGATGACGACCGAGAGGCCCAAGGATGACGACGGTGGGCGAATAGCCCAAGATAACGATGCGGAGAGTGTGGGCGCGCAGGCAAAGACGACCGCACCAAACAGAACAACACAGCCCGAAAAAGGCCCCGATGATGACCGACAAGACACCCGAAACGACCGCCCTTTCCTCCGACGTAACCGAAGTACGCCGCCAGAAACTGGCGATGCTGCGCGAGAAGGTTGGCGATGTCTATCCCGCCCATTTTCACCGCACGCTGACCAATGCCGAGCTGGCGGAAAAATATGCCGACATCGAGCCTGATGTCGAAACCGGCGATACGGTAACCGTTGCGGGTCGTGTTTATTCCAACCGCAATTCCGGCATGTTCATGGATATCCATGACGCCTCCGGCAAGGTTCAGATTTTCTCCCACAAGGACACGACGCCGCAAGAGGCCCGTGATCTGCTGCCGATGATCGATATTGGTGACATCATCGGTGTGACCGGCAAGGTGCGTCGCACCAAGCGTGGCGAGCTGACCATCAATGCCGAAGAAATCACCATGCTGACCAAGTCTCTGCTGCCAATGCCGGAGAAGTGGAGCGGGATTTCCGATATCGAAATCCGTTATCGCAAGCGCCACCTGGATATTCTCTCCAACGAGGAATCCAAGCTGCGCTTCCAGCAGCGGTCCAAGATCATTTCCGGCATTCGCCGTTTCATGGAAGAGGAAGCTTTCCTCGAAGTTGAAACGCCGATGTTGCAGACCGTCTATGGCGGCGCGACGGCCGATCCGTTCAAGACCTTCCACAACACGCTGAAAATGGACATGTATCTGCGCATCGCGCCGGAATTGTTCCTGAAGCGCGTTCTGGTGTCGGGCCTGTCGGACAAGGTGTTCGAAATCAACCGTAACTTCCGCAATGAAGGTGTTTCCACCCGGCACAATCCGGAATTCACCATGATGGAATGCTACTGGGCCTATGCCGACTACGAAGACATCATGGGTCTCGTGGAACGCCTGTTCGAAACGCTCGCCATTGCCATCCACGGCACGACCGAGCTTGAATTCCAGGGCAAGATGATTTCCTTCAAGGGTCCGTTCAAGCGCGTGCCGATGCCGGATGCAGTGAAGGAAGCAACAGGCATCGACTTCCTGGCCATCAAGACCGACGAGGAAGCCCGCGCTGCTGCCAAGGCCGCCGGTTTCGAAGTCGAAAAAGATGCGACATGGGGTGAATGCCTGGCCTTCATCTTTGAAGAAAAGGTCGAGGGAACGCTGATCCAGCCAAGCCACGTCACGCATTTCCCGAAAGACATTTCGCCCTTCGCCAAGGAAGTGCCAGGCGAGCCGCGTCTGGTCGAGCGTTTCGAGAGCTATTGCAACGCCTGGGAAGTGGGCAATGCGTTCTCCGAGCTGAACGACCCGGAAGAGCAGCGCAAGCGCATGGTCGAACAGCTGGAGCAGGCTCATGCCCGCGGCGAAAAGGACAAGCAGCTGGACGACGAGTTCCTCGACGCGATCGACCAGGGCATGCCACCCGCCGGTGGCCTCGGCATCGGCGTGGATCGTCTGATCATGCTCTTGACCAACGCACCGTCCATCCGCGACGTCATTCTCTTCCCGGCCCGTCGCCAGAAGGCGGATTGATCAGCTTGTAGGCTTTGCCATTGATGAGGACAGGAATGCGCGATCTTTCTACATTCACCGGATGCCCGGCACCACAGCCAGTGACGCTGGAAGGCCGGTTCGTGACGGCGGTGCCGTTTGATCGCGCGGCCTATCTCGAAAAACTGTGGGACGCCCTTGGCGGGCTCGGCATCAATGATCTGCTGAAATATTTCCCGCAGGATGGCTTTCTCAATTCGCAGGCTTTCGGCGACTGGATCGAAGGTGCGCAGAGCGCCTTCGGCTGGGTAACACTGGTCTTCATCGAAAACGCCACCGGCGATCTGGTGGGCATGGCCAGCTACATGCGGCCAGACCCGAAGAACGGTGTGGTGGAAGTGGGCTCTGTTGCGCATGGCGCAAAGATGAAGCGTTCGCCGCTGGCAACCGAAGCACATTATCTCATGGCGCGCCATGTGTTCGATGATCTCGGTTATCGCCGCTACGAGTGGAAGTGCCACAATGAAAACGAGGCTTCAAAGGCGACTGCCAAGCGTTACGGCTTCCTGTTCGAAGGCGTGTTTCGCCAGCACATGATCTCCAAGGGAGCCAACCGCGATACGGCGTGGTTTTCGATGATCGACAGCGAATGGCCGCTGATCAGACAATCGTTCGAGGCATGGCTGGCGCCTGAGAATTTCGGGCCGGAAGGTCTCCAGAAGCAGAAGCTGGAAGACATCCGCGCAGGGCTTGCGGCATGAACGGTTCCGGTACCAACAAATCCGCCGCCATCGCCGCCATCGCCATCATCCTCGGCTTCGGTCTGCTGTTCTTCATCCTGCCGACCGTGACGCTATGGCTGGCCAACCACTATTCGGTCTGGGTGGCGGCAGTGTTCGATGCGGTTGCCGTGCTGGCATTTTTCCTGATCTTCTGGCTGCGGGCACGGTATCAGCGGCGGCATCGCTAAGACGGCCCCAGGAAATAGCCGAAAAACAACCCATAGAAAAAGCCGGAAGAAAGTGCTCCGCCGATTTTAACGCGGGGATTACGTCCTGCTTGTTTGAATGACATATAGAGCTCGACGACTGTGAGCATGCAATAGACGATTGCGATGGCCGCAATCACCCAAATGCCGATCATGAAAAGCATGGCAAGAATTCCGCAAATGGCGATAAGGACCGCCACGCCTCGTTCGGCCCTTTGATACTCATCATCGGTTCGCTCGCCTCTGAAACGGCTTTCGACAGCTGCGCGGAGCGTCGTGACGACGGGTGGTGTCTGGGGTGAGGGAGATGGCTTCGTGAATATGCCGAGCAGATATTCTGAGATCAATCCAACGACAAAGGCGGCACTGATAAGCGCGGTTATTATAACCCACCGTTGGCCGTAAGTTGACGGTGGTTGAAGGCTTTCATCAAAAAATGCGCTTCCCAGAACGAAACCCAGCGCTGCGCAGGCAATTGCGACAAGGATGAAGCCGCTCTGCTTTATCGAATTACTGCTGACAAACGGCACAGTGCACTCCAGATATCCAATCTGGACACAACCTATGGCTTAATGCGCTCAAATGGTAGAGTGAAGTTGCGCTCAAATCTGCAACGACGCACCCAGCAACGCAAGGCCCATTAGCAGCACGAACAACGCGCCTGCGATCTCTATGCCGTGGGTGATGCGTGATGCCTTGGTGCTGCCGGAGCCGGCGAGGCGAACGGCGACGTCTTTTGCTTTCACGGCCAGAATGGCGAGAGCCGAAACGGTGATGGCGGTGCCGATGGACATGGCCAGCACCGACAGCACGCCGCCCACCAACAGGCCGTTCAACACGGAAAAGCTCATGACAATGATGGCGCCGGAGCAGGGGCGCAGGCCGACGGCGATGATGGCCGACCATGCTTCTGCCAAGCTGAAATTGCGCGATTGCAGCAGCGACGGGTCTGGCGCGTGGGCCTTGCCGCAGGCGTTGCAGATGTCACCGCTGCCGCTCTGTTCGTGATCGGCAAAGACGGGCTGGCCCTGAAAGCGAAGGCCGCTGCCCATTCCGGTTCTCAATGATGCTGTTCTGGCAGGGGCTGCGGTTTCGAGCGCGAGTGCAGGGGCCGGTTCTGCCCTCACCATCAGGCTGCGCAGCTTGCGAAACAGCAGCCATGCGCCAAACAGAGCCACCATGGCAAAGCTTGCGATTTCCATGGCCTGCGTGGCCTTGGTCATGGTGATGGAGGTGCCGCGCAGCACCAGATAGGCCGCGCCGACAAGTGCAATGGCGACAGCGCCTTGCAGTATGGCCGAAATAAACGAAATGACGATGCCGCGTCTCAGCTGCGTCTCATTGGCAATCATATAGGACGAGATGACCGCCTTGCCGTGACCGGGGCCTGCGGCGTGGAAAACGCCATAGGCAAAGGACAGGCCGATCAGCGAGGTCAACGCCCAAGGATCTTCCCGCATCGCCTTCAGCGCGCCGGTTAGCGCCCGGTAGAAGGTCTGCTGGTGGACATTGATCCACTGGAAGAGTGGGGCGAGCGGCCCGCCGATGGAGATGGAGGGTTCTGCCGAGCCGATGCCGAGGGGGGACTGGGCGTGGGCGGTGGAGAGGGTGAGGAAAAATACTGCGCACAGGATGAGAAGAAAGCGAAGGTTCTTAAATTCTTCCCCGGAAACGCGGAGTCCGGAGCTTACCCCCCTCTGCCCTGCCGGGCATCTCCCCCTCAAGGAGGGAGATTGACTCGTGGTAACCCAATTGCCCATCTTAAACGGTGCGGATGACGCGAGGCGCGCGCTTCTTGCCGATTTCCCCACCTGTGGGGGAGATGCCCGGCAGGGCAGAGGGGGGTGGCCATTGGCGCTGACGAACACTTGCGCGCGAAACGCACGTATTACCCTCAGCATGTCAGCTCCAGCCGTGTCGCGAACAGTTTCGTCATGTCGGTGCCGGTGGGGTCGTTGAAGAAGGCGTCGGTGAGGTTGTTCTGGTTCTGGGCGATGATCTCATCCGGGTCGGGGCGCACGACCTTGTGCTTGCAGGCAGCCAGATGCGGGCCCTTGACCACGATGTCGGTGTCCTTGGCGAAGTCGATGGCCGTGTACATGGTCGGGTCCCATGCGCCGAAGGTAAGCGTGCCCTTGACCGGCAAAGGCTTCTGCGGCTTGACGGAGAAGAACATCAGAATCTGATTGTCCTTGTAATCGACATGGATGGCGTCCGGCTTGCCGAAATCCACCGCTTTGCCGTTCTGGGTGATGAAGGTGTAATAGGAAAATTCGGCGAGCGACTCATGGACGGTATTGCCGATTTCGGTCAGCTCTTCCTTGTCCAGCTTGGCATCGCTGTTCTTGTCGTAATCCAGCACCACGCTTGCGGAAAACATTTCATCGAAGCGCCAGATATTGCGCACTTCCTGTATGGTGCCGTCCGATCCCTCGATGATTTCCATGCGGGCTTCGGCAAAGATGTGAGGGTGCGCCATGGCGGAAAAGGGTGCAAGGCAGGCGGACAGGCATGCAGCCAGTGGGAAGATCACGTTTTTCATGGATGTCTGACTGTCTCGACTATCGAATCTGGTTTCTGATTTTAGCGCCAAATGGGACCGAATTTCGGCTTAGCTCAAGATCGGCTCCAAGATCACGCGTTCTTCCGGAACCAGTTGGCGAGATAATCCACGAAGCTGCGCACCTTGGCGGGCAGGTAGCGACGGTGCGGATAGACGGCGTAGATGCCGCGATCGCGGGAGATATAGTCGTCGAACAGGGTCACGAGTTCGCCGGACTGGATATGCGGTTTGGCGATGAAGTCAGGCACGATGGCAATGCCGAGGCCGGAGCGCGCGGCGCGCAGCGTGGCTTGCGGGCTGTTGACTTCTATCGGGCCGGTAATCGCCACCGAATTGGTGCCGCCGCCGGGTTCGAAATAGCGGATGTGGTTCTGGAAGCGGGAATTGGTATCGACTATGCATGGCACCTTGCCCAGATCCTGCGGCGAATTCAGCGGGCCATGGCGATCCACGAAGTCGGGTGTGGCCACCGCATAGACCCGGAAGTCGGCCAGCTTCTTGGCAATCATGCCGGAATCTTCGAGCTTTGTGATGCGGATCGCCATGTCGAAGTTTTCTTCGATCAGGTCCACGAATCGATCCTCCGCGACGATCTCCATCGAAAGCTCCGGGTTCTCCTTGGCGAAATCAATCAGGCTCTGGCCGATTTCCGCATCGATGAAGGTACGTGGCACCGATAGCCGCAGCTTGCCTTTCAGGTCCGCATTGTTCTCGCGCACGAGGTCGGCGAGGTTGTCGATTTCCTTCAAGATGTCTGAGGCGGTGCGATAGTAGGTGTGACCCGCTTCGGTCATGGAAAACTGCCGGGTGGTGCGGTTGAGAAGCAGCGCGCCGAGATCATCCTCAAGTTCCCGCACATATTTCGACAAAAGTGCCTTGGAGCGCCCGGTCTTGCGGGCGGCGGCGGAAAAACCTTCCGCTTCGACAACATCGATAAAGGCTCTGATGCGGGTGAGGGTGTCCATCGAAGTCTCCTGTTTGTTCCACATAATTGAACGCTTGAGCCTCATCGTTCAAGAATAAAATAGTATGCTGAAAAAATCCGCATCATGATGAAAAATTCCCTTGATTATGACTGCGAATATTCTTATCTCCCGGTTGCCCAAAGTCGCACGTGCCCATGTGTGTCCGCCGACCCTCGATGTGGTGAGGAAATCGGTAAGGTACCTGGAATTAACCCCTCCAGTCGCTATTCCGGCCAACCGGAAAATGCGAGGACATACGAAGCAACGACGGTGCGGGCCTTTCTGGTTCTCTGCCGGCTTTCCATCAGCCGGGGTACTGAAGAGGCACACCATCATTGCCGTAAGTGCGGTTGGGAATATTCCCTCCAATCCCATGGCAGACAAAGCCGAATAATGCTCTGGCAGGGCGTTGTTCATATTTGCGCCTTGAGCGTATGCAAATGATTCTGCGCCTCCACCGGCTGAATCGTTCTGCATATCTTGAGCGCCCTTTGTCCTCCGGAATTTCTCCGGAGTCGGAACATTCGAGGGAATATAACGATGACGACTGCACGCATCCTCGACTTCATCAAGACCCGCCGTCCAGAAGGTCCCTGCCTTGTGGTTGACCTCGACGTCGTGCGCGATAACTTCCACGCGTTCCGGCACGCCCTGCCAAACAGTGCGATCTATTATGCCGTCAAGGCAAACCCGGCCCCTGAAATCCTGAAGCTGCTGGCTGGCCTCGGCTCCAACTTCGATTGCGCCTCCGTGGCTGAAATCCAGATGGCGCTCGATGCCGGTGCGACCTCCGACCGTATTTCCTACGGCAACACCATCAAGAAGGAACGCGATGTTGCGCGCGCTTTTGCGCTCGGCATCGATCTCTTCGCCGTGGATAGCCATGAGGAAGTCGAAAAGGTTGCCCGCGCAGCCCCTGGCGCCCGCGTATTCTGCCGCGTTCTGACCGATGGTGAAGGTGCCGAATGGCCGCTGTCGCGCAAGTTCGGCTGCGTACCGCAGATGGCTGTCGATGTTCTGGTCTATGCTCATCAGCTGGGTCTGGAATCCTACGGCGTGTCCTTCCATGTGGGTTCGCAGATGATGAACCTCGACGCATGGGATGCGGCTCTGGCCGATGCCAAGCGCGTGTTCGGCTCGCTGGCCAAGCAGGGCATCCACCTGCAGATGGTCAACATGGGCGGTGGCTTCCCGACGAAATATCTGCGTGACGTTCCTGCTGCCGAAGAATATGGCCATGCCATCGACACGGCGCTGCGCAAGCACTTCGGCAATCAGATTCCGAAGACCATCATCGAGCCCGGCCGCGGCATGGTCGGCAATGCCGGTGTCATCAAGGCGGAAGTCGTGCTTGTTTCGCGCAAGTCCGACAACGACAACCACCGCTGGGTGTTCCTCGACATCGGCAAGTTCGGCGGTCTGGCCGAAACCATGGACGAAGCCATTCGCTACCCGATCCGCACCGAGCGTGACGGCGACGAGATGGAGCCTTGCGTTCTGGCCGGTCCGACCTGCGACAGCGCCGACGTGCTCTATGAGAAGAACATGTACCCGCTGCCGGTTTCGCTGAGCATCGGTGACGAAGTTCTGATCGAAGGAACGGGCGCCTACACGACCACCTATTCGGCGGTCGCCTTCAACGGTTTCGAGCCGCTGAAGTCCTATGTGATCTGAGGAATTGCCGCCTGTCTGGGGCAGGCGGCTTTCGACCAGATCCTCCCGTTCCGGCTTTGCCGATAGCGCTTAGGCGCAAACCCTGCTTGCCGCATCCTCTGTCCAGCCGAGGAAGACGCGTTTAAGCGGGCCGGAACGGTCACATTCATTGTTTATCGCATGTCGTCATTGCAGAAGCGCTCAAGATTTTTGCGCGACGTGTTTTCATTTTAGGGTGCCGCTTTCGTGGGCGGCTTGGTAACGGGAGGCCGGGATGGCCGCTGTTCTCAACACTGTACGTGCATTCTTCACGCCGCAGACATTTCATATCGACGCTGAAAATCCGGGCGATGTCGTGGCCCGCGAAACGCTGCTAGACCGCGTCATGGGTCCGGGCCGTCGCCGCAAATCGTCTGAAAAGCTGCGCGCTGGCCGCGTTCCCGCCGAAGGTCTGGCCCTGGTGGCCCGCGATGAGGACGGCCATGTCATCGGCACCGTGCGCCTGTGGAACGTCCAGGCTGGCGTGACCCGCGAAGGCCGCGCCGTCGATGCGCTGCTGCTCGGCCCGCTTGCCGTCGATTGCGCCCATGAGGGCAAGGGCATCGGCTCTGCACTGATGCGCGCCGCCATCGCAGAAGCCGCCAAGCGCAACCACGGTGCGATCCTGCTGGTTGGCGATGCGCCTTACTACGAGCGCTTCGGCTTCTTCGCCGGCCACACCCAGCACCTCGTCATGCCCGGCCCGTTCGAGCGGTCCCGTTTTCTGGCGCTGGAACTGAAGAAGGACTGGCTGGACGGTGCTGCCGGAATGCTAGTGGCCAACGGGCGCAAGCTTTCCTGAGGCGATGCAGGGTGTGGGGCAGGGTGAGGGGTAATGCCCGTGCCCTCCCGGCCCGGATATCCGGGCAATTTATAATGCTGAAAATATCCCGGTGATGCGCTCTGCGCACGCACCTGTCGCAAAACGGTCGCTTTGATCGGCAATTTTGCGACAGGGCATTGTTCATTGGAGTTGATCTGATGATGACACCGGATGAATTGAAAATCGTGCGGCGCGCTTATGCGAAGCAGATCACGGCTGCTGTGAGAGTTGCCGACGAGCGTATCGAAGCTGCCTTTGCAGAGGTTCCGCGAGAGGATTTCCTCGGTCCCGGCCCGTGGCCAATCTTCCGGATGCGGCAGGCCTATGTTCCGACCCCAACGGCTGATCCGGTCTACCTTTACACCGACGACATCGTTGGCATCGTGCCGGAGCGCCATATCAACAACGGGCAACCGTCCCTTCATGCCTACCTGCTTTCGCAGGCCGCACCGCGAACAGGCGAACATATCGTGCATGTAGGCGCTGGTGCCGGTTACTATTCTGCGATCATGTCGAAGCTCGTTACCCAATCCGGCAGGGTAACGGCCATTGAGTTCGAACCGGATCTGGCTGCTCGGGCACACGAAAATCTTACTTCCTGTCGGAATGTTTCCGTCATTCAGGGTGATGGCAGTTCTGTGGCCGTCGATGCAGCCGATGTGATCTATGTCAACGCTGGCGCAACGCGACCGGCGGATGTCTGGTTGGACCAGCTCAATGATGGTGGAAGGTTGATCCTGCCACTGACGACCGATCTTGGATTTACCGGCAGCAATTGGAGCAACATGCACCGTCGCGGGGCGGTGTTTCTCGTGACGCGCAGAGGTGAGGAATTTCACGCGAAATGGATTTCGCCCGTGTCGATCTTTCCCTGTGAAGGGATGCGTGATGTTGAATCAGAAAAAGCGCTGGCGACGGCATTTGACAGCGGGGAATACAGGAAGGTCACGCGGCTGTATCGTGCCGACGACGTGCCATCCGACCAATGTTGGGTTCGAGCTCCCGGCTGGTGCCTCGCCTATGCTTAAGCGATGGCATTGACTGAGCCGTTTCGTTCTATCTGCCAACAAACTGCCGTTCGATCTCGATGAGTTTCTGCTTCCGCCATAGCCCGCCGCCGTAACCGGTGAGCGAGCCGTCTGCGCCCACCACGCGGTGGCAGGGGATGATGAGGGCAATCTGGTTTGCGCCGTTGGCGCGTGCGACGGCGCGGGTTGCGGATGGTCTGCCGATGGCGCGTGCGATTTCGCTGTAGCTGCGGATTTCGCCAGCCGGAATGGCGCGTAGCACATCCCATACGTTGCGGGAAAAGTCACTTCCATGCAGGGCCAGAGGCACGGTGAAGTCCGCCGATGTGCCGGAGAAATAATCGGCCAGCTGCGCTTCGAGGATCGCGTGCGGGTCAAGCTTGCCCACGCCGAGTTGACCCTTGGACAGGTCGAACAAATTTCTCAATTCGCTGGAAAGTGCCTTGCGATCCGTAAATTCGAGGAGATGGATCGCGCGTTCGTCGGCGACTGCAATCATCGTTCCAAGCGGTGTCAATAGCCAGTGGGCCTGCAACAGGGCATTGTCCGCCAGCCGTCCCGGTGTCTGCCCGATGAGGCGGGAAAAGGCGGTGCGGAAGGCGGATGGGGAGGAGAAGCCCGCATCCTGCTGGGCATCGATCACCCGTCCGCCATCGCCAAGCGTCTCGAAGCCCCGCCGCAGGCGTTCCAGCCGTGCCATTTCCAGAAAGGTCATGCCGAAGTGGCGTTTGAAACTGCGCCTGACAGTGGAGGGGTCGAGGTTCATTTTCTCCACATCCTGCTCGCTCCAGCGCCGCTCGGGCTGCTTTGAGAGGGCGTCCAGAAGCGTTGCTACGGCCGGGTCGGCATTGGCGGCGGGGGCGAGCGGGTGGCACTTCAGGCAGGCGCGAAATCCGGCCTCCATACATTCGGCCACGCTGCAGAAGAAGCGGCAATTTTCCGGCTTCGGCTTTCGTGCGGGGCAGGTGAGGCGGCAGAAAACGCCGGTCGAGGTGACGCCGACATAGGCGCGGCCATCATAGGACTGGTCGCGGGCGAGCAGCGCTTCGTAAAGAGTGGTTGTATCTGGCAGAGCGAACATCATGCCTCTTTCTACAGGCTCCCCTGCGCCAAGGCAGACGGAAATCGGGCGTCTATTGAAATAAATGCCGTATGGTCATGGCTTTTGAAATCACCGATTTGCAATCGTCAAATCCGCCGTGTCGGGCGTGCAACAGTGTGTCTTACAGCGCTTTGATGTTGATCTATCTCAAACCGGTTTTTCCATGAAATCGGATAGTCCGGGCGAAAGACTATTCGATCAAGGAGAGACTATGATGAAAAACTGGAACCGGCATATCGCCACCCTGATGGCAACTGTGGCGTTGATCGTTGCTGGCACGTCTGCCATGGCGGCTGATGTGGCGCCGCTTGCACCCGCACCCACTGCGGAAGAGGCGATTGCGGCGGCCAGCCCCTGGATGATCCGCGTGCGTGGTCTGGGTGTCATCACCCATGATAGCGGCACGATCAATGGTGTGCCGGGTGCGGGGCTTGCCTATTCGGATACGGTCATACCGGAATTCGACGTCAGCTACTTCTTCACCGACAATATTGCCGCCGAACTCATTCTCGGCACCACTTTTTCCAAGATCAAGACGACGGGCGCGCTGGGCGAGATCGATGTGGGCAAGACATGGCTTCTGCCGCCAACTGTTACCCTGCAATATCACTTCACCAATTTCGGTGCCTTCAAGCCTTATGTCGGCGCTGGCTTGAACTACTCGCTGTTCTATCATCAGTCTGAGAAAGCCGGTTTCAGCAATCTCGACGTCAAGAATGATTTCGGTGCCGCCCTTCAGGTGGGTTTCGACTATATGGTGACCAGGAACTGGGGCGTGAACTTCGATGTGAAGAAAATCTTCCTCGAAACCAAGTGGAGCGCCGATATGGGTGGCACGCCGATCAGCGGCAAGGCCAAGCTTGATCCATGGCTGATCGGTGCGGGTGTGACCTATCGCTTCTAAGCGTTGCTAGAAGCTGCCGCTGAAGCGGGTTGAAATCGTGCTGCCGCGATACGCGGCAGTCTCGTCATGTTCATCATGCAACAGGCGCGAGAATTCCACTTCCAGCTTGCGATCATGGCCCGCATCATAGGCCAGCGTCGCGACGAGGCGTCTTTCGCTGCTGTTGTAATCGTAGAAAATCCAGTCCTTGTGGGTCCGCTCGAAAGACAGGTCGAAGCCGAGTTTCGGGGTGAGCTTGGTTTTCATGACCGCTTTCCAGCGACGCTGAAATTCGCCGAGCGAATCGTCCAGATCGTAGAGCGCGTAATCCTGCGAGAAGGCGGCGGCGAAGGCCAGCTTGTCGTTGAGTGCCCATTCGGCTTCGGCGCGCAGATAGGGGCGGGTGCGCTTGACCTTGTCGCCGATCTCATCCCCCGCAATGGTCGTCAGGCCAGCTTCCATCAGGATGGCGAGATTTTTGCCGAACTTGCGGCCATAGGCCAGTGAACCGCGAAGATTGGTAGCGGGGAAGCGGTCATAGATTTGCTGCTGGCTATCGGGAATCAGGCTGGCATTATAGGCAAGTGTTGCCCCCACTTCGCCGCCGCCAAGCGCGCGGACGTGCTCCGCCTTGAGACCGAGCAGTGCTTCATTCGCTTCCAGCCTCCCGGGCAGGAAGTAGGCGGGGCGAAACCGCGCCTTGCCCTTCATGAGGCTGGTGTAGCTTGCCGTCAGCGTATTCTTGCCGCCAAAGGCTTCCAGCGTGGCTGAGGTGGAAAAGTCGAGCTTGTGATCGAGACGGCGATAGCCGATGATCTGATCCGACAGCTTGAGAAATATATCGCCCGCATCGCTGCGCGTGCCACGCATTTGCGCGCTCCATTCCAGCCGGTCGGAGAGTTTCTTCGTGAGCGTGAAGTTCACCCAGCTATTATGCTCGTTGGCAAAGCCATAACGGGGAACGCGCACTTCCTGATGGTTGAAGGAATAGCCGAATTTGGTGCCGTCCCTGTCGATCTCGCCATCGACACCCAGCGTCGTGCGCAGGCTGAAGGCAGCTATTTTATGGGTGTCACTGAAATAGTTGGTGTCATAAGTAGCTTCCGTATTGTAGGTGATGCCGGGGTCCGCAGCCGCGATGCGCGTGCAGGCGCCACAGATGAGCAACGCAACAACGATGCGCAGGACCATATGTATCTCCAATAACTAATTGAGGGATATCTTATAGATAGATGGTTAACAACATGTCGCATCGGTGAGTGAGGAGTGCTGGCGCGTCGTGGCGTTGCCATCGGAAGTCGTTGTGAAGTCTTCATTCCAATCTTCATTAAAATTGAAACTATTAATATTAACGATTTATTATAACATTAGCATATGCTTGCATTAGATAATCCTAATTGTACTGTCTGACCACGCCGGAGGGCGTTGTTTTACAGATCATAGGAGAGAGAAAATGCTAACGAAAATCGCGTGTGCTACCATCGTTCTTACCGTTGCTTCCATGGCTCCTGCCCATGCAGGCGGCCTGCTGGGTGGCCTTCTTTCGGGCAACAGCAACAAGGGTGGCCTGATCAACGTATCGCCCAATGTCGACCTCGGCGTCGGCAACATCTTGTCCGGCAATGGCATTCTGAACGGCAACAAAACCGGCCTGCTGAGCGGCATTCTCAACGGCAACAGAACATCGGTCGATGCCATCGGCAGCGGCAATGACAATGATCGCGGTTATAACAAGAAGAAGCGTCGTCACTAGGACCAACTCAATCTGCCAGCGAAGCGCGCCACGACCTGTCTCGGCACGCTCGGTCTTGTCCCGACCATAGGATGGTCCCTGCCGTCCAATGCAGTCGGGTCCCCGGCAAGAACGAAGGTGACGAAAGAGGGCGTTGTCACGCTCGATGCCAGATGAAAGGAGAGCTGAAAGGCTCTCCTTTTTTCGTGCTAAGCGCTCTAAACCGGTCGTTTGACGAAAACAGGCGGATCGGCTAAAGAATGGCTTCGGGCGAGAGTCCCGGCCGTCCGCAAGTCCTCAAAGGCTCTGGTGAAACTCTCATCATCTATCCGACACGGTCATCCCCCTACGGGCATGTGATACGGCGGCAATGCGGGCTCCCTCCTGAAATGCGCATGCCAGTGACGGAGAACCGCCATGCGGAATCACATAGAATTACCGAGCCTGGACAGTTTGAAAGATCAGGCCAAACGGCTGCGTGCAAGTCTGGCGCAGGAAGGCCAAACGATCAGCCATTCACGCGCACTGGAACTGGTTGCCGTGCAATTCGGCTACCGTGACTGGAACACGCTCCACGCTGCGGTGGGCAACCGACCGCCCTTCAACCCATACATGCTGGGCTCGCGCGTCAGCGGATTTTATCTGGGACAGCCCTTCACGGGTTCGGTTCTGGGTGTGCAGTCGCTGGGTGGCGATCCGGAACGCTACCGACTGACACTGCATTTTGATGATCCCGTCGATGTGGTGACCTTCGACAGCTTTTCTTCCTTCCGGCAACGCGTTCATTGCAATGTCGATACAACTGGATGCACGGCGCAGAAGACATCGAACGGACGTCCGCAGGTGGAACTGGTCTGGTAATGGATAGATGGCGGCGTTTTTGACGCCGCCGTTCCGTCGCTCAGTGCTTAAGCGGAAATATCGATGATGCCGCAATCGCCCGCTTCGGAGGCGAAGGCGAGAAGGCTGCCGCCGGCACTCCAGGACATGGAGGTGATTGCGCCCTTGCCGGGGCGGCGCAGCAGGGCTTCCTTCTGGTCGGCCACGCGCACGCCCAGGATCATGCCATCGGCAAAACCGATGGCCAGCACCTCTTCGATGGGGTGGAAGGCGACATTGGTGACCATGATATTGGCGCGGGTGCCGAGTTCCAGCGGCGCCTTGCCCATCGGGCCATCCTTGCCCGAGAAGGGCCAGACGATGGCGGCAGGCGCACCTGAGGATGCCAGCCATTTGCCCTTGCTGGACCATGAGATGGATTTGACCTTGGCGGGATAACCGGTCATGCGCATGTGGCGCGTTTCCATGCCGCCCTTGGTGGCTTCCATCTTCCAGCCGTGCAGGGCATTTTCCTGCATGGTGGTGACGAGGAATTTTCCGTCTGCCGAGAAGGTGACGCCGGTATGTGCACCCTTCCAGTCGAGATCGATCGGGTCGCCAGCGCTTGCCACCCAATGCAGGGTCACGCCATTATAGCGGGCAGCGGCAATGCGCAGACCCTTGGGCGCAAAGGCAATCGCCTCGACCGTGCGCTCTTCGGTGAATTCCTTGACCGTACCATCGCTCAGCCGCACGAAGCTGGACTTGCCAACGCCGTAAGCCACCGCATTTTGCGGGCCGCCTGCAATGACGCTGATCCACTTGCGCGGCACATGGGCCAGTTCCACGGCAGAGCCATCATGGCTGACGCGCAGAACCTTACCGTCTTCACCGCCGGTCAGAAGCGTGGTGCTGTAGGGGTCGCGAATGCAGGTCAGCAGACCCTGATGCACCTCGGTGACCTTCTCACCGCCATCAAGCCGGTGAATGGTGCCGGCGGCGGTGGCAAACATTGCGATATCGCCCAGAAAATGCGTCGCAACGACGTGGCCTTCGAGGTCAAGAGGGGCAACGGTGGGCATAGGTAAAGGGTCTTTCGTATGTTTGTAACGAGGTAGCAACGGCTGTGTTGGGATTATGTTTCCCTATCCGTCGTCATGCTCGGGCTTGTCCCGAGCATCTGCGGACTCCCGAGGGTGGAGAGGTGCTTAGATCCTCGGGACAAGCCCGAGGATGACGCCAGTTCCTGGCCTTAAAGCCGATCGTATCAAGCCGCAGCGAGGCAGGCGTTGAAGCTGTTTTCCAGCTTCTCGCGGTCGAGGTTGCGGCCGATGAAGACGAGGCGGGACTCGTGCTTTTCGCCGTCTTTCCACGGACGCTGATGGTCGCCTTCGATGATCATATGCACGCCCTGAACGACGTAACGTTCCGCATCATCCTTAAACGCGATAATGCCCTTGAGGCGCAGAATGTTCGGGCCATCGGTCTGGGTGACCTTCTGAATCCACGGGAAGAAACGCTCCGGGTTCATCTCGCCGCCGCGCAGGGACACCGACTGAACCGTGATGTCATGGATGGCAGAGACTTCGCCATGATGGTGATGATGGCCGTGGTCATGGCTGTGATCATGATCGTGGTGATGATGGTCATGGTCATGGTCATGATCATGATGGTGGTGATCGTGACCGTGGTCATGGCCGCAATCGGGACCGCAGACATGGTCGTCATGGCCGTGTTCGAGGAAATGCGGATCGTTTTCCAGCGCACGTTCCAGATTGAACGCACCCTGATCCAGCACGCGGGCGAGATCGACGCCGGAGCGGGTTGCCTTGTAGATGCGGGCAGACGGGTTGATGGCGCGGACGATGTCTTCGATGACAGCCAACTCTTCCGGTGTCACGAGATCGGTCTTGTTGATGATGACGACATCGGCAAAGGCGATCTGGTCTTCGGCTTCGCGGCTGTCCTTGAGGCGTAGCGGCAGGTGCTTGGCATCCACAAGCGCAACGACGGCATCGAGTTCGGTCTTGGCGCGGACGTCATCATCCATGAAGAAGGTCTGGGCGACGGGAACCGGATCGGCAAGGCCTGTGGTTTCCACGATGATGCCATCGAAACGACCCGGACGGCGCATCAGGCCTTCAACGACGCGGATAAGGTCGCCGCGCACGGTGCAGCAGACGCAGCCATTGTTCATTTCGTAGATTTCTTCGTCCGATTCGACGATGAGATCGTTATCGATGCCGATTTCGCCGAATTCATTGACGATGACGGCGTATTTCTTGCCGTGGTTTTCCGACAGAATACGGTTGAGAAGCGTGGTTTTTCCCGCTCCCAGATAGCCCGTCAATACGGTCACAGGGATTGGCTTGATGGTTGCTGCTGCTTCGGTCATGAGAAACCTCTGAAGATGATGAGCCGCGACGCGGCTTTGAAAGCGTTGTCGTTCATATAGGCGTGTGGCGGAATGAGTTCAAAGAGAATCTGCCGAAGTTTTTTGAACCGAGCTTTCAAGCAAATTCATGTCGAAGGAAGAGACATCTTCTAAAAGCTCCAGCAATCCGGTAACGGCATGGGAGATGATCGCCTCTCCCTTTTCAGCGCTCGCGGCGGCGGCGTTGCCAGCAACGCCCTGCGGGTTCAAATCCGACATGCGCCAGCCGAAGGCGTGCTGTCCATAGGCACGCAGATGTTTGAAGCGCTGCGCAAACTCCGACTGTTTCGACGCGAAGTTCTCCGCCTTCTCCATCCGCACCAAATCTGGCCGGATGGCCAGCATAACCGAGGTTTCGATATCGCCACCGTGGATATCGATGGCTTTATCTTCAGGAGAGATGACGCCCGGCGGCATGCCGAAGCGGCTCCAGCTGGTGGCGACCGCCAGCATGCCGAAGCGCACCCGCGCTTCCGTGGCGACGATGGTCATCAGCGGGGAATTGCCGCCATGGGCGTTGAGCATCACGAATTTTCGAATGCCCTTATGGTGCTGCTCTTCGGCCAGCCCCAGCCAGCGGTGGACCGCTTCATCGAAGGACAGCGTCCTCGTGCCTGATACATCCATATGTTCGATGGAGTAGCCGACCGGCTCTGCGGGCAGAAAGTGCACCTGCGTCTTTGCGGGCAGGGCCTGTTTCAGGCGCGCGACGATGCCCTCGACAATCAGCGTGTCCGTCTCGAATGGCAGGTGCGGGCCGTGCTGTTCATGGGCGCCCAGCGGCAGCACGGCGATGACATCGTTTTGCGGTTGCAACGGCGATGTTACGTTGTTGTCGTGAAAATGCGTATATGTGTCTGGCATCTGGCGATCCGCGCCTGCATTCGTTAAGTGTTACCAAGAACATATCGTTGTCCGGGACTTCAGAAAAGGCATTTGCTGATGAGCAAGGATAAGCTGGCCAAAAAGAACAAATCCGAGAAGAAGGCGAAGTCCGGCAAAAAGAAGGATTTGCCGTTCAGCCCGGATGAGCTTGCCCAGTCCATTACCCAGGCCGCCCGCTCCATGCGCACGGCACTGAGCCACAATCTTTCAGCCAGCGGTCTTTATGCCGGTCAGGACGGTGTGATTCTGGCTCTGGCGCAGGAAGGCAGCATGACGCCGGGGCAGATTGCCCAGAAGCTGGGCGTCAAGGCGCCGACCATGACGCGCACCATCGGTCGCATGGAAGCGCAGGGCTTTGTCGAGCGCAGTGCTGGCGACGGCGATGGTCGCCTGACCATGGTCAAGCTGACCGAGTCTGGCCTGAAAAGCGTGGAGCATATCAATGCCTCTCTGGCGGATTGTAACGCGCGTGCGGTCGAAGGTCTCTCTGCCAAGGAGATCAAAACCGTGATGAAATTACTGCGGACCATCGACGCCAATCTACAGTCATTTGAATTAATCGATTAAAATTTCGCATAACCAATCTTGGCTATGGTTGAAATCCTTAAAACAGTTGCGCGTTTTGTTTAAATTGTTTAGTCACAATTTAAACGCCGCCAGAAGCGGCTTGCGTGACCGTAGGAGGGGTCCGTGGCGCAAAAGATCAAATTATCGACCATTGCCGAGAGCCTTGGGCTTTCCACCGCGACCATATCGCTGGCGCTGCGTGACAGCCCGCTGGTGGCTGCCGATACGCGCGAGAAGATCAAGGAACAGGCGCGGGCTCTCGGTTATATTTATAACCGTCGCGCTGCCAGCCTGCGCACGTCCCGTTCCGGCATTATCGGTGTTGTGTTCCACGATGTGATGAACCCGTTTTACGGGGAAATTCTCAAGGCCATCGAAAGCGAGCTGGACCGCAGCCGCCAGACCTTCATTTTGTCCAACCATTACGATTCCGTCGAAAAGCAGCGCACCTTTATCGAGACGCTGCTGCAGTTGGGCAGCGACGGCATCATTATGTCGCCTGCCATCGGTACACCGCTGGAAGACATGACGCTTGCCGAAGAGAACGGTATGCCCGCCATTCTGGTGGCGCGCTCCATGGACGGCGTGGATATGCCGACCTATCGCGGCGATGACAGCTACGGCATCTCCTTGGCCACCAACCACCTCATCAGCCTTGGTCACCGCACCATCGCCATGGTCGGCGGTACCGACCAGACATCCACGGGCCGCGACCGTTATCAGGGTTATGTCAATGCGCTGCGCAAGGCGGGCATCGAGGTTGACCCGAACCTGCGCATTCCCGGTGCACGCTCCAAACAGGGTGGCTTCGAGGCGGCGGTGAATTTCCTGTCCCTGCCGCAAAAACCGACCGCTGCCGTATGCTGGAACGACCTCGTCGCCATTGGTCTGATGAACGGCATTTCCCGCGCTGGCTTCGTGCCCGGCAAGGATATCTCCGTCACTGGTTATGACGATCTGGAGGAAGCGGCCATCGCCACGCCTGCGCTGACGACGGTGTCCAATGGTCAGGCGGAAGTGGGGCGGCTGGCGGCGCGGGCGCTGCTGGACAGGCTGGCGGGCAGCCATGAGCCTGACGGTATTCACTTGATCAAGCCGGAAATGCGCATCCGCCAATCGACCAGCCCCGTCGTGCCGCGCAGTTGAATATTTGACCCCATTGTTGTTTCGAATGCGGGTTTCGCTTTGTAAATCGATAGTCTAGCTTGGTCTCACGCATAGCAGGAGGATACCAACGCATGTCAGATAGCAAAGCCGTCGTTCTCGTTCCGGGCAAAATCCACCCACGCGTTCTCGAGCGCTTCGAAGGCAAGGTGGAGGTCGTCAAAGCGCCTGCGGGGCCTGAGCCTTCGCTCTCTGCCGAGGATGCGCAGCGTATTACGGCTGTTGCCGTCTCGGGTGGCCTCAACGCGAAATGGATGGATGCGTTGCCCAACCTCGAAGTCATCGCTAATTTCGGCGTTGGTTATGATGGCGTGGATGTAAAACACGCGGCCTCTCGCGGCATCATTGTCACCAACACGCCTGACGTGCTGAACGACGAAGTGGCAGACACGACGATTGCGCTTCTCATCAATACCGTACGCCGTTTCTATCAGGCCGAGACTTACCTTCGCGAAGGAAAATGGGCAGCCGAAGGCCCGTTTGCACTCTCGCCCTTTTCGCTGCGCGGCCGCAAGGTCGGCCTGTTCGGCATGGGCCGCATCGGCCAGGAGATCGCCAAACGGCTGGAGCCGTTCAAGCTGGAGATCGGTTATCACACGCGCAGCAAGCGCTCTGAACTTTCCTATACCTATTACGGCTCGCTAAAGGAGATGGCAGAGGCAGTCGATATCCTCATCTGCATCGTGCCCGGCACGCCGGAAACCCACAAAGTCATCAATGCCGACATTCTCTCCGCACTGGGCTCCAACGGCGTGTTCATCAATGTCGGGCGCGGTTCCAGCGTGGACGAGGACGCGCTGCTGAAGGCGCTTCAGGATGGTACGCTGGGCGCGGCTGGTCTCGACGTGTTCTATGAAGAGCCGAAGGTGCCGGAAGCGTTCCTCTCCCTGCCCAACGTAACCCTGCTTCCGCATGTAGCATCCGCATCGGTGCCGACCCGCAACGCGATGGCCGATCTGGTGGCGGATAATGTGCTGGGTTGGCTGAGCGAGCGCAAGGTGGCGACGCCGGTGCCGGAAACGCCTGTTAAGGGGTGAGGGTTGATGCAACGGGTGCTATCTCTCCCCCTGTGGGAGAGAAAGCAATTTCAACATCTTAAGCTTGCTTAAGTGTTAGAAATTGCAAGTGAGGGGTTTTTTCTCGGCGCAAGCGGTAAACCCCTCTACCCAAGAAAATCTAAGACTTAGCTGAAGCTAAGATCGTGATTTTCTGTCCTCTCCCACAGGGGGAGAGGTACCCAGCCGCACGCTCCTAGCTCGATCACACCTTACGATCCCGATACTCACGCACAGCGCGCCCAAACGCCTCGAACAGCGCACGGGACGGCGCGTCCGACTCGGCCCAGTATTCCGGGTGCCATTGCACGCCGACGGCGAAGCCTTTGGCGTCGATGACGGAGACCGCTTCGATGGTGCCGTCTTCGGCTGTTGCTTCGACCTGAAGTCTGGGGGCGGTTTTGGCGATGGCTTGGCGGTGAAGGGAGTTGATCTGGACTTCGCCTGTCATGCCGAGATGCTGGGCAATGCAGGAGCCTTCGCGGATATAGACCGGCTGACGGATGGCGTAGGCCTTGTCGCGGTCGATGTCGTCTGGTTTGCGGTGGTCCCAGATGCCGGGCTGTTCCTGAATTTCGCTGGCAAGCGTGCCGCCCAGCGCGACGTTGAGTTCCTGAATGCCGCGGCAAATGGCCAGCATCGGGATGCCGCGTTCAATGGCGCGGCGGATCAGCGGCAGGCTGGTGGCGTCACGGGCGGGATCGAAAGGACCATCGCTTTCCTTGGCTTCCACGCCGTAAAGCGAGGGGTGGACGTTGGTGGCAGAGCCGGACACCAGCAGGCCATCCACTCGGTCCAGAATGACGTCGATATCGTTGCCTTCCTCGAAAGCCGGGATGATGAAGGACATGACATCCGCGACATTCAACGCTGCGGAAAGATACTGTGTCTGGGCTGCGTGCCAGTTTGCGCCATCAAGGCTTCTGATGTCTGCGGGAATGGCGATGATGGGTCTGGACATGGTGGCTCCGGCTTGATTTCCCGCCTGTTTTGCGACCGGAACGGGCTGTTCGTCAAGCGCCGTGTTTGGCAGATCAATAAGGTTTCTTCGCCTAAAGTATAAGCGTCGGGGCCTTTATTTCAGTTGATTATATTTCTTGACGTAAACCCATCCGAAATGGCGGTTCGCCAGGGGTTTATTCTTTGCAGGCCCGCTTGTCAGCAGACTGGACCCGTGCTTTCTTCTTGCCATGCTCGGTTGCGGAGGGGAATTCAGCCGCCGGCAAGATTCGTATCTGGGAGGATATTTATGGATCGTCGTTCGTTTATCAAAAAAGGCGCCGTTTCCGGTGCCGGGGCTGCGGCTGCAACCGTGCTGGCAGCACCTGCCATCGCGCAACAGAATACCAAAATCACATGGCGTCTGACATCGTCATTTCCGAAATCGCTGGATACGATTTTCGGCGGTGCGCAGGACATAGCCAATCACGTTTCTGCCGCGACAGATGGCAATTTCAACATTCAGATTTTCGCCGCGGGTGAAATCGTGCCGGGCCTTCAGGCGGCGGATGCGGTGTCGTCAGGCACTGTCGAAATGTGCCACACCTGCTCCTATTATTATGTCGGCAAAGACCCGACCTTTGCGATTGGCACGGCCATTCCGTTCGGTCTCAATGCGCGCCTGACCAACTCATGGTTCTACGAGGGCAATGGCAACAAGCTGCTGAACGAGTTCTATGCCAAGCATAATCTCTACGGCATGATTTCCGGCAATACCGGCGTGCAGATGGGCGGCTGGTTCCGCAAAGAGATCAACACCGTCGATGACTTCAAGGGCGTGAAGATGCGCATTGCCGGTCTCGCTGGCAAGGTCGTCGAAAAGCTCGGCGTCGTACCGCAGCAGATTGCCGGTGGCGATATTTATCCGGCGCTGGAAAAAGGCACCATCGATGCGGCGGAGTGGGTTGGCCCCTACGACGACCACAAGCTGGGCTTCCAGAAGGTGGCCAAGTTCTACTACTACCCGGCCTTCTGGGAGGGCGGCCCGGTCATCCACTCCTTCGTCAATCTGGACAAGTGGAACAACCTGCCGAAGCAATATCAAGCCGTGCTGCAAGATGCCTGCGCCTTCGCCAACACCAATATGATGGCGAAATACGATGCCAAGAACCCGACCGCGATCAAGCAGATCGTCGCCGAAGGAGCAACGTTGCGGCCTTTCAGCCAGGATATTCTGGATGCATGCTACAAGGCTGCACTGGAAGTCTACGCCGAGATTTCGGCCACCAACCCGGATTTCAAAAAGGTCTATGACGATCAGGTCGCGTTCAAGCGCGAGGGGTATCTGTGGATGCAGCTTGCGGAATACACCTTCGATACGTTCATGATGATCCAGCAGCGTAACGGCAAGCTCTGATCGTCATCTTAGGTGAATGGTGACAGCGGAACCCGGATCGAAAGGTCCGGGTTTTGTGCGTCTTATGGTTGAAATCCACTCGACAAAACGAGCGATCATTTTATGATGGGAAAGTTCAGAGCAGAAGCAGCTCGCGTCCTACCAGCAGGACGTATTGGCGGAGATGGGCCCCGTCGACCGTGGTAACGGCCTTGCTCTCGAATCGTGGAGGTAATGTGATGTGGAAACCACTGAGCATTACGTTTTTGATTAGGAAAAGCCGGACAGGCTGGTCAATAGCTGTCCGGCTAACATTTCTGAGCAAGTAGTAAACGGAAGGCAGAGTTCCCGCTCTGCTTTCCACTTCACCAATATAATCCGTTTCTACACACGTAACAAGTGTTTCCCTTATGGGCCGATCTTCGGTGGCTCGTTCAGGTTTGGCATGCCGGGCAGTCCGTTTCCGCCCGGCTGGGCCGGGGCGCCGTCCATGGGTGGCAGGCCGAAATTCGGCATTGTGTTGCCACCGCCGTTGCCGAAGGCGGGGACTTCGATCTTGATGGTGTTGAGATCGACCTGCGGTGTCTTGTCCAGCCAGTAGGTGACGGATTCCGGCCAGAAGATGACGATGGCGACGAGGATGAGCTGCATGCCGAGCCACGGAATCGCGCCCATGTAGATGTCCGACGTTTTGACAGATCTGGGCGCGATGGAGCGCAGGTAGAACAGCGCAAAGCCGAAGGGCGGATGCATGAAGCTTGTCTGCATGTTGATGCAGATCAGCACGCCAAACCAGATGAGATCGATGCCGAGGGACTGGGCAATCGGCGCCAGCATCGGGATGACGATGAAGGCGATCTCGAAGAAATCGAGGAAGAAGGCCAGGAAGAATATGAAGATGTTGACGAAGATGAGGAAGCCAATGGGGCCGCCGGGGATGCCGGACAGCATATGTTCGATCCAAAGCGAGCCATCCATGCCCTGAAAGACGAGGCTGAAGCATGTCGCGCCGACGAGGATGAAGACCACCATTGACGTGATGTGCATGGTGGAATGCATGCCCTGCTTGACCAGATCCCATGTCAGGCGGCGGTGAGCGGCGGCCAGCGCCATGGCACCGATGACGCCGAGCGCACCGGCTTCCGTGGGCGTTGCAAGGCCCATGAAGATGGTGCCGAGCACGAGGAAGATCAGCACGATGGATGGCACCATGCCAGCCAGTACCTTGAAGACCAGAGCGCGGTTGAGTTCTCCACGCGCTTCCGGGGGAAGGGCAGGCAAATCCTTCGGTCGGACTATCGACATGAAGAGAATGAACAGCATGAAGATCACGACCTGCAGGATCGACGGGCCGATGGCGCCGAGATACATATCGCCCACGGATTTGCCGAGCTGATCGGCCAGAACGATCAGCACCAGCGATGGCGGAATGACCTGCGTGATGGTGCCCGATGCGGCGATGACGCCAGTGGCAAGGCGCGGATTGTAGCCATATTTCAGCATGATGGGCAGCGAGATGACGCCCATGGTGATGACCGAAGCCGCAACCGTACCGGTGATGGCGCCGAGGATCGCGCCCACGAGAATGACAGCATAGGCAAGGCCACCGGGAATGGCGCCAAATAGCTTGCCTGTGCCTTCCAGCAAATCTTCCGCAAGCCCGCATCGTTCAAGGATTGCGCCCATGAAGGTGAAGAAGGGGATAGCCAGCAGCAGATCATTGGAGATGATGCCGAAAATGCGCAGAGGCAGAGCCTGCAGGAAGGCGGGCGAAAAATGCTCTGTGAAAATGCCGATGACGCCGAACAGAAGCCCGACGGAGGCAAGGGAGAAAGCCACGGGGAAACCGTAAAGCATGAAGATGATCATGCCCAGGAACATCAGCGGCGGCAGAATACCGTATTCGAACATGGAAATATCCTTAGCGATCAGCGCCTGATTTACTGGAGCGGTTTTTCGTATTTGGTGTCGAGCTGGTAGAGCCCGTTCAGCGCACCGATGCGCTTCACCAGTTCGGATATTCCCTGAAGAACGAGCAGGGCAAAGCCGGCGAAGATGATGAATTTCACCGGCCAGCGGATGAGCCCGCCGGCATTCGAGGAAATCTCATTCTGCGCCAGCGACAGAGTAAACATGGGCCAGCTGAGCCAAGCCAGAACGAAACAGGCGGGAAGTAGGAAGAGGGTGATTCCGATGATATCGACCCAGAGCCGCGTGCGCGCCGAAATCGCGCCGTAGATAATATCGACGCGGACATGCTCGTTCATGCGCAGTGTGTAGGATGCGCCGACCAGAACGATGAAGGCGAACATGTACCACTGGATTTCAAGCCAGCCATTGGAACTATAATTGAAAACATAACGCACGATGGCGTTGCCTGCGCTGACGAGGCAGCAGATCAGGACCAGATAACCGGCGAATTTGCCCATGGCCTCACTGAACCAGTCAATAAGGGCGCTTAATTTTAGAAGAGCCTGCATTCTTTTCCCCTCCTCGTTCCCTTTGCGGGTTTTGTGTGGGAGGCATAGTACCGATGGCCCGCATATAACTATGCTGACGCTTGCTCGATCAAAGCTTCGGACTTCCTCCACACTATTTCGTGTATGAGGTGCTTCTTTGAAATGCAACTGCTCTACTGCAATGCAGGGTGTAAACAGGGTGTTTGTGAAGAATTGCGCGCGCCGATGTTGCTTGGCTGCACAGTTTTGACGTGGGTGTTCGACGCGGTTTTATCAGAAGAGATTGTTGCAGACCGCGTCGCGCGGCAGCTTCGTCCGTTGCGCTTTTCGATGATTCCATGTTAGGTCTTGCCGCGGAGTGTTCCGCATTATCATGTTGCGTGAGGGACGCCGCCATAGGTGGCTGGAGTAACGGGCAGGGTTGCGGTTCTTTTAAGGGGAAATGGCATGAGTGAACACCATACGGGTCCAGTCGAAATCGGTGCGCCGATGAATTATTCCGAGCATGAAAAGACCTATGACGGCTTTCTGACCGCTGCCAAATACGGCACCATGATGGTTTGCGTGCTGTTGCTGGCCATGGTCGTCGGATTTTTCACCACAGGCGGTTTCTTCGGCGGTCTGCTGGTGTTCCTGATACTCACGGTTGCCGGTTTCGTTCTGCTGCGCTGATGCGCAGCATTCATCTTTTCGAGCCACTACCGACAATGGAGCGCGCCCACCGGGCGCGCATTCTAATGTCTGTCTGAGATATCCGCGAGTATCAGATTGCGAGCCCGCCAGCGATATCCACAACACCACCGGTCATATATCCTGAATTTGGTCCAGCCAGGAAGCTGACGAAGGCAGACACTTCTTCGAGTGTCGCGATCCGGCGGATCGGGTGCATGTCGAGAAACGCATCCGGTGCCACTTTACTTCCCAATGCTTCAACCATCATGTCTGTGGGCATCGCGCCCGGCTGAACCACGTTGACCGTGATGTTGCGTGCGCCGAGATCGCGGGCAACGCCTCTTGCATAGCCATTGATAGCGGCTTTGGTGCCCGCATAGTCGGCGACGCCTGGTATGAGTGCATGGGTGCCATTCAGCGAGCCGATGAAGATGATGCGCCCGCCATCGGAAAGAACAGGGGCTGCTGCACGCGTGGTTGCTATGGCGCCCATGACGTTGATCTGCCACTGGCGGTCAAGCGCGGCTGTATCCAGATCAGGATCATCAACCGTCTGGCCCTTTGCCACAACTGCCGCATTGTTGATGAGGATATCGAGCTTGCCGAAATGTTCGATCACCTTCTTGACCATCGGCTTTGCGGTTGCCATCTCGGCCTGATCGCTTTGGATGGCGATGGCGCGAACGCCCTTCGATTTCAGCTTTTCAACGACGGCTTCGGCCTTTTCGGCAGAGGCAACATAGGTAATCGCGATATCCGCGCCTTGATCTGCCAGCGTTTCCGCAATGTTCGCGCCTAGCCCGCGCGATCCACCGGTAATGAGCGCGACCTTACCCTGCAATGTTTTCGACATGTCTTTTCCTGTCTGGAAATTTGCCCACCCGGTCATTCAGATGAAGGCGTAATTATCGTAACAATCGTTACAATAACGAACGTTATTGAATGTAGACATTCCCTGTCAAGCGGTTTAATAATGCTCGTTATGAAAAGCATGGAGAATGCGGATGGGCCGTCATCGCGAGTTTGATGTGGAAAAAGCGCTGGATGGCGTCCTGTGCGTGTTCTGGCGCAAGGGTTTCGAAGGCGCGTCCTACACGGACCTGACCGACGCGGCGGGTGTCGAGCGGCCTGCACTCTATTCCGCTTTCGGTAACAAGGAGGCCATGTTCCGCAGGGCGCTGGATCGCTACTATGCGCGTTATATGGACTATATTCCAAAGGCTCTGGAACTACCGACAGCCCGCGAGGCCGCCTCACATTTCCTGAAAGAAACGGTGGATTTGAACACACGGTTTCCGACGCATTCCGGCTGCCTCGGCATTAATGGCATGCTCGCGGGCTCAGACGATGCGGAGCCCGTTCGACAGGCCCTGATCGAGTTTCGAGCTGAAGGCCAACGGCAGTTTCGCGAGAGGTTCGAACGCGCAAAGCGGGAAGGGGACTTGCCGGAGACGGCAAATCCCGACGCATTGGCAGCCTTTATCCTGACTGTTGCGCAAGGCGTGGCGGTGCAAGCCAAGGCGGGAACGAGCCGAGACGTTTTGCATGAAGTCGTCGGTCAGGCCCTATCGACGTTTCCCTGAGCTGCGTCATGAGCGCCTGCCTAACGCATTTCACTCAGCAGGAGTGCACAATGAAAAAAGCCGGAAGCGATGCTCCCGGCTTTTTTGAAAGAATGTGCGTGCCGCTTAAGATGCGCCAGCGCCACGGGTGCGGGCGAGGCCGTCCACGGCGGGTTTGTACTTAGGGTCGAGGCGGGCGGCGTGGCCGTAGGATTTGGCGGCCTTGTCTTTTTCACCGCGGCGCTCATAGACCAGCGCCTGGTTTGCCCAGGATTCAGCCAGATCGCCGTTGAGGGCAATCGCGTGGTTGAAGTCTGCGAAGGCATTTTCGTCGTCGTTGAGGGCGACGTAGGAGATGCCGCGACCATTATAGGGCTCAGGCGAATTCGGCGACAGCGAGATGGCTTTCGAGAAGTCTTCGATGGCCTGTGCATGCTGGTTGCGCAGCTGGTAGATCAGGCCGCGATTGTGCCAGGCGCGCCCGTCGGTCGTGTCCAGATTGATGGCGGCGGAGAAGTCGTTGAAGGCTTCGTTGACGCGGCCCGTCTGGCGATAAAGATTGCCGCGACCGATGAGTGCCACATCATAGCTTGGGTTGATCTGCAGCGCGCTGTTGTAATCCTGCAAAGCCAGTTGCTGCTGTCCGCTGTTGCGGTACACGAGAGCGCGGTTGGCATAGGCCTGATAGAAGCGCGGATTGAGCTGAAGTGCGCGCTCGAAATCTGCGATGGCGCGCTTGGAATCACCGGCGCGACCGTAGGCAGAACCACGAACGTTGTAGCCTTCAGGGTCTTGCGGATTGGCGTTGATGACCGAGGTCAGCGACGTGATGTTTTCCGTCGAGCCCTGGGCGCGGTCGAGCTGGAAGACGTCATTCGTTTGGGTGGTGGTGGCGCAGCCGGATAGAGCCGCAAGCACACCGCAGACGATCAGTGAGGAACGAAACCGCATTTTATCTCTCTGGGATACACCGCTTGAAAACGGATTTCTGGAATCACGGGTATCAACAGCGTTCATGCGATATGGGTTCCCTCTAACAGGCCGGTTCCACGGTCATAAACTCAAAGAGCGGCGGCGAAAAATTCGCCCCCGCCCCATAAGCATTCAAAAACGTCGAAAAGACGACCTATCAGCGTGCCGGAGCGCGCGGGCCAGCAATCAGACCTTCGCGCTGCATGCGCTTGCGTGCCAGCTTGCGAACGCGGCGAACGGCTTCAGCCTTTTCGCGAGCGCGCTTCTGGGAAGGCTTCTCGTAGTAATCGCGCATCTTCATTTCGCGGAAAATGCCTTCGCGCTGCATCTTTTTCTTGAGAGCGCGAAGCGCCTGATCAACGTTGTTGTCGCGGACTAGTACCTGCACGTGAATCCCGTTCCTTTGGTTGGTTATTTTGCCGTGTGAATAATGGCATTCGCAAGCAAACAAAAAATCGTTCGGTTGGCCGTATGGCCGCGCGATTGGTGACGTGCAATATCAGATCATTTTTGCGAAGTCCAGCCGTTAACGCCAACGCGCAAGGGAAAATGCACGTTTACGACCGATTATTGTGCTTTAAGACGAGCCAGTCCCTGCTGGCTGGTGGGGGTGTCGGGTTCTTTTGCGAGAACCGCACGATAGTCGGCGATAGCTTTGTCTCGTTGCCCGGTTGCCTCCAGAATATGGCCTCGTGTGTCCAGTGCTGCCACATAGTCTGGGGCTATCAGGAGAGATTTTTCGACGTCAGCAAGGGCTTCCTGGTGACGCCCTAGATTGTAGTAGGACCAAGCCCGACCGTTCCATGCCGGTGCCTGGTTAACGCCGCCATCTATAGCAGCGCTATAGTCCTCAATAGCCTTCTGATACAGGTCCATCCTTGAGAAAGCGAATGCTCTGAAAAGATGAGTGAGGGGACTTTCGGGTTCTAGGGCTAATGCCTGATCGTAGTCGGAAATTGCGCCTTCGTAGTCTGCGCGCGAAGCTAGGAGCGATCCTCGCGCGAGGTGAACGCTGGCAACGCTGCCGTCCAGTTCGATGGAGTGATTGTAGTCTGCCAACGCCTCGTCGGTTTTGCCCAGTGCTTGGAATGCGGTCGCTCGCATGTGGAATTCTTCTGCATTCGCTGGTTCAAGTTCGATGATATCACGATAGCCGTTTTCCGCTGAAGCTGTGTCGTTGAGGCGCTGCTGGGCGTCTGCCCTGTAATATCTGATGGGAATGTTGGCCGCGTCTTTTTCTACGAGGATGTCATATACTTTTATCGCCTCGTTGAAGCGCGACAGCATAAAAAGGCTGGATGCCTTGAAATAAAGCGTTTCAAAAGAGGGGTCGATGTCAGCCGCTGTGTTTAAATCCTGCAAGGCTGCTTCCCAATCTTGGCGGGAATAGCTCTGGTTGGCCCGTACCAAAAGAGAAGCCCCATCCTTTGGAGATTGCCGAATTTTCTCATCCAGTTCCGCAGCCCGTCTTGCCGTCAGGCGGGCGTCATAGGCCGGGCGATTTTCTGCCGCGAGGTAGGTTGCCCATGTGCCTTGCGAAAGATTGACGGCAAGAAACGCGCCGACGAGCGCCATGCAGGCCAGTGCAGCCTTCGAGCGGAAAAACGGGGTCGTCTCGCCTTTTGCCGGACCGAGGACCAACCCGGCAGCAAGGCCGCCTATCAACCCGCCAAGATGTCCGGCATTGCTGATGTTTTCAGAAAGCGTGACGCCGAATGCGAAGTTCGCTAAGACCCAGAGCAATTCCGCCTTGACCGGTGCCCAGCGTGCAGGATCGTCGCTGCGGATACCGTAAGCGACCATTGCTCCGTACAGGCCCAAAACACCGCCGGATGCACCCAGAGAATACATCTCGCCAGTTGCCGCCGACAGCAGCGCGCCTGCGATGCCTGCGATGCCTGCGGCTGTATAGATGACGAAGGTTTTCGACTTGCCATATTGCTGGCTGACGACAGGAAAGAACGCAAAAAGGCACAGCGCGTTGAGCACTATGTGCAGGATATCGAGATGCAGATAGGTCGACGTTATCAGCGACCAGATATTCAACTGATGCAAGGGCAGGCTGCCGCCCATGCCCATATCGATCAGCGTTTCCTGAGAGGGCTCGAACAGGAACCTCACCCACGGCTCGCCAGCGGGTGCCGCGACCATGCTCAAGCCTGCCGACAGGAGATAGATGGCGGCGCATGCGCCGACCACAGACCATGCAAGTTCATCAGTGGGCTTTCGAAACAGGCGCATGATAATCTCAACTCTGGCAAGAATTTCTGATGTTGATATACCGATAGTGAAAGTTTTTGGTCCCGACAATATGTGAGGCGGGTCAGCCGGAAAAAGGCGTTTCGGGCAGTCCTTTTTCGCGCGTTTATGGCAATGTCGATACTTTATGTCGCCGCGTCGCAAAACGGACATTACTGTCGTTCTTCATTTGCGATGTGTAAGGTTCTGCCGGAACGGTCCCGCCGGTTTTCAAGGAGTGGTTCGCGAATGCGCAAATTTTCGGTTTTTGCCGTGGCTCGCGAGGCCTTGCGGGCGCATAAGGGATGGGAGGCGCAGTGGGCCTCTCCCGAACCGCGCAAGGAATACGATGTCATCATCATCGGTGGTGGCGGGCATGGGCTGGGCGCGGCTTATTACCTTGCCAAGGAACATGGCATTACCAACGTGGCGGTGCTGGAAAAAGGCTGGATCGGCGGCGGCAATACTGGGCGCAACACCACCATCATCCGCTCCAACTATCTCTATGAAGAGAGCATGGACATTTACGAGCACTCCCTGAAGCTGTGGGAAGGCTTGAGCCAGGACCTCAATTACAACACCATGTATTCCGCGCGCGGCGTAATGATGCTGTCGCACAATGTGCATGACCAGCAAAGCTTCAAGCGCCATATCAATGCCAACCGCCTCTATGGCATCGATAATGAATGGCTGACGCCGGAACAGGCCAAGGCCTATTGCCCGCCGCTCGATATTTCCGCCAATGCCCGCTACGCCATCAACGGCGCTGCACTTCAGCGTCGTGGCGGCACGGCGCGGCATGATGCGGTGGCCTGGGGTTATGCCCGTGGCGCATCGGATCGCGGTGTTCATATCATCCAGAATTGCGAAGTGACTGCCATCAGGCGCGGACCGGATGGTGCGGTGACGGGTGTCGAGACGAACAGGGGCTTTATCGGCGCCAAGAAGATCGGCGTTTCGGCGGCGGGGCATTCCTCCGTCATTATGAACATGGCCGATGTGCGCGTGCCGCTGGCTTCCAACCCGTTGCAGGCGCTGGTTTCCGAGCCTTTGAAGCCGATTTTCCCCTGTGTGGTCATGTCCAACACGGTGCACGCCTATATCTCGCAATCCGACAAGGGCGAGCTTGTGATTGGCGCTGGCACGGACCAGTACAATTCCTATTCGCAGACCGGCGGTTTGCAGATCATCACCCACACGCTGGATGCGATCTGCGAGCTGTTCCCGATTTTCCGCCGCGTGAAGATGATGCGCCAATGGGGCGGCATTACCGACAACACGCCGGATCGTTCCGCTATTCAGAGCGTGACGCCGGTGCCGAACCTGTTCGTGAATTGCGGCTGGGGCACGGGCGGGTTCAAGGCGACGCCGGGGTCTGCGCATCTGTTTGCGCATCTGATCGCTCGGGGTGAGCCTCATAAGCTGGCGGAAGGTTTGACGCTGGAACGGTTCCGTTCTGGACGGCTGATCGATGAGGCGGCGGCTGCGGCGGTGGCGCATTGATGGTGCCGAGCGCACTTCTGGCGGCTGCCGTGGCAACCGCACCAGTACAGGTCAACAAGCTTGTGCCGGAAGTAGAAGATTTCCGCATGCAGACGATCCGCAAGGCGCAGGGCGAGACCGGCTGGCCGTTCGCGGCGAATAAGGGAATTCTGCTCTGCGCGCCCATTATCGGCGACAAGGCGGTCTATTTCGTCGCGGAAAAAGAGGATGGCGGGCAGGAAGAGCCGGTCATTCTCAACATCAACCCGATGATGATGGCGATCATCAACCTCGGCAAGACCAAGGTTTTTCGCGCTTTTACCAGCGTCGATGAACTGATGAACAGGCTTTACCCCTATATCACCATGGGGAAGCGCCTGTGTGACCAACCCGCCGGAACCATCGTTCCGGAAAGCTCTCTTTGAGGCAAGAATATGCTGCTGATCCGTTGTCCCTATTGTGAAGAAGAGCGTTCCGAGCTGGAATTCCGCTGGGCGGGCGAGGCGCATATTGCGCGGCCCGAAAACATTGCCAGGATTTCCGATGAGGAATTTGCCGAATATTTCTTCATGCGCGACAATGACAAGGGCATGGTGTTCGAGCGCTGGCGGCACATTCATGGCTGCGGGCGGTTCTTCAATGCGGCGCGCCATTCCGTGAACGACAAGATTTACCTGACCTATAAGGCAGGCGAGCCGAAGCCGGATGAGGCGACGATTGCCGCCGGACATGAAGGAGCAGCCCGATGAGCGGCGCCTATCGCATCAAGGGCGCTGGCCGCCTGACGCCTGCGCGCACAGCGCGCTTTACCTTCGATGGCAAGATTCACACGGCTTTGCAGGGCGATACGGTTGCCTCTGCCTTGCTGGCGGATGGCGTGCATCTGATTGGCCGCTCGTTCAAATATCACCGTCCGCGCGGCTTTCTCTCCGCCGGGCCGGAAGAGCCGAATGCGCTGATCGATGTGTCGCGCGATAGCAGCCGCAAACAGCCCAACGTGCGGGCAACGGTGCAGGAAGTGTTCGATGGGGCAATCGTGTCCTCGCAGAACCGCTTTCCTTCGCTGTCTTTCGATGTGGGCGCGGTGAATGATTTCCTCTCGCCCCTATTCGTGGCGGGGTTCTACTACAAGACCTTCATGTGGCCGAAGGCTGCTTGGGACAAGCTGTACGAGCCAATCATCCGCCGTGCGGCGGGTTTGGGCAATGCGCCGAAGGAAGGCGACAGCGACCATTATGCCAGCCGTTATGCCCATTGCGACGTGCTGGTGGCTGGCGGCGGCGTGGCCGGTTTGACGGCGGCGTTGGCTGCTGCAAAGACCGGTGCCAAGGTTATTTTGGCGGATGAGAATCCGGAGCTTGGCGGCGCGCTTCGCTTCGATAGCGGCACGACCATCGATGGTGTGAACGGCTATGATTGGGCGCAAAAGACCTTTGCCGAGCTGAAAGCCATGCCGAATGTTGAGGTGCTGACGCGCACGACCGTTTTCGGCTACTACAACCACAATTTCATCGGCCTTGCAGAGCGTGTGACCGACCATCTGGCAACACCGGGGCATCAGCCACGCGAACGGCTGTGGCAGGTTCGTGCCAAGAAGGTGGTGCTGGCGACGGGTGCGATCGAGCGGCACATGGTGTTTGCCAATAATGACCGGCCCGGCATCATGCTGGCCTCTGCGGCGCGCACCTATCTTAACCAGTATGGCGTGACCGTGGGCCATAACGTGGCTGTCTACACTGCCCATGACTCGGCCTATGAGACCGCATTCGATCTGAAGCGGGCAGGGGTGACGATTGCGGCTATCGTGGATTGCCGCGCCAACCCGGATGCAAAGCTGCTGGACGAGGCGCGGGCGTTGGGCATCGAGGTGCTGGCGGGCCATAGCGTTTATAATACGGCTGGGCGTCTGCGGGTGTCCTCCATCACGGTGGGCCGCAATGGCGGCTCGTCCAAGCGCAAGATCAAGGTGGATGCGCTGGTGGTGTCCGCAGGCTGGACGCCATCCGTGCATCTGTTCTCGCAGTCTCGCGGCAAGCTGACATACGACACGGAAAACCAGCGTTTTCTTCCCGATGTGCATGTGCAGCATTGCGTCTCCATCGGTGCCTGCAACGGCACGGATGATCTTGCCGACGTGATTGCCGAGGCGGCTGCCGCTGGCGGTGGTGCGGCGGCGTTCTCCGGCCAGAATGCGCTGATATGGACCGGCGGCATGATCGGTGCGGCGGAAGGGGCTGGCGAAGGCGACAACGTCAAGGCCTTCATCGATTTCCAGCATGATGTCTGCGCCAAGGATATCCGCCTTGCGGTGCGCGAAGGCATGCATTCCATCGAGCATATCAAGCGCTTCACCACCAACGGCATGGCGTCGGATCAGGGCAAGATGTCCAACATGCATGGTCTGGCCATAGCCTCCGAAGCGCTGGGGCGTGACCTGCCCAAGGTGGGGCTGACGACGTTCCGTGCGCCCTATACGCCTGTCACTTTCGGCACGCTGGTGGGCCATTCACGTGGCAAGCTGTTCGATCCTGCCCGCAAGACGCCGATGCATGCGCTGGAAGAGGCCGCCGGTGCCGCCTTCGAAGACGTGGGCAACTGGAAGCGGGCATGGTTCTATCCGCGTGCGGGCGAAGACATGCACCAGACCGTGAACCGCGAGTGCAAGACGGTGCGTGAGACAGTGGGCGTGTTCGATGCGTCCACGCTCGGCAAGATCGAGGTTGTCGGGCCGGATGCGGCGAAGTTCCTCAACCTGCTCTATACCAATGCCTGGGATACGCTGAAGCCGGGCCGCTGCCGCTATGGCATCATGACCCGCGAAGATGGTTTCGTCTACGATGACGGCGTGGTGGGGCGTTTGGCGGAGGACCGTTTCCATGTGACGACGACGACCGGCGGTGCGCCGCGTGTGCTGCACCATATGGAAGACTATCTCCAGACCGAATTCCCGCATCTGAACGTGTGGCTGACATCTGCGACCGAACAATGGGCTGTCATTGCCGTACAGGGACCTAGGGCGCGTGAGGTGATTGCGCCGCTGGTGGAGGGCATCGACCTTTCGCCAGAAGCCTTCCCGCATATGGCCATTGCCGAAGGCAAGATTTGCGGCGTGCCGACGCGGCTGTTCCGCGTATCCTTTACGGGCGAACTCGGCTTCGAAATCAACGTGCCCGCCGATTTCGGCCCGGCCGTGTGGAAGGCGGTTGCCGAGCGTGCGGAGGCTGTGGGTGGTTGCCTTTATGGCACCGAAACCATGCATATTCTGCGCGCCGAAAAGGGCTATATCATCGTCGGTCAGGATACGGACGGCACGGTGACGCCTGATGATGCGGGGCTTGGCTGGGCGGTTTCCAAGAAGAAGACGGATTTCGTCGGCATTCGCGGCCTGCAGCGCCCGGACCTGAAACGTGAGGGCCGCAAGCAACTGGTGGGTCTTTTGCCGAAAAATCCGCATGATGTGCCGGAAGAAGGCGGTCAGATCGTGGCCGATCCGAACCAGCCCAAGCCAATGACCATGCTGGGGCATGTGACTTCCGCTTACTGGTCGGAAAATCTCGGCCACTCCATCGCCTTCGGTCTGGTGGCGGGTGGCCGGGCGCGCGTGGGCGAAACGCTTTATATTCCGCTGGCCGACAAGACCATCGCGGTGGAGGTGACGGACATGGTGTTCTTCGACAAGGAAGGAGGCCGTATCAATGGCTGATATCGCAATGGCAAACCGCACATTGGTTCTGGAAGGCGCACGCGCCGGTTCCGCCAATGTCTCCATCAAAATGGCAGCGCCCGCTTACCGGCTGTCGCTTCGCGCCAAGGCGGATGCTGTCAGCGAGCTTTCCCGGGCGCTCGACATCAGCCTGCCACAGGCCCCCAAGACGTCCACCACCTCCGGCCTTCGTGCCGCGCTGTGGCTCGGGCCGGATGAATGGCTGGTGATCGACCAAGGCGAAAGCAACCTAATGGACGCCTGCGCCACCGTCTCCACCCCCCACTCCGCCACCGACGTCTCCCACCGCAACACGGCCATCACCGTGTCCGGCACGGGCGCGGAAGCGACGCTGAACACGGGCTGCCCGCAGGATTTGTCGCTGGCCGTGTTTCCGGTTGGCGCGTGTTCACGCACGATTTTCGGTAAGGCGGAAGTGGTGATTTTACGCGTGGCGGAAGACACGTTCCGGGTGGAATGCTGGCGGTCTTTTGCGGAGTATGTGTTCGGGTTGCTGGAAGAGGGTTCGCGTGATGCTTGATAATGGTCAGGCAGAGCCTGCGCACTGCCTGACGTTACCTCTTTAGTTTCTGGTGCCGAGTGCCAGACGGCATGCCAAACCGGCAAATACGGTTGCCAGCAGATACTGCGGTAGCTTTGGAAACCGGCTGACTGCGGACAGGCGATTGCGGATGCTTGTACCCAAAACAATCACGGCACCGTTCACCAGAAAACCAATGCCGTTCAGAATACTGGCGAGAACCACCGTCTGGATGAGCATCGAACTGCCATTCGGATCGATGAACTGCGGAAACAGCGCCAGCACAAATAACGCCATTTTCGGGTTGAGGAGATTTGTCGCGAGGCCTTCACTGAAAATCCGTTTGGCTGATAGTCTTTTAAGACCTGCCGACGGCGCGAAAGCTGAACCTTGTGAACGAAGGGTTTTGTACGCCAGATACAGCAAATAGGCGCAGCCTGCCCAGCGCACTATTTCATGGGCAATCGGAACAGTGAGAAATAGCTGGGAAAGACCGAGAGCCGCCGCGATGGCGTGGCAATATGTTCCGGCAGCTATGCCCGCTAGGTGAGAAAACCGGCGGACCGACCCTGGCTGACACTGCGGGAGGCAATGAGCAGCATATCGGGGCCGGGTGTCGCTGTCAGCACGACGGCTGCGGCGGAAAAAAGCATGAGTGTGGAAAAGTCCGGCATATGATTTCCTTTTGAAATGGGAGCCGGAATTCCGATGTATCATCGTTGCTGGGGATTGCAACTGCGTCTGGTGACGCCCGTGATCTTTTGCGAGGAATCATACTCTACCTCCGTCATTCCGGCCTTTAGCCGGAATCCAGCAGCCGCGCGTCTGCGCGGCGTAAGAGTCTTTTGACCTGACGGACGTCAGGTCGCTGGACCCCGGCTCAAGGCCGGGGTGACAGGGAATTTGAGGTTTTCTAAACCGCCTTCTCCTGCATCCGCATGAATCCAACCGTCGCCAGCCACAACAGCACACCAATAAACAGCAGCACGCCGGCAATCGAATATTGCACCGGGTCACGCCCAGTCCATGGGCCGACGAGGAAGAAGCAGCTGACGGCGCCGATGATGGGCAGTATTGTCGGGGTGCGGAAGTGTTTGTGGGCGACCTTATCCTTGCGCAGCACCAGCACCGCGACATTGACGATGGTGAAGACGCCGAGCAGCAGCAGTGCCGTTGTACCGCCGAGTGCCGGGACGCCGCCTGCGAAGGCGATGAGGCCGATGGCGATGAGCGACGTGAAGATGATGGCGATGTAAGGCGTCTGGCGGCCTTTGTGGACCTTGCCGAGTGCGGGAGGCAGCACGCCTTCGCGGCTCATGCCGTAAATCAGGCGGCTGGCCATCATCATGTTGATGAGCGCGGAATTGGCGACTGCGAACATGGTGATGATGCCGAAAATGCCGATGGGGAAGTTGGGGGCGCCTGCGGCCACAACCTTCAGCAACGGCGTTTCACCTTCGCCCAGCTCTGCTGCCGGAACCAACGTAATGGCGGAGATGGCGACCAGAACATAGATGACGCCGGTAATGGCAAGGCCGCCGAGCAGAACTTTCGGGAAGATGCGCGAGGGCTGTTTGCACTCCTCGGCCATGTTGACCGAATCCTCAAAACCGACCATGGCGAAGAAGGCGAGAGTCGTTGCCGCGACCACGGACCAGATGACACCGTGTTCGCCCGCGGGCTCAAAGGTCCAGACGCGCGAGACATCGCCCTGTCCGTTGCCGATGGCCCAGAAGCCGATGCCGATGATAATCAGTAGGCCGGTGAGTTCCACAACCGTCAGCACGACATTCATCTTCACACTTTCGCCTACACCCCGGAAGTTGATGAGCGCGATTGCCGCGATGAAGGCAATGGCGACACCGGTAACGCCGAATGCACCAAAATCAAACCCGGTGACGGTGGTGAAGTTGGCGGCAAAGGCGCGGGAGGCGGTGGAGGCTGAGGTCACGCCCGAGGACATGACGGTGAAGGCGACGAGGAAGGTGATGAAGTGCACGCCGAAGGCCTTGTGCGTGTAAAGCGCTGCACCTGCGGCTTTGGGGTACTTCGTGACGAGTTCCAGATAGGAGCAGGCGGTGAGAAGGGCGACGCCAAAGGCGATCATGAAGGGCAGCCAGACGACCCCGCCGACTTCCGCCGCGACCTGTCCGGTCAACGCATAGATGCCGGTGCCGAGAATATCCCCCACAATGAACAGAAGCAGTAGCCCCGGCCCAATCACGCGTTTGAGTTCGGTTGTAGGCTCTGCCGAGTTGTCAGGTTGCGTCACATTTTGTGCCATTGAATTGTCCCCCATCAAGGCGTGTAGCCTTCAACGCGTGATCAGGCGCACGGGTTCCGGTGTTGGGAGAGAAAACGTTGCGCGCAATGCATATGGCCAGAAGCATGGAATGGCATGGCTTAATCCCGTACATATCCTCTGAAGAAGACGGCACGAGATGCAGATCGACGAGGCATTCGTGCTTATGCACGGAGCGTTTCGTCGATAGCGTAGCGTTGACGGATGAGGAGAAAGCTCTTCTGGCTCAACTCATCGATGAACACGGGCCGCGCTTGTCGCGGGCTAAAGCTCAGGTCTACAATGCTCGCTAAGTCGCGATTATATTGATATCCGCATCAGTGAAGCCGAAGGGTTGCATCATGGCCCGATGCTCGTTGGAACCAAGATATTGGTTCAATGCGGCATCGATTGCATTCTTCAATTCGCAGTCTGATTGACGAAAACCGAATGCGCCGAAAGCCGCATCGCGTTCCGCGGTTGGGACAGAGACAACGTCCAGATCGATATGAGGATGTTGCGCAAGATATCCTCGATGCGCCATAGCCACACTTGCATAAGCATGAACCTGTCCGCTTAGAACAGCGTTCGCGGCCTCGCTATATGTTGCGTGTAAAATGATCTGGTTTTCGGAGATGCCGGTAGCGAGAGCGGCCTGGTGCTGAACCTGATCGTGTATCGCAGCCAGCGCGCATTCGGAGTTTGCAACAATAGAGGCGTATCCTTTTAGCTTTTTAGGATTGCCCTTTCGGATGAGAAGCCCGTCCGACAATGCCCATATAGGACGGCTGAAAGCGGCTATTTTCCTTCTCTCGGCTGTATCGAAAAGGCCTGTTGTAATATCCCAACGGCGCTGCTCCAAGCCGGGGAGCAGGTCTGCAAACTCGGTTTCGATGAGCTCTACGCTTTCGATACCAATCATAGACAGGACGGTTCGCGCTAGTTCAACATCGCAGCCAGTCACAACGCCTTGATCATTGCGATAGTTAAATGGCGGCTCGATCAAATAAGCGAATTTCATGACACCTCTGTTTGTCTGTCGGCCTTCCTCAATCCTCGTTCGGCCGATCCTCAGGGTTGAACTGGCTGATCGTAGTCCACCTTGTGGTCAGGGCCGGTTTCTTTTCACCTTCGATTTCGACCGTCACGTCATAGGTGTTCATCAGCATGGCGGCGCCGCGGAAGCGGGCTTCGGCGAGGGTGAAGTGGCCGCGGATGCGGGCGCCGCTTTTGACGGGGGTGACGAAGTGGAGTTTGTCGAAGCCGTAATTGATGCCCATGGTCTGTTCGCGGATTTTGGGCAGGGCGCTGTAATTCATGGCTGATAGCAGCGAGACTGTGAGGAAGCCGTGGGCGATGGTGCCGCCGAAGGGGCTTTCTGCTTTGGCACGCTCTGGGTCCGTGTGGATGAACTGGTCGTCCAGCGTTGCCTTGGCGAAGGCGTCGATCATCGCCTGATCGACGGTGATCCAGTCGGATGTTCCGACTTCTGAACCGACAAGGCCTTTGACCTCAGCCAGAGAGATTTCCTTGGGCATGGGTTCCTCGCGACGGGACAGGGTTATGAGGGCGCTTTTGAGATGGAGCTTACAGGCCTCTGATTAAAGAACAATCGCCATTTTGCGCTGCAATATTTAGCATTGTCTATAAAACACCACGGAGCGAGCGGGCACATGGGCGGGATTGCCGAAATCCGTGCCCAGCGGTTGCCATGCGCCCGGCAGGGTGAAGCGCACGACGTCGTGGGTGCGATTGAAGAAGATGGCGAGGCGAACGGTTTCGTCGGTTTCCAGATCGCGGGTTTTCAACAGCATGGCGAGCGGCGTTCCCTCCGGTCGTTCCCAATCGGCCACGGTCATGGGCTCGCCTGTCGGTGAAAGCCATTGTACGTCATCGGTGTTGGCGGAGAAGAAGTCAGCTTCGCTGAAGACCTCGAAGCGCTTGCGCAGGGCGGCGAGGTAGGCCGCGTGTTCGATCAGCTCGGGTGAGAGCTTGGCCCAATCGACCCAGGTGATGTCATTGTCCTGGCAATAGGCGTTGTTGTTGCCGCGCTGGCTGCGGCCCGCCTCATCGCCCGCCGTCAGCATGATGGTGCCACGGGTAACGAAGAGGGTTGAGAGCAGGGATTTGACATCGGCGATGCGCGCCGCATTGACGGCGGGGTCGTCCGTCAGTCCCTCGACGCCATTGTTCCATGAATGGTTTTCGTTGTGACCATCGCGGTTGTCTTCGCCATTGGCTTCATTGTGCTTGTGTTCATGGGCCACGAGATCGAAAAGCGTGAAGCCATCATGGGCGGCAAGGAAATTGACGCTGCGGGTGGCGGTTCGGTTGTGGCGGGAAAAGATGGCGGATGAGCCGGCGAGTGCATCGGCCAGTGCGCCGGTGGTGCCGGCATCGCCGCGCCAGTATCGGCGAAGGTCATCGCGGGCGCGGTCGTTCCATTCGAGGAAGTTTTCCGGAAAGTTGCCGAGCTGGTAACCGCCGGGGCCGATGTCCCAGGGTTCGGCAATCATGATGCGGTCTTGCAACAAAGGGTCTTCGACCAAGGCGGCGAGGGTTTTGCTGGCGGTGTCGAAACCGGTGGCCGTGCGACCGAGGATCGGGGCAAGGTCGAAGCGGAAGCCGTCTATGCCCGCATGCGCCACGAAGTGCCGGAGCGTGTCGAGAACCAGCTGGCGAACTTGGGGGGGGGCGCAGGCGACGGTGTTGCCGGTGCCGGTATCGTTGACCAGCGTGCCGGGATCATCCGGCAGATGGCGATAATAGCTGAGATTATCCAGCCCGCGCAGCGACAGCGTCGAGCCGAAGAGGTCGCTTTCGCCGGTGTGGTTGAAGACGAGATCGAGAATGACGCCGATGCCGTTGTCGTGCAGGGTCGCCACGGTCTCGCGCAATTCTTCCACGCCACCGGGGCAAAGACGCGGGTCCAGCGCCATGAAGCCGACGGGGTTGTAACCCCAGCCGTTGGTGAGGCCGAGCGGTGGCAGATGGCGCTCATCGATCCACGCGGTGATGGGCATCAGCTCGATGGCATCGACGCCGATGGTTTTGAGGTGGGCGATAATGGAGGGGTGGGCAAGGGCCGCGACCGTTCCCTTAATGGCATCTGGCACATCCGGGTGCAGCATGGTGAAGGGCTTGACGGCGACTTCGTAGATCAAGCCGCCGGGCGCGAAGAGGGGCGGCTGGTGTTTTACCTGATGGTGCTGCGAGACGATGGATTTCGGCATGATGAGCGCCGTGTCGGTGCCGAAGGTGAACAGCGCCGGGTCGTGGGCGAAAGGTCGGTCGATCTGCGTGGCATAGGGGTCGAGCAGGAGCTTGGACGGGTCGAACCAGAGGCCGTGATCGGGTGCGTAGACGCCATCGGCGCGGAAGCCGTAGCGGGTGCCGATGGGGGCGTGTGTGGTGAGGCGGTGGATGTCGTTTTCATCGCGCTGCATGGGCAGGCGGGCGGTCTGGGTGGTGCCGGTTTCGTCGAAGAGGCAGAGGTCTATGTGTGAGGCGTGGCGGGAGTAGACGGAGAATGCCGTTCCGTTTTCCGAGGGGATGGCGCCTTTGGGGGAAACGGTGGGATTTGGCATCTGGGTTTCCATTTGTTGGCTGTGTGGGTGGGGTTCACCCCCCTCTGTCCTGCCGGACATCTCCCCCTCAAGGGGGGAGACAGAATTGTGGATGGCTTTCGGTCATTAGGTCGTGATAGCGCTTCTGGTTATCTCTCCCCTTGTGGGAGAGAAAGCGATTTCAACATCTTAGCGTTAGCTAAGTGTTAGAAATCGCAAGTGAGGGGTTTGCCGCACCCTCGGCGGACCCCTCACCTAGAAAATCTACGACTTAGCAAAGCTAAGATCGTGATTTTCTTTCCTCTCCCACAAGGGGAGAGGTAACCTGGCGGCATCGTCAAAAATCACGTAATAACCGTCGGAGCATCACGCCCCGTATGCTTCTTGATCCCCGCAATCGCATCCGCTGCCGAAATCAAATCCGCCAAAGCCTCCTGCGTCTCGATATTATGCCGAGACGCATCGGCCTCGTAACGCTCGACATAGAGACGCAGGGTCGCGCCCGCCGTGCCGGTGCCCGAGAGGCGGATGACGATGCGGGAGCCGCCTTCGAAGAGGATGCGGATGCCCTGGTTCTTGCTGACGGATTGATCGACCGGGTCGTTATAGGCGAAATCATCGGCGGCCTTCACTTTCAGCGCGCCATAGGTGGTGCCGGGCAGGGTGGCGAGCTTTTCGCGCAGGATGGAGACAAGCGTGTTGGCGGCGTCGCTATCGACTTCTTCATAGTCGTGGCGGGAGTAGTAGTTGCGGCCATATTCGGCCCAGTGCTTGGTGACGATGTCCTTGACGCTTTCCTTGCGGGCGGCGACGATATTCAGCCAGAACAGAACGGCCCAGAGTCCGTCCTTTTCGCGCACATGGTTGGAGCCGGTGCCGAAGCTTTCTTCGCCGCAGATGGTGACCTTGCCAGCGTCCAGCAGGTTGCCGAAGAACTTCCAGCCGGTGGGCGTTTCATACATGCCGATGCCGAGCTTTTCGGCCACGCGGTCTGCCGCCGCACTGGTTGGCATGGAGCGGGCGATGCCGGAAATGCCAGCTGCATAGCCGGGAGCGAGTGTGGCGTTCGCGGCGATGATGGCAAGGCTGTCGGATGGGGTGACGAACATGCCCTTGCCGACCACCATGTTGCGGTCGCCGTCACCATCGGAGGCGGCGCCGAAATCTGGGCCTGCTGGGCTCATTACCTCGTCATACATTTCCTTGGCATGAACGAGGTTCGGGTCGGGATGGTGACCGCCGAAATCGGGGAGGGGAACGGAGTTGTGCACGGAACCGGCGGGTGCACCGAGGCGCTTTTCGATGATCTCGACCGCATATGGGCCGGTGACGGCGCTCATGCTATCGACCACGACGCGGAAACCACCGGCGATGAGGTTGCGGATGGCGGGGAAGTCGAACAATTCTTCCATCAGCGTTGCGTAATCGGCAACGGGATCGATGACCTCAACCGTCATGCCGTCAACGTCAGCCGTTCCGATCGTATCGAGATCGATATCGGCGGCGTCGGAGATGCGATAGGTCTCGATAGCCTTGGTGCGCTCGAAAATGGCGTCGGTGATTTTTTCCGGTGCCGGGCCGCCATTGCCGATATTGTACTTGATGCCGAAATCTTCGTTGGGGCCGCCGGGATTATGGCTGGCTGACAGAACGATGCCGCCAAAGGCCTTATACTTTCGGATGATGTTGGAGGCCGCAGGCGTGGACAGAATGCCGCCCTGACCGACCAGAACCTTGCCGAAACCGGCGGCAGCCGCCATTTTGACGGCCTTCTGGATCACTTCGCGGTTGTAGTAGCGACCGTCGCCGCCGATCACCAGCGCCTGTCCGGCAAAACCTTCAAGGCTGTCGAAAATCGACTGGATGAAGTTTTCCGCGTAGTTTTCCTGCGCAAAGACAGGCACTTTCTTGCGAAGGCCGGATGTGCCTGGCTTCTGGTCCTGAAATGGTTTGGTTTGAACAGTTTTAATGGTCATTTACTGGCCTTTCGAAATAAGTTGGGCGTAGAGCGCGGCGTAAAGACCAGCGCTCTTTTCCCAGGAAACATCCGATTTCATGCCCTGCTTCTGCATCTGCGTCCACAGTTTCTGATCGTGATAATAGCGCACCGTGCGTCTGATCGCCTGGCGCAAACCTTCCGGCGTGATCGAGGTGAACTGCACGCCGGTCGCCACCTTGGCGGCAACGGCAGCGTGGTTGGCATCGATGACAGTGTCATTCAGCCCGCCGTTTCGCGCCACAACGGGAATGCAGCCATAGCGCAGGGCGTAAAGCTGGGTCAGGCCGCAGGGCTCGAAGCGCGAGGGGATGATGATGGCGTCACAGCCCGCCTGCATGAGATGCGACAGCGGCTCGTTATAGCCGATGGCGACGCCGACACGGCCGGGATGACGCGAGGCTGCGGCCAGAAGGGCACCTTCCAGCGCAATCTCGCCAGCGCCCAGCACGACGAGGCGTCCACCCATGGCGACGATATCGTCCACCACTTCGGTCACGAGGTCTATACCTTTTTGCCATGTCAGGCGCGAAATGACGCAAAAGAGCGGGCCGCTGTCCTGATCGATCCGGAAATGGCTGGCGACGGAGGCCTTGTTCAGGGTGCGCAGCTTCAGATTGGCGGCGGAGTAATTGTGGTTGACCAGATGGTCGGTGGCCGGGTTCCAGACATCGGCGTCGATGCCGTTGACGATGCCATGCATGACATGGGCGCGGCTTCTGATGACACCATCCAGCCCCATGCCGAATTCGGGTGTGAGAATTTCTTCGGCATAAGACGGGCTGACGGTACTGATGGCCGTCGAGGTCTGCACACCGCCCTTGAGGAAGCTGATATCGTTGTAATATTCGATGCTTTCGGTGCTGAAAGCATGGGCGGGCAGGCCCAGCTGGCTAAAGATATTGGCGCCGAACTGGCCCTGAAAGGCGATGTTGTGGATGGTCAGGACGCTCGGCAGTTCCGGCGTTTCCGCATAACGCATGTAGACCGGGGCCATGGCGGCCTGCCAGTCATGAGCGTGCAGCAAATCCGGCTGCCAGCCCGGCAGTTTGCCCGCGGCGATTTCGGCTGCTGCCAGTGAAAGCGCCGCGAAGCGCTTCCAGTTATCCTCGAAATCCTTGCCGGTGGAATCGAGATAGGGACCGGCGGGGCGATCGTAATAGGCGGGCACATCGAGGATCAGAAGATCGAGACCCTCGTGATGTGCTTCGAGAATATCGGCACGCTCTCCCAGCAGATCGGGCAGTTCGGCAATCTTGACCGCATCTGCCACCGCTGCCTTGACCGCAGGGTAGCCGGGAATAAGCGTGCGGGTGGTGATGCCATAGGCTTTGAGAGCGATGGGAAGCGCGCCAGCGACATCGGCGAGCCCCCCGGTCTTGATGAGTGGATAGACTTCGGACGCAACCGAAAGAACATTCATGAGGTCTACAGATCCAGCTTGTCGATCATCGATTGGGTTATCAGGCAAATGCCGCTTTCCGTGCGGCGGAAGCGTTTTCCATCGAGTTCCGGGTCCTCTCCAACGATCAGTCCTTCCGGGATGACGACGCCATGGTCGATCACCACATTGCTCAGCTGGGCGTGACGCCCGATCTTCACACTCGGCAGCACTACGGCATTCTCAAGGCGTGAGTATGAATTTGCGCGCACGCCTGTGAACAACAGGCTGCGGTTCAAAGACGAGCCGGAGATGATGCAGTCACCGGCAACGACCGAAGATGTGGCCGAACCACGACGCTTCTCATCGTCATGGACGAATTTTGCCGGTGGCAGAATTTCCGCATAGGTCCAGATCGGCCAGGATTTGTCGTAGATGTCGAGGTCGGGAACGATATCGGTAAGGTCGATATTGGCCTGCCAATAGGCATCAATGGTGCCGACATCGCGCCAATAGGGCTCGTGTTCAAAATCGGACCGCACGCAGGAGGAGGCGAAGCGGTGGGCGACGGCTTTGCCGTGCTGGACGATGTGGGGAATAATGTCCTTGCCGAAGTCGCGGCTGGAATTGGGGTCGCTGGCATCGCGGCGCAGGCAATCCATCAGGAACTTCGTGTGGAACACGTAGATACCCATGGAGGCCAGTGCGAAGTCTTCATTGCCGGGAATGCCCGGCGGATCCGCAGGCTTTTCGATGAAATTGATGATTTCATCCTTGTCGTTGACATGCATGACGCCGAAGCCGGTGGCTTCCATGCGCGGCACTTCAAGGCAGCCGATGGTGACGTCTGCACCGCTGTCCACATGCTGTTGCAGCATGTATTCATAGTCCATCTTGTAGATGTGGTCGCCCGCCAGAATGACCATATATTCCGGGCCATAGGGCTCGATGATATCGATGTTCTGATAGACCGCGTCGGCGGTGCCTTCATACCATTGCGTTTCAGATACGCGCTGGGAGGCGGGGAGAATATCGAAGCTTTCGTTACGTTCCGGGCGGAAGAAGTCCCAGCCGCGCTGCAGGTGGCGGATGAGCGAATGCGCCTTGTACTGCGTGGCGACGCCGATGCGGCGAATGCCGGAGTTCAAGGCATTCGAAAGGGCGAAATCGATGATGCGGGCCTTGCCACCGAAATAGACGGCGGGTTTTGCGCGACGGTCCGTCAGCTCCTTCAGGCGGCTGCCACGGCCACCAGCAAGCACATAGGCCATTGCGTCACGCGCCAGTGGCTGAACTCTTTTCTCACTCATAGCAGTCCTCCCATAAAATTCCCGTATGTTCCCTTGGTGTCGAAGCACCGTTTTTGGCTGTTAATTTTCCAGCTCCAGCATGATGACCGCAAGTGGCGGCAGTGTCAGCGTGGCACCGATGTTACCTCCCGCATCCACAGCCTGCACGCGACCGCCATTGCCCTTGCCGCTGCCGCCGTAAATCTCGGCATCGGTGTTCAGCACCTCACGCCAGCGGCCAGCTGTGGGCAGCGGCACGTAGAAGTTTTCACGATAGACAGGCGTCAGGTTACAGATGACGGCAACCGGCTTTTCGCCCGGCGCCATGCGCAACCAGGCAAAGACCGAGTTTTCATGGTCATCGGCAGACAGCCACTGGAAGCCCTCCGGCTCGCAATCGCGCGCATGCAGCGCACCTTTGGAGCGGTACATGAAGTTGAGATCGCGCACGAGGCGGCGCATGCCTTCATGCATATGATATTGCAGCAGGTTCCAGTCGAGCGCGGTCTTTTCGCTCCATTCGCTCCACTGCGCAAATTCCTGGCCCATGAACAGCAGCTTCTTGCCGGGATACCCCCACATGAAGGCGTAGTAGGCACGCAGATTAGCAAATTTCTGCCAGTCGTCACCCGGCATCTTGGCAATCATCGAGCCCTTGCCGTGCACCACTTCATCATGGGAAATCGGCAGCACGAAGTTTTCGCTGAAAGCGTACAGCAGGCCGAAGCTGAGTTCCTGATGGTGGAACTTGCGATGCACCGGCTCGCGCTGGAAATAGCTCAGCGTGTCGTGCATGAAGCCCATGTTCCACTTGAAGCCGAAGCCGAGACCGCCTTCATGCACCGGCTGCGACACCTTCGGCCATGAGGTGGATTCCTCGGCAATGGTCATCACGCCGGGATGGTTGCCGTAAATCAGCGTGTTCATCTGCTGAAGGAAGCGAACGGATTCCAGATTTTCGCGCCCGCCATATTCGTTGGGCACCCACTCGCCTTCCTTGCGGGAATAATCGAGGTAGAGCATGGAGGCGACGGCATCGACGCGCAGGCCGTCAAGATGGAATTTCTCGGCCCAGTAGAGCGCGTTGTTTATGAGGTAGGACATGACCTCGACGCGACCGAAATTATAGATCGCCGTGTTCCAGTCCGGGTGGAAACCCTGACGCGGATCGGCATGTTCGTAAAGCGCTGTGCCATCGAACCATTTCAGCCCATGCTCATCCGTCGGGAAGTGGGCAGGAACCCAGTCCAGAATGACGCCGATGCCGACCTTATGCGCGCCATTGACGAAACGGGCAAAGCCTTCCGGCTCTCCGAAACGCGCGGTTGGTGCGTAAAGCCCCGTGGTCTGGTAGCCCCATGACGGGTCATAGGGATGTTCGGTGATGGGCATGAATTCGATGTGGGTGAAGCCCATATCGGCGCAGTAGGGGATCAGCCGCGCTGCCAGTTCGTCCCATGACAGAAGCGAACCATCTTCGGCATGCTGCCAGGAGGATGCGTGGACTTCGTAAATGGTAATCGGCTGGCGGCGCTGATCGATGCTGGCCCAGTGCTTGCGGTGTGCCTCGTCGCTCCAGTCCTGAACCAGTTCCGGCGTGGTGACAGACGCATTCTTGGGGCGCAGTTCAGCGCGGCGGGCATAGGGGTCGGCTTTCAGCGGCAGCAATTCGCCGTGGGGGCCGATGATCTCGAATTTGTAGCTGCACCCGGAATAGACATCCGGTGCGAAGATTTCCCACAGGCCCGTATCTTTGCGGAACCGCATGACATGGCGGCGGCCATCCCAATTGTTGAAATCCCCCACCACGGACACGCGCCGGGCATTGGGCGCCCAGACGGCGAAGTGAAAGCCTTCGACGCCTTCGAGTTTCAGTGGGTGAGCGCCCAGCTTGTCGAAAAGGCGCAAATGCGAGCCTTCACGGACGTAATAATCATCCATGGGGCCAAGCACGGGGCCGAAGCTGTAAGGATCGGTTACGGCCCATTCGGCATCGTCACGCAGTGCGCGATAGCGGATAGGCTGGCGCTTGGACAGCGTGATCGGCCCTTCGAAGAAACCTTCATCATCCGTGCGGACCAATTCACCTGCAACGTTGCCGTCCAGGGTCATGGCCGTCACTTCTTCCGCACCGGGAATGAAGCAGCGCGCCACAAAGCCGTCCGGGGTCTGGTGAACACCCAGGACGGCAAAGGGGTTGGAATGCAAACCGCTCTTGATTGCCTCGATCTCAGCCTTAGCTGTAGCGCCAGTCTTTGTCTCTTCGGCAGAATTGAGCGGTTTCTTCATCAAGCTCTCCAGATTTCGGTTGCATATTGCCGGATCGTCCGGTCGGACGAGAACCAGCCCATGCGTGCCGTATTGCGCACGGTTTTTTCGTACCAGCTGTTCGTGTCGCTCCAGATGGCATCGACGTCGCGCTGTGCCTGCGCATAAGCGTCGAAGTCTGCCGCGACCATGAACCAGTCATTATTGTAGATACCGTCCATCAGGGCTGAGAAACGGGACCTGTCATCCGGCGAAAACACGCCGGATGCGATGGATGACACCGCCTGCGACAGTTCGGCGGAATTTTCGATGATGGCGCGGGGATTGTGGCCTTCGGCGCGGGCCTGGGCCACTTCATCCGCGGTCTTTCCGAAGATGACGATGTTGTCCTTGCCGACATGTTCGAGCATCTCAACGTTGGCACCATCAAGCGTACCGATGGTGAGCGCGCCGTTCAGACCGAACTTCATGTTGCCGGTGCCGGAGGCTTCCATGCCAGCCGTCGAAATCTGTTCCGACAGATCCGCCGCTGGAACCATGATCTCCGCAAGGGACACGTTGTAATTGGGAATGAATACCACTTTCAGAAGCCCGCGCACTGCCGGATCGTTATTGATGACACGCGCGATATCATTGGCGAGCTTTATGATGAGCTTTGCATTGTGATAACTCGGCGCTGCTTTGCCAGCGAAGAACTTAACGCGCGGCACCCAATCCAGTTCCGGGCGGGAACGGATTTGATCGTAAAGCGCAACCGCCTCGATGAGGTTGAGCAGCTGGCGCTTATATTCATGGATACGCTTGATCTGGATATCGAACATGGCCGATGGATCGACGCGGATGCCCATGCGCTGGGCAACCAGATTGGCAAGGCGGACCTTGTTCTGGCGCTTGATTTCGGCAAACTTCTCGCGGAAGCCCTTGTCTTCGGCAAAGCGGTCCAGCGCCACCAGCTTTTCCGCGTCATCCAGGAATTCATCGCCGATGGACTGGCGGATGAGGTCGGTGAGGCCGGGATTGCACTGCATCAACCAGCGGCGTGGGGTGATGCCGTTGGTCTTGTTGTTGATGCGCTCTGGATAAAGCGTGTGAAGGTCGGCAAACACCGTTTCCTTCATCAGTTCGGTGTGAAGTGCCGATACGCCGTTGATGGAGTGCGAGCCGATAAAGGCCAGGTTGCCCATGCGCACGCGACGCTCTCCGCCTTCTTCGATGACGGAGATGGAGCGAATCTGCTGATCGACCATCTTCTTTTCCTTGCGGGCGAAAAGAAGCGTGTTGGCGTTGATCGCATAGATGATCTGCATGTGGCGCGGCAACAGCCGCTCCAGCAGAGGCACCGGCCAGCTTTCCAGCGCTTCGGGCAGAAGCGTATGGTTGGTGTAGGAGAAGGTGCCGCGTGTGATCGTCCAGGCCTCTTCAAAATCATGTCCATGCACGTCGCACAGAAGGCGCATCATTTCGGCAATGGAAATGGCCGGATGCGTGTCGTTGAGCTGGATGGACACCTTGTCGGCGAGGTTGGTGAAATCAGGATATTGCTGCAAATGGCGGCGTAGAATGTCCTGAAGCGAGGCGGACGAGAAGAAATATTCCTGCCTCAGACGCAGTTCCTGCCCTGCCGGGTTGGCATCGGCCGGGTAAAGCACGCGGGTCAGGGCCTCGGCCTTGTTGCTTTCACGCAGCGCGCCGATGTGATCGCCCGCATTGAAGGCGTCGAGCAGGATCGGATCGATAGGCTGTGCCGACCACAGGCGCAGCGTGTTGACGCGGGTGCCGCGCCATCCAACGACGGGTGTGTCATAGGCGGTGGCGATCATGCGCTCTGCCGGTTTCCAGACGAAGCGCTGCGGCTCTTCATAACCGCCGATGGTTTCGACAGCGCCGCCGAAGCCGATTTCATAGGAGCTTTCGCGACGTTCGAATTCCCAGGGGTTGCCGTGGGCAAGCCATGTTTCGGGCAATTCCACCTGCCAGCCATCCGCCATCTGCTGGCGGAAAAGGCCGTGGACGTAACGGATGCCGTAGCCGTAAGCCGGGATATCGACGGTGGCCATGGATTCCATGAAGCAGGCAGCGAGACGGCCAAGACCGCCATTGCCAAGTGCCGCATCCGGCTCCAGACCGGCGATCACGTCGAACTCGACACCCAGCGATGTCAGCGCATCCTTGATCTCGCCCATCAGGCCAAGATTGGAGATGGCGTCGCGCATCAGGCGGCCGATCAGAAACTCCAGCGACAGATAATAAACGCGCTTGCTGTCGTTCTGATACGCCTTGCGGGTGGATTCCATCCACTTGTCGATGACACGGTCGCGGATGACGAGAATGGTGGCGGTCAGCCAGTCATGCGGCTTTGCGACCTTGACGTCCTTGCCGATGCGATAGGTCAGTCTTTCGATGATTTCATTGGCAAGAACCTCCGGCTCCGAGCTGCGTGGGGCGGGGCGGGGAAGGTCGTTGGTGGCGAGTTTGTTGATCATTGGTCGGTCAGTACCTTGGTGGGAGGAGGGGGCCTGATTCTGTCGATCCGTCATATCGTCTCGAATGCGATTTATGCATCGTTCACAGCCTCTGGCAACAGCCGATTTTGGGGAGGCAGGTATGATTTTACCGTCTGAATCCGCGGCATGGTGTTGTGCGAACACGAAAAGCCGCGGAGCCTTTGAGCTCTCGCGGCTTGTTCGCGCAATTTGCAGGGTGTTAGTTCGTTACGCGGCTGATATTGCCCGCTGCCTTTCGGGCGATATCGCCAAAGGCCTCAACGATTTCATCCATGTTGTCGGGTTCGTAAAAATTGTCATTGCTGGTGGCGCATGCCTGAAGCAGCGATTTGCCTCTGGCTGGCGCCATGAAGGCGATGGTAAAAATCTTGATGCCATCGGCTTTGGCGGTCGCGCAGGTCGAGCGGACGGCTGCGTCGATGCTGGAGTTCCATGAAGAGCTTGCGCCGGTCATTTCACCATCCGTCATCAGCACGATGTAACGCTCGAAGAAATTGTCTCCATACGTTTTACGAGCCAACGCTTCGGTAGTGTTTGAGGATTTGAGAGCGTTGTACGCTGTCGTCAATGCAGCGTTCGCATTCGTACCGCCTGTCGGATATTGCGGTATGGCCTGAACGTAAGCGTTGGTTTTCTTCGTGCCCCAATCCATGTTCTGCGCAGAAAAACTGGAGTCGTTATAGGCGACAGCAGCGGTGCGGACCAAAGTCGATTCCGGCAAGCTGCCAGCCTTGTAAGTGGGGTCGGACTTGTTGAGAGTATCGACAAGGTAACTAACCGCCGTTTTCAGCGAGGTGCTTTTGTTGACGTAGCATGGGCTGCTAGCCCTCAGATTTGGATAGGACGACCAATTGGCATCGGTATAGTTCTGACATGAGCTTTTGCTCTTATCGACGGTGTCGGTCACGAACGACATCGAACCTGAGCGGTCAAGAACAAGGTACATCGAGATCGGTGCGCCCTTGTTGTAGCTGCTCTGCGATGTGCTGGTAACTCTGAGCGTGATAGCGTCCGCACCGATAAGGCTCAGCATCGGGTTGAGCGGCATGGAATAGCTGAACGTGGTCGTGATATTATAGACGCTTCCCTTAGAAGTATCCGATTTGGTCACGACCGTACTCAGGTTCTTCTCGAAATCTTTCTTCTGCTCAGCCGTCATGCCGGTCGCCCACTCTTGCGCGCCCAGATAATTCTTAACGGATTCGGCCAATTCGTTATTGCTTTTCGCACCTTCGGCAATGCGTGCTTCAGTAGCGGCACCCAATGTTCCGCCATCGGCCGCATTTTGCAGGTCGGACTTAACCTGCATGACTCTGGTCAACTCCAGCCCAGCCCCGGCAACCCCCATCAAAAGCGGCAATGCCGCCGCTGTCATCATGGCGAAATTGCCCTGCCTGTCGCTCAACAGCGCGCGCATGCGTGTCTTCATTCCAGCCCCGTTGAACATCATGTCCACCTGTTCAATTGTGTGATGGTTTCAGCTCTACTGCCGGGCAATGTAGATTTTCCTAACGTAACGTGAGCAAATTTATCGAGTGCTCGAAACGGGACAGATTTCTGTCGTGAAACGAGGCTTTGTGCCGCTGCGGCACGTCCTTCGTTCCGTTTTGGTGCAGGCTCAGTGCTTGACGGGAATGACGTCCACGGCCTGCGTGGTCTGCTGGTTGCCATAGCTTTTCAGCACGCCGATGACGGGGGCGATGTCGGAATAATCGCGCCCGTAACCGACGACGATGTGGTCGCTGCCGGCGACGATGTCGTTGGTGGGGTCGAGTTCGATGTAACCGGTCGCTTCGCCGCACCAGACGCGCACCCACGCATGCATGGCATCTGCCCCCTCCAGCCGTTCCTTGCCGGCTGGCGGAATGGTGCGCAGGAAGCCGCTGACATAGCCTGCGGGAATGCCGAGGCTGCGCAGCGCCGATATCATGATGTGCGAGAAATCCTGACAGACGCCGCGTTTGAGTTTGAAGGCTTCCGCCGGTGTGGTGTCCACCGTGGTCGCCTCGCCATCATATTTGAAGTCCTTGTAGATGCGCTTGCACAGCGCCATCGCGATTTCGCGGATGGTCATGCCGGGCTTGATGGTCTCGCGGGCGTATGCGGCAATGGCGGCGTTCTCACCGATGCGCGGGCTGACGCCTGCCAGATGATGCGGCGATTGCGGGCCGAGCGACCAGACGCTTGCCAGTTCTGCGGGCAGTCTCGCAAGTTGCGGCGAGAAATCCGCCGTTAGCGAGGGGCTTTCCACGGAAACGCGGGCCTGCATGCGGATATCCAGCTTATCGTGCGGGGCGCGCAGGAAGACTGAGGTCGCGCTCTGCTGGAAGAAATCATCGAAGACGGTGCGCTCTTCCGGGGATGGTGTCACGCTCAGTGATCCAGCGATCAATCTCTGCTTGCCGGGGATGGACAGGGGCATGATGCGGATGATGTGGCGCGCGCCGGACGCCAGCGTATCGTAAATATAGCCCATGTGCAGCGTCAGGTCGTAAAGCATGGCCTATCCGAGATATGTCTGGGCGAGAAGGTCCGATAGATGTTCCAGATCCTGCTCCAGCTGACGGAAAACGGCGGGCGACAGGTTTTCCGGTGTCATCACTGCAAGGCCGGAGTGGATGCGCATCACTTCACGATAGAAGGGCGACATCTGGCCGTTGACGAAGGCATTGGGCAGTTGCTCAACCTCGGTGCGGATTTCGTTGAGCTGGAACAGAATGGAGCGCGGGTTGAGCGGATCGAGACCGAGCAGGTCCATCACTGTCAGCGCTGCCGTGTTGACGTTGTAGCGGCGGCGGTGGGTCATGACGCTGTCGCCGATTTCTAGCAGCATGTCGTAGGAGCCATCAGGTGCGTCCGGCCCGCTCATATGGCCGAGAAGCCGCGTGAGATGCAGGCCGCGTTCCAGATAACGACCGATGGAGAGGAACCGCCAGCCGGTGAAACGGTACATGTTTTCATGCACCAGACCGGCAAAGCCCGCGAGCTTGCGCAGCAGCACGGTCATGGCATGGGTGGCGTCATCACCGGCGGCGACCTTGCTCTGGAAGCGGCGTGCGGTCTTGGCCAGATCGTTCAGCGCCAGCCAGCCATCCGGCGAGAAACGGTCTCTTATATTGCTGGCGGAATAGATGGCGCTGTTGAGATTGGCGATCAGGCTTGCGGGAACGGCTTCCTCGACGTCGATATCGATGGTTTCGAGATAGGCGGTGACGTGGGCCAGAAGCGGCTGCTTCGGATCAGCGGATTCGGCAAAGCGGGCGTGCCATGCGCGCAGGATGCGCAGCGCCCCTTCGGCCCGCTCGATATAACGGCCCAGCCAGAACAGATTGTCGGCGGCGCGGCTCGGCAGGCTGCCGGGCATGTTGCGGATGAAATTTTCTTCGGCTGGCAGAAGCGTTGTGCGTTCCACCGGCTTGTCGGAGACGATCCAGACATCGGCAGCACTGCCGCCCGCCTGCATGGCAATGGCTGCCGTATCGGCACCGCGGCCAATGCGGGCAAAGCCGCCGGGCATGACCTGCCAGCCATCCTGCGTGCGTGCCGCAAAGACGCGCAAGCTCATGGGGCGCGGCACCAGCTTGCCGTCGACATAGGCCGGTGTTGTGGAGAGCGTGACGACTTCCTGGCCGACGAGCTTGTGGCCGTCGCTTGCCAGCCAGTCACCGATGGAATCCTTCGCCGTTTCGCGCAGAGATGAGCCGAGAACCGACTGGCCGTTATCGTCAAAGAAGGGCAGGCGCGAATAGGCCGGGCCGATGACCATGCGCTCGATGTTGCGCGCCACATGTTCGCGCTCGGACGGCTGGCCGCACCACCATGTGGCGATGGATGGCATGGCGAGCTCTTCGCCCAAAAGATGGCGACAGATAGCAGGCATGAAGGCGAGCAGCGCACGGGTTTCGAGAATGCCTGACCCCAGCGCATTGACCATGCTGAGCGAGCCGGAGCGCAGGGCCTGCACCATGCCGGGCGTGCCGATATGGGAGTTCTGGTCCAGTTCCAGCGGGTCGGTATAGGACGCATCCAGCCGCCGCCACAGCACGCCAACGGGCTTGAGGCCCGCGACGGTGCGAACCATGACGCGGTTGTTGACGACGGTAAGGTCCTCGCCTTCCAGCAGCATGAAGCCGAGATAGCGGGCGATATAGGCGTGTTCGAAATAGGTTTCGCTGGCGGGTCCGGGCGTCAGAACCGCGATGCGATCATCCGGGTGCTGGCGGTGCGACTGCAACGTATCGCGAAACGCACCGAAGAAGGAGGCGAGGCGGTGGACGTGGGTTTCGCCATAGATATCGGAAAAGGCGCGGGTGGTGGCCACGCGGTTTTCGAGCGCAAAGCCCGCGCCGGATGGGGCCTGCGTGCGGTCTGCCAGCACCCACCAGTTACCGTCAGGCCCACGGCCGATTTCGAACGAACAGAAATGCAGATAGTGGCCATCCGCCGGTTTAACGCCTGCCAGCGGGCGCAGATATTCCGGGTTGGAGGCGAGCAGCGACGGCGGCACATAGCCCTGCTGAACCAGCCGGTTTTCGCCGTAAAAATCCGCAACGATGCTTTCCAGCAGATTGGCGCGCTGGACAAGACCGCGCGACACTGCTTCCCATTCCTTCTCATCGATCAGGACAGGGATATGGGAAATCGGCCAGTTGCGCTCGGTGTTTCCCTGCGCGCTGTAATCGCGATAGAAAACACCCGCGTCGCGCAGATAACGGTCGGTGCGGGCAAAGCGCTCATGCAGCTCGCGTTCTTCCATACGGGAGAGCGCGTTGACGAAGGGTTGCCAGACGGGGCGAATGTTCCCGTGTATGTCCAGCATTTCATCGGCAATTCCGGGCATGGGGCGATAATCCAGCATGGAAGCCATGCCGGGTTTTTCGCTCATCCGTTCCAATGCCGGTGCCTTTGCCAAGTCACACTCCCTGCGGGCGTCTCAAATCAAGCGTCAGCGGAAACTCCGGCGACGCTGCTTCCGGCCACAGCGTATACTGACCGGCGGTATGTCCCCAGGGCTCGAAACGGGCAAGCCGTCTGGCTTCCGCTTCGTTTCCATTGACCGGGAACGTCTCATAGGTGCGACCGCCCGGATGGGCAACATGATAGATGCAGCCGCCGATCGATCGGTTCGACCATGTATCATAAATGTCGAAGGTCAACGGAGTGTTGACCGGCAAAGCCGGGTGCAGACCCTGCGACGGCTGCCATGCCTTGAAGCGCACACCGGCAACCGAGACGCCCGAATCATCGGTCTGCTTCATCGGCACGGCGCGACCGTTGCAGGCCACGGTGTAGCGGGACGGGTTGGAGGTTTCCAGACGCACCTGCAAACGCTCGACCGAACTATCCACATAACGCACGGTGCCGCCGATGGCACCCTGTTCGCCCATCACATGCCAAGGCTCCAGCGCCTGACGAAGCTCCAGCTTCGAGCCCTCATATTCGACCTCGCCGAAGAAGGGGAAGCGGAACTCTAGCTGCGCCGCAAACCATTCCGGCTTCACATCGAAACCATTGTCTTTTAGGTCGGCCAACACATCGAGGAAATCGGCCCAGATGTAATGCGGTAGCATGAAGCGGTCTGCCAGCGCAGTACCCCAGCGCACGAATTTGCCGCCGACAGGGTTCTTCCAGAAGCGGGCGATGATGGCGCGCACCAGCAATTGCTGGGCCAGAGACATGCGGGCATTCGGCGGCATTTCAAAACCGCGGAATTCCACGAGGCCGAGGCGACCCGTTGGGCCATCTGGCGAGAAGAGCTTGTCGATGCAGATTTCCGAGCGGTGGGTGTTGCCGGTAACATCCGTCAGCAGATTGCGGAACAGGCGGTCCACCAGCCATGGCAGCGGCGGTGCGCCTTCACCCGGCATCGGCACCTGCGCCATGGCGATTTCCAGCTCATACATGCTGTCATGACGGGCTTCATCGATGCGCGGCGCCTGGCTTGTCGGGCCGATGAACAGGCCGGAGAAGAGGTAGGACAGCGACGGGTGGCGCTGCCAGTGCAGTACAAGGCTCTTCAACAGGTCGGGACGGCGCAGGAATGGGCTGTCATTGGGGTTGGCCCCGCCCACCACCACATGGTTGCCGCCGCCGGTGCCGGTGTGGCGACCGTCGATCATGAATTTGTCGGCACCCAGCCGGGTCTGGCGCGCGTCTTCGTAAACGGCGGTGGTGATATCGACGCAATCCTTCCAGCTCGCCGCCGGGTGGATGTTGACTTCGATGACGCCGGGATCGGGCGCGACGCGGATGACATTCATGCGCTCGTCATGCGGCGGGGTGTAGCCCTCGATATGGACGGGCAGGCCGAGATCGGTGGCGGCAGCTTCGGCAGCGGCGACGAGATCGAGATAGTCCTCGATGCGCTCCACCGGCGGCATGAAGACGCAGAGACGTCCATCCCGTGCTTCCACAGACATGGCTGTGCGGACTTCGCCGTTGATGTCGCTGATGGACTGTTCGATGCGCTCCTGCGTGGCACCATCGGACGCCTGAAACGACGCTTCGGGCAACACGCGTGCGGATGGTGCCATGGCGTCTGGCAGCGGTCCACGCGGAACAGACGGGTCCGCCGGGTGGATATAGGGGAATTTCGACGGCGGAACATGGGGCAGGGTGCCGAGCGGAATGCGGTAACCCACCGGGCTGTCGCCGGGCACAAGGAAGATGCGGCCGCGCCGGGTCTTCCACTTTTCACTCATCCAGCGCTTTTCGGATGTGGCCTTGGCATTCCACGCCTGTACCGGCAGGACATAGCCGGTTGGTGTCGTGAGACCGCGCTCGAACACACGGGCGATGCGGTTGCGCTCTTCCGGGTCTTTCAGCTTGGAATTGGACGGGTCGACATTGTCCGGCAGATTGCCTTCCTTGATCAGCCATTCTGCCGGGTCTTCGTAAGCGGGCAGCACCAGTTCCGGCGCGATGCCGATGTTTGAGGCGATGTTGGTCAGAAGCTTTTCGGCATCTTCCGACGTCACGCCCGTATCGACGCCTTCGCGAGCCACCAGATCGGGATTGTGCCAGACTGACTGGCCGTCCTTGCGCCAATAGAGCGAGAAGGTCCAGCGCGGCAGGCTTTCGCCGGGATACCACTTGCCCTGACCGTAATGCAGAAAGCCGTTGGGAGCGAAGCGCTCACGCAGCTTGCGGATCAGCACATCAGCCTTTTCGCGCTTGGTCGGGCCAACGGCATCGGTGTTCCATTCGCCTGATTCGAAATCATCGATGGAGACGAAAGTCGGCTCGCCACCCATGGTGAGGCGCACGTCCTGCTGCGCCAGAACTTTGTCCACTTGTTCGCCGAGCGCATTGAGGCGATCCCAGCTTTCATCGGAAAAGGGCTTGGTGATGCGCGGGTGTTCAGCCACGCGGGTGACCTTCATGTCGAAGGCGAATTCGGTGTTGGCCTCACCGTAATAACCGCCGGAAATGGGGGCGGCATTGCTGAAATGCGGCGTTGCAGCAAGCGGCACATGGCTTTCGCCGGTCAGAAGCCCGGAGGTCGGATCAAGACCCACCCAGCCCGCACCCGGCAGATAGACTTCCGCCCAGGCGTGCAGATCGGTGAAATCGACCTCGGTTCCCGAAGGGCCGTCGAGCGCCTTGAGGTCCGGCGTCAGCTGGATGAGATAGCCCGACACGAAGCGGGCGGCAAAGCCGAGATGGCGCAGGATCTGCACCAGCAGCCAACTGCTATCGCGGCACGAGCCTCTGGCGGTTCCCAGCGTTTCCTCCGGTGTCTGCACACCGGTTTCCATACGGATGACATAGCCGATTTCGCTTTGCAGGCGGGCATTGAGACCAACGACCATATCGACGGTCGGCTGGCCCTGCGTTCTGTCGATGGTTTGCAGAAAGGCCGACAGCAAAGGGCCTGCTGGTTCTGGCGTCTTGTAAATCGACAGATCGTCTTTCAGCGTTTCCGGATATTCGAAGGGCCATGCAATGGCGCTTTCTTCCACGAAGAAATCGAACGGATTATAGACCGTCATATCCGCGACGAGATCGACCTCTATTCTGAACTCGGTGACAGGGTCGGGAAAGACGTAACGCGCCAGAAAATTGCCGTAGGGGTCCTGTTGCAAATTCACGAAGTGGTTTGCGGGCGTCACCTTCAGCGAATGGCTGATGACATGGGTGCGGGAATGCGGCGCAGGCTTCAATCGTATGATCTGCGGTCCAAGGCGGATCGGTCTGTCGTATTTGTAATGCGTCAGATGATAGATGCTGGCTTTGATAGACATGCGTTCCCTTGCCCGGTTTTCCGGTTTGCGCGGATGGTGCCGCCCCTCTTTTATTGCTGCGACTTTGTGCAATGCACGCGAATAAAGCAAGGAACATTTCAAGCCCCCTTCGCATTCGAACGGGTGGCGTTTTGCGGGTTTCGCGTCGCTGGTGGACAAGCTTCAACGGAATGCTATTGCTGTGAGCGCGGGTGCAAATCACCGTTGCCTGCGCAAAGGCCCGGATTTCGGAATTTCAGGAAATGGCAAGGTACTGATGGCGCAAGGTAATCTGTCCACAGAGACGATCAATTACCCGTCTTTCGATCTGACGTTCAGATCGCAACTGGGCATGATGGGCAGTGCGTTTTGGACCTCGCGCGTTCGCGGCAAGCTCATTCTGTTGATGTGCGCCCTGCTGACCATCATTCTGGTCACCGCTTACGGGCAGGTCAAACTGAACGAGTGGAACGCGCCTTTCTACAATGCGCTGGAGCGGCGTGATCTGAACTCGTTTCTACACCAGCTTGAAGTCTTTGCGATGATTGCGGGCTCGCTGCTGCTGCTCAACGTCTTCCAGACATGGCTGAACCAGATGACGGCGCTGAACATGCGCGAAGGCTTGGCAAAGGACATGGTGGACGAGTGGTTCAAGCCTGGCCGTGCCGCAAGGCTTGCGGGCTTCGGCGCCATTGCCGTCAACCCCGATCAGCGTCTGCATGATGATGTGCGCAATCTGGCCGAAAGCAGCACGGCGCTCGCCATCGGTCTCGTCAATGCCACCATTCTGCTTGTCAGCTTCATCGGTGTGCTGTGGGGACTATCTGCGGGATTTGCCATCGAAATCGGTGGCAAGATGGTGGCGATACCGGGCTATATGGTCTGGGCGGCGCTGATCTATGCGGGCTCGGCCTCGCTGCTGAGCAACCTCGTGGGTTACCGCTTGGTGCCGCTGAATGCGGAACGCTATTCCAAGGAAGCGGAACTGCGCTTCTCGCTGATGCGGGCGAGTGAAAACCTGACGGCGATCACGCTGGCGCGTGGCGAGAAAAACGAACGCCACCGCATTGGCGAGGATATCAATGCGGTGCTGGGTGTCATCCGTGGCCTTGCCATGGCGCTGACGCATCTCACTTGGGTTTCATCCGGTTATGGCTGGCTGGCCATCGTTGCGCCCATTCTCATTGCCGCTCCGGTCTATTTCTCTGGAAATCTGAGTTTCGGCGGGTTGATGATGGCCGTCGGTGCCTTCAACCAGGTCAATGTCGCCCTGCGCTGGTACATCGACAATTTTGGGCCCATCGCCAGCTGGAAAGCCACCTTGCAGCGCGTCTCGGTGTTTCGCAACGCGCTGATCCAGATGGATAGCGTGGAGCGGCACGGCAATGCCATCGACATCGAAAAAACCGCATCCGGCCCCATCAAGCTGACTGCGGTGGAGATCTGCCCCGAGGCAGGCGGGCAGGATATGTCGCGCATCTTCCGCCTGCGCGAGGCGCCGGTTGAGATCAATGTCGGGGACCGGCTGATGGTCAATGGCGATCAGGGCGTGAACCGGCGGCTGTTTTTCGCAGCCATTGCCGGGCTGTGGCCCTGGGGTCGCGGTAACATCACCATGCCGCCCCGCGAGGAAACACTGTTCATTGCCCAGCACGGCTATTTACCGGCGGCGCCGTTGCGGGAAATTCTCTCCTATCCACGCAGCCCGCAGAAATTCAAGGAACAGGAGTTTCTCGACGCCATGGAGCAATGTGGCCTTGGCCACATCATTCCGCGCATGGAAGACAATATTCGCTGGGACAAGAAATTCGATTCCGACGAGCAGGCCTGCGTGCGGGTTGCCAACGCGCTGTTGCTGAAGCCGCGCTGGCTGTTCATCGACGATCTGCTGGAAGGTCTGGAGACGGAAACCGTCGATAGGCTGGCGGCAGTGCTTGCGGGCATGAAGGACACGGCGATTGTCTATATTGGCCGGTCCGAGACCATTTTGCAGGTGCTGTCACCACGGGTGCTGCATCTGGATCTGGTCAAATCCTAATCGTCAGGTTTTCAACGGCGCAGGGTTGATGTGGGTCGCCGTTGTTTCGATGATGCTTGCCGGTGGTGCGCTGTGCATCATGGCGAGCGGCATGATGGTGATGAACAGCGCCAGTGCCACGATGGCAACGATGACGACCCAGTCATCGCGCTGCTGTTTGACGGTATTCCCACTCCAGTCATATGCCATAGCGGTCCTCGCTTATATCAGTATATGAAGATGAAAGAATTCAACGTCAGAGTGCCGCAGTATGGTTAACCAACACTTAAGCTCACGTGCTATTCTTTGCGGGTGCGTGTAGCATTGCCTGGAAGACGAATATGTTTTCCAGCATTTATCCTGACGTAAGGGGAGGTCGCCCTGTGTCTGTGTTCGGCACAGGCGGGTTGGACGAGCTAATCTCGCCCATTAAAAACAACTAAGGCGCGCAGCGATCTGGATGGATCGCAACGCGCCGTGATGTCTTGTTCGTTTGTCTGGGGTGCGGCTTAGAGCGCTTCCTTGTTAAATGGAAACGTTCTGCCGGAGCAGATTTTCGTCAGGGCTAAGGCGATCGGCGAAGGGCATACCCAAAGGTACGGTCAAGCCGATCGCCTTAGCCCTGGCGGAAATATGCCCGGCCCTTCGGGTTGGTTGAAACGGGCCGTCTGCTTGCCCGGACGGCTTGGCCGTATGCTGAGGCTACGGCACGCGCCGTCCGGACAAGCAGTCGATCCCGTTTGAACCAACAGAACTGTTTCCATTTAACAAGGAAGCGCTCTAAAGGCCCGAGAGAATGGCCAGCGCCTGTTCGTGAATGGCCTTGCTGCCAGCTGCCAGAATGCGGCCTGCGGCTTCCGGTCTGCCGCCTTCCCAGTTGGTGATGACGCCACCGGCCTGCTCGATGATGGGAATGAGCGCGCCAACATCATAGGGCTTCAGTCCGGACTCGATGACGAGATCGACATGGCCGCCCGCCAGCAGGGCATAGGCGTAGCAATCCACACCGTAGCGGAACAGGCGCACCTGTTGCTCGACCGTGTGATAGCGCTCGGCTTCTTCGGTGGTGAAGATGTGCGGCGAGGTGGTGAAGAGGATTGCGTCGGACAGGGTCTCGCAGTTGCGCGTGCTGATCTGCCTGTCGCCGCCGGGGCCGAAATACCAGGCTTTCTCGCCATCGGCAAAATAACGCTCGCCCGTAAATGGCTGATCCATGACGCCCATGACGGCGCGGCCAGAGGACTGGAAGCCGATCAAGGTGCCCCAGACGGGTACGCCGGATATAAAGGCGCGGGTGCCATCGATGGGGTCGATGACCCAGACATGCTCGCGATCGGTTCCGACACTGCCATGTTCTTCGCCCAGAATGCCGTGGTCCGGGAAGCGGTCGGTGATCAGCGCGCGGATGGCCGTTTCAGCGGCCTGATCGCCCTCTGTGACGGGATCATACCCGCCAGCCTGCTTGTTGGCGACGGCCACACCGCTGCGGAAGCGGGGCAGGGTCTCTGCCTTTGCGGCATCGGCAAGACGAAAGAAGAAATCGCGATCGGGCAGCATCAAAACCTCACCATTCTAAAATCCCAAAAGGACATAGCGCGCTTCAGGCAACTTCGTCCACTCGCTATGTGCAGGAGATATGAAAAGCCAAAACAAATGCAGATTTTTATGAACGTCGCGCGAATATCAGGCAGATTGACAAAAATTGAGCAAATTATAGGCAATAACAAAAATGATTGACAAATGAGCATTGTCGTCGTAGCTTCATGTCACAGTCTTTGACTGTAAATACCCTCCTTGGGTGTTTCCTCCCTAGACTTGACCGCGCCAAGGCGCGGTTTTTTTTGCCCGCAAGCGTAGCTGCGGTGTGTTCGTCTCATCATTTCAGTGGGTGTTATTCGGCGGCGAAGGCCATGTCGGTGGCATATTCGGATACGAACATCGACAGCTGGCGCATGAACGTGTCCAGCGCGGATTGCACGGCGTAAAATTCCGGCGTCTTCAGAAGCGTTTTCTCATCCACATAAAGCGCCCGGCTGATCTCGATCTGCAAGGCGTGCAGCGAGCGGATGGGGCGGCCGTAATGTTCGGTGATGAAGCCCCCGGCATAGGGCTTGTTGCAGACGGCGGTAAAGCCGAGTTCTTCGAGAAAATGCAGGGCCGCGCGGGAGATTTCCGCCGAGGCGCTGGTGCCGTAACGATCGCCAATGATGATATCGGGCCGGATGTTGGAACTGGCAAGGCGGATATTGCCGGGCATGGAATGGCAGTCGATCAAAACTGCCATGCCGAAATTGGCGTGGGTGCGAGAAATGAGCTTTCGCAGGCAGGCATGATACGGCTTGTAGATGTTTTCGATGCGGTTCAGCCCCTCGTCCACCGGAAGACGGTGGGCGTAGATATCCATATTCTCGGCCACGATACGCGGCACGGTGCCAAGCCCGCCCGCCACGCGCATGGAGCCGATATTGGCATAAGATGGCAAGGCGCCATCGAACATGCGCGGATCAAGCTCGTAAGGCTCGCGGTTCACATCCAGATAGGCGCGCGGAAAATTGGCTTTGAGCAGGGGTGCGCCGATATCGACCGCGCTGGAAAACAGCTCATCGACATAATGGTCTTCCGAGCGGCGGATTTCGTAGGAGCTCAGGCGCGATGATTCGAGGAAGGAAACCGGATAACAGCGACCGCTATGGGGGGAGTTATACACGAACGGAATGCTGTGAACGGCTGGTTCGTGCACTTCGAAGAGTTCGTACTCGCCCGTAACCCAGTCCATTCCGCCCCGTTTACCATGTCATAATTCTGCCAGAAGCATCATGTTGCCAGTTAAGGCAGAGCAAGTCCATACTGCGCACCAGTCGCCCGAGTCATGATTCTACCGTTCACATGATATTTACTGAAAATGCGGTATGATCGGGATAAGGTATTCCAATAAATCAGAAGTTACGGTCACTTAAATGGTACAGAAAATTCTTCTCGCTGAAGATGACAATGACATGCGACGCTTTCTCGTGAAGGCGCTGGAGAAAGCCGGATACAAGGTTTCCTCCTTCGATAACGGCGCAAGCGCCTATGACCGTCTTCGTGAAGAGCCTTTTTCGCTTCTCCTCACCGATATCGTCATGCCGGAAATGGACGGCATCGAGCTTGCGCGCCGCGCCACCGAGCTCGACCCGGACCTCAAGGTTATGTTCATCACCGGCTTCGCAGCCGTGGCGCTGAATGCTGATTCGAAGGCGCCGAAGGATGCGAAGGTGCTTTCCAAGCCTTTCCACCTGCGCGATCTCGTCGATGAAGTGAACAAACTCCTTGTGGCGTAAGGCTTGTAAAAAAGCTTTCACAAAACCGCAAAAAAGCAGTTGACGCTTCATCCGGTTTCGTGATTTATGCGCCGCAACGGAGGGCGTGTAGCTCAGCGGGAGAGCACTACGTTGACATCGTAGGGGTCACAGGTTCAATCCCTGTCACGCCCACCATCCGAATTCTTAAGTATCAAAGCCTTGCGAGAAAATCGCGAGGCTTTTTTGCTTTTTGGCTCGACGTGCCATCCATCTTTTTTGCGGGCCATACAGCACCGAAATGCACTCTCCGGCGCTGGCTGAGCGCGGCTTAAATTTTCAGCAATCTTTTGGCTTGTTGCGGCGGTGCTACAGCTTTTTTCCTTGGTTGGAGTACCTATGGCAACCACACAACCAAGGTGCCCGAAATGAGAAAAATCGTCATTGCCGCAGCTTTTATCCTGACCGCGTCCACCGCCATGGCTGCGGATGCGGTCTATGAGGCACCGCAGGCGCCCGTGGCGATTTCCGGGCAGGCATTCTCATGGACGGGCTTCACCGCCGGTGTGCAGGGCGGATATGCCTGGGATAATCAGGACATTTCCGGCATCATCGCGGGAACACCGCTGGAAGCCAATTTCAATGGCGGCGTTCTGGGTGCGTTTGCGGGCTATAACCACCAGCTGAGCAACAATTGGGTCCTTGGCGTGGAAGGCGATTTCGACGGCAACTGGGGCGATGGCACTCTGACCATTCTCGCGCCAGACCACTACGAGTATGGACTGGACTGGCAGGGCTCCGTCCGTGGCCGCGTTGGTTACGCATTCGACCGGGCGCTGGTTTACGGCACGGCAGGCTGGGCTGTTGGACGCGGTTATCTGGTCACGCCGGGCTTCCCGAAAAACAAGGAAACCTTCAACGGCTACACGGTCGGCGCCGGCGTGGATTACGCCTTCACCGACATGATTTTCGGCCGTATCGAATACCGCTACACCGACTTCGGCGACAAGAACTACGATTACGGCCCGATCAATCCTTTGCTGAATGGCGATATCGACCAGCACGCCGTGCGCGTTGGTTTGGGTGTGAAGTTCTAGGCAACGTTAAGGGGCGCTGCCTGGCGATATGTATCTTGCGGCGATACATTTTTTCTTGACGGCGACGTGTATCGCGTTATGATACATTCCTGACAAAGAGGTCTGATTTGATCCGATCTTTCAAGGATGCGATGACCGAGGCGGTGGCGGGCGGAAAGGTACTCAAAGGCTTTCCTGCGGATATCGTGAAAGTCTCCATACGCAAACTGACAATGCTCAATGCGGCTCACGATTTGGAAGACCTTCGTTCCCCGCCTGGCAATAGGCTGGAGGCATTAAAGGGCACCCGTGTGGGGCAGCATTCAATTCGGATCAACGACCAGTGGCGCATATGCTTCGTCTGGAAGGACGGCGGCGCTGACGATGTCGAAATCGTGGACTATCACTGAAGGGAGCTGACATGACCAATATTTTAGCCCCGGCCCATCCCGGCGAAATTCTTCGTGAAGAATATCTCGTTCCGCTCGGAATGAGTGCGGGCGCGCTTGCCAGAAAGCTGAATGTGCCGCGCACTCGTATCGAGCGGTTGGCAACAGAACAGGCTTCGGTGACACCAGACACCGCGCTTCGCTTGGCCAAGGTCTTCAAGACCTCGCCAGAGTTCTGGATGAACATGCAGGCGAGCTATGATTTGAAGATCGAAGCCACACATCTGAAAGACACGCTCGACAAGATTTCAGAAATCGATATCGCGTCAGCTTCGTAATTACCGTCACAACGGGCGTGCGGGCGAATGCGCTGGCGGAATTGACAGCAGATTACGCGACCTTTGAGGCCTCACCCTGCACCGCTCTTGGGTTGCCGGCATCATCCACCGCGACCATGATGAAAACCGCTTCCGTGACCTTGTCGCGGGATTGTTGGGAGTGGCGGCGGGTCCAGGCTTCTATTTTGAGGGTGATGGAGGTGCGTCCGACTTTTTCGATGCGGGTGTAGACGCAGAGCGTGTCGCCGATCTTCACCGGTTTCTTGAAGACGATTTCGTTGACGGCGACCGTGACGGTGCGTCCGCCCGCGACATCATTGGCGCGCACGAAGGCTGCCAAGTCCATCTGCGACATGACCCATCCACCAAAAATATCGCCTGCCGGGTTGGCATCGGCGGGCATGGCGAGAGTGCGCAGGGTCAGTTCCATATCTGCGGGTGGCTGCAATTCCATTGTTGAAAACCTTTGTCTGTGTCGCTGGCAATAGGGAATGCTTACAGCATCGACAGCGAAATCAGCATTGATTTTCCGGAAGATATGAGATGCGCCAGTTGCATGGTGCAGTGCAGCATGACGTGGCGATATTCTATAAAAGCCAACCGATTGCAAAAGCGTTAGGCAGGGAGCCCACCTTTTATCAGTTCGGCACTTGCTCCACTGTCAGGGTGCGGCCGTGAGCAGATGAGATGCGCACGCGGGCACCGGCAGGTGCGTCTTCGCCTTGGACAGGCCACCATGTGTCATCCAGCTTGATGCGACCACGACCTTCGGTAATTGGCTCCTGCAGCGTGGCTGTGCGGCCAATGAGGCTGGCTTCGCGCTGGTTGAGGAAGGGTTCGTCGCTCTTGGCATGATCCTGGCCGTAATATCGGCGGCCAAGAAGCGCAAAGACGACGGAGAGCAGGGCAAACAGCAGGAGCTGCAACTGCCAGCTCCAGAGTGCCGTGTTCCAGAGCGCCAGCGAGATGGCACCGATGACGAGGGCGGCGGCTCCGATCCAGATGAGGAACACGCCGGGGGCGACGAGTTCCGCTGCCAGCAGAATGGCGGCCAGAATCCACCAGCTCCAGGGGCCAAGATCGGTGACGAGCCTTGCAATCATCTTACTTCTCCGAGGATGAAGCGAACGGATTGTTGGGGATCGTCACATTGATGGTCTGGCCGCCGGGGCGGCTGGATGAGGGCGGAACGGAGCTGCGCTTCCTTGCGGCGGCAGGTGCTTCCGGCGCTGAGGTCGCATCGCCACCTCTGCCGAAGACCTCCTTGGCGATGGCGCCGATACCGCCGAGCGAACCAATCAGCGAGGACGCTTCCATCGGCATCAGCACGATTTTGGAATTCTTCGCAGTGCCGATCTGCGCCATGGCTTCGGTGTATTTTTGCGCGATGAAGTAATTGATAGCGTGGATGTCACCGGCTGCGATGGCCTCAGACACCATGCGCGTGGCATTGGCTTCGGCTTCCGCCAGACGTTCGCGCGCCTCGGCGTCGCGGAAGGCGGCTTCGCGCTGGCCTTCGGCCTCGAGAATGGCGGATTGCTTGGCACCTTCGGCGCGCAGGATCTGTGCGGCGCGCGAGCCTTCCGCTTCCAGAACCTGTGCACGTTTCTCTCGTTCCGCCTTCATCTGGCGGCCCATGGATTCCACGAGATCCTTTGGCGGTGCTATATCCTTGATCTCAATGCGGGTGACTTTGATGCCCCAAGGCCCCACCGCCTCGTCGACAACACGCAGGAGGCGCTCATTGATGGCATCACGGTTGGAGAGAAGCTCATCGAGATCCATAGAGCCCATGACAGAGCGAATGTTGGTCATGGTCAGGTTCTGGATGGCATTTTCCAGATTGGAAATCTGATAGGCGGCCTGCGCTGCGTTCAGCACCTGATAGAAGGCAACGGCATCTGCGGTGACGCTGGCGTTATCGCGGGTGATGACTTCCTGGCGTGAAATATCCAGCACCTGCTCCATAACATTCATGCGCGTTCCGATGCTTTCGATGAATGGAACGATGATGTTAAGGCCGGGTTCGAGAGTACGGGTGTAGCGTCCGAAGCGTTCGACCGTGTAACGATAACCCTGCGGAACCGTCTTGATACCGGCAAACAGCGTCAGAATGACGAGGCCCACCACGACTATGACGACAATGTCGAAACCACCCAGATCAATCATCCCAATCTCCCTCATGCATTGTTAGGTACTATATGGGGTGGGTTTTAGACCCAGCCCTGCAACTCCCTGCGTACAACCTTTTCGAGAACCCGCATACCCTCTGAGCTATCGTTCAAGCAAGGTATATGTGAAAACTTCTCGCCACCGTTGTGGTGAAAGATTTCACCAGCCTCGCCCGCGATTTCTTCCAGTGTTTCCAGACAGTCGGAAACGAAGCCCGGATTCATTACCGCTATGCGCTTGACGCCTTCCTTGGCCAGTCGTTCCACCGTCTTGTCGGTGTAGGGCTGCAACCATTCTTCCGGCCCGAAACGGGACTGGAAGGTGATCATGAAACGGTCTTTGTCCAGCCCGAGTTTCTCGCGCAGCAGACGACCTGTCTTCATGCACTGGCAGTGATAGGGATCGCCCTTCTTGAAGTAGGATTGCGGAATGCCGTGGAAGGAGGCGATGATTTTTTCCGGTTCCCAGTCCAGCGTCGCCAGATGGCTCTTCACGGAGTTGGCGAGGGCATCGATATAGGTCTCGTCATCATGATAGGGCGGCACGGTGCGAAGCGCAGGCTGCCAGCGCTGCTTCATTAGATATTCGAAGGCCTTGTCGTTGACGGTGGCCGTGGTTGCCGCCGCATATTGCGGGTAAAGCGGAAACAGCAGGATTTTTTCGCAACCCTGCGCCTTCAGCGCGTCCATGCGTTCGGCAATGCTCGGCTTGCCATAGCGCATGCCCCAGTCCACCACCACGTTCGGCAAGTCGGTCAGCATCTTGCCAAGCGCCTCGCCCTGATTGCGGGTGTAGGTGCGCAGATAGCTTTCGTTCAGCTCGTGGTTCCAGATTTCCTCATAGGCCTTGCCGACCTTCTGCGGGCGCTTGTTCAGCACGATGCCGTAGAGAATCGGATACCAGAACAGCCGCGACCACTCGATCACCCGCTTGTCGCTCAAAAACTCCGCCAGATAACGGCGCATCGACTTGTAGTCCGTGCCATCGGGCGTGCCAAGATTAACGAGGAGAACGCCGACCTTGCCAAAGGCGACCTTCGGGTGATCTGCGGGGAAATGCGCTGGCTGAAGTGTGGCGTTATCTGCGATCATAAAATCGTCCTGAAATCTCTAAGGGGTGCGCGTGGCTCTACGTCCGCACATGTGTCATGGATCAACTTGTAGAGCATTGATCCGCCAATCTGAATTGATTTTTGATAGAACCTGCGCGGCATTTCAACGCGTGGTGATGGCTGAGTGATATGGTGATGCAGCAAAGGTCAGTCTGCGTGGCCCACCCCCCTCTGTCCTGCCGGACATCTCCCCCTCAAGGGGGGAGATCGGCAAGGCGAGAGACCTTCGCTAAAACGATCGATGCTGAAGATGGCCGCAACCTTGCGGCATATCGATCTCCCCCCTTGAGGGGGAGATGTCCGGCAGGACAGAGGGGGGTGAGCCACACCCACTGACCTCTGCTGCAAACGGCAATTATGCTCCGGCGATCAAAAATGAAGTCTTCTATCGAAGCCCGTCACCGAGCAGGCTTCGATAGAGTGATGTTGAACGATTACTTCGCCGGAACGTTCAGCTCTTCACCAACTTCGATATGGTTTGGACGCTTCAGCGCGTTGGCCTCGGCAATCTTCTTCCACTCAGCGCCGTTGCCGTATTTCTCGGCAGCGATTTTCCAGAGCGAGTCACCGCGTGCAACCACGTATTTCCCAGCGGCGGCTGGTGTCGTGGCAGGGGCCGAGGTGGTGGTTGCCGGTGCTGGGGAAGCTGGGGCCGTTGCGGCTGGGGCCGGAGCAGCAGGTGCGGTGGCGGCTGGAGGCGTTGCGTTTGCAGGAGCCTGCGCCGTCGTTGCCGGGGCAGGCGTTGCTGGCTTGGCTTCCTTCGGAGGTGCCACGTAGTCGGCTGGGGTCACATCCGTCACGCGGCCATCGGTGTAGGGCTTGTAGGGGCTGTTTGCGCCGATATAGGCGGCTACAGCGTCTTCAAGGCTTGGTCCGAAGTCGTAAGGGTTGATGGCCTTGGTTGCGAAGGTCTTGAAGCCATCGCCGCCGGTGCGGGTGTAGTTGTTGGTGACGACGCCGTAGGTCTTTTCAGGGTCGAGCTTGACGAAGTTGTCGCCTTCCTTGACCTCGACGGAGACGATACGGCTGCCCGCTGGTTTGGAGCGGTCGAAGCTGTATTTCAGGCCAGCCGTCTGCACGAAGCGGCCTGCGCCTTCTTCGATCTGGCTGGCACCATTTTCAAGGGCTGCGACGAGATCGACGCCCTTGATCTGGAACGTAGCGACGGAGTTCTGGAACGGTAGAACCGTCAGCACTTCGCCCATGGTCACCGGACCGGCGTCGATGGAGGCACGCAAGCCGCCGCCATTCTGGATGGCGATGGTGATGCCCTGATCCTTCACGCGGTCGAGAAGCGCGTCGGACACCAGGTTACCCATGGTGCATTCCTTGGCGCGGCACACTTCACGCGAGCCATCGATGGCAGCTTCGCTGACGCCGATTTCCTTCTTCTTCATCTCCTCCAGCGGGGCGGCCAGTTCAGCCACGCGCTTGGTGAAGCCTTCGTCAGGCGTCACGGAGGCGTCGAGCAGCTTCGGTGCGCCGCTGGTGGACTTGACCACGCCGTTATCATCGAAGGTAACGGTCAGATCGCCGAGATATTTGGAATAGGCATAGGCTGTGACGATTGGCACGTCGACGCCGGATGGGTTCTTGACCAGCGTGGGGTAAGGGCCAGCAGCCTTCGGATCGGTGCTGGAGAGCAGCGTGTGGCTGTGTCCGCCGACGATGACGTCGATACCATCAACGGAGCGGGCGATTTCCTGATCCTTGACGTAGCCGACATGCGACAGCACGACGATCTTGTTGACGCCCTGATCCTGAATTTCCTTAACGGCACCCTTGAGATACTCGATTTCGTCTTCAAACGTCACCTTGTCGCCGGGCGAAGAGGTTTCGTTGGTGTCGGTTGCCAGCACGGAAACGACGGCAACCTTCTGGCCGCCCATGTCCTTGATGATGTAGCCTTTGAACTTGTCTTTCAGCTCGGAGCCGTCCGCAACCTTGGTGTTGCCGGAAATGATCGGGAACTTGACGGCGTTGATGAGCTTGAGCAGTTCTGCCGGGCCATCATCGAATTCGTGGTTGCCGATGGCCATGGCGTCAAAGCCGATGCCGTTCATGAATTCGGCAACCGGGCCGCTCTTGTACTGGGTGTAAAACAGCGAGCCCTGAAACTGGTCGCCGGCATCCAGAACGAGGATATTGGCATTTGTTCCCAGTTCGGTACGGCGCGCGTCAATGGCGCTTTTCAAGCGGGCGATGCCGCCGAAGCACTCGTTCTTTCCGGCTTCCGCAGCAGAGCAGGTCGAGTCGAATTTGTTGATCGCTTCGATGCGCGAATGCAGATCGTTGATGTGGAGAATATTGAGTTGGTAATCAGCCAGAGCCGCACCAGCCGAAAGCGAAAGGACCGAAGCGGTCATCAGGCCAAATCTCAAAATCCTGTTCATCGTCTTATCTCTCCTGTTTTACCCAATACGAAGCCGGGAGGCTCGTCCTGCCGCCATAGCTACTGCGAAATCATGACAGTGGTTCAAAGGCGATGTTTTCATCTCGCGGCATCTGCCGCAAGTAGAATTATGACAGGGTTGTGCAAATAAAAAACGCGCGCTGCACGCGCGCGTTGAAATAAACAGGAACCGTTCGGCTGAAACGCAATCAGCCCTGACGCGTCAGCGTGAACTGGCTGTTGGTATCGGTGGTGCAATTCAGCTGCGAACGGGAGATGAGCGCGCAGTTGACGCGCGACTGGGTGTTGCGCACCAGCGATGTCATGTTGATCTCGTACAGCGTCGGCGAAATGGTGACGTAAGTGCCGGACGCCAGCAGCGTGTTGCTATCCGTGGAGCGGGTGGAGAATGCGCCCGCCTGGAATGTCGAGACGATGCCGTTCTTGTCTACCCAGCGGCCATCTACAGCCGGGCCCTGCGGCATGGCGGATGCCATGGGGCGCGGCGATGGCGCGGAAGGAGCGCACGAAGAGGCAGCAATTGCGGCCAGAACCAAGGCGGCGCCTGTCTTGAAATTCATCTTGTCTGTCTCCTGCGATTCTTCTCGATCTTCGAAAAAGACCATGGATTGAAGTTGGCTTTATTGCAAGCGAACGACGACCTCTATGCACCGGTTCCAGGCGTGTCCGACTAAAGTGACGGCGTTGCAAACCGGCACCAGAGAGTTGTCCGGGGCCGGTTTGCGAGATCGAACGTCGCTTATCCGCGAACCAGAATGTTGCGGAACTGCCAAGGATCGTCCGTGTCGATATCCTCAGGGAACAGACCCGGCCTGCCGTCCAGTGGTGTCCAGTCGGTATAATGTCCTTCGACCGGGCCGAGATAGCGGCGCTGAATGTTGAGGCAGCGGCGGTAATCCAGCTCGTCGGCTTCAACGATGCCGGCTTGCGGATTTTCCAGAGCCCAGACCATGCCCGATAGCACAGCCGAGGAGACCTGAAGGCCGGTGGCATTCTGGTCGGGCGCGAGCTTGCGTGCCTCTTCCAGTGTCAGGCGTGAGCCATACCAATAGGCATTCTTCTCATGGCCATAAAGCAGGACGCCGAGTTCGTCTGCGCCATCGGTCAGTTCGCTTTCGGTCAGAACATGCTGCACGGGCTGGGCAATGCCGCCATTGCCGAACATCTCATAGAGCGACAGAACCGCGTCGTTGCAGGGATGGTAGGCATAATGGCAGGTGGGGCGGAACTCCACATGGCCGCGCTTGTCGCGCACGGTGAAGTAATCCGAAATCGAAATCGCTTCATTATGCGTGACCAGCAGGCCGTACTGGGCACCAAGTGTCGGGCACCATGTGCGCACGCGGGTGCTGGCGCCGGGCTGGTCGAGAAAAATCGCGGCCTTGGTGCCTTTTTTCTGCTTCTTCGCGTTTTTCGGCATCCATTTTTCATGGCTGCCCCAGCCGAGTTCTGCCGGTTGCAGACCTTCGGCAATGAAGCCTTCCACCGACCATGTATTCCAGAAGGTGTTGAAAGGTTTGGGATCCTTGGCGCGCTGGGTGTCACGCTCGGCGATGTGTACGCCCTTGACGCCCAGCGTCTGCATCAGCTTTGCCCAGCCTTCGCGATCATCGGCGGCCGGTTCATCGAATTCAAGATTGGTGTCCTTGGCCAGATTGACGAGGGCCTGCTTGACGAACCAGGAGACCATGCCGGGATTGGCACCGCAGGTGGAAACCGCCGTCGTGCCACCGGGGCGCTTGGCCTTTTCCTTCAGCATGGTTTCGCGCAGCGCATAATTGGTTCGCGCGGCATTGTCGGCATCGGTATCGAAATAAAAGCCCGGCCATGGCTCCACCACCGTATCGATGTAGAGCATGCCATATTTGCGGCACAGCTTCATCAGATCGACCGAGGAGGCATCCACGGAAAGATTGACGCAGAAGCCCTGTCCCTCGACATTCTTGACGAGCGGTTTCAGAACGTCCTTGTAGTTATCCTTGGTCAGATGCGCGCGGATGTGGCGAATGCCGCGGCCATCCAGATATTCGGCAATATCCTCACGCGGATCGATGACGACCAGTCGCGACAGGTCGAACTTGAAGTGCCTTTCGATCAACGGAAGCGTACCGCGCCCGATGGAGCCGAAACCGATCATGATGATGGGACCGGTAATTTCGCCGTAAATCGGGTATTCAACTTCCGTCATTCTCAATTTCCTCTTTGAAGACAAGGCTTAAGCTAGATGATTAGGCCTCAACAATAAAGGGTAGCCGGATGACGGGCGTATGAAGACTGTGAGAAAGGTAAACCGATCCACCCCGCTTCATCATAAAATCATCGGTATAGCTTCGGACTACGCATTTCCAATTCATCAACTATAATGATGCGGATCAGAAGTTGTGTTCGTGTTTTAGGGGGGCAGATATCGTGCGTCAGGAGACTGCCAGTTTGGATAGTCTTATAGAGCGCGTCATTGCGCTGCAGGACATGACGCCTGTTTTTATCGCCCTTTACGACACGGACGACAGGCTTCGCCACGCCAACCGCGCCTTCCGCCAGGCCTTCAATCTCAGCGATGATGCGTTCCCCACATGGGCGGAAATCATCCGCGCCAATTATAATGACCGCAAAGGCCTGATCATCACCACCACGGATTTCGAGGCTTGGTTCCTGTCGGCGCAGTCGCGTCGCGGCAAGCTGCCTTTTCGCGGGCTGGAACTCGACATGCATGACGGTCGCTGGATCTGGATGACCGAAACCGTGCAGGACGATGGTTGGATGCTGTGCGTGGGCAACGACATCACGGCGCTCAGGCAAAACCAGCGCAGCCTGCGGCAGGACCGCGACATTGCCCTACGCGCAGCACAAACGGATGAGCTGACCGGAACCGCCAACCGCCGTTTCGTCTTCACCAAGCTCGGCGTTCAGATCGAAAATGTCCAGAAGGGCATTGAAAGCTCGTTCGGGCTCTGCGTGATGGATATCGACTTCTTCAAAAGCATCAATGACCGTTTTGGCCATCAAGGTGGCGATACGGTGCTGCGCGATTTCGTCAAGATCGCCCATTCCACCATCCGCCGTTCCGACACCTTCGGGCGCGTCGGCGGCGAGGAATTCGTCCTCATCATGCCGCGCACGATCCTTTCGGAGTGCATCGGTATCGTGGAACGGCTATTGGAGAAGGTGCGGACGTCCTGCCCATTTCCGGGCGCCGCGGATTTTTCCTACAGCTGCTCGGCGGGGCTTTCGCTGTTCCGTTGCGGGGAAAGCGCCAGCGAGCTTTACCAGCGGGCCGACCGTGCGCTTTACGAGGCGAAGCAGCGGGGACGGGCTCGGGTGGAGTGGGTGTTGGAGTAATAGGCGGGATGTTGGGCGGTTGTGGGTGTGGCTCACCCCCCTCTGTCCTGCCGGACATCTCCCCCACAAGGAGGGAGATATGCTGGGCGCGCTGGCATTCCTTCAATCTCAACGTCAAAGGTGATTGAGGGGTCGCTGCGAGTCGATCTCCCCACCTGTGGGGGAGATGCCCGGCAGGGCAGAGGGGGGGTAAGCCACACCCAGTGCCCTCTACAAGACCCGCCTCAAACCAACTCCGCAGCCACCAACCCATGCAGCGAATTGCCAACAAACAGCTTTCTACCCGCCAAGTCTGCTAGCTTCAGCGCCTGTCCGCGCGCCTTGCGCTCACGAATAAGGTCGGCGCGCAGGACGCCGGGGAGGATGCCGCTGTCGAGGGGTGGTGTCAGAAGCTGGCCTTCGGCACCTTCCACAAAAACGCTTGTGGTCGAGCCTTCGCAGATTTCGCCGCGTTCGTTCAGCAGCAGAACCTCGTCCGCTTCCGTGGTGGAGAATTCGGCACGGGCGGCTTCGTAAGGTTCGCGACGGGACGATTTGTGGCGGTAGAAGGTGTCGCTGGAATCCAGACGGGTCTTTTCCGCGATCTTCACCCGCCAGACCGCGCCATCACACAGGGGCACGAAAGGCTCAGAGGTGATGTCGAGTTCGCCCTTGTAGTTCATCACCACCCGCACGGTCATCGGCGCGTCGCCGCTGATCGCAGCTTTTAGCGCCTTGACCGTATCTGCGGGTGCGCGAAAACCGAGTGCGTCCGCAGAGCGCAGCAGGCGGCGCATGTGCTGCTCCAGCCGCTGAAAACCGGTGCCCGGTTCCCAGCGCAACGTTTCCCTCAATGTCAGATCAGCGGGTTTGCGTTTCATGGTCAGCGTCCATCATGCGATTCACGTAAGGTGAGGCATAAGAACCGGCGAAGCTTGTCCGAAATGGGAGCCTCGCCGTTTTTTTATTCTTTATCGAGTGCTTCCAGCTCGTCGATCAATCCCTCGATCATCGACAGACCCTTGCTCCAGAAGGAGGGGTCGGTCGCATCGAGGCCGAAAGGCTTCAGCAATTCGGAGTGGTGCTTGGTGCCGCCTGCCTTGAGAAGCTCGAAATATTTGTCCTGAAAGCCGCTATCGGCATTCTGGTAGACCGCATAGAGCGAGTTCACTAGGCAATCGCCAAAGGCATAGGCGTAGACATAGAAGGGCGAATGGATGAAGTGGGGGATATAGGTCCACCAGCTTTCATAACCTTCGGAAATCTTGATCGCCGGGCCGAGGCTCTCTTCCTGAACCGACAGCCACAGCTCGCCGATCTGCTCCGCGGTCAACTCACCGTCTTTGCGGGCCGTGTGGACCTTGCGCTCGAATTCGTAAAAGGCAATCTGGCGCACGACCGTATTGATCATGTCTTCGACCTTGCGGGCCAGCATCGCCTTGCGTTCTTTGCCGTCACTGGTGCCATCCAGAAGCTTGCGGAAGGTCAGCATTTCGCCGAAAACCGATGCGGTTTCGGCAAGCGTCAGCGGCGTTGCGCACATCAGCGCGCCCTGTCCACCGGCCAGAACCTGATGCACGCCGTGGCCAAGCTCATGCGCCAGCGTCATAACGTCCCGTGGCTTGCCGAGATAATTGACCAGCACATAGGGATGTGCGGACGGTACCGTGGGATGCGCGAATGCGCCGGGCGCCTTGCCGGGACGGGCGGGGGCATCGATCCACTCCTCATCGAAGAAGCGGCGGGCGATATCGGCCATTTCGGGGGCGAAATCGCCATAGGCTGAAAGCACCGTATCCTTTGCGTCTTCCCATGGAATGACGGCATTGGACGTATCGGGCAGCGGCGCGTTGCGGTCCCAATAGTTCATCTGCTCCATGCCGAGCCACTTGGCTTTCATCTTGTAATAGCGATGAGACAGGCGCGGATAGGCTTCGGTAACAGCCTGCGCCAGCGCATCCACCACTTCGCGCTCGACGCGATTGGCCAGATGGCGGCTGTCGGCAATGTCTTCGAACTTGCGCCAGCGGTCGGAGATTTCCTTGTCCTTGGCCAGCGTGTTGGTGATCAGCGTAAAGACGCGCAGATTGTCCTTGAAGGTCGCGCTCAGCGCCTGCGCTGCCTTTTCGCGGGTCTCCGGGTCGGGGTCCTGAAGGAGATTGAGCGTTTCTTCCAGCGCAAGGCTCTTGCCATCCAGCTCGAAGCGCAAATCCGTCATGGTCTCATCGAAGAGACGATTGAAAGCGGCGGCACTGGTCATGGATTTTTCGAGGAACAGCTGCTCCAGGCTGTCATCCAGCTGGTGCGGCTTGTCCTTGCGCAAATCCACGAGCCACGGCTTGTAGTGGCCGGTCAGGGCATCATTGGCGATGGCGGCGTCGATGGTCGCATCATCAATGCGGTTCAGTTCAAGAGCGAAAAACAGGAGATGCGCCGACATCTCCGTCAGTTTCGACTGGGCATCACCGTAAATCTTGCCATTGGCCGGATTGGACGTGTCGGAGAAATAGGTGAGGCCTGCGAAAGAGCCGATGCGGCCGAGAAGGTCATCCAGCGCTTCATATTCCTTCAGCGCGGCCCCGAGACCCTGATCACCGGAAAGCTTGGCGGCGGCTTCCAGCTTGCCCTTCCACTTCGCCTCAAAAGCCTTTGCATCGCTGGCCGCTTTTTCCAGTGCCTGCTTGTATTCGGATGAATCCGCGGAGGGGTAGAGGTCGGACAGCTTCCATGTCGGGAGGTCACCGAGGGCGGCAGCCCCTGCGCTATCGGTCGAAAAGGCGGGCAGGGGGATCGATGTCTTCAAGGTCATGTCAGGCTTTTCCTCTTTATCTCTTTGCCCAAGCATATGGGGGCTGTGTTTCCCGTGGCAATGCTTAAAATGCAAGCAAATCTCAAAACTGGATGTTCAAGCCTTCCGTGTCACATTCGGCTCAAAGGCCTGCATGAAGCAGGTCCATAAACCGGAAACCGGAGCCTGACATGACAGCGCAAGTACTCGTTATCGATGACGATCCAGTTCAGCGCCGCCTGCTTAAACAAGCGGTGGAGCGTTATGGACACCACCCGATCCTTGCTGAAAATGGCCGGGTGGGGCTGGAGCTCTTGAAACAGCACAGTGGCGATATCAGCGTGATCGTCCTTGATCTGATGATGCCGGAAATGGACGGTCTGTCCTTTTTGAAAGCCGTTGGAGAGCTGGGAACGGATGTCCCTGTCATCGTACAGACGGGGCAGGGCGGCATCGATACGGTGGTGCAGGCCATGCGCGCAGGTGCCTTCGATTTCGTGGTCAAGCCCGTGTCGCCGGAGCGTATTGGCGCTGCCATTTCCAATGCGCTGAAACTCGACCAGCGTGAGGCGAAAGCCCGCACGGGACGACGCTCGCGCAACCACGCCGTCAATTTCACCGATATCGTTTCGGCAAGCCCCGCCATGCTGCGGGTCATCGAACTGGCGCAGCGGGCGGCGCAATCGAACATTCCCGTGGTGCTGGAAGGGGAATCCGGCGTCGGTAAGGAAATGATCGCGCGTGCCATCCAGTCCGGCAGCGACCGTGCGGGCAAGCCTTTCATCACCGTCAATTGCGGGGCAATCCCTCACAATCTGGTCGAAAGCATTCTCTTCGGCCATGAAAAGGGTGCCTTTACCGGTGCGACGGAAAAGCACATCGGCAAATTCATGGAAGCCGATGGCGGCACGCTGTTTCTCGATGAGATCGGAGATCTGCCGCTTGAGGTGCAGGTCAAGCTTCTGCGCGCCGTGCAGCAGGGCGAGATCGAGACCGTGGGGTCTGCCAAGGTCCAGAAGGTCAATGTGCGGCTGATTTCGGCCACCAACAAGGATTTGATCGAAGAGGTGAAGGAAGGTCGTTTCCGCGAAGACCTTTATTATCGCCTCAACGTCTTCCCCATTACCATTCCGGCTCTGCGCCGCCGCAAGGAAGACATTCCCTATCTCGCGCGCGTATTTGCAGAACGTTTCTCCGTCGAGCAGAAATTGCCGCATGCGCTGGGCGTCAGCGCCGGTGCGCTGGCCTTGCTGACCGCTTATGACTGGCCGGGCAATATTCGCCAGCTGGAAAATGCGGTGTTCCGCGCCGTCGTTCTGGCGCAGGGCGATGAACTCAGCGAAACGGACTTCCCGCAGATCGCGCTTCAGGTGCCGGAATTTGCCGGTGACGTTGCCGACCATGAAGTCCAGCATCGCCCAACCGAGCGTTCGCTTTTGGTCGCGCCACCGCCTGTTGAAAGCAGAAGCAGTGCAGCAGACATTATGTCGGTGATGGAAGCCATGGCCAGTGAAGAAGAGCGTTCACCCACCTCCGTCTTTCCGGGCGGCAGCCTGATTGCCAGCACGGATGAAAGCGGCGATGTCCGAAAGATCGCGGATATAGAAGAAGAGCTGATCCGTTTTGCCCTGCGCTTTTACCGCGGCCAGATGAGCCAGGTGGCCCGTAAACTGGGGATCGGACGCTCCACACTATACCGTAAGTTGAAGGATTATGGCATTGATCCCGATGATCCGCTGCGCGACGCCGCATAAGGCTGGCGTTACCGGCTTAGATTAGCAAATACGATATTTGTTAACTCCTGGGCAAGGATATTCACTTACGGTCTATAAACCTCTTGTTAGTGGAGCGTTCACTATATAGAGGATGAATGTCCATGTGTGGCAAAATTGCCATCGTGTGACCGTAATTGAGGTTCATGTGGGACAATCTGACGAATTGTCTGCCAGGCGGGGATCAAATTGCCTTATCTGCATCGGAATATCGCGCTCTCGGGCAAGATAGCGCGCGGCTTGATCAGAAATGTATGCACGAAGCTGTCGGCACGCGTTGTCACTTGCGTGTGCCTGCTGATGGCCGCCATGCCCGCTCTTGGCGTTTCGGCGACGGAAGCTGCCGCCGAAACACGTAGTCTCAAGCTCTATTATATCCATACCAAAGAAAAAGCCGTCATCACATTCAAGCGAAACGGCAAGTACGACCAGAAGGGTCTGCAGGAGCTGAACCGCTTTTTGCGTGACTGGCGTCGCAACCAGCCGACCAAGATGGACCCGCGTCTGTTCGATCTGGTGTGGGAAGTCTATCGCCGTTCCGGCGCAAACGAATATATCAACGTCGTCTCGGCTTTCCGCTCGCCGGAAACCAACGGCATGCTGCGCTCTCGCACCAAGGGTGTGGCCAAGAGCAGCCAGCACACGCTGGGCAAGGCCATGGACTTCTACATTCCCGGCGTCAAGCTGACACGTCTGCGCGAAATCGCCATGCAGATGCAGATCGGCGGCGTTGGTTTCTACCCAACATCCGGTTCTCCCTTCGTCCACCTCGATGTGGGCAATGTGCGTGCCTGGCCGCGTATGAGCCGTCAGGAACTCGTGCGTATTTTCCCGAATGGCAACACCATTCATCTGCCCGCCGATGGCAAGCCTCTGCCGGGCTATGACCAAGCGCTGGCGGACTACAAGAAGCGCGTCAGCTCTTCTTCCATTCAGGTCGCCAGCACCGCCGGTTCAGGCCCTGCATCCTCTTCTTCAGGCGGTGGCAAGCGCAAGACTTTGCTGGCAACCCTGTTTGGCGGTGGGGATGAGGATGAAGATGCCGAAGGCATTGCATCGCCAGAACCCGCAGCCCGGCCTTCCGCTCCTGCCCCTGTGGCGCAGGAACCGGAAGAAGCCCCAGTTGCGGTGGCCTCTGCCCAGCCTCTGCCCGGCGTAAGCGCACCGTTGCCAACGGCACGCCCGGCCTTCCGCGATCAGGAAAATCCGAACGGCCTTGCAACGGCGCTTTATTCTCCAGCGCGCAATGCTGCGCAGGATGCGCTTCAGGCAGCCACCACGCCAACGCCGACTGCGGCACCCGCAGAACAGCAATTTGCCGATCTGGCGCAATATTCCATTCCCGTGCCGACCCTGCTTGGGCCGCGCCGTATGAAGGGTGATGCGGATGGGTCGGTCATGACGGCTGCCCTGGGCTCTGAAGACATGCCGGGCGACGCACTTGCCGCACATGTGCCGGTCCCTGCCAATCGCCCAGCCGTTGCCGAAGCCTTGCTTGCTTCTGCCAATTCGGATGTCGAAGGTCAGGAAGACGAAGCCGAACAGGCAACACTTTCGCCGGTGGTTGTCGCTGCACTCGAGCAGAGCGGCCAGGATGCCCGTGCCTCCTTGACAGCAACTGCCATGCCAAGTGCTGCGCAGTTCCCGGCTTCGATCAGCCACAGCGCCTCTGCCCGTCCGGCCACGAAACCTGTTGAAACAGCCATGGCCTCACCATCTGCCGCCATGCAGGATGAGCCGGTTGGCGATGCATTCGATCTCAAGCCGCGCGCCGCGAGTAGCGGTCTCAGCGCCGGTCTGCCCACCAAGGGTGCGCGTCCAAGCAAGCAGGATGCAGCCGTTGCCGAAAAAGCCATGGTTAGCGGTGGTCGTCTGACGCAGGAAGCAATCTCTGACTGGGCTTTGAGCCAGGACAAGGGTGCAACGGGCCGTGCAGTCAAGGCGCCTCGCGTCGTCAACAACCGTATGCTCAGCCACGACATGTCGGCTTCTGCCGCGACCGCAAGCTTCCGCCCGGGCGCTGCCGCAATCGACTCCAGCCGCTTCAGCACGCCAATAAAGATGCACTAAGGCGGGCATTGACCACGCTTTTGTTTTCATAATTATCGCGCCCCGTCCTCAAAAGACGAGGGCGCAATTTTTGTTTTGGCTGAGTAGAATTTTTTGCGCATGAAGCTGCTGATTGAATAATGACGAGATCATTATCTTGACGCGCAATATTGATGCTGTTACTTTGCGAAGCAGTTTGTATACTCATGTAGTCCGATAGTTTCGCGTAAAAGACCGCATTTTGATGACGCATATGTTGTCCATGGCGCAAGGCAGTGTTTGAAATCAGCACTGTACGCATGAAGCTTTTTCATTGCGCCGGTTCTCGCGAGCCATGTTCCCTTTAAATTCGCTGTTTGCGTGACGTTTGTCTGACTTTGCCTTTTTCCGGTTTTGTCAGGCACTTCGTATCGATTGGCTTTTACCGATGTCTGCGGTGGGGTATGGTGTCGATATGGCTTCGTTGGGTGAACATCGATCTTGTATTTGACGGTGTCGCGCGCCCATGACCTCAATTGCCAATCTTCCGACGAAGCAGATTGCCCAGCTTCCGAACTCCACAATCGCCTCGTTGACAAAGAATGATCTGGAAGAGCTGAAGTCTTCGCAAATCAAGGTCCTGTCGGCCAGCCAGGTAAGCGCGCTCGACACGGGCGTCGTTTCTGCACTGAGTGCGAAAGTGATCAGTGCTATTGCGCCGAAATCGATCACAGGATTAACGCTGAACCAACTGACTGCAATTGGCACCACGCAGGTTTCCGGTCTGACGACCAGCCAGGTCAAGGCGCTTTATGCAAGCCAGCTCGACGGATTTTCATCGTCGCTGATCGAGGCTTTGGACAGTAAACAGGTTTCTGCGCTTTCGAGCCAGCAAGTCGCGACGTTGTCGGCAGCTGAACTCAACAGCTTCACTGCGGGCGAAATCGCCTCCATCAAAAAGACATCGCTGTCCGGCTTGCTGACATCGTCGCTCGCAGGTCTTGCGACAGATAAGATCACTGCTTTTACCACAACTCAAATCGCGGCTTTCTCTTCGAATCAAATAAAGGCGCTGACCTCCGACCAACTTTCCGCACTGACGCCAACCCAGTTTGCCGCCCTGACGACAAAGCAGCTTTCCGGCCTGTCATCACAGGCGATCGCTTCTCTCAGCAGCGACAAGCTTGCGGCCATGACCACCAAACAGGTCTCCGCCCTTTCGTTGGAACAGTTCAACGCCCTGACCTCGACCAGCCTTGAGGGCTTGACAAAGACACAGGTCATGGGGCTGACGTCCAAGCAGGTGGCAACGCTCACGGCTGATGAACTCAACAGCTTTACCGGCGAAGAAATTGCATCGATTAAGAAGACAGTGATTTCCGGGCTGACGACGTCGACCCTTGCTGGCCTTGCCACCGATAAGATCGCGTATTTAACGACGTCACAGGTCGCGATGTTGTCGTCGGATCAGATGAAGGTGCTCAGTTCGGATCAGCTAGCAGCCTTGGAACCTGGTCAGTTCGCAGCGATGACGGCCAAGCAGATCTCTGGTCTCTCGACCAACGCCATCGCAAATCTTGACAGTTCTCAAGTGGGGGGCCTGACGTCGAGGCAGATCGCCTCGCTGACAACCACGCAGTTTGAAGCCCTGACGACCACCGGTATCGAAGGTTTGACGACCAAGCAGGTCGCGGGGCTTAAATCGCCGCAGATCGCGACCTTGACCGCTGACGAGCTGAACACCTTCACCGTCGAGGAAATTGCCGCCATCAAAAAGACGTCGATTACCGGCATTTCCACGACTGCGCTTGCGGGGCTGACCACGGACAGGATTGCGGCGCTCACCACGAGCCAAGTCGCGTCCTTGTCGTCGGATCAGATGAAGGTGCTGAATTCTGCTCAACTCGCGGCCTTGGAACCCAATCAATTCGCGGCGATGACGATCAAACAGATTACCGGGCTTTCCACCGAAGCCATGGCCAATCTGAGCAGTTCCAAGCTCTCTGCCCTGACGACAAAGCAGATAGGCGCGTTGACGACCACGCAGTTTAGCGCCTTGACGTCCAGCAGCATCGAAGGCCTGACGAGCAAGCAGGTCGCAGGGCTAAAATCACAGCAGGTCGCGACGCTGGATGCTAATGAGCTGAATACTTTCACCGTTGAGGAAATTGCGTCTCTGAGCAAGTCTTCCATCATCGGTCTGACAACGTCTGCGCTTGCCGGTCTGAGCACAAACCGGATTGCTGCGTTGACCACGACGCAGGTTGCCGCCTTGTCAACGGAACAGGTGAAAGCGCTCAGTTCGGATCAACTCGCGGCGCTGGAACCCAGCCAGTTTGCTGCCCTGACAGCGAAACAGATTGCTGGTTTGGCGACTTCCACCATCGCCAATCTCGACGGCGATCAAGTGGCTGCCCTAACGGCGAAGCAGATCGCGGCTTTGACGAGTGCACAGTTTGATGCCCTTACCTCCGCAGGTATCGAAGGTCTGACAACCAAGCAGGTGGCAGGACTGAAATCGCAGCAGGTTGCTGCGTTGAGCGCGGACGAGCTGAACACCTTTACCCTTGAAGAGATCGCGTCATTGAGCAAGTCTGCAATTACAGGCTTGACGACCAGCGCGCTTGCGGGTCTGAGCAATGACAGGCTCGCTTCGCTAAAACCGACGCAGATTTCGGCCCTGTCGGCGCAGCAGTTGCAGGCTCTCAGCTCGTCTCAGTTTGCGGCGCTGGAGCCAAATCAGTTTTCTGCCATGACGGCAAAACAAATCTCCGGTCTTTCGACAACGGTCATTGCAAGCCTGGACGGCGACGACGTTGCAGCTTTTACCACAACGCAAATCAAAGCTTTGTCGACAACCCAGTTTCAAGCGATGAACCTCGGCAGTATCGAAGCTCTCGATAGGAGACAGGTGGCCGGATTGACCGGTAAGCAGACTGCGACATTGTCTGCAGAAGAGCTGAACAGCTTTACCGGCGAAGAAATTGCAGCGCTGAAAAAAGATGCGATCAGTGGTTTGACGACCTCTACCATTGCCGGCCTTTCGGAAGATTTGCTTACGGCGATGACGACCACACAGATCGCTGGTCTGTCATCAACGCAGGTAAAGGCGCTGACTCCGAGCCAGTTTTCAGCGCTGACACCCCAGCAGTTCGCTGCTTTGGGAACCAGGCAGCTCGCCAGCCTCTCGACCGAGACGATTGCCAATCTCGACAGCGCTCGTCTCAATGCCATGACCACGAAACAGCTCGCCGCACTGACGCCGGAGCAGTTCAACGCATTGAGCCCAGAGAGTATTGAAGCGCTGAGCCAGACGCAGGTTGCATCATTGAGCGCCAAGCAGGTTGCAACACTGGATGGAAGCGAACTCAACTCCTTCACCACATCGGAGATCGCCTCGATCAAGAAAGCTTCGATTTCTGGTCTGGCGACCTCCGCACTGGCCGATCTTTCCGACACTCATATCAAAGCCTTCTCAACAGCGCAGATTCAGGCCATGAGTTCTGCTCAGGTGAACATCGTCGTCATGGCCTATCAGGACGTCTAGTCGGCCTCATCGGTAAAACAAAAAAGGCGCAGCCGATGCTGCGCCGTTTTTGTTGAGCTTTGAAAAGCGGCAGCGAAGACATGCTTTGCTGCCGTTTCCTTTTAAACGCCACTCTGGCCGTCAGATCCGATATAGGCGATGCGGACCATGTTGGTCGCGCCGGGTGTGCCGAGTGGAACACCGGCGGATATGATAATGCGGTTGCCGGGTTTGCCGAAACCTTCGTCCACCACGATGCGGCAGGCGCGGTTGACCATGTCGTCCAGATCGCTTGCGTCGCCAGTGACGACACAGTGCAGGCCCCAGACCACGGAAAGGCGACGGGCCGTCTGGATGATCGGCGACAGCGCGATGATTGGAACCTGTGGCCGCTCACGGGCGGCACGCAGACCGGTGGTGCCGGAGGACGTGTAGGTGACGATGGCAGACAGGCCGAGCGTTTCGGCAATCTGGCGTGCTGCCAGCGAAATGGCGTCGGCACCCGTTGCTTCCGGCTGGGCGCGCTGCGCGTAGATAATGCTGGAGTAATGCGGGTCCTGCTCAACCGTGCTGGCAATCGAGGCCATGGTGGAGACGGCTTCGACCGGATAGTCGCCGGAAGCGGATTCGGCAGAGAGCATGATGGCGTCAGCGCCTTCGAACACGGCGGTTGCCACGTCGGAGACTTCGGCGCGTGTGGGCACGGCTGCGGAAATCATCGATTCCAGCATCTGCGTGGCAACGACGACTGGCTTGCCGGCTCTGCGACAAGCGCGGGTCAACTGCTTTTGAATGCCAGGAACGGCTTCCAGCGGCATTTCAACGCCAAGGTCGCCACGGGCCACCATCAGCGCGTCGGAAAGGGCGATGATTTCCTCGATGCGCTCGACAGCCTGCGGCTTTTCGATCTTGGACATGAGGCCAACGCGATTACCGGCGATCTTACGCACTTCCACCAGATCTTCCGGGCGCTGCACGAAGGAGAGCGCGACCCAATCGACATCATCAGTTGCCAGAACGGCATCCAGATCGACGCGGTCCTTGTCCGTCAGAACACCAACGCCGAGAAGGGTATCGGGAAGGCTGATGCCCTTGCGGTCGGAAATCTTGGTGCCGGACACGACGGTTGTCACGATGCTCTTGCCGTCGCATTTTTCAGCGCGCAGATGCAGCTTGCCATCGTCGATAAGCAGGCGGTCGCCCGGCTTTACGGCTTCGAGAATTTCTGGATGCGGCAGGAAGACGCGGTTCTTGTCGCCCGGTGCTTCATTGTTGTCGAGTGTAAAGGTCTGACCTGCGACGAGATCGACCTTGGTGTCTGCGAACTTGCCGACGCGAAGCTTGGGGCCCTGAAGGTCGGCCAGAATGCCGATGGGACGGCCAACGCGGCTTTCGACCGAGCGAATGCGCTGGATCAGCGTGCGCATCAGGTCGTGGCTGGCATGGCTCATATTGATGCGGAAAAGATCGGCGCCAGCCAGATGGAGCTTCTCGATCATTGCCTCGTCGGATGATGCCGGGCCGAGAGTTGCAAGGATTTTGACTTTGCGATTACGCTTCATCAGTTCTGACTTTCCTGTGTACCTGGCGTGTCCGAAAGCTGGACCATCCAGCTTCCCTGTCGACCCGTATCGTATTCCTTGAAACCCATTCGCTGGAAACTACGGGCATAACAATCGTCCACGCCGTTGATCTTGAACTCGTTTTCCGCGACGCACATGTTGACGTCGCCGGTCCAGCGGCCGCCACGGGCGGCATCTTCGGCGTAGAGATAATAATAGCGCGACTGAAGCTCACCCTCGATCAGAGTGGCGCAGGTGGAGGCAGGAACCTGCCACCAGCCTTCCGAAACCCAGCCATCCTGCGCACGGTAGCCAATGGCGACGCCGACGAGGTTCTGCGTGCTGTTGCAAACGCGGAAATCCGCCAGAGCCGGTTCTGCAAGAAGAAGCGGGGCGGTGAACAGGGCGGCTGCGGAGAAAAAGCGTAACGCGCGCCGGTGTTTTTCAAGGAGGGCGGAGAATGTGTGTGGCACGGCTTCCATCCGGATTCCATGGTTATAAAATGAAAACACTTCTTGGCGCGGACGCCCAAGAAAGTCAACGCGACTTCAATCGATTATATTTCCGTAGGATCCCGTGTGCGGTGCTGTGAGTGGCTGTGATGCCGTCTTAACTTGCGCGTGGCGGCGAGCCATGCCATCAAGCGTCTCTCCCTTATCGGCCTTAGAAATCAAACATGTCAGACTTCCAGCCATACGAAATCATAGAAGGCGATTATGACAAAGGCATGGTTCTGCTTGCAGATCACGCCACGAACCTTCTGCCCCAAGCTTACGGTAATCTCGGCTTGCCGCAAGCCGCTTTTCAGCGTCACATCGCTTTCGACATCGGCATTGAAGGCCTGACGCGAAAGCTTGCCGCGCAATTGCGCGTGCCAGCGGTGATGAGCCGGTTCTCCCGCTTGCTGATCGATCCCAATCGTGGGGAGGACGATCCCACTCTCATTATGAAGATTTCCGATGGCGCGATCGTTCCCGGCAATCATCCCATCACCCAAGACGAGTGGGATTTGCGGCTGAGGACCTTCCACAGGCCTTATCACAATGCCGTGGGGTCGGTGTTGGACAAGGTGGCCGATAAATCAGGCCAGGCGCCGCTGGTCTTTTCGCTGCATTCCTACACACCGTTCTGGAAAGACGTGCCCCGCCCTTGGCATGCGGCGGTTTTGTGGGACACCGACCACCGCGCCGTGACGCCCCTGATTGGGCGCTTGCGGGCCGCGGGCGACATTCTGGTGGGGGATAATGAACCCTATGACGGAGCGCTCAAGGGCGACACCATGTATCGTCATTGCATGGTCAAGGGCATTCCCCATGCACTTCTGGAAGTGCGGCAGGATCTGATCGGCGATGAGGCCGGGATTGCCGACTGGGCGCAGCGCCTTGCTCCCATTTTTGCCGCAATGAATGATGATCCCACACTGCACCAATACCAGCAGTTCGCCTCGCGGACCGGACCTTACTAGAGCGGAGAGTACGATGAGCGAAGTTGGCGATATCAACAAGACAGAGTTGGAAGCAGCGGCTTTTCGCAGGCTGCTCAAGCACTTGCGCGAGCGTAGCGATGTGCAGAACATCGACCTGATGAACCTTGCCGGTTTTTGCCGCAACTGCCTGTCCAACTGGTATGCGGATGCGGCAAAGGATGCGGGCCACGAGATCAGCAAGGATGCCGCCCGCGAGATGGTCTATGGAATGCCCTATGATGTGTGGAAAAATCTGCATCAAAGCGAAGCGAGCGATGCCCAGAAAGTCGCATTCGAGCAAAACAAGCCCAAGGAATAAGGTCGCAAGATCGGAAACGGCTTGACGCGGCGGCTTTGGGCGGGCAGTTCACCATCCTGAAAAATTAGGCTGCCTGTGCGGCTACGGGCTTCGGCCTCCACCAGTTTTGAATCATGAGGCTCCTTGTAAAAGAGCCCCACCCGTGAAGGAAAAGATAATGGACGAAACAGCCACAACCGAAACCGTTGCCGCCGCCGAACTGCGCCAGTTTATCGAGCGCATCGAGCGTCTCGAAGAAGAAAAGGCCGCGATTTCGGGCGACATCAAGGACGTGATGGGCGAAGCCAAGGGCCGTGGCTACGACACCAAGGCCATCCGCACCATCATCCGTCTGCGCAAGAAGGACGCCAACGAGCGTATCGAAGAAGAAACGATTCTGCAGACCTACATGGCTGCACTTGGCATGGAGTGACGAGCACTCGTCCTTTTGTCGCTTTGAACATCGCTGGCGGCCGCAACCCTGCCGCCAGCCTTATGCCTTCGCTTCGCGACAGGGCTGACCGCAGCAATCTGCTTGCGTCTGGTCTTCTTCAGGTGAACACCGATATGTGATCGGATCCTCAAGCTTTTGTCACCCAATCGGGCTCGGCAAGCTTGTTCCAGCTGAAACTTAATCCTCCCCGGCACGTAAGAGTCACCATGACGCGATTTTCAAAGCGGAGGTGATGATTATGGACAGGCGCGATTTTCTTGTGGCCGGTGCGGCGGTCTTTACAGCGGGTTATCTTTCTGGCGGTGTTCGACCCATTCTGGCTGCATCGTCCAAGAGTTTTGCCGTTACCCATACGGACAGTGAGTGGCGCAAGCTGCTGACGCCTGCGCAGTTCAACGTGCTGCGGCAGGAGGGAACGGAATTTCCGGGCAGCAGCCCGTTGCTGGCGGAACATCGCAAAGGTACGTTTTTATGCGCCGCCTGCGATCAGGCGCTGTTTTCATCCGACACTAAATTCGAAAGCGGAACCGGCTGGCCGAGTTTCTGGAAGCCTCTCGACAATGCTGTCGGCACCACACGCGATGCATCGCTGGGCATGGAGCGGGTGGAGGTCCACTGCGGCAAATGCGGCGGGCATCAGGGCCATGTGTTTAACGACGGGCCAAAGCCGACAGGGTTGAGATACTGCATGAATGGCGTTGCCATGACATTCAGGCCAGCCTCCGCTTGATGCGCTGGTTATCATCAGATTTTTTTGAATGCTGGCTTCCAGTCATGCATTCCACACCGGTTGAGGAGGCCGTTATGCGCAGAGCATTTCCACTATCCAAGTCAGTGAGAACGTTTGCCGGGGCTGGCCTGATTGTCGCTGCGCTGGCATCTTCCACCAACATCGCATCCGCGCAGGAAGGGCTTAAAATCCCCGCGCCTGCGGTGGATGAGAAAAGTTCAGCAGCAACGGAAACGGCCATATTTGCCGGTGGCTGTTTCTGGGGCGTGCAGGGCGTGTTCCAGCATGTTGCGGGCGTAGAGAACGCCGTTTCGGGTTATGCGGGCGGCGCAAAGGATACCGCCAGTTACGAGACCGTGAGCGGCGGCAAGACCGGCCATGCGGAATCCGTCAAGGTTACCTTTGATCCGCGCAAAGTGAGCTACGGTCATCTGCTGCAAATCTATTTTTCGGTGGCGCATGACCCGACGGAACTGAACCGGCAGGGGCCTGACACCGGGACGCAATACCGCTCGACACTGTTTCCAACCGATGCTGAGCAGGCGCGTGTGGCCAAGGCCTATATCGAGCAGCTGAACAAGGCGCATATCTACAATGCGCCCATTGTCACGACGATAGAGCCGAACAAGCCGTTCTATCCTGCGGAAGGCTATCATCAGGATTTTCTGACCAGCAATCCGACCTATCCCTATATCGTCTATAACGACCTGCCGAAGATCGAAAATCTGAAGAAGATGTTTGCGGCAGATTACCGTGCGCAGCCGGTTCTGGTTGCCAAGGCAGGCATTGGAAACTGACCGATGTGCCGGGCGCCAGCCCGCACTCTTAAGCTTCCGGCGCAAAGAAAGCGTCTATCGCGGCCAGGGCCTGGTTGCGATAGACATCGCGCTCCAGAAAGAGCTCGTGCCGTGCGCCTGTGACCGGGATGAGTTGTGCCGCACGGAAATTTCGCGATAATTGCTCCTGCGCCGCATAGGGCGTCAGTGAATCGCGCATGGGTGCCAGAAGCAGGGTCGGCACGGTGATGTTGGTCAGATGGTCCTGTTTCGTGACCCAGGGCATTGTTTTCAGCACTTCGAACAGCCAGCGTGCCGTCGGCGCACCGATGAAAAGTTCCGGATGCTCTGTGCCGATTGCGAGATTGCGGGCAAAGCGGGCAGGGTCGGATGTCAGCGGATTGTCATCGAAAGACCGTTCGCGCTGGTCCTTGCCGAGTTGAACGCCGCCGAGACCGATCAGGCTCAGCGATGTCGCGACGAGCTTGATGAACCAGCTGGGCAGGGATTGCCCGCCCAACGTGATGAAGGGCGCGCTCAGCACCATGCGCTCGATGCGGTTGGACAGCGCTGGCCCCATGGAAAGGGCGGCAAGCCCGCCGGTGGAATGGGCCAGCAAAAAGAAGGGCAGGCGCGTGTCCGGCAGGACGACCTGTTCCAGAAACAGCGAAACATCCTTCTGATAATCCGAGAAGCGCCGAACATAGCCCGCATGGGCTTTTTTCAGCATCCGGTCCGATCCGCCCTGTCCGCGCGTGTCGAAGGTCGCGACCCAGAAGCCCTTGGCTGTCAGATCGTTGATGGTCTCGAAATATTTTTCGATGCATTCGTTGCGGCCATGCAGCAATACGATGGTGCCGCGTGCCACGGAATGACTGGAGCGGAAAATCGCGTAACGCAGCTTTTTGTTTTTATGACCGGTGAAATAGCCCGCGATATGGTTCTCGGGCACGGGGTTGCCCTTGGTCGCGTATAATATGGCTTCGGTCATGGATGGGGTTTCCGACTTGGCACTGACGAGATGGTTCAGAACGGGATAAGTTGCGCGTCCTCACTCGTCAAAGGAAAAGTCTTGGCACGTCGAAGGAAAAATTGCCGGAACCGTCGGGCTTAGCAGTCGCGGTTCCGGCGAAGATGACAGAAGAAGAAGGGACGTTACACTTCTGCCGCCGGAGATGGCCTCCGATGTGTCGATTCATATCGCCGCCAAACTGAACGATTTCAGAACCATTCGTTCAGTTGTCGTTCAGGCGCATTCCGGGTCGCTAAAACTCTTGAACTTGCCCAAATGCCTTCCCATCTCTTTGTCACGGTCGCCAGAACGGGACCGTGTCCGGCCACTCATCGCCAGTACGGGGTGAGGGCCATAACCGCAAACAGTCGCTCATAAGGAGGACACCATGCGTCACGTTGATTTTTCCCCACTCTACCGCTCCACGGTCGGTTTCGACCGTCTCTTCTCCATGCTCGATGGCCTTGGCCAGCCCGAACAGGCACAAGCCTACCCGCCCTATAACATAGAGCGCACCGGCGAGAACGCCTACCGCATCACCATGGCGGTGGCCGGTTTCGATGAAAACGAACTCAGCATCGAATCCCGCGCCAATGTTCTGACCGTCAAGGCTGAAAAGGCTGATGAGACCAAGGAAAGCGAAGGCGAATTCCTCTATCGCGGCATTGCCAAGCGCGCCTTCGAGCGCCGCTTCCAGCTTGCCGACCACGTAGAGGTGCAGAACGCTTCGCTGAAGAACGGCCTGCTGCACATCGATCTTCTGCGCAACATTCCCGAAGCCATGAAACCGCGCCGCATTGCGATTGTTTCAGACGTGACGGACGAGCCAAAGCAGATCGAAGCGCAGGTAACGCCTGCTCAGGTCAACTAAGCCCTCCGGCATAGCCTGACGAAACGGCCCTCATTGCAGGGCCGTTTTTGTTTGTTCCGATGCCAGTGCGATCTCGGCGGCTTTCTTCGTTTCGATGTCTTTGGCTTTGTTCGCATAACGCTGCGCAATCACGGCGCAGGCCATCAACTGTATCTGGTGAAACAGCATCAGCGGCAGCACGATGGCACCAATGCTCTGGCCTGCAAAAATGGCACCTGCCATGGGCACGCCACTCGCCAGGCTTTTCTTGGAGCCACAGAAGGTGATGGTAATTTCGTCTTCCTTCTTGAAGCCGACGAGACGGCTGCCGAACATGGTGATGCACAGGACGAGGATGAGCAGGGCCATGTCGATGCCGATGACAACGCCGATGTCGCGCAGCGTAAACTGGTGCCAGATGCCTTCGATGACTGCTTCACTGAAAGCCAGATAGACGACCATCAGGATAGAGCCGCGATCAACCGGTGCCAGTAGCTTTTTGCGCGCACGAATCCAGTCGCCGATCCATGGCTGCAAGGCCTGACCCAGAATGAAGGGCAGCAGCAATTGCAGGAAGATTTGCGCAAAGGCATCCAGTGAAAATCCGCCGCCATGGCCGCCGACTGTAAACAGAAAGCCAACGAGCAGCGGCGTCAAAAACATGCCGAAAATATTCGATGCCGACGCCGCGCAAATCGCCGCCGGAACATTTCCGCCCGCCATGGAAGTGAAAGCGATGGAAGACTGCACGGTGGATGGCAGCACGCACAGAAACAACACACCCATGTAAAGCGGGGCAGGCAGAATGCTCTGCGGAATGTAACCCAGGCCGACTCCGATCAGCGGAAACAGGCCGAAGGTGACCAGCAGAATGACCAGATGCAGACGCCAGTGCAGAACACCTGCAATCACCACATCCCGAGATAGCCTTGCGCCATGCAAAAAGAACAGAAGCGCAATTGCACATTTGGTGGCGATGCCGAAGTAATCGGCGGCTTGCCCGCTGACAGGCAGGAGCGAAGCGATAATAACGGTGGCGACCAGCATCATGGTGAAGCGATCGGGCAGGAAGCGGCTCATGGCGGCGTGCTTTCGTTTTTCCGGTTTTGTATTGAACTGGCGTGCAGTATCGCTCATCATGAAATGAGATGCAAAAACTAACAGTTATCACAATGTGAGATAACGATGCTCAATCTTCAGCACCTTGCCAGCTTCGTAACGCTGGAACAGACCATGAGTTTCACCCATGCCGCCGAGCGGTTGGGCATCGGCCAATCGACGCTCAGCCAGCATATTCAGCGGCTGGAGGCCTTTCTCGGTCAGCGATTGATCGCGCGTGACACCCACCGTGTTCGCCTGACACCGGAGGGCGAGGCGCTGCTGGGGTATGCCCGCAACATGCTGGATATCAACAACAAGGTCTCAGCCCTTTTCGGGGAAAGTAGGCTGCGTGGCCGTCTGCGTCTCGGCGTCTCCGAAGATTTCGTCGCAAGCCGCCTCACGGTTATTCTGGAAGAGTTCACACGGCTCTATCCGCTGGTCGATCTGGAGCTGACGGTGGCGCTGAGCGGCTCTCTCTACGAAATGCAGGACAATGGCGAGCTGGATGTGGTGCTGGCCAAACGGCGGCTGGGCGACCAGCTCGGCCACTTCCTCTATCGCGAACCTCTGGTGTGGCTGGCAAAAGACCCGGATGCCGTGCTGTCCCGCGAAAACGCCCTGCCACTCATCGCCTTCCCACCGCCCAGCATCACCCGCAAGGCAGCTCAAGAGGCGCTCGACCGCGCCGGTGTCGCCTGGCGCATCGTCTGCACCTGCGCCAGCCTCAGCGGTTTGACTGCCGCCGCGCGCGCGGGGATGGGCGTTCTCGTGCAGCCGCGCAGCATGGCGCCTTCGGGATTGCGCGAACTGCCCAAGGGCGCGCTGCCGGTGTTGGAAGATGTGGAGTTCGTGCTTCAGCCCAGGAAAGGCGCGGATGCGGAACTGGTCGAGGCGCTGTCGAAGCTGGTCATGGCGAAGGGCATGGTGCCGGGCGTTTAAGCTGCTGTGGCAGATGATGGACGTTTGCGGGGACGTTTTTCCGTCGATGGCGTCTCACTGTCCTCTCCAAAACCGGCCAGCACGACAGGGTCGTGTCCTTCAAAACGGATAACAAGGTCCAACTCGCCGCCGAGTGCGCGCACATACCCGCGCAGGGTGGACAGCAGAAGGTCGGAGCGCTTTTCCAACTGTGCGACGGACACTTGCTTGGTTCCCATCTTCTTGGCGACGGTTTCCTGGGTCAGCGCGCGCGCCTTGCGCAGTTTTTGCAAGGTATCGTATTCGTCGAGCAGTTCCCGCGTCCGGCGGTCTGAAGCTTCGATCTCATCGGGTGACATGGTCGCGTTGAAAACGTCGTCTGCGGAAATGGGCATAGCCTTTTCTCACTCTTTTTTCAGCCGCTGCAAATGCGCGTCGAAACGCATATCGGCTGTCTTGATCAGCTTTTTATAGAAACGCCGCTCGCTGACGCCGGATTTGTCTCCGGCCACGAGAAAAACGGCGTTTCGGGATGGATCGAAAGCAAAGGCAACTCTCCAGACGCCGTCTGCAGCATCGAACCGCAATTCCTTCATATTGGCGTGTTTGGAGCCTTTCAATGTATCGACCCGTGGCCGCCCATAGGAGGGGCCATGGATTTTTAAAACATTCACCTGCGCACGAAGCTCGATTTTCACCTCCGCTTCGAATGCGCCGAACTCGTTCGCGAAATCCTCGTCAAATTCCACACGCCACGTCATGAAATATAACTTTCAAATTATATAACTTCAAGCCTATATTTGAATTTGACGAAGGGAGTTTTTACGAAGCCCCGCAAATCCGCAGGAAATCATCCACGTCATTTTCCAGCGTCGCAAAGCTGGTGACGAGGCGGATGAGCTGTTCGTTGTCGCCGAGGGGTTCCGGCATGTCGTGTGGAACGGGCCAGTCGTAGAAGCTGGCACCCGCCTCTTTGGCAGCCTTTGCCTTGTCCTTGTTCAGCACCACGAAAAGCTCGTTGGATTGCGTCGGCCACGCCAGCCGTGCGCTGTTGGAGGCCGACAGGCCGTCGCGCAGGCGCGTCGCCATGGCGTTGGCGTGGGCGGCCAGTTCCAGCCAGAGGTCGTCCATGAAATACGCATCGAATTGCGCGGCCATGAAGCGGGTCTTGGAGAAAAGCTGGGCCGAACGCTTGCGGATGAAGGGCAGGTCTTCTGCCGTTTTCGGGTCCATGTAGACGATGGCTTCCGCGCACCAGCAACCGTTTTTCGTCGCGCCGAAGGAGAGAATATCGACGCCGCGCTTCCAGGTCATTTCGGCGGGCGTTGTGCCCAGCGCCATCATGGCATTGCCGAAACGTGCGCCGTCCATGTGCAAGGGGACACCGGCATTTTTGGCGATTTTCGAGATGGCGTCGATTTCATCGAGTTCGTACACGGTGCCTTGCTCTGTCGCCTGCGTCAGCGTGACCAGCATGGGCTGGCCCTGATGGATGGAGCCGGGCGGGAAGCGACCGATGGCAGCTTCGAGGTTCTTCGGCAGCATCTTGCCGTTGGGTCCAGCGACAGGCATCAGGCGCGAGGCGTTGGAAAAATAGACCGGCGCCCCGCATTCGTCTTCGATAACGTGGGCTTCGGAGTGGCAAAAAGCGATGCCGCCGGGACGGGCAACGCTGGCCATGGCCAGTGAGTTGGCAGCCGTGCCGGTGCCGACGAAGAAGACGGCGACTTCGCGTTCGAAAATTTCGTTGAAGCGCTTCTCGATGGCGCGGTCCAGTTCGCTAGTGCCATAGGCGGCGGCAAAGCGGGTGGATTCCTTCATCAGCCGCTCATTGATGGCGGGGTGGGCGCCTGCCCAATTGTCGGAAGCAAAAAACATGGGTCTGCACTTTCGATGAGTTGACGATGGGCGGGAGTGGCTGTCGTGCCAAACGATTGTCGTTTTATGGCCTTATCGTCGGGAACGCAAATCAGGCAATGAAAGCAATGATTTCGTCTTTTTGCTGGAAGAAAATTGCGCAAAGATTCCTGCTCGAGACATTTAGCGTCATTTTGTGTGTTTATAAAATGGTGCGGTGGACTTGCAGAGCGCGGTCGTTTCTGTCAAAATCCAACCGAAATTGAGACAGTATTGCTGTCCTAAATTGACAAGCGGACGCGAAACCTCTAGTCGGAAACGGAGGGGAGGTCGAGTGTCCGCCTCACTGCGTGAAGCCATGCAACCTGTTGCAGGAGGGACGAAACATGACGATCAAGCTGGAAGGCGAAAACGCCGCGGCGATGTTGACCAACGACTGTCCGACGGACGCTCAGCCGCAGGCTGCTGCTCCGCGCGCAACGATTGGTGGTCTGCCTGAAAAGCAGGGTCTTTATGATCCGCGCAAGGAACATGATGCCTGCGGCGTCGGCTTCGTGGCGCATATGAAGGGTCAGAAGTCCCACCAGATCGTCAAGGATGGCCTGTTCATTCTCGAAAACCTGACCCACCGTGGTGCTGTCGGTGCCGATCCCCTGATGGGCGATGGCGCGGGCATTCTGGTGCAAATCCCCGACAAGTTCTTCCGCGAAGAAATGGCAAAGCAGGGCGTAACACTGCCTAAGGCTGGCGAATATGCCGTCGGCCATATCTTCATGTCGCGTGATGCAGCCCAGATCGAGCACTACAAGAAGGTCATCATCGATGTGATTGGCGAGGAGGGGCAGCAGTTCCTCGGTTTCCGAGATGTGCCGGTCGATAACTCTTCGCTCTCCAAGGCGCCCGACATTGCCGCGACCGAGCCGCACCATGTTCAGGTCTTCATTGGTGCCGGCCGTGATGCCGCGACCAATGCCGAGTTCGAGCGGCAGCTGTTCCTGATCCGCAAGGTTCTGTCCAACCGCATTTATGACGCTGGCGGCGGCAAGGAAGCGCAGGATTTCTACCCGGTTTCGCTGTCGTCTTCGACCATCGTCTACAAGGGCATGTTCCTGGCCTATCAGGTCGGCGCCTATTATAAGGACCTGGCCGATCCGCGCTTCGAGTCTGCCGTGGCGCTCGTCCACCAGCGTTTCTCGACCAACACCTTCCCATCCTGGAAGCTGGCACACCCATACCGCATGGTTGCCCATAACGGCGAAATCAACACGCTGCGCGGCAATGTCAACTGGATGGCGGCGCGTCAGGCTTCCGTTGCCTCGCCGCTGTTCGGCGAAGACATTTCCAAGCTCTGGCCGATTTCCTATGAAGGACAGTCGGACACCGCCTGCTTCGATAACGCGCTCGAATTCCTCGTGCGCGGCGGCTACTCCATGGCGCATGCCGTGATGATGCTGATCCCCGAGGCGTGGGCTGGCAACCAATCCATGTCGCCGGAACGCAAGGCATTCTACGAATACCACGCAGCGCTGATGGAGCCATGGGATGGCCCGGCTGCCGTTGCCTTTACCGATGGCAAGCAGATTGGCGCGACGCTGGACCGTAACGGCCTGCGTCCAGCCCGTTACCTCGTCACCGACGATGACCGCATCATCATGGCGTCCGAAGCTGGCACCTTGCCGGTGCCGGAGGAGCGCATTATCAAGAAGTGGCGCTTGCAGCCGGGCAAGATGCTGTTGATCGACATGGAAAAGGGCTCCATCGTTTCCGACGAGGACGTCAAGCACGAGCTTGCCGCCAAGCATCCTTACCGCACATGGCTGGACCGCACCCAGCTGATCCTGGAAGACCTGAAGCCCGTCGAGCCGCGCGCGCTGCGTCGTGACGTGTCGCTGCTCGACCGTCAGCAGGCCTTTGGTTATACCAGCGAAGACACCAAGTTGCTGATGTCGCCCATGGCCACCACCGGTCAGGAAGCCATCGGCTCTATGGGCACGGATACGCCGATTTCGGCCATGTCGTCCAAGTCGAAGCTGCTTTACACCTATTTCAAGCAGAACTTCGCGCAGGTCACCAACCCGCCGATCGACCCGATCCGCGAAGAGCTGGTGATGAGCCTGGTGTCTTTTATCGGTCCGCGCCCGAACATTCTCGACCACGAAGGTGCCGCCCGCGCCAAGCGTCTGGAAGTGCGCCAGCCTATCCTGACCAATGGCGATCTGGAAAAGATCCGCTCCATCGGCCACACGGAAGACCGCTTCGATACCAAGACGCTGGACTTCACCTATGATGTGGAGCGCGGTGCCGAAGGCATGCCCGAAATGCTGGACCGCCTGTGCGAGCGTGCGGAATCCGCTGTTCGCGGCGGTTACAACATCATCGTTCTCTCCGACCGTCAGCTCGGGCCTGACCGTATCGCGATCCCCGCGCTGCTGGCAACCGCTGCCGTCCACCACCACCTCATCCGCAAGGGTCTGCGCACCTCGGTCGGCCTCGTCGTCGAAACCGGCGAGCCGCGCGAAGTGCACCATTTCTGCCTGCTAGCCGGTTATGGTGCCGAAGCCATCAACCCCTATCTCGCCTTCGATACGCTTCTGGATATGCACAAGCACAATGCGTTTCCGAAGGAAGTCTCCGACGATGAAGTCGTCTATCGCTACATCAAGGCAGTCGGTAAGGGCATTCTCAAGGTCATGTCCAAGATGGGCATTTCCACTTACCAATCGTATTGCGGCGCGCAGATTTTCGACGCCATCGGTCTGTCCTCTGAGTTCATCGAGCAATATTTCTTCGGCACCGCCACGCAAATCGAAGGCGTTGGCCTGACGGAAATTGCCGAGGAAACCGTATCGCGTCACACAGACGCCTTCGGCAAGGACCCGATCCTCGCCAGCACGCTGGATATTGGTGGTGAATATGCCTACCGCATGCGTGGCGAAAGCCATGCCTGGAGCCCGGATGCGGTTGCCACCCTGCAGCACGCCGTGCGTGGCAACAGCCAGGAGCGTTACCGCGAATTCGCGGAGATGGTGAACGACACCAACCTGCGCATGAACACCATTCGCGGTCTGTTCAAGGTGAAGGGTGCAGAAGCGCTGGGCCGCAAGCCGATCTCTGTCGATGAGGTCGAACCTGCCGTCGAAATCGTCAAGCGCTTCTCCACTGGTGCCATGTCCTTCGGCTCCATCAGCCGCGAAGCGCACACGACGCTCGCCATTGCCATGAACCGTATCGGCGGTAAGTCGAACACGGGTGAGGGCGGCGAAGAATCCGACCGTTACCTGCCGCTGCTGAACGGTCAGCAGAACCCGGAACGCTCCGCCATCAAGCAGATCGCATCCGGTCGCTTCGGTGTAACGACGGAATATCTCGTCAATGCCGATATGCTGCAGATCAAGGTCGCGCAGGGTGCCAAGCCCGGCGAAGGCGGACAGCTGCCCGGCCACAAGGTGGATGCAACGGTTGCCAAGACCCGCCACTCCACACCGGGCGTCGGCCTCATCTCGCCGCCACCGCACCATGACATCTATTCCATCGAAGATCTGGCGCAGCTGATCTACGACCTGAAAAACGTCAACCCGGAAGCTGATGTTTCCGTGAAGCTCGTCTCCGAAGTCGGCGTCGGCACGGTTGCGGCTGGCGTTGCCAAGGCGCGTGCGGACCACATCACCGTCTCCGGTTTCGATGGCGGTACGGGTGCGTCTCCGCTCACCTCGCTCAAGCACGCCGGTTCTCCATGGGAAATCGGCCTTGCCGAAACGCAGCAGACGCTTGTCATGAACGGTCTTCGTTCGCGCATTGCGCTGCAAGTGGATGGTGGCTTGAAGACGGGCCGCGATGTCATCATCGGCGCGTTGCTGGGAGCCGACGAGTTTGGCTTTGCAACGGCTCCGCTGATTGCGGCTGGCTGCATCATGATGCGCAAGTGCCACCTCAACACCTGCCCGGTGGGCGTTGCCACGCAGGATCCGGTTCTGCGCAAACGCTTCAAGGGCACGCCGGAACACGTCATCAACTACTTCTTCTTCGTGGCCGAAGAAGTGCGCGAAATCCTGGCCTCGCTTGGCGTATCCAAGTTGGACGAGATCATCGGCGCTTCCGAACTGCTCGAAAAGGATGAGATGCTCGCCCACTGGAAGGCCAAGGGGCTCGATTTCAGCCGTATCTTCCACAAAGTCGATGCGCCGAAGGAAGCCACCTACTGGACCGAGCGCCAGAAGCACCCGATTGACGATATTCTTGATCGCAAGCTGATCGAGAAGTCGATGCCATCTCTCGAAAACCGCGAGCCGGTTGTTTTCGAAGTACCGATCAAGAACGTCGACCGCTCTGCCGGTGCGATGCTTTCGGGCGCGCTGGCTAAGCGTTGGGGCCATAAGGGCCTGAAGGACGATACCATCCACGTGCTGCTGCGCGGCACGGCTGGTCAGTCCTTCGGCGCGTTCCTTGCCTGCGGCATCACCTTCGATCTGGTGGGCGACGGCAACGACTATGTCGGCAAGGGTCTGTCAGGTGGCCGTATCATCGTCCGTCCGCCGGAAAATGCCCGTATCGTTGCGGAAAACTCGATCATCGTTGGCAACACCGTTCTTTATGGTGCCATCACCGGCGAGTGCTATTTCCGTGGCGTGGCGGGTGAACGTTTCGCCGTGCGCAACTCCGGTGCCATCGCCGTTGTCGAAGGCGTGGGCGACCATGGCTGCGAATATATGACGGGCGGTATCGTCGTTGTCTTGGGTGAAACAGGCCGCAACTTCGCAGCTGGCATGTCCGGTGGCGTGGCCTATGTGTTGGATGAGCAGGGCGATTTCGCCAAGCGGTGCAACATGGCCATGGTCGAGCTGGAGCCGGTGCCGGAAGAAGACGACATGCTGGAAAAGCTGCACCATCACGGCGGCGACCTCATGCACAAGGGACGTGTGGACGTCTCCGAAGACATGACGCGCCACGACGAGGAGCGCCTCTACCAGATGATCTCCAACCACTTCCACTACACCAACTCCAACCGCGCCAAGGACATCCTCGACCGCTGGAGCGAGTTCCGCCCGAAATTCCGCAAGGTCATGCCGGTCGAATACCGCCGTGCGCTTGAGGATATGGAACGGATGAAGATGGGCGTGGCGGCGGAGTAATCCGCCGCATGAGAACACTACACCGACTGATCTCGTTGATAATTGCGGTCGCCGTTCCTGCGGCGACGTATTGGGCGAATGGCGAGATCAGACTTGAGTTCATCGTACTGGGAGCAGCCGTGGGCGGCGCTTATTGGTACTGGGGCCCGACGGGTGCCCTGCTTTGATGTGAGGATATAACATGGGCAAGGTTACAGGTTTTCTGGAGATCGATCGTCAGGTTGGCAAGTATCAGCCGGCGTCGGATCGTATTCGCCATTTCCGGGAATTCACCATTCCCATGTCGGACCCGGAAGTGCAGAAGCAGGCGGCGCGCTGCATGGACTGTGGCATTCCCTATTGCCATGGCCCGACCGGTTGCCCGGTTCACAACCAGATCCCCGACTGGAACGATCTGGTCTATAACAACAACTGGGAAGAGGCGATCCGCAACCTTCATTCCACCAACAACTTCCCGGAGTTCACCGGCCGTGTCTGTCCCGCACCCTGCGAGGAAGCCTGCACGCTGAACCTCGAAGATGCACCGGTTGCGATCAAGACGGTCGAGCAGGCCATTGCCGACAAGGCCTATGAGCTTGGCTTCATCGTGCCGAAGCCTGCAACGGTTCACACCGGCAAGAAGGTCGCGATCATCGGTTCGGGCCCGTCCGGTTTGGCCGCTGCCCAGCAGTTGGGTCGTGCGGGCCATGATGTCCACGTCTTCGAGCGTGAATCCAAGGCCGGCGGCTTGCTTCGCTATGGTATTCCAGACTTCAAGATGGAGAAGAACTTCATCGACCGCCGTGTCGAGCAGATCAAGGGCGAGGGCGTCACCTTCCATTACGGCGTCAATGTCGGTGTCGATATGACGGTCGAAACACTGCTCGCCGACCATGATGCCGTGCTTTATTGTGGCGGCTCGGAAACACCGCGTCCGGCTGGCATTGGCGGCACGGAATTCCATGGCGTTCACGATGCCATGCCCTATCTCGTGCAGCAGAACCGCCGCGTTGGTCGCGAAAACATCGACAGCGTTGGTTGGCCATCGGACCCTATCCTGGCCGGTGGCAAGCATGTCGTCGTCGTCGGTGGTGGCGATACGGCATCGGACTGCGTCGGCACGGCGTTCCGTCAGGGTGCGGTCAAGGTCACCCAGCTCGACATCCGCCCAATGCCGCCTGAGAAGGAAGACAAGCTCGCCGTCTGGCCCTATTGGGCCACCAAGATGCGTACGTCCTCCTCGCAGGCAGAAGGTGCCGCCCGCGAATTCCAGGTCGCGACGCTCGAATTCGTCGGTGACGAGGATGGCGTGCTGACAGGCGTGAAGTGCTGCCAGGTGGATGATCGCCGCAAGCCGATTGCTGGCACGGAATTCATCATCAAGGCCGATCTCGCTTTCATCGCCATCGGTTTCTCCGGCCCTGCCACCGATGGCGTTTTGAAAGAGATGGACGGAAAGCTGACGCTCAACACCGACCGTCGCGGCTCCACCAACGTCGTTGCCAATGACAAGGACTACAAGACCTCGGTCGACAAGATGTGGGTCGCAGGCGACGTCCGCCGTGGCCAGTCGCTCGTCGTATGGGCCATCCGAGAAGGCCGTCAGGCAGCGCGCGCCATCGATGAAGCCTTGATGGGCAGCTCCGTGCTGCCGCGCTGAATATGACAAAGGCGGCCAAATGGCCGCCTTTTGTTCTCACTATGATCCCGCCAACAAACGGGGATCATTCAAACGAAAAAATCAATGCTTGTCTTTGTGGCTCTGCTGACCGGCCTTCATCTGCTGGTCGTGAGAGCCGCCTTGTTTGCCGCTCTTCATGTCAGCGCCGGAAGTGGATGATGCGCTTTTGGTGTCGCTGGTTTTGCCGGATTTTTGACCAGCTTTGCCATGCTGCTCGTGTGTACCACCTTGGTGGGCCATGATGTTTACTCCTCATATCCATCATTTCGAGGCGTCATGCCTCGCGCGGAGTTAACATTAGCCGCCTAGGGATCGTTCCGGCTTTAATATTTCGTGATGAAGGATCAGGCCGCTTTCGATGCTTTCAGCACGAAATCGGCTTCTATTTCATCGAATGGCACAAAGATTAGTTCGCTTTCGTTTTTTTCAACGAGTCCCCATTCCATAAGAGAGGAGATATCCTCGTGAACACGCTTTACATCCCGCTCCAGGGAACGGGCGACCCCTCTGATCGTACTCGGCCCAATCTTTTGCAATTTCTCGATGAGTTCCCATCGTTTCGGCGAGATAACACTGAAGAGTTGGGCCGGTGACGAGAAGGTCAAGACAGAGACTGGTTCCTGTCGCGTTCCGGTTTTCCAGGCATCCACGAACCGTTTGCCCATATCCGCGATTGCCGCGAGTTCATCATCATCTTTCCGGATTTGAATGAGTGCTTTGTTCATGACGTCAGCCTCTTCGTTACTTCTGCGAGAAAATCGTTTCGCAATTGTTCAACGCTTGTGAATGCGTAGGGTTTTTCGCGGCCATCCAGGTGACAATGATCGCCTTTTCCGCGCTCATTGTCGAAGCAAACAATACGCACTCCGTTTTTGCCGAAAAATAAGCGGTATTTGTAAATGTGCTCACTTCCAATAACGGGTGATGGCAGCTTCCAGACGATCATTTCAATGATCGAGCCGTCTCGTAAAATGCGTTTGCCATGCAGCAATTTTTCGGCCTTCATGTTGGCAATTATGCCAACATGAAGTGTGAAGAGTCAATGCGATTTTTAGATTGCGGTTCTACTTCGCCGCGGTCTCAGCAGGGGCTGGCATGCGGTAATCATCCACGCGGCCAAGTGGGGCGTCGTCCATCAGGCCGCGTTTGGTGAGCTTTTCGCGGGGGGATTCGGTGACGGTGAGTTTGGGGGGCGTTTTGCCGCCTAGCAGGACGTCTCCGCCGTCGAGGTCAGGGTCTGTCAGGCTGATGGGCTGGGTGCGGACTTGTTGGGCGTCGATGCCAAGCGCTGGAAGCGAGGTGAGGGCGGGCAGGTTGCTGCCGTCTAGCTTCATCAGGTCGGGGCCTGCGCCATCCAGATGGCGGCGGACGAATTTTTCCACATAGAAGGCGAGCTTCTGCTTGCCGGCCTGGGTCATGCCGATGCCATCGGCTTCGCGCAGGCGCGCTTGCTGACCGTTGACGTCGTAGCCTGTCGTTACGAATTTACCCGCCTCATCCACGAAGCCGTCCCAGACATCCACGAATTCGCCGCCCGCCTTTTCAATATGGCTGCGGTAAAGGCGGTTGAAGCCGACGAAGTCTGCGGTGAGCGATGGAGACTGGAAGGCTGGCAGGCCGACCCAGAGGACGGGCACCTGTTGGCGCTTGGCGAGCGCGATAAGCGCATCGATGCGGCGCTCATATTCCTTGAACCAGATATCGCTGCCGTATTTTTCCTTAGTGTCGCCAATCACCATCTGCTGGCGATCGTTGGAGCCCATCATGATGACGATGGTGGCCGGGCTGGTTTCTTTCAGGAATTGCGGCAGGTTGGCGAACCAGTCGTAATAATCCGTGCGGACAAGGCCTGAAGAGCCGTTGGAGCGGACATCCACGGTGATGGCAGGTGAGCTCTGGAAGGTGGAGACCAGCGCTTCGCCCATGCCGCCCGCGAGAAAGTCACCGATGACCAGAACGCGGCGGGCATTTTCCAGCTTTTCCACCGGGGCTGGCGGTGTCGTGCGCATCTGCACCACGGATGGGGTCTTGCGTGGTGTTTGCGGGCGAATGACGGCGCGGCTGTCCCTTGGCGGCTGCTGTCTGCGCATTCTCGGCTGGCTGCGGTCGGGTGCATACATGCGGTCATCCCGCATATTCGGGCCGCCAAACAGCATGTCGAACAGGGTGCGCCGCTCTCTGGCGTCCTGCGCATATGCGTTATCGGAAACGATAGGCAGGCAGATGACAAGCGAGAGGGCCACCGCCGCGCCACGCCGTGTAAATAGCCTGAAGCTTGCTGCCCATGGAGTGCCGATCCTCGGGGCGAACCCGAGGATGACTGAGGAGCGCTTGTCCTCTTTCGATACGAGACGACCGGCTCCGTTGCTCGGCATATTGCCAATCGTAATCTTCACCACGGCGTGAACCTCCCGGACGGTTCTTTATGTTTTTCTAATTCTGGTCCCGCCCGCGGGTCCTGTCAATTGCGCAGGGCGCGCAGCAGCCTGCGGGATGGTTCGCCGTCGTTTTCCATGCCCATGCGCTTCTGGATGGCGCTGATGGCAGCCTTGGAGCCGGAGCCGAAATTGCCATCGACCTCACCATCATAATAGCCAAGTTCCTTCATGCGCGTCTGCAGCTCGAATTTTTCCTTGATGTCGAGCGTGTTTTCCGGACGTGGCCAGGATTGCTGCATGCCGCCAAAACCGGCGATCTCGTCTGCCAGCAGACCAACGGCCAGCGCGTAGCTGTCGGAGGCATTGTATTTCTTGATGGTGAAGAAGTTCTTCGTCATCAGGAAGCCGGGGCCATTGGATCCGCCCTGCATCTTCAGCATGGCGCGGTCGGAGCCGCGTGGAAAGCCCTTGCCATTGGGGCGGGCGAAGCCCAGCTTCTGCCATTCGGCCATGGATTTCGTCTGGCCCTCATAGCGTGCGCCGCCATTGGGAACAGCCGTTTCATAACCCCAGGTTCTGCCTGGCTCCCAGCCATTCTTGGCCAGCAGGTTAGCAGCGGTCGCCAAGGCGTCCGGAATGGAGTGCCAGATGTCGCGCTTGCCATTGCCATCCGCATCCACCGCGTAAAGCAGGTAGCTGGTGGGAATGAACTGCGTGTGGCCCATGGCGCCAGCCCAGGAGCCGGTCAGTTGCTTTGGCGTCACGTCGCCATTTTGAAGAATCTTAAGCGCTGCAATCAGCTGTGTGCGGGCAAATTTGCCGCGCTTGGGGTCGGAATAGGCAAGCGTTGCCAGCGCCTGCGGAATGTTGTGCAGGCGTTCCGGCTTTTCCAAAACCGCACCGTAATTGGATTCCATCGACCAGATGGCGAGGATGATGTGCTTGTCCACCTTGAAGTTCCGCTCGATCCAGTTGAGCGTGGTGGCATGCTTCATCTTCATTTCACGGCCGATCCGCACCGTGTAAGGGTTCACGCGGCTATCGACGTAATCCCAGATCTGGGTGGTGAATTCGGGCTGGAAGGTGGCTTTGCGCAGGGCGTCCGGGTCCGGCTCGGTCACACCGGCAAATGCCTTCTGGTAGGTGGACTGGCTGATGCCTTCCTTGGCGGCCGTGGCATAAAACTGGTTGATCCACTGTCGGAAACCGGCATCCGCATTGGCGGGTGCAGGCGCAAGGGCAATCGCGATACCCGCAAATGCCATGCAGCCAAATTTGCGGACGTACGAGCGGATGGGGGAAAGGATCAGCTTTTTCATCGGCAGTCTTTCGTTTCTCTCGAATTTCATTTCGATTGCGAGATACGCATCGGGCTTCACGATGTAATACCAACTCAAAGTCAACAAATTCTTTACCATTAACCAAAGGTAACGTCACTCTTTACAAAAGTTTGCCACTTTTGACATAACAAAGTCGTGGGCGAGTTTTGATCCAGTTGAGTCTCTCAGGAGGAATGTGTGGTAGAACAGAAGAAAATTCGGAAAGCGGTTTTCCCGGTGGCGGGTCTTGGAACGCGTTTCCTGCCTGCAACAAAGGCTGTTCCGAAGGAAATGCTGACCGTGGTCGACAAGCCGGTCATCCAATATGTGGTGGATGAAGCCGCTGAGGCCGGTATCGAGCATTTCGTGTTCGTAACAGGTCGTGGAAAAGCGGTGATCGAAGACTACTTCGACATTCAGTTCGAACTGGAGCAGATGTTGCGTGAGCGCAACAAGAATGCCGAACTGACCCTGCTTGCCGGACTTTTGCCCAAGGCGGGCACGGCCAGCTTCACGCGCCAGCAGGTGCCGCTCGGCCTTGGCCACGCGGTATGGTGCGCACGCGATATCGTCGGCGACGAGCCGTTCGCTGTGCTCTTGCCTGACATGATCATGCATTCGCAGAAAAGCTGCCTCAAGGGCATGGTCGATCTTTACGACCAGACCGGCGGCAACGTGATTGCGGTGCAGGAATGCGCGCCGGACCAGACGCATAAATACGGCATCGTCGGTGTTGGCGAAACCGTTGGCGAAGGCTTCAAGATCACCGAAATGGTGGAAAAGCCTGCCAAGGGAACAGCGCCATCGAACTTCTACATCAACGGCCGCTACATTCTGCAGCCTGAAATTTTCGACATTCTCGAAAATCAGGAACGTGGTGCCGGTAACGAAATCCAGCTGACGGACGGCATGCTCTCGCTTGCCAAGAGCCAGGAATTTGCCGGTTACCGCTTCGATGGCGAAACCTTCGACTGCGGCGCCAAGGACGGCTTCATTCTCGCCAATCTGGCCTTCGCTCTGGAACGTGCAGACATTCGCCCGTCCATCGAAGAGCCGTTGAAGGCGCTGGTTAGCCGCTTGAAGTGATTGGTTGCCGCCTGACCGCAATCCAGACCGCACAGGGGACTGGGTTCATATGGCAGCATCCAGAATCTCCGTCATCCTCGGGCTTGTCCCGAGGATCTGACCACGTCGGATCTTGTGGTTCGTTAGATCCTCGGCACAAGGCCGAGGATGACGTCCAGCAAGAGTTGAAGCTGTGTCTTCCCTGAATCCCGGCCTCGTGCCGGGATTTTTCGTTTTAGCGCTTCAGGGTCAGACCCGCGCCGATCCGCCATGTGCTGTTGTCGGTCACGGGCGTGGTTTCGTAGGTGATGTCGGTGGTCAGATCGAGGTAGCGGTTGATGCTCCAGGTCAGTCCAGCGCCCAGCGCATATTCCGTCTGGTCCTCGATAGAAGAGGTGAGGTAGGAGCGGCGCTCCAGACCGGCGGTCAGTTTGGCCACCAGATCGCTACGCAATTGCTGGGTCAGACCGACGATCAGTTCACGCGAAATCCAGCCGCCGATGGGGCCGCCCGCGAAATCTTCGATGGTGGTGCGCAGGCCAAGGCTGACATCGGTGCCGCGTTGCGGTGACCAGACGAGCGTGCTGTCCAGCGACAGAGCATTGATGGCGGACAAGCGGTTGTCGTCATATTCCTTGCGCAGATAGCCGACGGCAGCTTCGCCCTTCAGCTTTTCGCCGAGATCGATCTGCGCGCCGACCTTTGCACCATAGGTCTGGGACGAGCGCTCATAGCCGGTATTGTCCCGCGTCTGGTCATAATTGGTGAGCGACGCCGTCGCTTCCAGAAAAGGTATGAGGGCAGGGGAAAGCTCGTAACCCAACCGGCCACGCAAGCCAGCGCCGTAACGGTCGCGGTCGCTGAGGCTAATCGATTGGCCGTTTATGCCTTTGGCATCCGTATAGACGGTGCGCGACAGGTCGAGCGCGGCGAGCGCTTTGAGGATGCCGACATTGCGCTCGACGGACGCGCCGCCGGTGAAAATATGTTCGCCGCCCTGCACGGACGCGCCGGAAACGGCGTTCGGATCATTGGTGTCCTCACGGCTGAAGGCATAGCCCGCCGTCAAATTGGCTTGCGTGCCATCGCCGAGATCGAGACGCAGGTCGGCGGCGATATTGGCGGTCGGCTCTTCGCCAGCACTACTGCCACCCAGGTTGCGCTGGTAGGCACCGTCGCCGGTGATGGTCAAAGCGTGGCGGGCCCAGTCACTGGTCAGCGTTCCGCGAATGCCCGTCGTCAGATAATCGCGGCTGGTCGATCCGCCAGGGAACGACTTGCTTTCATGGTTCACCGTCTGGCTGATGGAGGGGCGCAGCGTCAGCGTGCCGATGCGAATGCCGGGCGTCTGGGTCGGGTCGTTGACCGTGACGTTCTCGCCGCCATCGACGGTCGGTTCATAGGGGTTTTGCGGGTCTTCGTAATTGACCGTCGCCTCATCACTCGGCTGCGAAATGTCTTCGTTCAGATTGGATGTGGTGCGCAGGCTGCCGGTGGTGACCGCGTCCGCAGCAGTGGGCTCAGCGGGCGTAACCGGCTGGCGGCTGACGCTGTCGGGATCGATAACGGAAAGATCGTTCTGGCCAAGATAGGGGTCGGCGCTGGTCAGCGTTCGGGGCGTACTCGTGGCCGCTGGCGGGGTGGTGGATTGCGCGAAACTCAATGCCGCAGGGCACAGCATGGTACAGGCCAGCAGCAGAGTGGCTGCTTTCCGCCACGTCATTAGACGTCTTGCGGTGCTCTGATGAACCATGCTTGCTGTTACCTGGGTCTGTTCAAATCGTTACCCGAAAGTAAAAGCATAGGGTTAATAACTTGTTGACCGCGCCTGCAAAGGCCGGATGTATTTATCGGCCTTGCTGGCAGTTTTGCCGGATAGACATATTTTGCCGAAAAGAGTATCTGTCCGGACATGATTACGAGAGCTGTCACACTGGTTGAAAACCACGCCATCGAATCCGCTTTGCGGACCGTTTCCATCGAAAAAAACGGTCTGATCGCGCTGGAAAAAGCGCTGATGGGCACGCTGGGCGATGATTTTTGCAAGGCAATTGATGTCATCGGCAAGTCCGATGGCCGGCTGATCATTACCGGTGTCGGCAAAAGCGGGCATATCGGCTCCAAGCTCGCCGCCACCTTTGCATCGACAGGAACGCCTGCCTTTTTCGTGCATGCGGCGGAAGCCAATCATGGCGATCTGGGCATGATCGGCGGCAATGATGTGGTGCTGGCCATCTCCAAGGGTGGTGAAAGTGCCGAGCTTCGCAGCATCATCAATTATACGCGCCGTTTTTCCATTCCGCTGATTGCGCTGACCTGCGCCGAGCAGGGCTCGCTTGCCAAGTCATCGGATATCGTTCTGCTGGTGCCGGATGAGCAGGAAGCCTGCCCGCATGGTCTGGCTCCGACGACATCGACCATGATGCAGCTGGCTCTTGGCGATGCACTGGCGATTGCGCTGCTTGAAGCGCGCAGTTTTACCGCCGGTGATTTCCGCGTGTTCCATCCCGGCGGCAAGCTGGGTGCGAGCCTTGCGCTGGTTGGCGATATCATGCACACGGGTGAGCGTCTGCCGCTGGTGCCAAAGGGCACCTCCATGCAGGAAGCCATCGGCGTTCTGGCGCGCAAACATTTCGGCTGCGTTGCGGTGCTGGATGATGACGGGCGTCTCTGCGGCATCGTCACCGAGGGTGATATGGCGCGTAATCTGACGCGCAATCTCTCTGAATTGGTTGTCGATGACATCATGACCACGAAGCCGAAGACGGTGGCGAAAAGCGTGCTGGCAACGGCAGCCCTGGCGACGCTTGAAAAGCATCACATCGGTGCACTGATCGTGGTGGATGAAGACAACCGCCCTATCGGCCTCGTGCATTTCCACGATCTATTGCGCATCGGCGTGGCGTAACCGCCACTCATCACTACAGGTTAGCTGCGTGTTCCGGCGAGCTTTTCTGAAAGGTCGCTGGCTTCCTTCTGCGCTTCCTTATCTGCCGGGTAGAGCGCCAGATATTGCTCCCAGACTTTCAGCGCCAGTTCGTTGCGCTCCGTGCTTTCGAGAATATTGGCTAGGCTTGCCAGCGCCGGGAAATAGCGCGGCTCTTTTTCCAGAGTCTGGTTGAGGTCCGACATGGCCTTGCGGGTGTCGCCATCGGCAAAATGGACGAGCGCGCGACGATACCAGGCCTGGGCGTAGTCCGGATCGAGCAGAATCGCCTGATCGAGAAAATCGTAAGCTGCGGCCTTACGTTTCTCGTCGGCGGCCTCTTCGGACCACTTCATCAAAAGATTGATGGTGGCACTGCCGGAATCATTCCATTCGCCGACGATTTCGTTGGCGATCACGCGCGCTTTCTGGGCGTCACGCTCTTTCTTCAGATTGGCAAACAGGTTGCCGACAGAATCACCGGGGATCGCTTGCGGCTGTGCCGCGCTGTTACCAGCTTTGGTTTCCGTCACGGGCTCTGCGGCGTGAAGCGGAGAAAAACCGGCGGAGGTCAAGGCGGTCAGGCCAAGCACGGCAGCGAAAAGGGCGTGGAAATGAAATTGGCGCATGCGAATAGAGTAATCCGCCTGCGCCAATTATGGAATCAAATTCTGTATGCTATCAACAATGTGATCCGCCTTTAGCAGACGGAACGCCTTGCGATCCACGATCAGCCCTGACGAGCCTTGAAGCGTGGGTTCAGCTTGTTGATGATGTAGACGCGGCCCTTGCGGCGAACCAGACGGTTATCGCGGTGACGGGCCTTAAGCGCTTTGAGCGAGTTCTTGATCTTCATTTTTCTGGTCCGCAGTTTGGCGCGACGTCTTTTGCCACGCGTAGCTAAACAATCAAAAGCGCGCTACGAGGGCGCGCCTTTTTCGGTTGGCAGGCAAATACCTCGTCAGTCTTTGCCTGTCAACACGTCAAGGAGTCTTTTGCCGGGAAAGACTTGGTTTTCCGGGGTTCGTCAGCTGTGTGACGTGGCCCATCTTGCGGCCCGCACGCGCTTCGGTCTTGCCGTAGAGATGCACGAGGCAATCAATTTTCGAAAGCCATTGCGGCACGTCATTTATGTCGTCACCGATCAGATTGGTCATGACGCAATCGGAATGACGATGGGTTGCGCCGGGTGAAAGCCCGGCCACGGCGCGAATATGCTGCTCAAACTGCGAAACCACACAGGCGGCTTCCGTCCAGTGCCCGGTATTGTGCACGCGCGGCGCCATCTCGTTGGCCACCAGCAATCCATCCGGCAGGACGAAGAACTCGATGCCGACGACACCGACATAATCCAGCGCGGCCAACAGCTTTTCAGCTGATTCCGTGGCCACCGACGTTGCCTGCTCTGAAAGCTGTGCCGGGACAGTGGACGTGTGTAGAATGCCGCCTAGATGCACGTTTTCCGCCGGGTCGTAGCAGGTGACAGTGCCGTCCTGAAAACGTGCGGCAATGATGGAGACTTCACGCTCGAAGGCCACGAAGCTTTCGAGGATCAGCGGCACGCCGCCCAGCGCGTCGAATGCACCGGTCAGGTCTTCGCCGCCCTTGAACACGCGCTGGCCCTTGCCATCATATCCCATGCGGCGGGTCTTCAGCACGCCCTTGCCGCCAAAATCGGAAAGCGCTGCTTCCAGCCCGGCCTGATCGTCCACCTGACGGAAATCGGCGGTGGGAATGCCGCAATCATTGAGGAACCGCTTTTCCGTCAACCGGTCCTGCGAGGCATTCAAGGCCTGTGCCGGTGGATAGACGGGAACGGAAGCGGCCAGCGTCTGCGCGGCGACGACGGGCACGTTCTCGAATTCATAGGTTACGACATCGCAAACGCTTGCGAGTTCCGCCAGCGCTTTTTCGTCGTCATAGGCAGCAACGATCTGGCGGTTGCAGACCTGCGATGCCGGACAGTCGGCCTGTGGCTCCAGAACGATGGTGCGGAAGTTGAGGCGGGCAGCCGCCATGGCCAGCATGCGGCCAAGCTGGCCGCCACCGATAATGCCGATGGTTCCAGACTTCATTGCGGGGTGTCCATGGGGTATTCGGCAATGGCCGCCGTCTGGCGGGCGCGATATTCATCCAGCCGGTCGGCCAGATCTTCGTCAGAGAGCGCCAGAACCGCAGCGGCCAGAAGGGCTGCGTTGATTGCACCGGCTCTGCCGATGGCAAGCGTGCCAACGGGAATGCCGGCGGGCATCTGCACGATGGAATAGAGACTGTCCTGCCCGGACATGGTTTTGGATTGCACGGGAACACCGAACACCGGCAGTGGCGTCAGCGCCGCCGTCATGCCCGGAAGGTGGGCCGCACCACCGGCACCCGCGATGATGACCTTGAAGCCTTCGTCGCGTGCACCGCTGGCAAAGCTGAACATCCGCTCTGGTGTGCGGTGGGCGGAAATGATGCGCGCTTCATATTCCACATCAAGCGCGTCCAGCGTATCGGCGGCGTTTTTCATGGTTTCCCAGTCGGACTGGCTTCCCATGATGATGGCGACGGGCGGTGTCTCTGTGCTCAACGGTCTCTCCGTCTCAGGCAATGATATCGGGGATGATCTGGTCTTCGATCTGGGTCATCTTGTCCTTGATGACCAGCTTTTTCTTTTTCATGCGTTGAATGCGCAATGCTTCGCAGTTGGTCTGGATCATCGCATTGATTGCCGCATCGTAGTCTTCGTGCTCTTGCCGCAGTCTTGCCAGCGCAAGCCGAACATCAGCATGGTCCTGATCGGGCATCTCTCTATCCCCATATGATACAACCGGACCGCTATCCGGCCATTTTGTTGTCGGTCTTCGTGCCTGTACCACCAAATCACGGTAACGGGAAGTTTCCCTTGCGACCATTTTGCCCAACTATTGCCTTGATTCCTCCTTCGACAATCGCGGCGTTCCATGTCACATTGCCGTCGTAAACCTGAAACTCCAGCGATGGAGCGCTGGAGGTAGGTTCAACAAGGAAGGACGTGCCGCATGACCATTCAGGCTCATATTGCATCGCTCGAAAAGAAACACGGTGCTCTTGAGGAGGAGCTCGAAGATATTCTTGCTTCCCCCTCCTCAGATGATCAGCAGATTGTGGACTTGAAACGCAAAAAACTGCGCCTGAAGGATGAGATGCAGAGGCTACAGGCCTCGACAAGGCATTAATTGACAAAATGTCTGCCAGCTTCACGATTGAAGCGGCTTGAAAATTCGGCCCTGGTTGCTCTCGCGATCAGGGCCTTTTGATGTCTAGGGATTACGGGTCTCAGATTGGCAGTCCGTCCCATAAAAGTTTCAGCGCCGCCATGAAGGCCATGGCGTACATCAGCGGGTAGAACACGGCTGGTTTCATGTATTTCACGACTTTTGCCCCGGCAAAGGTCGCAATCATGGCCACCGGCAACAGCATGGCGGATGTTGTCAGATTGGTCGCGTCCAGCGCGCCAAGGGCGAAATAGGGTATGAGTTTGATGGCGTTCATGATCGCGAAAAAGCGAACGCTCATGCCGGTATAGACCTTCGGGTCCAGTTTTAGCGGCAGCACGTAAATCTGGAAGGGCGGGCCACCCGCATGGGCCACGAAGCTTGCGTAACCCGAAAGACTGGACCAGATGGTGGCCAGGACCGGACGTTGTCCTTTCGCGGGTGTTTCCTGTGCGCCGCGAGCGGTTTTGAAGGCCTCGTAGAAATAGCGCAGGACGAAAATGATCGTCACGCTTGCCACAACGAGGCGCATCGCATCCGGCGAAATCATGCTCGACATCGCCCAGCCCAGCGTTATTCCGGCAATGGCGCCGGGAAGCATGATCAGCAGGGTCTGGCGATGGTTATATTTGCGCCAGGCAATCAGCGCCACAATATCCATCACCACCAGAATGGGCAGAAAGATCGCGGCGGCCTGTACCGGCGGCACGGCGAGCGCCATCAAAGGCACGCCCATCAATGCCAAAGCGCCGCCCAGCCCGCCCTTGGAAAGGCCGACGAGGATGACTGCGGGAATGGCGACGAGAAAGAAATGGAAATCAGTCAGCATGGATGGACAGTTGATCCTTTCGCCTGTCCGGTCTATCGGAATTAGAACATGAAAACGAGTGCAGATTGCGCGCGAAGCGTCCTCTCTGCGGAAAATGGATAATTCGATGAGTGCACCTGAAGATCGCTGCCGCCTCGTTCTGATCGTTCCAGCAAACGACGATGCTGCAAATCAGGCCAAGACTCTGGAAGATGCGCTGCGCGGCGGCGACGTCGCCTCCGTCATCATTCCGCAATATGGGCTGGATGATGGCGCTTTCCAGAAACTGGTCGAGACGCTAGTTCCGATCGTTCAGGAAGCCGGTGCTGCAGCGCTGGTGGCAGGCGACAGCCGTGCTGCAAGCCGTTCCAAGGCAGATGGCCTGCACGTCGTCGGCAATGCCGAGGCGCTTTCCGAAGCCGTGGAGAATTTTTCACCCAAGCTGATTGTTGGCGGCGGCAATGCGGATGATCGCCACAAGGCGCTGGAGCAGGGCGAGTGTACGCCCGATTACATGTTCTTCGGCAAGCTGGAAGGCGATATCAAGCCGGAAGCGCACCCCAAGAACCTCGCGCTTGGCGAATGGTGGGCTTCGATGATCGAAATTCCGGCCATCGTCATGGGCGGTTCGGATGTCGCCTCTGTTGTTCCCGTTGCCGAAACCGGTGTGGAATTCGTGGCGCTTCGTCTGGCCGTATTCAGCCATGTCGGTGGGGCCGCCCAGGCGGTTGCAGAAGCGAATGCGTTGCTTGACGAAAAAGCGCCACGGTTTGGCGGTTGATACAGGCGATGATCGCTCGCTCTTTGTCTTTTCGTTTGTCCGTCTCTGCCCTTGCCATCGTCTGGGCAGCGATGCCGCATGTGGTGTTGGCGCAAAACCCGCAGCCGCAGCAGCCGGCTCTTTTGCCCGGTCTTGAGAATCAGGCCCCGGCAGGCGATGTGACACCGACGGAAGACGATACGGATTTTGGCCCCGCGGCTCCGGCTGGCCCGGAGGTGCTGTCGCGCCCGTCGGATGAGAATGCGGAACCAATCCGCAAGGGGCGAGTGATTTCTGAAGAGCAGAAGGATTTGCAGCCATCTGGAGGCGTCAATGTCTACCAGCGCATGGGTGCCGATCTTCCCGCTCTTCCGCCCGAGAAGAAATTTACCGGCAAGGTCGATGAGGCTTACGGCCACTACCAGCGCGGCGAATATGTGCAAGCGCTGGACAAGGCGCTGGCCCGCGCCCAGAACGGTGACGCCGTCGCTCAGACACTTGTCGCCGAAATGATGTCGCGCGGCTTCGGCATTGCCCGTGACGATAAAACCGCAGCCTTCTGGTACGAGCAGGGGGCAAAGGGCGGCGATGCCGTTGCCATGTTCAAATATGCCTTGCTGTTGATGGAAGGCAAAGTCGTCAAGCACGACAAGACGCTGGCCGACGACTACATGCGCCGCGCAGCGGAAGCGGGCAATGGCGAGGCGGAGTTCAACTGGGCGCAAATCCTCGTCTCACAGACCCCCGGACCTGCCGGTTTGCATGCCGCCCTGCCGTTTTATGAAAAATCCGCCGAAAAGGGCATTGCCGACGCGCAATATGCCGTGTCGCAAATCTACTGGAACCTCAAAGACATTCCCGCCGATAAAAAGGCGAAAGCCCGCGATTGGCTGACCCGTGCGGCGAAGGCCGGTTTCGACACGGCGCAGGTCGATCTCGGCATCTGGCTGGTCAATGGTGTCGGTGGTGAGCGCAACCTGGAAGAGGGTTTCCGCTGGCTCTACGGTGCCGCCCAGCGCGGCAATGTCGTTGCCCAGAACAAGGTTGCGCATCTCTATATTCAGGCGCTCGGCACCAAGCCTGATCCTGTCGAAGCGGCCAAATGGTATGTGCTGTCACGCCGCGCGGGCCTCAAAGACCCGGGCCTTGAGGATTTCTATCTCGGCATCGAAGAGGAACAGCAGAAAAAGGCCATCGAGGCCGCTAACCGCTTCCGCCCGGCCTGAGCCAAGGCGGTTTACGGCTTTTTGCCTTGAATTGCAGCGCGTTTTGTGGTCTTGAACCGCAAACTTTCCATCAGAAACCATATCTGCGTGCCTGCCAGACTTTTGGCTAGCAGGTTCAGCCACCTTTCAGGAACATCTTCATGGCCCGTTCAGCCCTTCTCAATGTCATGGTTCAGGCCGCGCTCAAGGCGGGAAAATCTTTGGCGCGTGACTTCGGTGAAGTGCAGAACCTTCAGGTTTCGGTCAAAGGCCCCGGCGATTTCGTTTCGCAGGCAGATATTAAAGCCGAGAAAATTGTCCGTGACGAGCTGATGAAGGCCCGCCCGACCTATGACTTTCTGGGCGAAGAAGGCGGCGAGGAAAAGGGTTCTGACGGCGCGCATCGCTGGATCGTCGATCCCCTGGATGGCACCACCAACTTCCTCCACGGCATTCCGCAGTTCGCCGTTTCCATCGCGCTGGAGCGCAATGGCGAAGTCGTGGCCGGTGTGATCTTCAATCCTGCCACCGACGAACTCTTCACCGCTGAGCGTGGTTTTGGCGCGTTCCTCAATGATCGCCGCATTCGCGTGGCAGCCCGCAAGCAGATCACCGATTGTGTCGTCAGTTGCGGCGTGCCGCATCTGGGACGTGGCAATCACGGCAAATTCCTGGTCGAGCTTCGCCACGTCATGGGTGAAGTCGCCGGTGTGCGCCGCTTCGGTGCCGCTTCGCTCGACCTTGCTTACGTCGCCGCTGGCCGTCTGGACGGTTATTGGGAAACCGATCTTGCACCATGGGACATGGCCGCTGGTCTCATCATCATCCGTGAAGCGGGTGGCTTCGTCAGCGAGATGAGCGGACAGCAGGATATTCTCAACCAGGGCAACGTCGTTGCCGGAAATGAATATATCCACAAAGCGCTGATGGAAATCGTCAACCGCCCTGTTCCTGGCCGCTAAGGTCGGTTTTTCGCTGAATAAACTGCAAGAGAGGTGCCTTGAAACGCCTCTCTTGACATAAGGTGTAAAAAGCCTTGCTGCCTTACCGGCTTTTCACTTCAATTCGTCGTAATTTTCTACTAGCTTCCGGTCGGAACCGCGATCACGCCTGCCATAAACCCTTCAAGGTTTTCGCGCGGGCGTTGCGGCAATGCCAGAGGGAATGAGAATTATGGCGGATACGGAACGGCTCGATGTTGGCATCGAAAAACCGGTGACGAAACAATATCATCACAAGCTGTCGAGCCCCACGCCGTTTTTGTGGACGATGGTCATCTTCCTCATCATCGTCGCCTTTCTTGCCGCCATTCTCTTCCGGCAGGCACAGACTGCTTTCATGACCAATCCGGGCCTCAACGGCTTCATTCTCGGCGTTCTGGTCATCGGCATCATTCTGGTTTTCACGCAAATCCTCTCGCTCCGCCCGGAAGTGCGCTGGTTCAACGGTTTTCAGGCCGCCGGCACGGTGGACAAGGCAGGCCGCTCGCCGAAGCTCCTGGCACCCATGCGCTCCGTCATCGGCAAGCGTGGTGAGGTGCGCCTCTCCACTGTCACGCAGCGCTCCATCCTCGATTCCATCGCCACGCGGCTGGACGAATCGCGCGATACGTCCCGTTACCTCATCGGCCTTCTGGTGTTTCTCGGCCTGCTCGGCACCTTCTGGGGCCTGATCGGTACGATTGGTGCCATCAGTGATGTCATTCAGGGGCTGGACCCCACGGCGGGCGATAGCACCGATATTCTTTCTTCGCTGAAATCCGGTCTGACGGCACCGCTCTCCGGCATGGGCACGGCGTTTTCCTCGTCACTTCTCGGTCTCTCCGGCTCGCTCATTCTTGGCTTTCTGGATTTGCAGGCCGGTCGCGCACAGAACCGCTTTTATACGGAACTGGAAAACTGGCTGTCTTCCGTGACCGATCCGGGCACGGATGCGAGCGGCGAGGCGCGTGGCAGCGGTTACGGCACCGTTGGCACCGAGCGGTCGCTGGCTGCCATGACCAGCCTTGCAGAGGGAATTCAGGGGCTGGTCAAGAATATGCGCGGCGAGCAGCAGATGTTGCGCGACTGGATCGAGGCACAGCAGGAGGAATCGCGGGCGCTGCGGCGCACGCTCGACCGTCTTTCTGCCCGCATTGATGCCGAGCAGAAAACTGCCCCCCGTCCCATCCGCCACGATAACGGGAGCGAGTGATTATGGCGCTTGCGCGCAACCGCCGCCGCGACCGGGGTGTCGATTACTGGCCGGGCTTCGTTGATGCCTTGTCGACCCTGCTTATGGCCATCATGTTCCTGCTCACGGTTTTCGTGCTGGCGCAGTTCATCCTCTCGCGGGAAATTTCCGGCAAGGATGAGGTGCTGAACAGGCTGAACAACCAGATTTCGGAACTCACTGAATTGCTGGCACTGGAGAAGGGCAGTAAGCAGGATATCGAGGACACGCTGGCCAACCTGCAATCCACGCTCGCCGTGTCGGAAAGCGAACGCTCGCGCCTGCAATCGCTGCTCGATTCAGGTGCTGGTAACAGTTCCGCCGCCAATGCGCGTGTGGGCCAATTGTCGGGTGAACTCGAAGATGCGCGTCAGGCCGGTCAGCGGGCCTCGGCCCAGATCGATCTTCTGAACCAGCAGATCGCGGCCCTTCGTGCCCAGATATCATCGGTGGAAGCTGCCTTGCAGGCATCCGAAGCCAAGGATTCCTCCTCGCAGGTCAAAATCGCCGACCTTGGTCGTCGCCTCAACGTGGCGCTGGCGCAGCGCGTGCAGGAACTCAACCGCTACCGTTCGGATTTCTTCGGGCGCCTGCGGGAAATCCTGTCCGACCGCGAAAACATCCGCATCGTCGGCGACCGCTTCGTCTTTCAGTCCGAAGTGCTTTTCCCCTCGGGCGGCAACGACCTGAACCCGGAAGGCCAGGCCGAAATGGCAAAGCTTGCCACTGCCATCATCGATCTCGCCAAGGAAATCCCGGCGGAGATCAACTGGGTACTGCGCGTGGATGGCCACACAGACAACGTCCAACTCTCCGGCTCCGGACGCTTCCGCGACAACTGGGAACTCTCCTCAGCCCGCGCGACTTCCGTCGTGAAATACCTCATCTCCAAAGGCGTGCCCGCCAACCGGCTTGTTGCCGCAGGCTTCGGGGAATATCAGCCGCTGGCCGAGGGTGACACGCCGGAAGCACGCTCGCAGAACCGGCGGATCGAGTTGAAGCTGACGGAGCGGTAGGGGATGCTGCTTCGGTAGCAATCCCCATCCTGAGGCGGGAGCGAAGCGACCCTCGAAAGACGAGGGTTGCGGTCTTGGGGAGTATGCTTTGATTTCTGGCCAAAGCGCTTCAGCATGAGGATGGAAGTACGGCTTCTATATTTGCTCGCCTTTAAGGCCGCAACAACAGCACCAGCGTCCAGATCACGAAGGCAGCAATGGCGATCTTCCAGCAATCCCCGCGCTTGCGAAGCCCCGGCAGGCCGAGCGGGCGGATGAGCTGGATGCACATGGCCAGAAGCAGAAAAAGCCCGATTGCTTTCGTCATCGTTAGAGCCTTTCTGGGGCAGATAAAACCGTTCTGCGGGAGCAGATTTTCGGCAGGGCAGAGGTGATTGGTGAAGAGCATATCCGCAGATATGGTCGAGACGAGCGTCTCTGATCCTGATGGAAATATGCCCCGTAGAATGGTTTCATTTGCTCCCGAAAGACTCTAAACCTTTTGGCTTTATTGAACCAGCGTCACAGGCTGGACATTTTTAATGTTCACCAATGACCGGCAACCTATTCGCGCGTCGTCGACTTAGATCTACACCTTGAATCGCTTAGCATGAGAGTGGCTTATGAGCAGAAACCTTCTACCCGTATTCGCTCTTTTATCCAGCACCTTGTTTCTGTTTCTGGGCAATGGCCTGCAAGGCCTTCTGCTTCCCGTGCGGGGATCGGCGGAAGGGTATTCCAACGAAGTTCTCGGCTTCCTCGGCACCTCATGGGCGGCGGGATTTGTTATCGGTTGCTTTGTAGCACCGGCCATCGTGCGGCGTGCGGGCCATATTCGCGCTTTTGGCAGTTTCGTCGCCCTCATCTGCCTGACCGTGCTTTTGACCGGTCTGTTCATCGATGACGTTGCCTGGGTCACGTTGCGCGCGCTCACCGGCTTCTGCACTGCCGGGACGTCGATGATCATCGAAAGCTGGCTGAACGAACGCGCCACCAATGAAAGCCGGGGCGCAATTTTCTCGCTCTACATCGCCATCACGCTGTTCGGCGTCGTCGCAGGTCAGCTCGTTGTTCCCTTTGGTACGGTCAGCGGCACGTCGCTCTTCATGGTCTGCGCCATCATCTATTGCGTCGCCATCATGCCCGCCATGCTGTCCAAGGCGGAAAGTCCGCAGCCTTTGAAAAAGGTGAAGCTCGATTTGCCCGCCCTTTACCGAACGTCGCCTGTGTCTTTCGTCGGCATTTTGCTGATCGGCATTGCCAACGGTGCTTACGGCACGCTGGGTGCCGTGTTCGGTGCCCGCGCCGGGCTGGACCCGACGACGATTGCCATCATGGTCAGTGTCACCATCTTCATCGGCGCGCTGGCGCAGTTTCCGGCCGGAAAGCTGTCCGACCGTATCGACCGTCGTTTCGTGCTGGCTGGACTCTCGGGGGTCGCGGCTTTTGCGGGTCTTGCCGTCACGCTCATCCAGCCGAGCCATGTGTATATGCTGATCGGTATGATCGCGGTTTATGGTGCAGCCGCCAATGCGCTCTACCCGATTGCGGTTGCCCACGCCAACGACTTCGCCTCTTCGGAAGACTTCGTCAAAGTCTCCGGCGGCCTGTTGCTGCTCTATGGTATTGGCACCATTATCGGCCCCACGCTTGGCGGCCCGATCATGACCTCCTTCGGCCCCTATGCCCTGTTCATGGTCACGGCGGTTTCCCACCTTCTCATCAGCGCTTATGCTATATTCCGCTCCAGGCAACGTGCAGCCCTGCCAACGGCAGAGAAGGATAACTTCTCCACGGCAGCCGCAGCACCGCTGGCGACGCCTGAAAGCGTGTCGCTCGACCCGCGCGCACCTCACTATCCCGAGGACGAGGCGGAACTGGAAAAAGGAGCTGGCATATGAGTGTTTTCGAAGAAGAACCGCTGAAACAGCAGGCCACGACTCACGTAGTGGGTGGCGATCTCAGCCTGCTTTCCGTAGACGAACTGACCGGTCGCATCGCTATTCTACAAACCGAGATCAAAAGGCTGGAAGCCGAGCGTGAGAAGAAGTCCGCAGGTCGCAAGGCCGCAGAAAGCCTTTTTCGGTCTTGAGGCGGCAAGAAACGCTTCATTAACGTTACGGCGCGGTGCAGCTTTTCGTTTACCATTAACGAAAAATTAAGCTTTTTGAGCGATTACTATACATGTCCAGTTCTTCTGGACCTCAGGCAGTTTCTCCTATCGGCGAATTGGTCTGATTTTTCTCCCTGTTTTACCTTGAGAGCCGCTTTTGCGGCTCTTTTTTTATCCCTTAACAATATTGCCAAAACTGTGGGTATTAACCTTTCTTTAATAATCAGCTTGCGCATTTGCGTTATTGATATCATCCTGAAAATACAAAGAGGCCGGAACTATTAAGCCTCTATCCCGTTGCCAGTAGTATGGTGCGTAAGCAGGATTTGGAAAAATGTCAGAACAGGTTTTGAATACCATCAGTTTTGCTGGCCGTGCTGCAGCATCCAACCAATTTAAGACTCTCTATTCTGAGGGTATGACTTTGGTGGAGGAAACGGCGACCTATCTGGACGGTTCCGGACGCGCCGCCTCCAAGGTTCTGCCCCGCATGGCATCGGTTCTCTACGCAGCGGAATCCATGCGCCTCACCACCCGCCTGATGCAGATGGCATCCTGGCTTCTTCTCCAGCGCGCCGTCAACAATGGCGAGATGAGCCGCGACCAGGTTCTCAGCGAGAAGAACAAGGTCCGCCTCGACAACTTCAACGTCGATCGCAACGCACCGGGCTGGAACGACCTGCCGGAATCCTTCCGTGATCTGGTCGAGCGTTCGCTCCGCCTCCAGAACCGCGTTGCCCTTCTTGACCGCGAAATCTATCGTCCGACGGAAGCTGCGAAGGTTCCTGATAACGAGAACAGCGTTCAGGCCCAGCTCAACCTGCTGCGCACGGCTTTTGCCGGCAACTGAGTTTCAGTCAAATTGCGAATGATGAAAGCAGGCTTCCGCCTGCTTTTTTTGCTTTGCAAAAGAATTTGGCGACATCGCTGGTGGCTACCCCCCTCTGTCCTGCCGGACATCTCCCCCACAGGTGGGGAGATTGGCTGGGCGCTCCCGCTCGCCTCATCTGCAACGTTTAAGATAGGTGAGACATGGCCACGATTCGATCTCCCTCCTTGTGGGGGAGATGCCCGGCAGGGCAGAGGGGGGTCAGCCACACCCACCAACGTCAGACACCCAAACAACAAAAAACCCCGGATTGCTCCAGGGTTTTTGTATTCAACAGTATCAACAGGATTAGAGGCCGAGGCCGCCGAAACGCTTGTTGAACTTGGAAACGCGGCCGCCGCGGTCCATGAGCTGCTGGTTGCCACCAGTCCATGCTGGGTGCGACTTAGGGTCGATTTCGAGGTTCATGGTCTGACCCTCGGAGCCCCAGGTGGAGCGTGTTTCGTATTCTGTGCCATCAGTCATGACCACTTTGATCACGTGATAGTCGGGATGAATTTCAGCCTTCATGACAATCTTCCTGCTTTAGTGACATGCGGACCATTTGCCGCAATTGCGTCAACTGAGCCAATTCAATAATGAAGCTCTAGACCATTTGGCCATGGCTTCCCAATTCGATGCGGAGCCTATACATGAAGGTCGCCGAGATAACAAGTGCCTGCCGATGCTTGGGCCCATAGTTGGTCACACATCTGACATGACACATTTGAGATTGCCGCAGGCTGGCGAAAACCCGGCCTTATGCTGGCAAATGCAGGAGTAGAACGTGGCAGACATTCAGGAACAGAAATCGGCAGGCCGCAAGACGCCAAAGCCGCTGGCCAGCCTCTTTCCCTATCTGAAGCGCTATCGCGGGCTGGTCGCAGCCGCGCTGTTTGCCCTCGTTCTCTCGTCCGCGACCACCCTTGCTTTGCCGCTGGCCGTTCGCCGCATTATCGACCATGGTTTCGAAGGCGCCGATGGCGCGATGATCAACAGCTATTTCGCCGTGCTTCTGGCCATCGCCGTCGTTCTCGCACTGGCCAGCGCCATGCGCTATTACTACGTCATGACAATCGGTGAGCGGGTCGTTGCCGATCTTCGCCGCGACGTTTTCGCGCATCTGACGTCTCTGTCGCAGGCCTTTTTCGACGTCAACCATTCCGGCGAACTGACATCGCGCCTGACAGCCGACACGGTGCAGATCCGCTCGGCCTTCGGTTCATCCGCATCTGTCGCCCTGCGCAACATTCTGCTCTGTCTCGGCGGCGTAGCGATGATGGTCTATACCAGCCCCAGCCTTTCCGGCCTTGCGCTGCTGGCCATTCCGCTCATCGTCTTCCCGCTCATTGCCTTTGGCCGCTCCGTCCGTTCCCGCTCGAGAACCACGCAGGATACGCTGGCCGCATCCGCTGCCTTTGCGGCAGAGACCATTTCCGCCAGCCGCACCATCCAGTCTTTTAACGCCGAAACGCTGGCCAATGCCCGCTATAATGAGGCGGTGGAAAAGGCCTATCACGGCGCTCGCGCCGCCATCAGCGCCCGCGCGGTTCTGACCGCCGTCGCCATCAGCTTCGTCTTCGGCAGCGTTGTGGCCGTTCTGTGGTATGGCGCCCATAGCGTGCTGGTCGGCACGATTTCCGCCGGTACGCTCAGCCAGTTCGTTCTTTATTCCGTCATCGCCGCCAGCTCGCTTGGCCAGTTGTCGGAAGTCTGGGGCGAGCTTTCGCAAGCGGGTGGCGCGGCAGAACGCCTGTCTGAACTGCTGAACGAAAAATCCCCGGTCGAAAATCCGGCGACACCGCTTTCGCTGCCCGTGCCAGCCCGCGGCGAGGCAAGCTTCGAGACGGTTGCCTTCCATTACCCGCAAGGCGACCACAAGCCGATCATTTCGGACCTGTCCTTCAAGGTCGCAGCGGGCGAAACCGTTGCCATCGTCGGCCCATCGGGTGCGGGCAAGAGCACGGTCTTTTCGCTGCTGATGCGCTTTTACGATCCGCAAGCCGGACGCATCACCGTCGATGGCACTGATATCCGCTCGGTCACGCTGGAAGAGCTGCGCTCGCGGCTTGCCATCGTGCCGCAGGATGTGGCGATTTTCGCTTCCTCAATTCACGATAACATCGCCTTCGGCAAGCCCGGCGCGACCCGAGATGAGGTCCGCGCCGCTGCCTTAGCCGCGCAGGCCGATGGCTTCATCTCCAGACTTTATGATGGCTATGACACCGTTGTCGGTGAACGCGGCGTTACCCTTTCCGGCGGCCAGCGCCAACGCATCGCCATTGCCCGCGCCATTCTTCGCGATGCGCCGATTCTGTTGCTGGATGAAGCAACGTCGGCCTTGGATGCCGAAAGCGAAACGCTGGTGCAAAAGGCGCTGGATCAGCTGATCAGCAAACGCACCACCATCGTCATTGCCCACCGTCTCGCCACCGTGCTGAAGGCCGACCGTATTCTGGTCATGGATGAAGGCCGCATCATCGAGGAAGGCACGCACCAGAGCCTGTCGCGGCAGGGAGGCCTCTACGCCAAGCTCGCCCGCCTGCAATTCGAAACGGGCAGCGATGACGTGGTGCCACTGGTGAAGACCAGCTAAGCACCGACGCTGCGGCCCGCAACCCGTCCGGAAAACAGGCATCCACCAAGAAACGTGCCTTCCAGTGCGTTGTAACCGTGCATGCCGCCACCGCCAAAACCGGCAACTTCGCCCGCCGCGTAAAGCCCTGGCACCGGCGCGCCGCTACCATCCAGCACCCGCCCGTTGAGGTCGGTATGCAGACCGCCCAGCGTCTTGCGGGTGAGGATGTGCAGCCGCACGGCAATCAGCGGCCCGGCGGCGGGGTCCAGCAGGCGATGCGGCTTGGCCGTGCGCATCAGCTTGTCGCCGAGATAATTGCGCGCGCCTCTGATGGCCGTGATCTGCGCATCCTTGCTGAAGCCATTGGCAAGCTCTCGATCCCGCGCTTCGATCTGCGTACGGATGTGGGAGACGTCCAACCGCTCCTCGCCGGTGATTGCATTCATCGCCTGCACCAGTTCTTCCAGCGTATCGCGCACGGCGAAATCCTCGCCGCGCTCCATGAAGGCCTTTACCGGCCCCGGCGGCTCCTTGCCCAGACGTTTCAGCAGCAGGCGAATGTTCTTGTCGGTCAGATCCGGGTTCTGCTCCGAGCCGGAAAGCGCAAATTCCTTCTTGATGATCGCCTTGGTCAGAATAAACCAGCTGTAATCGCTATTTCTCTCCCGCAGGATTTTCAGCGTACCGAGCGTATCGAAACCCGGCATGGCAGGCGCCGGTAGTCTCTCGCCATTGGCATCGCACCAGAAGGATGACGGGCCGGGCAAAATACGGATGCCATGGTTTGGCCAGATCGGATCGTAGTTCTTCACGCCCTCGGTGTAATGCCACATACGGTCCCGGTTGATGACGGAGCCACCCGCTGCTTCAGTAATGCCAATCATCCGGCCATCCACATGGGCTGGCACGCCGCAAACCATATCCGCAGGCGGCTGGCCCAGCCGCTCCACCGGCCAGTTCTGGCGTACCAGATCATGATTACCACCGATGCCGCCAGAGGTGACGATGACGGCGGCCGCCTCGTATCGAAATTCTCCCGCAACAGCCCGGCTGCTTTGCTCCCCACGTTGAACAGAATCGGTTTCCAGCAATGTGCCGGACACGCCGGTAATAGCGCCATCTGCGGTTTCTAGGGCATCGACCTGATGGCGGAATTTGAAGGTGATCCGCTCGCTCTCTGCATAGGCTCTGGCTTTTTTGACGAAGGGGTCCAGAACGCCCGGTCCGGTTCCCCATGTGACATGAAAACGCGGCACGGAATTGCCGTGACCATGGGCATGCGCGCCGCCGCGCTCCGCCCATCCAACGACGGGGAACCAGCGCATGCCAAGCCCATGCAGCCATGCCCGCTTTTCACCCGCCGCAAACTCAAGATAGGCTTCGGCCCACCGGCGCGGCCAATGATCTTCAGAGCGGTCAAAACCGGCGGAGCCCAGCCAGTCCTGACGGGCGAGATCGAGACTGTCACGAATGCGCATGAAGCGTTGTTCGGGACTATCGATGAAAAACAGCCCACCCAGAGACCAGAAAGCCTGCCCCCCAAGGTTCTGCTCTCCCTCCTGATCAAGGACGCAAACCCTCAACCCCCGCTCCGCAGCCTCCGTCGCCGCCACCAGTCCGGCAAGCCCCGCACCTACGACAATAACGTCAAATCTCTCCATCAACCCCTCCCGGTGGATTCGGATTACTTTTACGCAAACGTCAATGGGTTGCAACGGGTGTGGGTGGGAATGTGGGTGGAGGGGGTGGTTTGGCTTTTGGAGAGGGGCGGGGAGTTGCTTTTGGATGATGCCAACTGGGAAGGGTGGTTAGCCCGTTCCGCCCTGCCGGGCATCTCTCTCCGGGCAGAGGGGGGCGGGCTTGCTCTGCGTGTCAACGGAGGCCGGCCACACCCACCGCCCTCATGCTGAGGTGCTTTGGCCGAAGGGCAAAGCCTCGAAGCATCCGCTGCATACTCTGCCCCGGGCACGCACTGCTCCGAGCCCGCAACCCTCGCCCTTCGAGGCTCCGGCTGCGCCTGCGCACCTCTCCTTCGACAGGCTCAGGATGATGGATGAGGGTTGCTGTTGTCGCACCCCGCCTGTAGCCTCCAGCCTATTACTCTGCACTATCAAAAGGCGGCCCGCCACACCCGCCGCCCTCATGCTGAGGTGCTTTGGCCGAAGGACAAAGCCTCGAAGCATCTGCTGCGCATTCTGCCCTGAGCCCGCACTGCCGCAAGCCCGCAACCCTCGTCCTTCGAGGCTCCGGCTGCGCCTGCGCACCTCAGGATGAGGGTTGCTCCGTTGTGCCCCGCCTGCCGCGTCCAACCACTCACTCCGCCCTCTCAAAAGGAGGCCCGCCACACCCGCCGCCCTCATGCTGAGGTGCTTTGACCGAAGGGCAAAGCCTCGAAGCATCCGCCGCATACTCTGCCACAAGCCCGCACTGCCCCAAGCCCGCAACCCCCGTCCTTCGAGGCTCCGGCTACGCCTCCGCACCTCAGGATGAGGTTTGCTGCGTTGTGCTGCGCATCCAACCACTCACTCCGCCCTCTCAAAAGGCGGCCCGCCACACCCACCGCCCTCATGCTGAGGTGCTTTGGCCGAAGGACAAAGCCTCGAAGCATCCAGCCACAACCTCCAAAATCCAATCCTGTCAAAAAACCCGGCCTGCTCGTGCCCAAGATTCGCCGTTCACGCGGCAGCATCTGCCCGTGGTATGCTTTACTCTCAGGTCCCATCACCATCAACGGCCATGGGTATGTCGGACGGGGCGCTGTAAGCTGCCTCGTTGGGTAGTCTATAAATGGCACCTCGCAGCGCCCCGTTCGGCTTTTTTGGCCAAACAGCAATCCACTTGCCACGGCTGGCAGAAACCGGATGGCGAAGGCGATACCTTGCCGGAGAACCGGTCGGACATTTTTCAAGGTCCGACCCTTCCCATCCGGGTGGTGCTGCTTCCTTGCGGAAGACGCACCCTGCCAGTTCGGCCACACCTGCCTTCGATTTGCTTCCGCGCCGATAATCCAAGGGGCGGGAGGATCGATCCGTTTTTCGCAAGGGCTTGCCGCATCCACAATGGCTGCGGCAAACGCCTTGTGATCCGTCCGCGCCGTTTCACAACGGTACGGGGCAGATGCAGCGTGTTCCTGTGTACCGCCTGACTTTCGCCTCTCACCCCATGGTCGCGTTCGACCAGAGGACGATGAGCTGTCGGTACACCCGGCGCTCAGATCGGGCATCGGGAGAATGACACTGGCCGGTCCGAAACCGTGTCACGCTCCTCCCGTTGCCGCCGGGGGGATTGCTGCTCAACCCCGATGGTCAAGAGGTTGCGTAGCCTCTCACCCATCAGCGCCGGTCCCGCCTCGCCGCAACGCCTTGCGGTGTATCCGAGGGCGGAACGGGGCCATTGTCGTTGAGGTCTGGAGGCTGTGAATGAAATTTTGCGGATTTTTTTGCGGAGGTAGCGGATTTTGGGTAAGGTGTTGATTTGGTTTCGATGTTTTTATTATTTTAGGTTTTTGGGTGGGGTTCACCCCCCTCTGCCCTGCCGGGCATCTCCCCCTCAGGTGGGGAGATTGGCTGGGGGTGAGCTTGCTGGCCATCTTGAGCGTTGTGGACGGGGGAAGCAGATTCTGCCGGTTGCCATCACTCTGACGGCTACGATTGGAGCGAGGAGCGTGCCTCTTGCCAATCTCCCCACCTGAGGGGGAGATGTCCGGCAGGACAGAGGGGGGTGAGCGGCTGGCTCTGACCTCATGCTGCAATGCGCGCCCTGAAGGCAGTTGCCGCATGGCATAAGCTTGAAAAGAAAACCGCCCGCAACGGGGTTGCGAGCGGTCTCATAAGACGGTCGTTGAAGCGCTTGGCTTAAGCGGCCTTCTCCAGTTCCTGCTTCCAGTTGCCGAGTGCGGCAAGCGTGTTCATCTCGGCGCGGTGGCGGAAGGCGCGTTGGCCGGCGGCGACGTTTTCAGGCTTGCCACCCCACGCATTGAGAGCGGCTTCCTGCAAAGCGCGGCCATAGGAATAGGTGAGGGGCCACGGCAGGTCGTAGCCGCTGTTCATGGCGGAGAGGTGGGCGGTGGCTTCTTCCGAGGACTGGCCGCCGGAGAGGAAGGCGATGCCGGGAACGGCGGATGGCACGGTGGCCTTGAGAACCTTGACGGTTTTTTCGGCCACTTCGGCAACCGATGCCTTGCGGGCATTCTTGCCATCGATGACCATGTTCGGCTTCAGGATCATGCCTTCAAGGTTGACGCGGGCATCGTAAAGATCGGTGAAGACGGTGCGCAGAACCCATTCGGTCACTTCGGCACAGCGATCGATGTTGTGCGTGCCGGGCTCGCCATCCATCAACACTTCAGGCTCAACGATGGGCACGATGCCTGCATGCTGGCAGAGGGCGGCGTAGCGGGCCAGCGCCTGCGAATCCGCCTTGATGGAGCCCCATGTGGGCAGGCCATCACCGATATTGATGACACCACGCCACTTGGCGAAACGCGCACCGGCATCGTAATATTTCTTCAGGCGCTCAGCGAGGCCATCGAGACCTTCGGTGACGGTTTCGCCGGGGAAGAAAGCCTGTGGCTTTGCGCCCGTGTCCACCTTAATGCCAGGAATGGAGCCTGCAGCCTTGATGATATCCACGAAGGGCGTGCCATCGGCAGCCTTCTGGAACAGGGTTTCTTCATACAGAATGACGCCGGAAATGCACTTCGTCATCGCTTCGTCTGTGCGGAACAGCATTTCGCGATAATCACGACGGCTTGTCTCCGTCGATTCCAGATTGATGGTGTCAAAACGCTTTTTTATCGTGCCGGTGGATTCATCCGCAGCCAGAAGACCCTTGCCATCGGCAACCATTTTCAATGCGATATCTTCAAGACGCTCAGTCATTTTTCAATCTCCCTTGGCATAATGATTTTTGGGTACCAGAAGTTCCAAGGCGAGAAAATGGCACGCTAACTCATTGAAACGATTGAAATGATTTCAATCGTTTGAAACTTTAGGAAATTTTTAAAAAAATTTAAATGCGAAATGGCCTTCTGCAACAGGATTGTATGTTTGTAGTTTTTATACTACAAATCATTCATGATCGAGCTAAGGCAGACGACCGTATTCGCTAGATGGCAATCCCGGATCAGGGACAAGCGTGCCAGAACCCTCATCGCGGCGCGATTGATGCGGCTGGCGGCAGGGTTGCCCGGTGATGTTGAGCCAGTTGGTGAGGGCGTCAGTGAATTACGAATTCACCATGGGCCGGGATATCGCGTGTATTTTCAGCAGCGCGGAAATCTCCTGATCGTCTTGCTCTGTGGTGGAGACAAGGGATCTCAGGCCCGCGACATTGCTGCTGCCAAGAAACTTGCCAAGGAATGGAGTTTAGATGATGAGTGAAAAGCTTTCCACTTATGACCCGGCCGCCGCACTGGTGGATGATGAAGAAATTGCCGCTTTCATGGCCGATGCCTTTGAAACCGGCGATGCGGCCTATGTTGCCAAAGCCCTAGGCGTAGTAGCACGCGCCAAGGGTATGACTGAAATATCCCGCAAGACCGGGCTGTCGCGTGAACAGCTTTATCGGTCCTTCAGCGAACGGGGAAACCCGACGCTCAAGACAACGCTGGCTGTCATGCGTGCGCTTGGCGTCGATATGACCGCCAAGGCGCATTCGGCACAGTAATTTTTGAGCGATTACTTCTGTTCGTTGAGGATCGCTACACCTGGAAGAACCTTGCCTTCCATCCATTCCAGGAAGGCACCGCCTGCGGTGGAGATGTAGGTGAAGTCATCTGCAACGCCGGCGTGGTTGAGGGCTGCCACCGTATCGCCACCACCGGCGACGGAGACGAGCTTGCCGGACTTGGTGCATTCGGCAGCGTGCTGGGCGGCGGCGACGGTTGCCTTGTCGAAGGGGGCGATTTCGAAGGCGCCGAGGGGGCCGTTCCAGACCAGCGTTTCGGCGCGGGAAATCCAGCCCTTGATGGCTTCGACGGATTTGGGGCCGACATCCAGAACCATCGCGTCTTCGGGAATTTCGTTGATGTCAACGACATGGTTTTCGGCATTGGCTTTGAACTCGCGGGCGACGACGCCGTCTTCCGGCAGCACGATGGCGCAGCCTGCGGTCGCAGCTTCGATCATGATCTGCTTGGCGGTTTCGGCCAGATCATGTTCGCAGAGCGATTTGCCGACATGGGTGCCGCGTGCGGCCAGGAAGGTGTTGGCCATGCCGCCACCGATGACGAGAGCATCGACTTTCTTGACGAGGTTCATCAGCAGATCGATCTTGCTCGATACCTTTGCGCCGCCGACGATGGCAACGACCGGGCGGGCGGGTGCGCCGAGGCCCTTTTCCAGCGCTTCAAGCTCAGCCTGCATGGTGCGACCTGCATAGGCAGGCAGGTGTCGGGCGAGGCCTTCCGTGGAGGCGTGGGCGCGGTGGGCGGCGGAGAAGGCGTCGTTGACGTAGATATCGCCGTTCTTTGCCAGTTCGGCCACGAAGGCGGCATCGTTCTTTTCTTCGCCCTTGTGGAAGCGGGTGTTTTCCAGAAGCAGGACATCGCCGTTCTGCATCTTGGCGACCGCATCGGCCGCCGGTGCGCCGATGGCTTCCGCAGCGAAATGGATGGAGTTGCCAAGCACCTCTTCAACGGCTGATGTGATGAGGGAGAGCGACATATCGGCGACCGGCTCACCCTTCGGGCGACCGAAATGGGCCAGCAGAATGACTTTTGCGCCCTTTTTCGACAGTTCGAGAATGGTCGGAGCGACGCGCTCGATGCGGGTCTTGTCTGTGACCTTGCCGTCAGCAACCGGCACGTTGAGATCGACGCGGACGAGAACGCGCTTTCCGGTGATGTCGGTGAGGTGATCGAGGGTCTTGAAGGCGGGCATGTATCGATCCTGTAACGTTGAACGGAATGACTTGGGGCGCGACCATACTATGCCTGACCGGCGGTGCAAGTCGCTCAGTGATCATTTTCTGCGTGACCGGTGGCGTCTGCCGAAGCCGGTATCTTGCTACCGGCGGCAGCGGCTCTGCGCGCCCGCCGTTTTTGGGCGAAATGGTTGCGGGTGCGATGGACGATTTCCTTGAGGCTGATGAAGACGGGCAGCGCCATGGCTGGCTCCACCGGCTCCAGCGAAATGCCCACGCTGGATATTGCGTGGTTTTCATCGAGGTCACGGACGATGAGGATGAGCGAGCCGAGGCGGACGCGGTCGGCATATTCCGCTTTTCCACCGAACCTGTTCTGGATGAGTTCTCCGACTGTCATCGACAGTTCCTGCTGCGACAGCAGGCCGGGGCCGTAGGACGCATCGAGTTCCTTTGCCGGGCCTTGGGGCGAAATGGCGAAGGTGCCGAAAATGTCCTCGTCATCCTTGGTGACCGGTTTGGCGCTGGCAAACAGCCGGTCCAGCAGGCGGGCATAGCTGGGCATGACGAAGAGATAGACCAGATCGTTTTCGCGCAGGCGACCGGCATATTGATAGCGGATGGATTTGCCATCGCGCACCACCAGCGAAGGCATGGCCCAGCGGGGAATGCGCTCGCCCTGAAGCACGGCGCTGCCTTTGGCGACGCGGTAGGAGATGAGTTCGTGGTTGGCGGTGCCGGGCAGGTCTACCTCCAGCTTGTCCACATCGCCCATGCGCGGCGGCACGATGAGGCCAAGGCGAGTAGCGACGGGCTTGATGGTCCAGCCTTGCAGCAGCAATGACACCAGCACGATGATGAAGGCGGCGTTGAAATAGGTTTCAGCGCCCTCAAGCCCTCCGAGAGCTGGAAGGATGGCCAGCAGAATGGAAACAGCACCGCGCAGGCCGACCCATGCGACGAAGGTGGTTTCCTGCTGGGTATAGTTGAACGGCATGAGGCTGAGCCAGACGGCGAGCGGCCTTGCGATGAAGATGAGAAACAGCGCCAGCAGCACCGCAGGCACGATGATGGCAGGGAATTGCGAAGGCGTGGCGAGAAGGCCAAGCATCAGGAACATGATGATCTGGGCGAGCCACGTCATGCCCTCGTGGAAACGGCGGATGGCACCCTTGGCGAAAATCTTGCGATTGCCCGCCACGATGCCCGCGACGTAGACGGCAAGGAAACCGCTGCCATGTAGCGCGCCGGTGAAGGAAAAGACCAGCAGCGCCAGCGCCAGAACGAGAATCGGCACCAGCCCGCGATCCACCTGAAAACGGTTGACGACATTGACGATCATCAGGCCGCCCAAGACGCCGAAGATGACGCCGAGGCCCATTTCTTGGATGAAGAGCAGCAGGAAGCTGGCATCGATACCCGCTAGCCCCTGACCTTTCGACACGATTTCCACCAAGGCCACGGTGAGGAAGATCGCCATCGGATCATTGGTGCCGGATTCGACTTCCAGCGTGGAGCGGACCTGATCGCGAATATGGATGCCGCCGATGCGCAGCAGGAAGAACACCGCCGCCGCATCTGTCGAGGCGACGATGGAGCCGAGCAGCAGGCCTTCCAGCCATGAAAAGCCGAGCAGCAGGGCTGCGGCACCGGCGAAAAACACCGAGGTCAGCACCACGCCAACAGTGGCAAGCGAAATGGACGGCCCGGCAGACAGTTTGAAGGACTGGATGGAGGTGCCGAAGCCGCTATCGAACAGGATGACGGCCAGCACCAGCGAACCCAGCATATAGGCGAGCGGATTGTTGCTGAAATGGATGCCCAGCCCATCCGTGCCAGCGGCAAGGCCGATCATCAGGAAGAGCAGCAACAGCGGAGCGCCGAAGCGGTAGGCAATGAGACTGGAAAAAGCGGCAACGAGAACGAGGACGGTGGCGACCAGCAGCAATAAATAAAACGATTCCACGCACACGTCCTTTTCATGAAAGGCCGCGTGGCACACATGCTCCCGCACGTCAGCAGTCAATGCGCCACGTTTTGGACGGCCACCGCGCAGGGGTTTCGCGCAGCAGACAGGGCAAGGCGAGGTGTATCGAATGATACGGCAGGGCACGATGCGCAATAGAGCGCGACCGAATCCCTAGGTTGGATTTTTCCGTATCAAAATGGACCAGAGCAAGGCGAGCGGGAAGGAAAATGACGCTTTTGCCCATCGATTTGACGTTACGTAAGCTGGGCATCGAGTGTATAGCGTAGCTTGACACTTTTCGCTCTGTTGGGTAGTTCTAACCCATGAAAATCCGAAACGTGATCCATAAGGGTTTGCGCCGTTTGATTGAGGACGATGACGCGTCCGGCTTGCAAGCCGCCGTGGTGCCTAAATTGCTCCGCATCGTTTCCTTTCTGCAGGATATGGAACGCGAAGATGAATTGCGCACGGTGCCGAGCTGGAAGGCGCATCAGCTGACCGGTGATCGTAAAGGCACTTGGAGCCTGTTCGTCACCAAGAACTGGCGGATTACACTGCGGATCGATCAAGCGGAAATCGAGATTGTCGATCTGGACTATGAAGATTACCACTAGGAGGTGGCTATGAATGCGATGCAAGGCATCCGTCTGAAAAACCCCGCTCACCCCGGCGGTTTCATCAAAAGTGAGATCATCGAACCGCTAGGCCTTTCGGTGACGGCTGCGGCGCAGGTTCTCGGCGTCACGAGAGCGGCCTTGTCGGCTCTGCTGAATGAACGCTCGCATCTCTCCTCGGAGATGGCGTTGAGAATCGAGAAAGCCTTTGGTGTGTCCATGGACACACTGATGAGGATGCAGAACAGTTTCGATATTGCGCAGGCGCGTAAGCGGGAAGGTGAGATCAACGTCGCGCCGTTTCAGGGCACGCAATCAATCGTCTCGCCGCATTGAAGTGATCTTGAAAGCCACAAAACACAAAACCCGGCAGGATCGCTCCAGCCGGGTTTCGCTTATTCGCTCTCTGCGAACAATCAGATGGTCTTGGCCAGTGCTACTGCCGTGTCGGACATGCGGTTGGAGAAGCCCCATTCGTTGTCGTACCAGGTGAGGATACGCACGAAATTGCCTTCCATGACCTTCGTCTGGTCCGTTGCGAAGATCGAGGAGTGGCTGTCGTGGTTGAAGTCACGGCTTACCAGCGGCTCGTCGGTGTAGCCAAGGATGCCCTTCAGCTTGCCGTTGGAAGCAGACTTGATGGCTTCGTTGATTTCTTCGACGCTGGTTGCCTTCTTGGCCACGAACTTGAAGTCGACGACCGACACGTTTGGTGTTGGAACGCGGATCGAGGTGCCGTCGAGCTTGCCCTTGAGGTGCGGCAGCACGAGGCCGACAGCCTTGGCAGCGCCGGTCGAGGTCGGGATCATGGACAGCGCTGCGGCGCGGGCGCGGTACAGGTCCTTGTGCATGGTGTCCAGCGTCGGCTGGTCGCCCGTGTAGGAGTGGATCGTGGTCATGAAGCCGTGGTCGATGCCGACTGCATCATCCAGAACCTTGACGACAGGCACCAGGCAGTTGGTGGTGCAGGACGCGTTGGAGATGACGAGGTGTTCGCTCGTCAGCTGGTCGTCGTTGACGCCGAAGACGACCGTGAGATCAGCACCTTCAGCCGGAGCCGAGATGATGACGCGCTTTGCGCCAGCGGTCAGATGCGCCGCTGCCTTGTCGCGGGCGGTAAAGATGCCCGTGCATTCCAGAGCGATATCGACGCCGAGTTCCTTGTGCGGCAGCTGGGCTGGATCGCGCACGGCTGTAACCTTGATCGGCTTGCCGCCAGCAACGATGATCGTGTCGCCTTCGACCTTCACGTCTGCCGGGAACTTGCCGTGGATGCTGTCGTAGCGCAGCAGGTGAGCATTGGTTTCAACCGGGCCGAGGTCGTTGATGGCAACGACTTCGATGTCGGTGCGGCCGGATTCCACAATGGCGCGAAGGACGTTACGGCCGATACGGCCAAAACCGTTAATGGCAACTTTCACAGTCATTTACATACTCCCTATCAATATTTTCGAACGTGATTGGAATGGTGACGGTCTGGCGCGGCGAGATCGGTTCCGCCGCACCAGATTGAAGAATTCGTCAGCCGAGCTTCGCTTCTGCGGCGGCAACGACGGCTTCCGCCGTGATACCAAAATGCTTGTAGAGATCCTTGGCCGGGGCAGATGCGCCGAAGGAATGCATGCCGACAAAGGCGCCGTCATTGCCGATGAAGTAATCCCAACCCTGACGGATGGCAGCTTCAACGCCGATCTTGACCGGCGAATTGCCGATGATGGCTTTGCGGTACGTCTCTGGCTGCTCCTTGAAGAGTTCGAAGCAGGGAACGGAAACAACGCGGGTGGAGATGCCCTTGACCTTGAGGTCGGCGGCGGCCTTCAGCGCGATTTCGACTTCCGAACCGGAGGCGAAGATCGAGACCTTGGCATCGCTTGCCGAAACCAGCTCGTAAGCGCCGTAGGATACGAGGTTCTTTTCCTCATATTCCTTGCGGGCCGGTGCCAGGTTCTGGCGGGTGAGCGCCAGCGCCGACGGGCGGTGCTTTTCATGCAGGGCGATCTGCCAGGATTCCGCGGTTTCCGTTTCGTCCGCAGGGCGGAAGACCAGAAGGTTCGGAATGGCGCGAAGCGCTGCAACCTGCTCCACCGGCTGGTGGGTCGGGCCGTCTTCGCCGACGCCGATGGAATCATGCGTCAGAACATGAACGACGCGGATGCCCATGAGAGCGGCAAGGCGGATGGACGGACGGCAATAATCCGAGAAGATCATGAAGCCGCCAGCGTAAGGAATAAGACCGCCATGCAGCGCAATACCGTTCATGGCAGCTGCCATGCCGTGTTCGCGAATGCCGTAATGCAGGTAACGGCCCGAGAAATCGGTCGGCGTGATCGACTTCATCTGGCTGGTCTTGGTGTTGTTTGAAGGCGTCAGGTCGGCAGAGCCGCCGACTGTTTCGGCCAGCACGCCGTTGATGACTTCAAGCGCGTCTTCTGAAGCCTTACGGGTGGCAACTGTTGGGTTGTCAGCGGCAACCTTCTTCTTGAAGGCATCGATGGAGCTGTCGAAGTTGCCGGTCAAGTCACCAGCAAAGCGGCGCTTGAACTCGGCCTTCTTGTCGGCATCGGTTGCGTCGAGGCGGGCTTCCCATTCCTGACGGGTCTTGGTGGAGCGAAGACCTGCCAGACGCCATGCGTCGAGCACATCTTCCGGTACTACGAAAGCGTCGGCTTCCCAGTTCAGGGCCTTGCGGGTCGCGGCGATTTCTTCAGCGCCGAGCGGAGAACCATGAACCTTGTGCGTACCGGCCTTGTTTGGCGCGCCGAAACCGATGGTGGTCTTGCAGGCGATGAAGGTCGGGCGGTCGGATGTCTGCGCGGCTTCGATGGCGCTTGCAATCGCTTCCGGATCATGACCGTCAACTTCGATGGTGTTCCAGTGAACGGCCTTGAAACGGGCAACCTGATCGGTCGAATCGGACAGGCCAACTTCACCATCGATGGTGATGTTGTTGTTGTCCCAGAAGAGAACCAGCTTGTTGAGCTTCAGGTGGCCAGCCAGCGCAATGGCTTCGTGGCTTATGCCCTCCATGAGGCAACCGTCGCCGCACAGCACATAGGTAAAGTGGCTCTGCAGATCGGAGCCGAATTCTTCTTCCAGCTTGCGCTCGGCAATCGCCATGCCCACGGCATTGGCAATGCCCTGACCAAGCGGGCCAGTGGTGGTTTCGATGCCGGTGGCATGACCATATTCCGGGTGACCGGCGGTCTTGGAACCGAGCTGACGGAAACGCTTGATTTCGTCGATCGTCATGTCCTCATAACCGGTGAGGTAGAGGAGCGAATAAAGCAGCATGGAGCCATGACCGGCGGACAGCACGAAGCGGTCGCGATCTGGCCACTGCCATGCCTTGGGATCGAATTTCAGGTAACGTGTAAAGAGAACCGTGGCCACATCCGCTGCACCCATAGGCAGGCCTGGGTGGCCGGAATTGGCCTTCTCCACTGCATCCATGGCAAGAAATCGGATCGCATTGGCCATCCGGTCGTGTTTATCGCGAGAAATCATGGCTTTTCCGTCTGTTCCGGGTGATAGGAGATAGCCATTATGACTATCCAAAAAGCGGGTTGATCCATAGCAGGTAGGACGGGTGAGTCAATAAATCCGGGCCGGTTTGCGGTTCGATCGGCAACAAAAATCGTTTCGTATTCCGGCAATATTTAGGCGACGGCCATCTTGGCGCCGTTCCGGTGCTGCATTCATCCACAGCGCAAAGTGCTTGAATGTATTGGTTTGATTGACGTGGCTGTGAAACGGGTAATATCGTGGCACGGCCCTGATTGACACCAAGCAATAACGATTCGGCTTGGCTCATGCGGTTTGGAAGAAACGATGACGGCGGAAAAAACCATACAAGTCGCTTTGTCGGAGCTCAGCTCCGCCATCAACAGTCTTGAGAACGCGATCGATATGCGGATCGAGCGCCAGCGGGAAAATGGCGAGGTCGAAAGCGAAGTGAAGCGTGTGCATGTGGACCGTGCACGGCTGGCGCAGGAGCTTGACCAGTCGCAATTCCGCGCCAACCGCCTCGAAGAAGTCAACCGCGAGGTTTCCCGCCGCCTCGTAACCGCGATGGAAACCATCCGCGCCGTGCTGGATCGATAAGGACTGTAATTCATGGCTCAAGTGACAGTGATGATCGATGGCAAGGCCTATCGTATGGCCTGCGAAGCGGGGCAGGAGGTGCATCTGACCGATCTCGCCAGCCGTTTCGACCAATATGTCGGCCATCTGAAAAGCCAGTTCGGCGAAATCGGCGACCTGCGCCTGACTGTCATGGCGGGCATCATGATCACCGACGAAATGTCGGAGCTCTCCCGCAAGATCGAAGCACTGGAAAGCCAGGTCGCATCCTTGCAGCACAACCGCGATGGAATGGCCGAAAGCAAGGCCAAGACCGAGGAATTGCTGGTGGACGCGATTTCCGATCTTTCTGCGCGACTGAACGGGATTACCGAAAAGCTGGTGGCGCGACCGAAGCCGGTTGTGAACTGACGGCGTCAGCCGTGTTTCGCCTGTCGTGTCACAAAACATCTGGATAGTTTTGTGACAGCCGCTTGGGCGCAACATTCTCGCCTTCGCCCCCCTTCCGCAATTCACAGAACCACCCTATATACGAAGTGCGTTCTGCGCTTCTCGACAGGAACCACAATCCCTGGGGCCATACTCGATCCAAAGGGAGCTGTCCCTGGCCAGGCCCGTGGGCTTGGACATATGGCGCCCACCTACGTTTGTAGGCACCCAGGATCGTAAACCTCCATCGGTTGCCGCGGATCGCACTTTTTAGATTTAGTTGCCATTGCACGCCTGCCTTTTATGCCAGCCCAACAGCGGCATTAATGGCGGCAAGTATCAAGCTTACCAGGATTGTTCCGAGGAAGACCCTGTGTGCGGTAGCTTTGTCTTTATTTTCATCAAGTATGTTTACTGGAAACGCCCACTTGATGTACCAAAAAAGTGTCCTGTAAGCGAACATGTACATCCCTACAGTGTACAGAAAAAACGCTATTTTAAGCGATATTTTTCCACTGCCTTCTGGGAATAACTTTTCCGTATAAATGCTTATCCAGTATAAACCATATGGCAAAGCCAAAAACCATAGAGCGATATCGTACACAAACTTTGCGTGTATAAATGAATACCATAGTTTTTTTGAATTAAGCTTAGTTGCGGCTATGTTTTGTACGGCGCGAAAAAATACAACATCTTTAGCCGTTATTTGTAATTTGCTTGCATTTGGTGTTGGCTCGGAAACGACATTGTTTGTGTCGAAGAGCGGTGGTTTGTCGAAGTTGAGCCAAACCGAAAATCGGTTTTCCGGTTGATTTCCACTCGCGTGCCGTCTGAATGCGTTTATGTTAGTGAAGTATATTGTCCTAATCGGGATAGGCAGATTCTTTGTATCAAAAACATCCTCTGTTTCCCCATAAACCGTTTGGCCATCAAAGCCAATTATTGATATCGTTAGTCTGAATGCATCGTCAGCTAAGAAAGCATTACGCTCCTGAAATTCAGCGTCGTCCATATCTTCAGGCTTTGTAAGCCCAGATATTATATCTTTACCGTCTTTTTTTATAAGGGTTGTAAGTTCACGGTAGGCTAACCTAACTTGAGAAAGAGCAAGGTTACATCCCCGAATGGCGATTTCTTCTTCATACCATATTATGTCGTGATCATTCTCGTTGGTAAGTGAATTCGCTGACATATGTTCCCGCGGAATTTTCATTTGAATAGTGCGAGACTACACGATTCTCTAATGGTTGGGCTATCTTCTAGTTTAGGTATGAGCTTGCTTTGCTTTGGTATCGACTTAAGTCGTGATTGAAGCGTGCGCATCCAACTGAGAAGTTTTTAGACGAGTAGTCATTGCATTGGTGGAACAATTCCCTATTATCCGTGTTGGTATGTCCGCTCCCGCTCTCAACTATAGCGATTGTGGTTGCAGCCGCGACATGCCGTTCAACAGCCCAAAAAGAGCTAAACTTGTTTACTGAAATTATGATCGTGGTTCTGCTCACCGTACTCAACGGTGTGCTTGCCATGTCCGAACTTGCCGTTGTCTCCTCCAGACCGGCGAGGCTTAAAGTGCTTGCCGCTCAAGGCAGCAGAGGCGCCACCATGGCGCTCACTCTTTCCGAAAACCCCGGACGCTTTCTCTCCACCGTGCAGATCGGTATCACGCTGGTCGGCGTTCTCTCCGGCGCGTTTTCCGGTGCCACGCTGGGTGCCCGTTTCACCGCCTGGCTTCTGGAACAGGGCGTGCCGGACCGCGCTGCCGATGCCATCGGCGTCGGCGTCGTGGTTGTCGCCATCACCTACCTGTCGCTGATCGTCGGTGAGCTTGTGCCAAAGCAGATCGCGTTGCGCGACCCTGAAAAGGTTGCCGTGCGGGTGTCGCCTGCCATGGTGATGCTGTCCAAGATCGGTGCGCCCATCGTCTGGCTGCTGGATCGTTCGGGCAAGCTCGTTCTGGCCATCCTCGGCCATAGCGGTGAGTCCAACGCGTCTGTGACGGATGATGAAATTCGCACGGTTCTGGCCGAAGCGCACAGTGCTGGCGTGATCGAGACGGAGGAATCCGCCATGATCACCAGCGTCATGCGCCTTGCAGACCGCAATGCGCGCGGCCTGATGACACCGCGTCGCGACGTGGAAGTGGTGGATATTGAAGATACGGCGGAAGAAATCCGTGAGCAGCTTCGTGGCACCCAGCGTTCGCGCCTGCCGGTGCGCAATGGTGCTTCCGATGAAATTCTCGGCGTGCTTTTCGCCAAGGACGCCTTCGATGCGCTGGCCTCCGGCAAGGAGTTGAATGTCCGTGAGCTTCTGCGTGAAGTGCCGGTTGTTTCCGATCTGACCAGCGCCGTTGACGTCATCCAGTCATTGCGCCGTTCCACGGTGCATATGGTTCTGGTCTACGACGAGTACGGCCACTTCGAAGGCATCATCAGTTCCGGCGACGTTCTGGAAGCCATTACCGGCGCGTTTCAGGAAGATGATGGCGAAGAGCCAGCGATGGTGGAGCGTGAGGATGGCAGCTTCCTCGTGGCCGGGTGGATGCCCGCCGACGAATTTGCCGACCGCATGGGTTTCCAGATTTCCGACGATGCCGAATTCGAAACCGTGGCCGGTCTGGTGCTGGATGAGTTCCGTCGTTTGCCGGAGCTTGGCGAACACGTCACCCGCAATGGCTGGCGCTTCGAAGTCATCGACCTTGATGGGCACCGGATCGACAAGGTGCTGGTCAGCCGGGCGGCTTGATGACGCCGGGCGACCTCAGCAAAGCCCAACTTCGTATCGAGCGTCTCGCCCTGCGGGACGCTCTTTCCGTTGAGGAACGGGGTGAGAAAAGTCTCAGTATCGCCGCCAAGGGTGCAGACGCGCTGACGTCTGTTGCGGGAAAAATAGTCTCCGGTTTTGTGCCCATTCGCTCGGAGGCCGATCTGCGGCCCTTGATGGAGGCGCTGCGCGACATCGGTGCGCGCCTGTGCCTGCCGGTCATTCTCGACCGCGAGACCATTGTGTTTCGTGAATTTGCCAAGGATGTACCACTGGTCAAAACCGGCTTCGGCACGACGGGGCCTAATGAAGGTGCCGCTGTGCTGGACCCTGATATTCTGCTTGTACCGCTCTCTGCATTCGATGCCAAAGGCCACCGGATTGGCTATGGAGCGGGCCATTATGACCGCGCAATCGCCAAACTCCATGCAAAAGGTCTTGATACAACCCTCATCGGCATTGCATTCGACTGCCAGGAAGTGCCATCAGTGCCCGCGGAGCCGCACGATGTGGCGCTGGATGCCGTTCTGACCGAGAGCGGTATGCGGTATTTCAATGACAAGATGGCGGGCAGGACGGCGGAATGAGATTACTGTTTCTCGGGGATATGGTTGGCAAGACGGGCCGCACGGCGGTGTGGGAGCGTCTTCCGGGGCTGATCTCCGATCTCAAGCTGGACTTCGTCATCGTCAATGGCGAGAACGCCGCTGGCGGCTTCGGCATCACCGAAGAGATCTATCTCGAGACGATCAATGCCGGTGCCGATGTGGTGACGACCGGCAACCATGTCTGGGACCAGAAAGAGGCCGTTTCCTTCTGCGAACGGCACGACCAGTTTCTGCGGCCTGCCAATTACCCCAAAGGTACGCCCGGCAAGGGCTCCGGCCTGTTTTATGGCCGCAATGGCGCGCGCATTCTGGTTGCCAACATCATGGGCCGCGTCTTCATGCACCCGGAACTGGACGATCCCTTCAGCTCGGCGGAAAGCATTCTGGGTGCCTGCCCACTGGGTGAGCAGGCCGATGCGATCGTGTTCGATTTTCATGCCGAAGCGACAAGCGAGAAACAGTGCTTCGGCCATTTCGTCGATGGCCGCGCCAGCTTCGTGGTGGGAACCCACACCCATGTGCCGACGGCGGATGCGCAAATCCTGAATGGCGGCACGGCCTATATGTCCGATGCCGGCATGTGCGGCGATTACGATTCCTCGCTCGGCATGGAAAAGGAAGAACCGATCAACCGGTTTATTTCCAAGATGCCGAAGGGCCGTTTCGAAGCGGCGAGCGGTCCGGCGACGATTTGCGGCGTTGGTGTAGAGATATCGGATCGTACCGGGTTGGCGGAGAAGATCGCGCCGTTGCGGATTGGGCCGAGGTTGGCGGAGACGGTTCCGGCGTTTTGGGTTTGATGCGTGTTGTTAGTTAGATGGCGGCGGGTGGGGTTTACCCCCCTCTGTCCTGCCGGACATCTCCCCCTCAAGGGGGGAGATCGGCTGGGCGCTCCGACATCGCTTCATTTTCGACATCTGAAGTGGGTGGGAGGTCGCCGCGAGTCGATCTCCCCACCTGAGGGGGAGATGCCCGGCAGGGCAGAGGGGGGTAAGCCACACCCAAAAACCTCAATATCTAAAAACGCAATGACGACATTGTGAGCGCCATCCACCTCTTGCGTCTGGACGATCCACCACCCTTGCCGCATCCTGCCCGCACTCATCTCGTTTCTGGGAGTGGTGTTGATGCTTCGCATGCTCATGCTCGCATTGTCAGGGCTTTTGGTGGCCGCTGCCGCATCGGCCCAGCAACAGCCTAGCCGTCCTTCCACAGCTCGCCCGCCGATCAGCCAGTGCCAAGCCATTGCCCAGACCATGCCGGGCGCGACCTTTGCCAGCTTTCAGCCGTCCGATGTTCAGATGGCGCAGGCGAGTGCGAAGGAAGAGGTGCAGATTCAATATATCGGCCATTCGACATTTCTGATCACCTCGCCTGAAGGCGTCACCATAGCTACCGATTATAATGGTATTTACCGTCCGCCCGTCACGCCCACTGTGGTGACCATGAACAATGCGCATTCCACGCATTATACGCTGCATCCGGACCCGGCGATCAAATATGTGCTGCATGGCTGGAGCGATGTGCCGGGCGAAAAGGCCGTTCATAAATTGCAGGTGGGTGATGTCTATATCCGCAACGTCACCTCGGACATCCGCAACCGCTGGGGCGGCGGCGGGTTGTTGCAGAAGGATGGCAATTCGATCTTCATTTTCGAAGTCGCGGGCCTCTGCATTGGGCATCTGGGTCATCTGCATTACGAGCTGACGGAAACGCAATATGCCGAAATCGGGCGTCTGGATATTTTGATGGTGCCGGTCGATGGTGGTTTGACGATGGGGGCTGATAGTATGAGCCGCATCGTGAAGCGGCTACGGTCGGCTCTGATCCTGCCGATGCACCAGCCGAGTGCTCTGGAGCAGTTTCTGGTCACGTTCGGCCCGCAATTCAAAATCGCTTATGCCAATGACCCGGTTATCAGGGTGTCTATGAGAAACCTTCCCCGCCAGCCGCAAATTCTGGTGCCGCAAGGCATGTGAACCGGCGACGGGCGGGAAAGGGAATTTTCAGGCGAAAGCCAGATGCTGTCTGACGCCGACATCCGGCACCTTATGGTCAGACATGTTTGCCTTGGCGATTTCCCAACCAAATTTCAGGGTGCTGTCCGTCGATGCCCAGATATCGGCATCATCCACGTGGAGGGCCAGCATCGTCAGATCAGGGTCGCTCTTGCCGTGTTCATACCAGGCGGCGGTGACGGAATTCCAGTATTCGTCCAGCTTTGCCTTGTCTTCGCGAACTTCCAGCTTGCCGGAGAGGCAGGCGTGGTAGTCATGATCCTTGCCGATGACGCAGAAGTGGGCGCGGGAGCCGGACTTTAAAGTCTGAACAAGATCGGCGCTCTTTTTGGTGAAAAACCAGATCGTGTTGGTCTTCGGGTCGGCGTGGGGTGCCATGGGCTGCATATGGCTGTGAAGGCCTTCAAGGCCCAGCATGCCCGCATGGACGGAATTGATTTCGTCCCAAAGCTGACGGGCGGGGGCATCGCGTGCTTCACTCAAGCTGACCATTTAGGGGTCTCCTTCACGTTTCTCGTTATCCTCACGATCAACGGACAAAGCTGCCCGCTTTCGTACTGGTAACCAAACGAAGAGAGTAGATTTCAGTTCCCTAAAGCGTTTCCTTGTTCACGGGAACGGGTTTGCCCAGCATCTCGTCGTCAGGATCAAGGACAGAAACCTAGCCGGCAGACGCTTCGATGCGTTGCGAGAAGAGTGGGCATGTGGGCTTGAACAGCCGGGCCATCGCACTTATAAGCACCGCAATCCAAACAAACGATCCGATCAGGGGTGCCATGGCTGGCCATTCACAGTTCAAGAACATCATGCATCGCAAGGGAAAACAGGATTCGATCCGTTCGAAGATGTTCTCCAAACTCGCGCGTGAAATCACCGTTGCTGCCAAGTCCGGTCTGCCGGATGTGAGCATGAACGCGGCGTTGCGTCTGGCAGTGCAGAACGCCAAGGCACAGTCGATGCCAAAGGACAACATCGACCGCGCCATCAAGAAGGCGTCCGGTGCAGATGCTGAAAACTACGATTACGTGCGTTACGAAGGCTACGGTCCGGGCGGTACGGCGGTTATCGTCGAAGCGCTGACCGACAACCGCAACCGCACCGCTTCCAATGTCCGCTCCATCTTCACCAAGGCTGGCGGCGCGCTGGGCGAAACCGGCTCTGTTTCGTTCTCCTTCGACCGCGTCGGTGAAATTACCTACAAGGCCTCTGTTGGTGACGCCGACAAGGTTATGGAAGCTGCTATCGAGGCGGGTGCCGACGACGTTGAAAGCAATGAGGATGGCCACACCATCATCTGCGGTTTCGAAGCGATGAACGAAGTGTCCAAGGCACTGGAAGCCGTTCTCGGTGAAGCCGAAAGCGTCAAATCCATCTGGAAGCCGCAGAACACGGTTCCTGTCGATGAAGAAAAGGCACAGTCGCTGATGAAGCTCATCGGCAACCTTGAAGACGATGACGATGTGCAGAGCGTCTATTCGAACTTCGAAGTGTCCGAAGAAATCATGGCCAAGCTTTCGGCCTGATTTCGAGGCCCCGACGCATGTGAAAGCCTCCGGCAGAAATGCTCGGAGGCTTTTTTTATTTAGCTAGCGTCTGCGGAGAGGTGATCAGGCGGCTAGTTTCAGGCCGCTTCTGACTTCGGCGAAGACCTCGACCGAACGAAGTCGTTTCTGAATGTCGTGAACGGGCATGGAGATGATCAGCTCATCCGCGCCCGTTTCCGACAGGAACTCGCCCAGTCTATGTTCGACTGTGGCATGCGAGCCGACCACCGCATATCTGAGCGTGTGTTCGACCGTGATGCGCTCCATGTCGCTCCAGTAATCGTCCATGGTTTCGACGGGACGTGGGAACTGGGTGCGGACGTTCTTTCGCAGATTGACGAATTGCTGCTGGGCGGAGGTGAAGAGGTGTTGTGCTTCTTCATCCGTATCTGCACCCACACCCATAACGCCAACCATGACATAGGGCTTTTGCAATGTAGCCGATGGCTGGAAGCGTTCGCGGTAGATGGCGATGGCGTCCATCAGCATATCGGGCGCGAAATGCGAGGCGAAGGAGTAGGGCAGGCCAAGTGCTGCGGCCAGATGGGCGCTGTATATGCTGGAGCCCAGAAGCCAGATCGGCACATTGGAATGCATGCCGGGCACGGACAGAATGGCTTGATCCGGTTCCGGCGCGCCGAGGTAGCGCTGCAATTCAACAATATCATGCGGGAAGTTTTCAGCGCCCGCATCCAGATTGCGGCGCAGCGCGCGGGCGGTGCGCATATCCGTTCCCGGCGCGCGGCCAAGACCGAGATCGACGCGACCGGGCAGAAGCGCTGCCAGTGTACCGAACTGTTCGGCAATCACGAGAGGCGAGTGGTTCGGCAGCATGATGCCGCCGGAGCCGACGCGGATGCGTGTGGTTGCCGCACCGACATGGGCGATGACGAGTGAGGTTGCGGCGCTGGCAATGCCCGGCATGCCGTGATGTTCGGCAAGCCAGATGCGTTCATAGCCCTGCTCTTCAGCCTTGATGGCCATGCGGCGCGAATTCTCCAGCGCCTTGCTCACGTTCTCGCCTTCACCAATGGGCGACAGATCGAGAATGGAAAAAGGGATCATCGGACGCTCCTGTTGGGATTTTTCAGATTTTACCCGATGTAAGTTGCAGTGCGGAATTTGCCAGAGCAGTCGCGCCGAATTGATCGATGCATCAAAAAAACTGGTCCAACTTTGCGACGCTTGGGCGTGAGAGCCGCGTTCAGGCGTAGAAGCTGTGCGCAAATGACGGATGTTGTCGTTTTGTTCACTTATCGCTGGCAGGTTTTGCTGCTGAACGGTAGGGTGACACATGCAAAATGCGATTCGAATTATCGGGATTGATCCCGGGCTGCGGCGAATGGGCTGGGGTATCATCGAAACCCTCGGCAACAGCCTGCGTTTCGTGGCCTCCGGCACAGTGACGTCGGACGGCGATATGGATCTGGCCTCGCGCCTGTGCCAGTTGCATGACGGCCTGTCGGAAATCGTGCATTCCCATCAACCGCACGAGGCGGCGGTGGAGCAGACCTTCGTCAACAAGGATGCGGTGGCAACGCTGAAGCTGGGTCAGGCGCGCGGAATTGCCATGCTGGTTCCGGCCCGTGCCGGTCTGCCTGTGGCGGAATATGCGCCCAATGCCGTCAAGAAAGCGGTGATCGGCGTGGGCCACGGTGAAAAGCAGCAAATTCACATGATGCTCAAAATTCTGATGCCCAAGGCCGAGTTCAAGGGCAATGACGCTGCCGATGCGCTTGCCATCGCCATTTGCCACGCGCACAACCGGGCAGGCGAGCGCATGCGCCGCGTGCTGGCGGCAAGCTGATTTCCTCATTTCACAGGCGTTACCATGATCGGAAAACTCAAAGGCACCATTGAAGAAATTGGCGACGACTATGTTCTCGTCGATGTGCATGGCGTCTGTTACGTGGCCCATTGCTCGGCCCGCACGCTTTCGCGGCTTGGCTCGCCGGGCGAAGCCATCGTCCTTTTCATCGAGACCTATGTGCGCGAAGACCAGCTGAAACTGTTCGGCTTCCTGACGGCGCTGGAACGGGAATGGTTCAACCTGCTGCAGAGCGTGCAGGGCGTGGGTTCCAAGGTTGCGCTGGCGGTGCTTTCAACGCTGACGCCATCTGAACTCGCCAATGCCATCGCGCTTCAGGACAAGGTGGTCGTTTCGCGTGCGCCTGGCGTGGGCCCGAAGGTCGCGGTGCGCATCGTCACCGAGTTGCGTAATAAGGCCCCGGCCTTTGCGGGCGAGGCCTCTGCCTCCATCGGTCTTAAGCAGGAACTCGGTGAAGGGGTGGCCTCTGCGCCCGTTGCCGATGCTGTCTCGGCGCTCACCAATCTCGGCTATTCCCGCGACCAGGCCGCCAATGCGGTTGCTGCGGCGCTGAAGAATGGCGGCGAGGGGGGCGATAGCGCCAAGCTGATCCGGCTGGGGCTGAAGGAGCTTTCGCGGTGATGTCAGATTGATATTCCGTTGGAGAGATGATAAATTTTCCTACGATTATGATTTTCTCGGAAGGCTTTCGATTTGGGATGGGAATTGACACTTTCGTCTAAAGGGCAGGTGACTCTTCCGAAAGAGATGCGTGAGGCTTTGAATCTTCGCCCCGGGGACCAGATTGTCTACTCGATCATTGACGGCGAAGTGGTGTTGACACCCAAAAACGTCGATTTCAACGATCTGGCAGGTCTGCTGGGTAAGCCGCCAAGAGGACGCGCGACATTGGAAGAGATCGATGAGTCTGTACTGAAAGCTGGCGGCGGCAATGTTATCGACACCGACGAAGAGAGCTCGGAAGCTGCCGCATGAATATGTTTGGTCTTGATACGAATGTGGTACTGAGACTTTTCGTAGGGGATGACCCGAAGCAGCATCAGGCATCATTGCGTTTTGGTGCCGAAATCGGGAAAAGCCACACTGTCTTTGTCACCCTCATAACGCTTATAGAGCTCGATTGGGCGCTGCGATCCCAATATGGATACGATCGAAAGCAGGTTATGATCGCCGTACAAAAGCTGTTGAACACCCGGGGGCTTTTTGTCGAAGGTCACGACCTTGTGGTCAAGGCATTGCGCTTGGTCGAGAAGAACAATGCGGACTTTACCGATGCGTTGATCGCGTGTCGGTCCGCGAGCGAAGGCTGCACAGTGACCTACACATTCGACCAGAAAGCAGCCCGAAAAATACCCGGAATGGAACTTCTGACATGAGCGAGGCGGCACGGCTGATTTCTTCGGAAAAGCGCGGCGAGGATATCGATACGACGCTGCGTCCGCAGACGCTGGATGATTTTACCGGTCAGGCGGAAGCGCGGGCCAATCTGAAAATCTTCATCGAGGCGGCGAAGAACCGGGGCGAGGCGCTGGACCATGTGCTGTTCGTTGGTCCTCCCGGTCTGGGCAAGACAACGCTGGCGCAGATCATGGCCAAGGAACTGGGCGTCAACTTCAAGTCCACATCAGGGCCCGTCATTGCCAAGGCAGGCGATCTGGCGGCCCTTTTGACCAATCTCGAAGAACGCGATGTACTGTTTATCGATGAAATCCACCGTCTGAGCCCGGCTGTGGAGGAAATTCTCTATCCGGCGATGGAGGATTTTCAGCTGGATCTGATCATCGGTGAAGGGCCTGCGGCGCGGTCGGTGAAGATCGATCTGTCGAAATTCACGCTGGTTGCCGCCACCACGCGGCTTGGGCTTTTGACCAACCCGCTGCGGGATCGCTTCGGTATTCCAGTCCGCTTGTCTTTCTATACCGTCGAAGAGCTTGAACTGATCGTGCGGCGCGGCGCGCGCATCATGGGATTGCCGATGACGGAGGAGGGCGCGCGCGAAATCGCGCGTCGTTCGCGTGGCACGCCGCGCATTGCCGGGCGGCTGTTGCGCCGCGTGCGCGATTTTGCCGAAGTGGCAGGGGCGGAATCTGTGACCCGTCAGATTGCCGATGAGGCGCTGACGCGGTTGCTGGTGGACAATATGGGCCTCGACCAGTTGGACATGCGCTATCTAACGATGATTGCCGTCAATTTCAGTGGTGGGCCGGTGGGGATCGAAACCATTGCGGCTGGATTGTCCGAACCGCGCGATGCCATCGAGGATATTATCGAACCCTATATGATCCAGCAGGGCTTTATTCAGCGCACGCCGCGCGGACGTATTTTGACCGCAACGGCGTGGAAACATCTGGGCATGCAGCCGCCGAAAGACATCGAGGCTGCGCAGTTTCGCCTGACACTCGAGGACGATTGATCGTGATTACCCGCCGCGCTCTGCTCAAGACTGCTGCCACAATGGCGGCGGGGTTGGTCTCGTTGGGTGCCTATGCGGGCGGCATCGAGCCTCTGGCCCGGCTTTCCACCACACGCTATCGCATCAATCCGCCCGGCTGGCCGAAGGGACAAAAACTGCGCATCGTGGCACTTGCGGATTTCCACGCTTGCGAGCCATGGATGCCTGCGGAGCGGATCGCCAAAGTCTGCGACTACGCCAATACGCTGGGCGGCGATATCATGCTGCCTCTGGGCGACTACATGTCCGGCATGAAACTGGTGACCGGCGTTGTGCCGCCGGAAGACTGGGCGAAGGCACTCTCCGGCCTGAAAGCGCCCTATGGGGTACACGCCATTTGCGGCAATCACGACTGGTGGCAGGACCCGGAGGCGCAGCGGCTGCGACTGAAAGAAACGGTGGCGCACCGCGCCTTGCGGGCCGTCGGTATTCATGTGCACTCCAACGATGCGGTGCGAAGCGGATCGCCGGAGCAGCCGTTCTGGATTGCCGGTCTGGAAGACCAGTGGGCCTATCTCCAGGGACGTCGAAGGACCGGGCTGGACGATTTGCCGGGAACTCTGGCGCAGGTGACGGACGATGCGCCGGTTATTCTGCTGGCGCATGAGCCGGATATTTTTGTCTCCGTTCCTGACCGTGTGTCCTTGACGCTTTCGGGTCATACCCATGGCGGGCAGGTCAATCTGTTCGGCTGGCGACCGGCGGTTCCTTCGCGGTTTGGGGAGCGCTTCGCTTACGGCCATGTGGTCGAGGATAACCGGCATCTGGTGGTGTCCGGCGGGCTCGGCTGTTCCATCGCCCCCGTCCGCTTCATGTCGCCGCCGGAGGTGGTGGTGATCGAACTGGGAGAGGCGTGAGGAACCATTGGTGGCGCGAGGTCATTTGCCGTTTTTAAGGAGCGTCACATGACCAAATTCCGCAAAGGTGCCAAGGTTCAGTGGAAATGGGGAACGGGCAAAGGCGAGGGCAAGATCGCCGAGACCTTTACCGAGGATGTCGAGCGCAAGATCGAAGGCTCCGTCATCAAACGCAAGGCGAGCGCAGAAGAACCGGCCTATCTGATCGAGCAGGAAGATGGCGGGCGTGTTCTGAAAAGCCATTTAGAACTGGAAAAGGTGGATTGATGGCCCAAAGGATGGCCGCTCCTCTGTTCTGACAATCGAAAATGAGCGGGAGAGCCCATGAGTTACGATCCCTGCCGCGTGGTCAGAAAGCTGGCGCGCAACAATCGCTTGGCGAATCTGAGACTTCACACGGCCTGTCTGCGGCTCTCGCAGGCGGAATTCATCGCTCTCCGCACCAGCTTCTTTCCAACGATCCTCGCAACGCTCAATCATATCTATCTGGTCGACCTGTTTTATCTCGATGCCTTAAAGGGCGGCAGGTTGGGATATGCCGCATTCGCTGCAGAAGAGCCCTTCGGGGACATGCTGGCTTTGCAGCAGGCGCAATCGCAACTGGACGAAAACCTCATCGCATTCGTTGATGTGTTGAGGCCTGACGATTTGGCCGCGACCGTTCAAGTGCATCGGGCTCAGCGAATACAGCAGGACCGGTGCGATGATATTCTGACGCATCTCTTTCAGCATCAGACGCATCATCGCGGTCAGGTGCATGCGATGCTGTCGGGCACATCCGTAACACCACCGCAACTGGACGAATTTATCGTCGGCGACGATGCGGGGGTTCGCAAAGTGGAACTGGACGCGCTAGGTTGGTCGGAACGTGACCTCATGTTCCCGGAAGAAAAATCATATGACTGAAGACACCCGCATCCGCATGAAATTCAAACCCAAGCGCATTTTCCAGATGCGTGTGGCAGGCATCGCCTTTCGCGATGGCCATGTGCTGGTGCACCGGGCAACGCATGAGAAGTTCTGGAGTTTTCCCGGCGGTCGTGCCGAAATGGGCGAGCAGTCGCAGGAGACGCTGGCGCGGGAAATGGTCGAAGAACTCGGCGTAGAGGCCAAGGTCGGGCGGTTGCTGTGGGTGGTCGAGAACTTCTTTCACTATGAGGGCAAGGACTGGCACGAGCTGGGATTTTATTACCTGATGGACCTGCCCGAGACGTTCCCCTTCCACGAAGAAGACATTGTCCACCGCATGCAGGATGGGAAACACCCGCTGGAGTTTCGCTGGGCAAGAGCGACCACCGAAGCCTTGACGCAGTTGGACATTCCCCCCTATTTCATCGCCGGTGAGATTGAGAACCTTCCTGCTTCCGTTCAGCACGTCGTGTGGGATGACCGCAATCTGGATGACAAATGAGGATTCCTCTCGTCCCTCATTCCTGTGCTTGTCACAGGAAACCAGTCGTCGCGCGTCTGCGCGGCGGTATGACTCTTTTCAGCCCATAGACATGGACTGGCTGGATTCCTGTGACGAGCACAGGAATGAAGGAGGTAGCAGTGGTAGTGCAGCCCTCTAAAGCATAAAATTTCTCCAAGGACTTTCGCATGACTGACCTCACCGTATCCCTCTCCGGCGAACTTATTGAACACGGCCATCGCCTCACGCAGCGTGTCTATTACGAAGACACCGACTTTTCCGGCCTCGTTTATCACGCCCGCTATCTGCATTTCCTCGAGCGCGGACGCACGGATTATCTGCGTTGCCTCGGCTGTGAGCAGAGCGCTTTGCTGACGGCGGATGAGGAGGGGCTGGTTTTCGTGGTGCACCGCATGGAGATCGACTTCAAGTCGCCAGCGCGAATGGATGATATATTGACCATCACCACGCTGACCGAGAAGGCAGGCGGGGCGAAGATGGTTCTCAATCAGGAAATCCGGCGGGGGGATACACTTCTGGTTGCCGCGAAAGTGATTATTGCCGTGATCAACGCCAAGGGAAGACCGCGCCGTTTGCCCGATACCATTGCCGAAAAATTTTTAAAGTAAGAAACGGGAAATCCGGGGTCCCTATTTAAAGTGTCCATTTCGTAACACTCCCTTAACCATAATGTAGTCTTACTTAACCATCCGGTATTTGTAAGCCGCACGCCTTCCTTTTACCAAATTTACCGGCAAGTAAGGCGTAATGGCAATATCGGGGCATGGCTCAAGGGGTTTTCGGCGGTTGTCGCAGGACTTCAAGCGTTGATGCGCGTTTAAATCGCCCGGTCATGCACCGGGCGTTTGGATTCGGGGATTGGATATTTATGGAACAGGCAGGTTTGGCAGCGGCAACGCACGACGTAAGTCTTTGGGCTCTGTTCATGCAGGCTGGCCTCATCGTCAAGCTGGTTATGATCGGTCTTATTGCCGCCTCGGTTTGGACGTGGGCCATCGTCATCGACAAATACGTCGCCTTCGGCAAGGCAAGACGCCAGTTCGACCAGTTCGAGCAGGTGTTCTGGTCGGGTCAGTCGCTTGAAGAACTGTATCGCACGCTGGCGGAACGTCAGAATACTGGCCTTGCGGCGATTTTCGTGGCCGCCATGCGCGAGTGGAAGAAGTCCTTCGAGCGCGGCGCCCGTTCGCCCATCGGCCTTCAGATGCGTATCGACCGTGCAATGGACGTAACCATGGCGCGTGAGGGCGAAGGCTTCGAAGCACGTCTCGGTTCGCTGGCGACCATCGGTTCGGCTGGTCCGTTCATCGGCCTGTTCGGTACGGTTATCGGTATCATGACCTCGTTCCAGGCGATTGCCGGTTCCAAGTCCACCAACCTCGCGGTCGTGGCCCCAGGTATCGCCGAAGCGCTTCTGGCGACAGCCATTGGTCTGGTCGCCGCTATCCCTGCGGTTATCGCCTACAACAAATTCACAGCCGATGCGGGCAAGCTCTCTTCGCGCATGGAAGGTTTTGCGGATGAATTCTCCGCCATCCTGTCGCGTCAGATCGATGAGAAGCTGCAGACACGTCAGGCCGCGCAGTAAGCGCGCACTGAAGCGAGTGGAGTAAAGACTATGGGAATGTCAGCAGGTGGCGGCGGCGGTGGTTCCGGTGGACGCCGGGGCCGGGGACGCCGCAGAGGCGGCGCGATCAGCGAAATCAACGTGACGCCACTCGTGGACGTCATGCTGGTGCTGCTCATCATCTTCATGGTGGCCGCACCGATGATGACGGTCGGCGTGCCGGTCGATCTGCCGCAGACATCCGCCAATGCGCTGAATTCCGATACGCAGCCGATTACCATTTCGGTGAATGCGGATGGCGTGATCCATTTGCAGGAAACGCCGATCCAGGCCGCTGAAGTAGCCGACAAGCTGCAGGCGATTTCGAGCACCGGCTATAATGAGCGCATTTTCGTGCGCGCGGACTCGGTTGCCGCTTACGGCATCGTGGCCGATGTCATGGCGCGTATTCAGGCCGCGGGCTTCAAGAATATCGGCCTCGTAACACAACAGAAACAGGACAATTGATCTAAGCATGAAGGGCAGCGTCACCACATCTGCGATTGTGCACGCCTCGCTTCTGGCCTTTGCCCTTGTGTCTCTGGGCTCGCCAGCGCCGCTCGAGGTGTCTCAGGCCGAGTCGATGCCTGTTGATCTCGTATCTGTGGAAGAGATGACGCAGATCCAGCAGGGCGACAAGAACGCGCCCAAGGCTGAAAAGTCCGCGCCTGTGCCCACGACCCGTCCCGACATTGTCGCAAATGCCCAGAACACCGGCAACAACACGGCTGATCTGGAAGCGCCACCGACACCGACCACCAAGCCGAACAACAATGAGAGCGCCGCTGCCCCGCCCAAGCAGGAAAAGCCGGCACCCGTTGTCGATACAAAGCCGAACGATGTGAAAGACATCGTCAAGGAAGAAACATCTGCGCCGAAGCCGATGGAAACGGCGTCGCTTCCTATTCCGAAGCCGGAAATAGCGACGCCGCCAACGCCGACACAGCCGCCAGCAGAGCAACAGGCGCAGGAGCCTCCGCCGCAAAATCAGGAACCGGCAGAAATTCCCGTGCCGCCGAATGTGCCGCGTCCGAATTCGCGTCCGCAGCCTCCGGAGCCCAAGCCGGAGCCGCCTAAGCCTGAGCCGCCCAAGCAGGCAGAACAGAAGCCTGCGGAAAAGCCCGCCGAGAAGAAGCCGGATCAGGCCAAGTCGACTGAGAAACCGTCCGACAAGAAGCCAGCAGACCGCAAGCAGGAAACGGCAAAATCCGCCGCATCCCAGGCCAGTGAGTTCAATGCCGACGATATCTCGAAGCTCTTGAACAAGCAGGCTCCATCCGGTGGTGGCGCTAAGCGCTCTACCGAAACGGCATCGCTGGGCGGCAAGAAGACGATTGGTACGGGGCTGAGCGCCAGTGAAATCGACAATGTCAGAGGCCAGATCGAAGGCAACTGGGCCATGGCTTCCGGCTTGACTGGCGTTGCCGAGGTGCGTGTCGTCGTTCGCGTGTCGCTCGACCAGAACGGCAATATCGTCGGCCAGCCAGAGGTAACCGCGACAGGTGGTCCGGAAGGAACACGGCGTGCCGTCGAAGGCAGCGCGCGCCGCGCGATCTTCAGGTCTCAGCCGCTGAAAAACCTGCCGCCCGAAAAATATGAAGGCGAAAAGGGATGGAACACGATGGTCCTGAACTTCGACCCGTCCGAGTTTGCGATTTAAACCGACAGTTTTGGGACCGATGACAACACCCACACCCAAATCGATGTCCAATTTTTGTATGAAGCTGAAAGGCTTGTCTCAATGATCAAGTTCTCTCTCCTGCGCGCGATGGTGGTTGCCTCTGGCATGCTGTTCTCGTTTGTCGCGGTTACACCGGCCAATGCTGAAGTTCAGATCAACATCAACAGGGGTAACGTCCAGCCGCTGCCCATCGCCATCACCGACTTCATGTCGACTGACGGCATCGGTGCGCAGGTCTCGCAGGTTATCGCCGCCGATCTTCAGCGCTCCGGCCTGTTTGCGCCGATCAACAAGAACGCCTTCATCGAAAAGATCAGCAACCCGGATCAGCAGCCGCGTTTCGAAGACTGGAAGGTCATCAATGCACAGGCACTGGTCACCGGTCGTGTGACGAAGGAAGCCGATGGCCGTCTGCGCGCAGAGTTCCGCCTGTGGGACACGTTTGCCGGTCAGCAGATGAGCGGCCAGCAGTTCTTTACCCAGCCTGAAAACTGGCGTCGTGTTGCCCATATCATCGCCGACGCGATCTATGAACGCGTGACCGGTGAAAAGGGCTACTTCGATACCCGCGTCGTCTTCGTTTCCGAAAGCGGCCCAAAGACAGACCGCAAGCGCGCTCTGTCGATCATGGACCAGGACGGCTTCAACGTTCGCAACCTGACCAACACCAAGGACCTCGTTCTGACACCGCGCTTTTCGCCAAGCCGTCAGGAAGTGACCTACATGTCGTTTGAAGGCCAGCAGCCGCGCGTTTACCTGTTGCAGCTGGAAACCGGACAGCGTGAAGTGGTCGGCAACTTCCCCGGCATGACGTTCTCGCCACGCTTTTCGCCTGATGGTCAGAAGGTCATCATGAGCCTTCAGCAGGAAGGCAACGCCAATATCTACACGATGGACCTGCGTTCGCGCACCACGACGCGTCTGACGAACACCGGCGCTATCGATACGGCACCGTCCTATGCACCGGATGGCCAGCGCATCGCTTTCGAAAGCGACCGTGGCGGTCGTCAGCAGATTTACGTGATGAATGCCGATGGCTCCGGCCAGACGCGTATTTCCTTCGGTGATGGTTCCTATTCCACGCCGGTCTGGTCTCCGCGCGGCGATCTGATTGCCTTCACCAAGCAGTCCGGCGGCAAGTTCTCCATCGGCGTGATGAAGCCGGATGGTTCGGGCGAGCGTATTTTGACCTCGGGCTTCCACAATGAAGGACCGACATGGGCACCGAATGGCCGCGTGCTGATGTTCTTCCGCCAGGCAGCCGGTGCCGGTGGCCCGCAGCTCTACTCCATCGATCTGACCGGCTATAACGAACAGCTGATCAAGACACCGACATTCGCATCCGACCCGGCATGGTCGCCGCTTCTGGATTGATCAAACCATTATGGCGGTGCAGTTGCGCCGCCATGTTTTCTACGCATGCCATCGGGAATTGCCCTGCTTTCTTGCTGCAAATGTTGTGAGGGAGCAAAAAAGGCGGGACATTTCCTTTCTGTTAACCATAATTGTTTGGGGGCAATTAACTGCAATCGGTTATTGTCTGGCAACGTTACTGAAATTCTAAGGAGAGACCGGCGATGAGCCGTACACACACCTCGGCACTCAGCCCAATGCAGAAAATCGCCCGTAACCCTGCTGTTCTGGCTCTGACGCTCGCGCTTGCGCTGGCTGGTTGCGCCAACAAGAAGAACATGCCGAACAGCGCTGGCGAACTCGGCCTTAACGGCGGTGCCGGTTCTGCGACACCGGGTTCTGCACAGGACTTCACTGTCAATGTCGGCGACCGTATCTTCTTCGACACCGATAGCACATCCATCCGCGCAGACGCCCAGCAGACATTGCAGCGTCAGGCACAGTGGCTGGCCCGTTATCCAAACTACGCCATCACTGTTGAAGGCCATGCCGACGAACGCGGCACGCGCGAATACAACCTAGCGCTGGGTGCACGCCGTGCGGCCGCCACCAAGGAATTCCTCGCTTCGCAGGGTGTTCCTGCAAACCGCATGAAGACGATTTCCTACGGCAAGGAACGTCCGGTCGCCGTTTGCGACGACATTTCCTGCTGGTCGCAGAACCGTCGCGCCGTTACCGTTCTGGGTGGCGCAGGCATGTAATTGCCTCGCAACGACGTGATCAGAATTGTAAGGCGGTCCTCGGGCCGCCTTTCTTTTTTTCCATAGTTTGGCCGAAGTTAAGTTGCTTTTTCACGCCAGATGGAAAAAATCCGGTTTTGCGTCGTTGGGGCGCAAATCAACCAGACAGGACGCAACATGAAGAAACTTGTCGTGGCGGGGATGCTGGGGCTTGCAGCCTGCACCGGCTTGAGCGGCACCGCCGTTTCAGGGCCGTTGTTCGGTTGGGGGGGCTCGAGCACGGGCAACGCACATCAGCCACCGGTGATCAACGTGCAGGCGAATGAAACCTATCGCGTGCAGCAACTCGAAGAGCAGATCCGTCAGCTCAATGGCCGCATCGAGGAAATGAGTTTCCAGCTGCTGCAAATGCAGGAAACCATCCGCAAGGCTCAGGAAGACAACGAATTCCGTTTCCAGGAGCTTGAAGGCGGAAAGGCTTCCGCACCAGCCGCACCGAAGAAGAAGGCCGAGGCCGACATTCCTTCGGCAACGGGTGGGCAGGATGACGTCGCAACCATCATTGAAACGCCGTCCCAGGGCGGCGCTTCAATGGGTGGTGCAGCACCGGGTGCTGGCCAGATGGCGACGGCACCGCGCAGCAATGCAGCACCGGGTGAATCCACGCTCGGCTCCATTGAACTCGATTCGCGTGGCCTGCCGGTGGGCGGCACGCTCAACCCCAACGTCAACAACTCCGCTGGCGCCTTGCCGGGCGTGCAAACGGGCCGCACATCAAGCCCTGATCCTGTCAATACCGCAGCCTTGACCAGCGAAAACGACATTTATCAGGCCGCCTACAGCCATGTTCTGTCTGGCGACTACAAGGCTGCGGAAAAGGGTTTCGAGCAGTATATCCAGGGCTACCCAAAGGGTGCGAAGGCAGCGGATGCGAATTTCTGGCTGGGCGAAGCGCAATATAGCCAAGGCAAGTTCACGGATGCGGCAAAGACCTTCCTCAATGCGCACCAGACCTATAGCAAGTCCCCCAAGGCACCGGAAATGCTGCTGAAGCTCGGCATGTCTCTGGCTGCTCTCGACAACAAGGAAACCGCCTGCGCGACACTTCGTGAAGTGCCGAAGCGCTACCCAACCGCATCCAAGACCGTTCTGGGCAAAGTGACCAGCGAACAGAAGCGTTTGAGCTGCCAGTAAGTGGCATCCGTGGCCGAGACCATGTCGTCTTCCGTGACGCTGGCCCCTCTCATGTCGATTGCGCCCCTTGAGGCTGCGCGGCAGTTCATCGACAAAATTTCTAAGCCCGCCTGTATTCTCGTCGCCATTTCAGGCGGCAGCGATTCCACCGGATTGCTGTTTGCCCTTCGCACGGTTCTGCGCGATGCGGGCAGAGACGACATCTCCCTTCAAGCCGTCACCATCGACCACGCGTTACGTCCGGAATCCGCAGAGGAGGCGCGGGGTGTCGCAGCCCTTTGCGCGAAACTCGACATTCCCCATCATTGCCGCCGCTGGGATGCGGAAAAACCCAAGACCGGAATTTCAGCTGCGGCACGGCTTGCGCGCTATGCGCTGATCGGCGCGGTTGCGGAAGAGATCGACGCGGACATGATCGTCGTCGGCCATACGCTGGGCGACCAGCAGGAAACCATCGCCATGCGCGGTGCCCGCAGCCAGCGTCCAGACAATCTCGGCCTTGCGGGCATGGCGGATGCTGTTCTCTACAATGGCCGCCACTGGATCATGCGACCGTTTCTGAATGCGACCCGGCAGGACATTCGCGATTTCCTCATCAGGGAGGGTGTGTCCTGGTACGATGATCCGAGCAATGACGACGCCAAATATGAGCGCGTGCGAACACGCAATGCTCTGCCCGAGATGGCAGAGATTTTGATTGATCGCTCAATCAACCGTTTCGAGCTTTCAGCGCGAGCGGCGCAATTCATTGAAAACCATGTCGAATCCTTTCTTGATTGCCTGATCAATATCCGCGTTGAGGATCTGTCCGAAGAACCGATCGTTTTGCGCCACGCGCTTTCGGCGCTCGCTTCAGTCATTGGCGGGCGGCGCTTTGCCATGGCGGCTGATAGCATGGACAAGGTCATGGCCTTCGTGGCGCAGGCTGAGCCCGGACGGATGACGGCAGGCCGGGTGGTGTTCGACCGCCGCAAGGATGGCCTCTATCTCATGCGCGAAAATCGCAACATCGTGCCAGTGGCGATAAGGGCTGGCGAGACGACGATCTGGGACGAGCGATTCGAGATCACCAATGCGTCCGATAACGATCTGCTCGTGCATGCCTTGGGCTCAGAACTGCGGGCGGATATTCTCGGCAGTTTTCCAGCCTCGGCTCCGCAAGGTGTTGCCAAGCGCGCGGTGCAGGTCATGCCCGGCACCAGCGGTGACGGGCGCACGCAAATGTTATCCACGCTGAAAAACGTCGAAATCCGGCCTCTACTTGCCCCTTACGATCTGTTTCTTCCGCATTTCGATCTTGCATTGGCCAACAGCATTGCGCGGCTTTTCGGTCGTACTGCCTATACTCAGCCCATGGTTTGAGTGGATCGGCTTTTTCAAATCGATTTTTCTCAGAGTTTTTACCTCAAATCGCAACTGATCTTCCCGCCTGCCTTGGCAACGGCAACTGTCCTCCTTATGTTAGGGGCTACATAATGGCGGGCGCGCATTTGCCCGTTGGAGTTCGGGGAGTTCGATGAACCCAAATTTTAGAAATTTCGCCTTGTGGGCAGTGATCGCTCTGTTGCTGATCGCATTGTTCAGCATGTTCCAGACATCGCCGTCACAATCGGCTTCGCGTGAGATTCCCTATTCGCAGTTCATACGCGATGTCGATGCCGGGCGAGTGCGTGACGTAACCGTCACCGGCAACCGGGTTCTCGGCACCTATACGGAAAACAGCACCGCCTTCCAGACCTATTCGCCTGTGATTGACGATGCCTTGATGGAGCGCCTTCAGAGCAAGAATGTCAGCATCGTTGCGCGTCCGGAAAGCGATGGTTCCTCTGGCTTCCTCAGCTACCTCGGCACCTTGCTGCCCATGTTCCTCATCCTCGGCGTCTGGCTGTTCTTCATGCGGCAGATGCAGGGCGGATCGCGTGGCGCGATGGGCTTTGGCAAGTCCAAGGCCAAGCTTTTGACCGAAGCGCATGGCCGCGTGACCTTTGACGATGTTGCCGGTGTGGACGAAGCCAAGCAGGATCTGGAAGAAATCGTGGAGTTCCTCCGCGACCCGCAGAAATTCCAGCGTCTGGGCGGTAAAATTCCGCGCGGCGTGCTGCTCGTCGGTCCTCCCGGTACGGGTAAGACGCTTCTGGCACGTTCCGTTGCAGGTGAAGCAAATGTTCCGTTCTTTACGATTTCCGGTTCTGACTTCGTGGAAATGTTCGTCGGCGTTGGCGCAAGCCGCGTGCGTGACATGTTCGAACAGGCGAAGAAGAACGCACCCTGCATCATCTTCATCGACGAAATCGACGCCGTCGGTCGCCATCGTGGCGCCGGTCTTGGCGGCGGTAACGATGAACGTGAGCAGACGCTGAACCAGTTGCTGGTCGAAATGGACGGCTTCGAAGCCAATGAGGGCATCATCCTCATCGCTGCGACCAACCGTCCTGACGTTCTTGACCCCGCACTCCTGCGTCCAGGCCGTTTCGACCGTCAGGTCGTGGTTCCGAACCCGGATATCGTCGGTCGTGAGCGCATTCTGAAGGTTCATGCTCGCAACGTACCGCTGGCACCGAATGTCGATCTCAAGGTTCTTGCCCGCGGCACACCCGGTTTCTCCGGTGCCGACCTGATGAACCTCGTCAACGAAGCAGCCCTTATGGCCGCGCGCCGTAACAAGCGTGTCGTCACAATGGCGGAATTCGAAGACGCCAAGGACAAGATCATGATGGGTGCGGAGCGCCGCTCCTCTGCCATGACTGAAGCCGAAAAGAAGCTGACGGCTTACCACGAAGCCGGCCACGCCATTACGGCTCTCAAGGTTGCCGTGGCTGACCCGTTGCACAAGGCCACCATCATCCCCCGTGGCCGCGCGCTGGGCATGGTCATGCAGCTGCCGGAAGGCGACCGCTATTCCATGAGCTACAAGTGGATGGTTTCGCGCCTCATCATCATGATGGGTGGTCGTGTTGCGGAAGAACTGACCTTCGGCAAGGAAAACATTACCTCCGGTGCGTCATCCGATATCGAGCAGGCCACCAAGCTTGCCCGTGCCATGGTCACACAATGGGGCTTCTCCGATGCGCTCGGTCAGGTTTCCTACGGTGAAAACCAGCAGGAAGTCTTCCTCGGTCACTCGGTTTCGCAGTCCAAGAACGTCTCGGAAGCCACCGCGCAGACCATCGATACGGAAGTTCGCCGTTTGATCGATGAGGCCTATACGGAAGCACGCCGTATTCTGACCGAAAACCACGATGGCTTCGTTGCCATTGCGGAAGGCCTGCTCGAGTACGAAACGCTGACCGGCGAAGAGATCAAGGCGCTGATCCGCGGCGAAAAGCCTGCCCGTGATCTGGGCGACGATTCTCCGAACAGCCGTGGTTCTGCTGTGCCGAAGGCTGGCACGAAGAAAGACGGCCCGAACGAGGCCAAGGGCGACGGCGAGGCCGAAGGTGGCATGGAGCCGCAGCCGCACTAAGGTTTGTGGAATGCGATGAGAGAAGGCCGTTCCGAAAGGAGCGGCCTTTTTGTTTTGGTGAGGTGTGTTTGAGTGTTGGTGGGTGTGGCTCACCCCCCTCTGCCCTGCCGGGCATCTCCCCCACAGGTGGGGAGATCGACTCGCGGAGAGCTATCGGCAAACTCTGTCGTTGAGATTGAAACGACGTCGGCGCGTCTTGCCGATCTCCCTCCTTGTGGGGGAGATGCCCGGCAGGGCAGAGGGGGGTGAGCCACAAACGCCGACGCTCATGATGTCTTAGTTTCCTGTTGAGAACCTTTGCCCGGTAACGACATATATTGGGTTTTTGCGGTAATTTACGTGCTGTATGCTGGCTTTTATGGCATCTAGCCTGAAAGGGCTGTGGTGCATCCGGGTGGTGCAGGCTACGCACGGGACAAATTCTGGAGTTCACATGACACGTCGCTATTTCGGAACCGATGGTATTCGCGGGCAATCCAACGTCTTCCCGATGACGCCTGATCTTGCGATGCGTGTGGGCATTGCGGTTGGTACGATCTTCCGGCGTGGCCATCACCGTCACCGTGTCGTCATCGGCAAGGATACGCGTCTTTCCGGCTATATGCTGGAAAATGCGCTGGTGGCCGGTTTTACCGCCGCCGGGCTGGATGTGTTTCTGCTGGGACCGATCCCGACACCAGCTGTTGCCATGCTGACACGCTCGCTGCGCGCCGATATTGGCGTGATGATCTCGGCTTCGCACAACCCCTTTGCCGATAACGGTATCAAGCTTTTCGGCCCGGATGGTTACAAGCTGTCCGATGAGCTGGAGCTTGAGATCGAAGATCTGCTCGACAAGGACATTTATGCGCAGCTGGCCAAGCCGCATGAGATCGGTCGCGCCAAGCGTGTGGATGGCGATATCTATCGCTACATCGAATTCGTGAAACGCACTTTGCCGCGTGATGTGACGCTGAGCGGTTTGAGGATCGCCATCGATTGCGCCAATGGCGCGGCTTACAAGGTTGCTCCGGCAGCGCTGTGGGAACTGGGCGCAGAGGTCGTGACCATCGGCAATGAGCCGAACGGCACCAACATCAACTTCGAATGCGGCTCCACCCATCCTGAAGCCCTTCAGAAAAAGGTGCATGAGGTGCGTGCAGACATCGGCATCGCGCTTGATGGCGATGCGGATCGTGTCATCATCGTGGACGAGCGCGGCCAGATCGTCGATGGCGATCAGCTGATGGCAACCATTGCCGCCAGCTGGGCTGATGACAAGATTCTGCGCGGCGGCGGCATCGTCGCGACTGTCATGTCCAATCTCGGGCTCGAGCGCTTCCTTGATGACAAGGGCCTGACGCTGGCCCGCACCAAGGTCGGTGACCGCTACGTAGTCGAACATATGCGCAACCATGATTTCAATGTCGGTGGTGAGCAGTCCGGTCACATCGTTCTGTCCGATTACGGCACCACGGGCGATGGTCTGGTGGCCGCGCTTCAGGTGCTGGCTCGCGTCAAGCGTTCCGGCCGCACGGTGAGCGAAGTCTGCCGCAAATTCGATCCCGTGCCGCAGCTGTTGAAGAATGTCCGCATATCCGGCGGCAAGCCGTTGGAAAATCCAGTGGTACAGCAGGCCATTGCCGATGCGGAAAGCGCTCTGGCCAATAATGGCCGCCTCGTCATCCGCCCCTCCGGCACGGAACCGCTCATTCGCGTTATGGCGGAAGGCGATGACAGCGCGCAGGTTGAGCGGATCGTCAACGATCTCGTGGGCGTGATTTCCAGTGCGCGGACGGCGGCGTAAGGCATGTCTGGCCACTATGCTCACTTCATAAAGGTTTAGCGTCATCCTCGGCCTTGTGCCGAGGATCTAACGAACCACAAGATCAAACGTGGGCAGATCCTCGGGACAAGCCCGAGGATGACGTCGAAAACGCGTATACGGTTATCGATAAACTAAACCTTATATATCCGCGTCCACGCAGGCACTAAGCCTCGCGATACACACGAAAATCCGACGCCGTTTCCAATGCCAGATAACCAGCAACCGCCTTGTCTTCGATGGGCCGGGAGAACAGATAGCCCTGCATGAAATTGCCGCCGAGATGCGTGATAGCCGACATTTCCGCGTCGGTTTCCACGCCTTCCACGATGGCATCGAGGCCCATTTCGCGGCTGAGGGTCAGCACGGAGCGGACGATTTTTTCGCTGGCGGGATTGTTTTGAATTTCGTGGACGAAGCTGTGGTCGATCTTGATTTTGGTCAGCGGTAGCGAGTGAAGCGAGGTCAGGCTGGAATAGCCTGTGCCGAAATCATCCAGCGAAATACCGCAGCCGATCTGCCGCAGCATTTCCACGGATTGCCTTGCCTGCCGCGTATCGTGGATGAATGCCGTTTCGGTGATTTCAAGATCAAGGCGAGTCGCATCGAAATCGCTGGTTTCGATAATGGCGATCAGTGCGATCACGGCTTCCGGGCTGTTCAAGTCCTGCGCCGAGAGATTGAAGGACAATCGGATGTCGTCGGGCCATTGGCTGGCGGCAGCGAGTGCCTTCTTCAGAAGTGTTCGGGTCAGGCCGCCGATGATGCCCGCGCGTTCGGCAATGGGAATGAACTGGCTGGGCGAGACCGGCCCGAGCGCGGGGCTGTTCCAGCGCGCCAGAGCTTCAAAACCTGCTGTTTTCCGGGTTGAGACATCCACGATAGGCTGGAAGAGCACCGAGAGTTCGGTGACGAGATCCGCCTGTTTCAGCGTCTGCTCAATGCGCGCATCGCGGTGGATTTCCTCCACATGGCGGGTGGTGAACAGCGTGCTGTTGCCGCGCTTCTGGCGCTTGCCGTGATAGAGCGCGTAATCGGCACGGTCGAACAGTTCTTCCGGCGATGCGGCAAGGTCAGGATAAACAGCGATGCCGATGGAGCCGGAAATCATGATCGTCGCATCCGGCAGGGTGAAAGGGGCGTGCATATGCGCGCACATGCGGTTGCATTCGCTGACCACATCCCGGTCGTTGGCGACATCGGAAATGACGAAGGCGAATTCGTCTCCGCCAAGACGGGCCAGAAACAGATCGGTAGAGGCGAAATATTGGGTGAGGCGGCTGCTGACTTCCATCAACAAACGGTCGCCGGAGGAATGGCCGTAAAGATCATTGACGGGCTTGAAGCCATCGAGATCGATGACGCCGACGGCCAGCCGCGTCTGCTCGCGCGTGGCAGTGTCGAAAGCTTCGGTCAGATGGTTGAAGAAGGCGCGACGGTTCGGCAGTCCCGTCAGGCTGTCTATATTGGCCAATCGCAGGTTTTCGTTGCTCAGGGCTTCCGTCTGCTGCTGGGCGACGATCATGCGTTCGAAATTGCCGTAATTCACCATCAGCACCGCCAGCATGCCGAAGGTGACCAGAAGAATATTGACCGCAATGGCAATAAACGTCGCTTGGCCGGTGGCCATGAAGAACACCACGAAGGCGCCATTGACGATGACGGCGACGGCAAAGGCTGCCGAGCGAATATGCATCATGCAGAAGATGCAGGAGATGACCGTAATCGCCATGTAGAAAGCGACATGGGACTGCTGGTAAGCGCCGCCATAGGGGTAGAGCAGAAACGACCAGGTCGTGAAAGCCGTGGAAATGCAGACGGCCAGCCGCTGCGTTCGTTTCAGCGCGGCAAGGGCTTCCTCGGTGGAGGGGGCGTGATCACGCGACTTCCACCAGAAAATGACGCGGATGATGGTGATGGCCGTAAAGACGGACGGGATGCCGATGGTCAGCCAGGCCGGAGCGACGGACATATGTGTTGCGGCCAGCGCCCATGTGCTTGATATCAGAATCAAATACATGACCGGCATCTGCCTGCAGAAAGCGCGATATTTGGCTTTCAGCAAATCCGGATTGTGAACGGGAATTCGGATGAATTCGATAAGGTGCTTCAACTGGATGGTCAACGAGGGAAAATCCTGGACGATTCTGGACGGACAGCGACAGATAAATCGTGCTGCGGGAATGCGCGGGAGAGGATTTCCCTTACGATCAGCACCTCATGTCTGACCTCATATCATTCGCTTGCGTGGACATTCGCAATCTATACTGATCATGGGCCAATGTTGTTTCGATAAGGACAATAATGTTGGCTAATAAAATATTATTCCATTGAGGGGTTGAATCGCGCTTTAGTGTCGAGAAGTCGCCAAAATACCCGCATTCCGGGAGTTTATTTTTCCACGCGAGCAGGATTTGGTTTCAGGCAGTCGTAAAATATTAACCGTGATCGTTAGTAAAGATCACCCGACTACTAAGAATTTTAAGATGGATTTAACCATTTTCCTTCAGGCTTCGTAAATGAAGAATTTCACGGGTATTGCCGCGTTTGACGCCTGTACCGCTTAGGGAGCCGCCGTAATGAAAAAGAGCCTGATCGGTGTCGTCGCCGCATTGATGGCATGCCAAACCGCTTTCGCAGCCGATTTGTATCAGGCTGCACCACCTGCCTTCATCGACACGCCACCGGAAGTGGCTGTTCAGGAAGCCAGTGGCTGGTATCTGCGCGGTGACGTTGGATATTCGTTCAACAAGGCACGCAGCTTTGAATTTTCGCGTGTGGTCAGCGGTTCAAACGAGTTCGCTCATTCAAGCACAGAGTCGACCAAGGATAGTTTCCTCTTCGGCGCGGGTGTTGGTTATCAGATCAACAACTACCTCCGCACGGATTTGACCTTCGATTACATGGCGAAGTCCAATTTTCGCGGAACAGCGACGAATGCGGCAGGTACGGGCGATGACAATTTCCGCTCATCGCTGCGTGCCTATAGCTTGCTGGCCAACGCCTATGTCGATCTTGGAACATACGGACGCATAACACCTTACCTGGGTGCAGGTATCGGTGGCGCGCACGTCAAGTGGGACACTGTTAAGCTCGACAGCGGTTGCTGCGAGTTTGAAGGTAAGGGCGACTGGCGCTTTGCTTACGCACTGATGGCCGGTGCATCGATTGACGTGACGTGCAATCTCAAGGCCGACGTCGGTTATCGTTTCCGCCAGATCGGCAGCGGTGAAATGTTTGGTGGCCGTGGTGCCGTCAGCACGGGCCGTGACAAGGGTCTGACCTCGCACGAAGTGCGCGTCGGTGGCCGTTACGTCTTCAACGGTTGCGATACCGCCCAGTACATTCCGCCAGCTGACATTCCGCTTCAGCCTGCGGTTTACAAGTAATCTGAAAACTATCACGAATAAAACACCGCCCGCATCAAGACTGATGCGGGCGGTTTTTCTTTTATGCCTCTGTCAGAACTGCTTTTTCAGCAGGCACTTGTCTATCGACCAGTATCCGCCGCCAAAGGCTGCGAAGAGGGCGGCGCCGCCTGTCCAGAACAGCGAGGCCAATTCGGCCTTGGTCTGCACCTGTTCAAGGAAAATCGTGCCGCCATCGGCAAGCCGCTTCAGGCCTTGCGGTGTGAGCAGGGTCTGATTGGCCGCTTTCAGCGCTTCCATGCCGGCATCCGTCAACAGGGCGTGGCCGTAAGGGTTGGCGAAGTGGAACCAGAGCGTGATCGCCAGCATCACCGCATTTGCCAGGGCAACGGGGCGGGTGAAAAGGCCGAGCGCGATGAAGATACCGCCGAAAAACTGCATGGCAGCCAGCGTCGGCGACCACAGCCAGCCGGGATAGAAGCCCAGATTTTCGACAAAGCCGACCTGTGCGAAGGGTGCCAGTATTTTGGGATATCCTTCCAGGGTCAGCATACCGCCTATGGCGACGCGAAGCGCTGTCCAGGCGAGGGGTTGGGCAAATTTCTCATAGAACCCGGACAGAAAAGGGATGATGAGAACATTGCGATCGGTTGAAAAAGGAGCCTCTCTATTCATGTCAGTATCTTTCTTGGGTTGATGATCATCAACTTGCACCCGTTGGGGCGTGATGTGTTTGACCTGTGTCAAGACGCTCGCAGAACGGGACTGGCCTGCCTGTTGGGTGGTGCCAGTGATGACGCAGACGGGCCAAAATTTCTGTCGGCTGCGACATATTCCCCTTGACTGTGACGGCCGACAGGCATAGCACCGCTGTCAGGACACTCCACCCTAACGTGGAGCGCCTATCTGAAAGGGTAGTCAAATGACAGATATAGTGAAACCGGACGTTCGTCCGGGCAATGCGCATTTCTCTTCTGGTCCCTGCTCGAAGCGCCCCGGTTGGTCGCTCGACGCTCTCGCCGATGCACCGCTTGGTCGTTCGCATCGCGCCAAGGTTGGCAAAGCCAAGCTGAAGCAGGCCATCGATCTCACCCGCGAAGTCCTGAACGTTCCCGCCGATTATCGCATCGGTATCGTTCCTGCATCCGACACCGGTGCCGTTGAAATGGCTCTGTGGTCGCTGCTCGGTGAACGTGGCGTTGACATGGTTGCGTGGGAAAGCTTCGGTGCCGGTTGGGTGACCGACGTCGTCAAGCAGCTCAAGCTGAAGGACGTTCGCAAGATCGAGGCCGATTACGGCGTTCTGCCAGACCTTTCCACGATCGATTTCGACCGTGACGTGGTCTTTACCTGGAACGGCACCACATCGGGTGTTCGCGTTCCCAATGCTGATTTCATTCCTGCGGATCGTAAGGGTCTGACCATTTGCGATGCGACATCTGCTGCCTTTGCGCAGGACATGGACTTTACCAAGCTAGACGTTACCACCTTCTCCTGGCAGAAGGTTCTGGGCGGCGAGGGCGGCCATGGCGTCATCATTCTGTCGCCACGCGCTGTAGAGCGTTTGACGACCTACGTGCCTGCCTGGCCGCTGCCGAAGATTTTCCGCATGACATCTGGCGGCAAGCTGATCGAGGGCATCTTCACCGGCGAAACCATCAACACGCCATCCATGCTTTGCGTCGAAGATTATATCGATGCGCTGCTGTGGGCGAAGAACCTCGGTGGCCTCAAGGCCCTGATGGCGCGGGCCGATGCAAACGCCAAGGTCATTTTCGACTTTGTGACTGAGCATAACTGGATTGCCAATCTGGCCGTTGTCGATGAGACGCGCTCCAACACCTCCGTCTGCCTTAAGATCGTCTGCAAGGACGTTGCCGCTCTTGATGCTGCAGCCCAAGCCGATTTCGCCAAGGGTATGGTTGCCCTTCTCGGAAAGGAAAATGTAGCGCTCGATATCGGTGCTTACCGCGATGCGCCATCAGGCCTTCGCATCTGGGCCGGTGCAACCATCGAAACGGCAGACATGCAGGCCGTCATGCCCTGGCTGAAATGGGCATTCGAAACGCAGAAGGCCGCGACTTTCAAGGCTGCCGCCTGATTGATTCCGGCCCTGCGAGTGCAGGGCCGTTCATGCCTCATTCTCAAGAATAAACCCATTTCAAGGAGCCCACACCATGGCACCTCGCGTACTCGTATCTGACGAACTGTCGGAAACTGCCGTCCAGATTTTCCGTGATCGCGGCGTAGAAGTCGATTTCCAGCCGAAACTCGGCAAGGACAAGGACAAGCTGGCCGAAATCATCGGCAATTACGATGGTCTGGCCATCCGTTCCGCCACCAAGGCGACGGAAAAGCTGATCGAAGCCGCAACCAACCTCAAGGTCATCGGCCGCGCCGGTATCGGTGTGGACAATGTCGATATCCCCGCTGCCTCGCGCCGCGGTATCATCGTCATGAACACGCCATTCGGCAACTCCATTACGACTGCCGAACACGCCATTGCGCTGATGTTTGCCGTTGCCCGCCAGCTTCCGGCAGCAGATGCCTCCACGCAGGCCGGTAAGTGGGAAAAGTCTAAGTTCATGGGCGTTGAAATCACTGGCAAGACGCTGGGCGTCATCGGTGCGGGCAACATCGGCGGTATCGTCTGCTCGCGTGCGCTTGGCCTCAAGATGAATGTTCTCGCCTACGACCCCTTCCTGTCGCCAGAGCGTGCGCAGGAAATGGGCGTGACCAAGGTCGAGCTGGACGAGCTTCTGGCCCAGGCCGATTTCATCACGCTGCATGTGCCGATGACGGACAAGACACGCGGCATTCTGGGCGCTGAAAACCTTGCCAAGACAAAGCCCGGCGTTCGCATCATCAACTGTGCCCGTGGTGGTCTGGTGGATGAAGCAGCACTTGCCGAAGCCATCAAGTCCGGCCATGTTGCCGGTGCCGGTTTTGACGTGTTCGAAGTCGAGCCTGCCACGGAAAGCCCGCTGTTTGGCCTGCCCAACGTCGTCTGCACACCGCACCTTGGCGCTTCGACCACCGAAGCACAGGAAAACGTGGCCCTTCAGGTTGCCGAGCAGATGTCTGACTATCTCGTCAAGGGTGCCGTTTCCAACGCCATCAACATGCCGTCCATCACCGCTGACGAAGCACCGCGCTTGAAACCCTTCATCAAGCTGGCAGACGTTCTCGGCTCCTTCGTCGGTCAGGTGCAGGAAAGTGCCACCAAGGAAATCGAAATCCTTTATGATGGCGCAACCGCCAACATGAACACCAAGGCGCTGACCTCGGCACTTCTGGCCGGTCTCATCCGCCCACAGGTGGCTGACGTGAACATGGTTTCCGCGCCGATCATGATCAAGGAAAAGGGCATCATCCTTTCCGAAGTCAAGCGCGACAAGACCGGTGTTTATGACGGCTTCATCAAGCTGACCGTGAAGACCGAAAATCAGGTCCGTTCGGTTGCCGGAACGGTGTTTTCGGATGGCAAGGCCCGTTTCATCCAGATCAAGAACATCAACATGGATGCCGATGTCGGTCAGCACATGATCTACATCACCAACACCGACGTTCCCGGCATGATCGGCTTCATGGGTACGACGCTGGGTGAAGCTGGTGTCAACATCGCCAACTTCCAGCTGGGTCGCGAAAAGGAAAGCGGCGACGCGATTGCGCTTCTTTACGTTGATGGTCCGGTGTCGGAAGACGTGCTGGACAAGCTGCGCGCCAACCCGGCCATCCGTCAGGTCAAGTCGCTGTCTTTCAACATCGACTAAGCTGTTTCTGGCTATCTTCGACACATGAAAATCACCCGGCACAGGAGAAATCCCGTGCCGGGTTTTTTGTGTTTACGACCATATATTTACTCAAGGTTGCATATCACGAAAATTTTTATGCCATTCCTCTAAAAATGATGATCCATAGTTGCTATATCGACCAAGACAGGCCGCTCAATGGGAGGGCGGTGCAACAGGAGAAGACGATGTTTGCTGCCATTAGGCGCTTTAGGGGTTTGTTTGCGGTTGCCGCATTGGGCATTGCCGTTTCATTCATTGCTGTGGATATGGCCGAGGCACGGCGCGCAAGCGGCGGTTTCGGTAGCCGTGGCACGAGAACCTTTTCCGCGCCGCCTGCAACAAATACGACGCCGGGTCAGGCAGCTCCGATCAATCGCAGCATGACGCCCAATACCAATCAGGCGACGCCGGGTGCAGCACAGCCTGCGCGCCCGAATGCACAGGCACCGCAGCAGAGCCGCGGTATGTTCGGTGGCATGATGGGCGGCCTTATGGGTGGTTTGCTGATGGGCGGCCTGTTCGGCATGCTCATGGGCGGCGGCTTCGGTGGTATGGCCGGTTTCTTTGGCATGCTGCTGCAGGGTCTTATCATCGGTGGTCTGATCATGCTCGCCATGCGCTTTTTCGCATCGCGCCGTCAGGGCAAGCCTGCATTCGGCGGTGCGGCTGGCAACAGCTCAGCACGAAATGACTATTCTGCGCCGCAGGGCAACCAGAACTCGATCGGTGGCTTCAAGATTCCGCAGATGGGTTCCAAGGCCGGTTCCTTCGGTGGTGCCGCCGCAGCAACGGCTGCTGCTGCTCCTGTCGCGCCAAAGCCGACGCCGCATGAAAATGCCATGTCGGAAGGTGATGAAATCGGCGTGACGCAGGTCGATCTGGAAACCTTCCAGAAGACGCTGGAGAACGTTCAGGCTGCCTATGCCGCCGAGGACTACAGCGCACTTCGCAAGCTGACCACGCCGGAAGCCATGTCTTATCTGGCCGAGGAACTGAGCGACCACGCCACCAGCGGCGTCAAGAACGACGTGCGCGACGTGACCTTGTTGCAGGGTGATGTTGCAGAAGCCTGGCACGAAGAAGGCAAGGACTACGCCACGGTCGCCATGCGCTACTCTGCCATTGACGTGATGCGTGATCGCAATACCGGCAAGATCGTTGAAGGCAACGAGCACGAGCCGGAAGAATCAACCGAGCTGTGGACATTCGTTCGCCAGGACGGTTCGGAGTGGCAGGTCGCCGCCATCCAGGCCGCAGCCTGACAGGTTGAAAAAAACTGAATGAAAATATGGCCGGTGCAGAGCAAGTTCTGCACCGGCCATTGTCGTTCCAGAGGCCCTGTGTTTCAGGCGCTCGCGGTGTTTTGGGCGCTAAGCCCTTGTTATGGTTCGCCGCAGTTCATCCACGCAATCGCCATTTTTCATTCATCCAGCGTTCAGTCAGGGAGCTTTACCCAAGGGCGCAACACAGCAATGTGAAATCAACGCGAGCGGTAAAACGCTGTTTTTGGCGGAACCGCAGCCTTAAAACCGCGTTCACGATCCAAGTTTGGATGGTATCCCAAGAACCATCCTGTCGTTCGGATCAGGCAACCTTGGCTCAGAGGTGCCTGCGATTATGGAGAGCAAGCCAGATGAAACGCTTTGACCTGATCGATGGGATGCGCGGGTATTTTCTCGTCTTCATGCTGATCAACCACCTCGTCTTCGCTGGCGGCCTGTGGCTGATGGAGATCAACCACCGGCAGTTCGCTTTCGTAGAAGATGCTCAGGGCTTCGTCTTCCTGTCGGGTCTTCTGATCGGCATGGTCTATGCCCGCAAAATGATGAAGTACGGCTATGAGATGGGCCGTGACCTCATCTGGGCGCGTGCGTTGGAACTGTATAAATACGCCATGGGCCTCGTCATTGCGGTGCTCTTTGTCCGCATGATTATCCCGCATGCACCTTACATCTGGTACAACTGGCTCGGCATGACGTCGTTTGACGATCCGCTGCGTCTGGCTGCAATTGCGACCTTCCTGTTCCAGCCGACATTCATGGACATTCTGCCGCAATATATCGTCTACATGATTTTTGCGCCGTTCCTCGTCAAGCTGTGCCTTGATGGCAAGTGGGCCTATGTCATGGCGGGTTCGCTGCTGGTGTGGATGGCCGGTCAGCTCGGTTTGCAGCAGCTGTTCACCACGCCGGTCAACGAACTGGTGAAGGGCGCAGACGAGCAGGGCATTCGTGTCAGCTTCAACCTGTTCGGCTGGCAGCTGGTGTTCTTCTCTGCACTGGTCATGGGCGCCATGACGGCGCAGAACAAAATCGCCTGGACGAAAATCTTTTCGCCGCAGCGTAGCTGGATTGCCAAGGCGGCGCTCATCGTCTGCCTGTTCTTCGTGCCGCTGCGTATTGCAACGGCGTGGAACCTGATGCCGGAATTCATGCTCGGCAAGTTCTCGACCATGGAAATTCGTGCTGACTTTGGCCCGGTCTATCTCATCAACTTTCTCGCCGTCGGCGTTGGCCTGACATGGTTGCTGATCGCTGGTCCCAAGCACCATAATCCGCTGGTGCAGAAGGCCGCTGCCGCTGTCACTTGGGTTCTGTCGCTGAAATTCCTTCAGCTTCTGGGGCGCCACTCGCTTCAGGTCTATGTCTGGCACGTCGCTATCGTCTACGGCATCTACTACCTCGATGGCCGGACCGCTGAGCTGACGCAGGTGGAAAAGACGATCATCGCACTTGTTGGTGTCGCCATGCTGGCTCTGCCCGCTCTGTGGAGAGAACGCGAAAAGTGGCTGGGCGACGGTCAGAAAACCGCCGGCGCCTGACGTCATCCATCCAGAACCAATGAGTAGAGGGCGGTCCACCGCCCTCTACTTGCGTTTTCAGCCATTTTTTTCTATATGCAGCACCTTCATTCCGGTTGAACCGGAGACGACAGGCGGCGGGGCCTTGAACCCCGGTATGACTGACGATTGGAAAACACGTGAACACGCTCGACTTTGATAAGAAGCCGGAAGATACCCGGATTGTCGTCGCCATGTCCGGCGGCGTGGACTCCTCCGTTGTGGCGGGAATCCTCAAACGTGAGGGCTATGACGTCCTCGGCATAACCCTTCAGCTTTACGATCACGGCGCTGCCGTCCACCGCGCGGGCTCCTGCTGCGCGGGGCAGGACATCGACGACGCGCGCCGCGTATGCGAAACGCTGGGCATTCCGCACTACGTGCTGGATTATGAAGCCCGCTTCCGCGAAACCGTGATCAATCCCTTTGCCGAAGCCTATGCCATGGGCGAAACGCCTGTTCCCTGCGTTGCCTGCAACCAGACGGTCAAGTTTGCCGATCTCTTGGCCACCGCGCAGGAGCTGGGTGCGGATGCGCTGGCGACCGGCCACTATATCCGCTCGCGCCTTAACCCTGTTTCCGGCCATCCCAATCGCCGTGCGCTCTACCGCCCCATCGATAGCGACCGCGACCAGAGTTGGTTCCTGTTTGCGACCACGCAGGAGCAGATCGATTATCTGCGCTTTCCGCTGGGCGGTCTCTCCAAGGCGCAAACGCGCGAGCTTGCCGAAGAGATGGGTCTCGTCGTCGCCAAGAAGGCTGACAGCCAGGACATCTGTTTCGTGCCGCAAGGCAAATATACCGATATCATCAACAAGCTGAAGCCGAACGCCGCATTGGTAGGCGATATCGTCCATCTCGATGGCCGCGTTCTGGGCCGTCACGATGGCATCGTGCATTACACCATTGGCCAGCGCCGCGGCATTGGCGTTGCGACAGGTGAGCCGCTTTACGTCGTCCACCTTGATGCCCGTGGCCGCCGCGTTATCGTTGGCCCGCGTGAGGCGCTGGAAACGCACCGCGTCTACCTGCGCGATATGAACTGGCTGGGCGACGGCAATCTTCTGGACGATGCGCGCAACGGCTTTGCCTGTTTCGCCAAGGTCCGCTCCACACGCCCGCCAGGCGAGGCCATGCTGCATGCGGATGAGAAGGGCGTTTATGTCGATCTCGCCATCGGTGAGGCCGGTGTAGCCCCAGGACAAGCCTGCGTCCTTTACTCCGCCCCCGGCGCCGACGCCCGCGTCTATGGCGGCGGTTTCATCGAACGCTCGGAGCGTTCAGCAGATGCCGAAGCGTCGCTGAAAGCCCTGTTGCAAAACCCGGTCGCGGCCTGAAACCATTCAGGTTTTTACCGCAGTATAGAAAGCGACGTTTTTGCGCATCTTGCGCTTGACACTTTAGGGAGCGGCACCTTATAAGCCGCTCATCCTGATGGAACGGGCGGTTACAAAACTGTCACGTCCCTCTGTGGCGGGGTAGCTCAGGTGGTTAGAGCAGCGGAATCATAATCCGCGTGTCGGGGGTTCAAGTCCCTCTCCCGCTACCAAATTTTCCCGAATTTGAGACACCAGTCAGCACATCAGCAAGCGGCGCATATACGTCTCTTCCCTCACCCCCGAACTTCGCTCCCAACAACCCATTCTCACACGCGCGGTCGTCGTCCCAGCCGGGGTGGTTGACGATGGGGTAGAGGCAGATGCCTTCGATGGGGACACCCTGTTTCATGGCGGCGGTAACTTCCTGGTGGATGTAGGACATCCAACTGGCGCGGCGGTCGCCTTCTATGCCGGTTTCGGCGATGAAGATGGGTTTGCCGTAGCGGGCGTAGGTCTCGGTGAGGATGGTTCGGAAGGGTTTGTAGAGCGGGTGGTCCATGTCGATGGGTGGGCCGCCGTGGATCCATTGGTTGTTGTGGTAGTAGTTGACGCCGACGATATCGAGATATTTGTCGGCGCCGCCGATCTGCGGCCACATTCGGCCAGATAGCAGATCCCAACCCTGAAATTGTGATTGACGATGGCCTTCGGCCACGCCGCGCTCCCATGGGCGGGAGGGGTCGGTGATGACGTTGATGACGGGGTCGCAGTGGACGAAGCGCGCTCTTGGCTCGACGTCGATGATAGCATCCATGGCGGCGATCGCGGCGTGGGCCAGTTGCACTTTCAGCTCGAAACCACGCCCATGGGCGAAGGGGTTGAGATAGGCGGCATCACCACCGCCCCATGAGAAGAACGAGATTTCATTGACGGGCGAATAAAAGGGGATGGCGTCAGTCTGGTCTTTCACTACCTTTGCGGCGGCGGCGGCAAAGCGGGCGAAGCGTTTGACGAAGTGGGGGGACCAGATGTCGATATCGTCAGGCCAGCCGTAATGCAGCAAATCCCAGATGACTTGCGTTCCCGTATCGCTTGCGGCCTTCAGCATGGGAGTGAAGCTTGACCAGTCGTAATGTCCGGGCGTGTTTTCGATGAGATGCCAGCGCAGACCATCCCGCATGGTGCGGATGTTGTGGGATGCGAGCTGGCGGTAATCAGCGGCGGTGTGGATATCATGATCCGTCGCCGCGATGACGTCGAGGCGCTTGCCCTTTGCCTCTCCCTCTCGGGTGCGCAGACGGTGGGTGGAGCACTCGAAGCCACCTTGCAGAAAGGACTGGAACAGTCCGGTCGGGCCGGAGGCGGGGCGTTCCTGCATGACGGCCTGGATGAGCTTTTCCCATTGCGGGACGATGGCGGTGGCGGAGTAGCTGGTTTCCACCTTGCGGCGAAGCGCTTGGCCAAGCTGGGTGCGCAAAGTGCCGGATGCAATCAACCGTTCCATTGCATCGGCGACGGCTGAGGGATCGTTATAGGGAACGAAGAGCCCGGAAACCTCGTCTTCGATCTGTTGCATGGCGCCATTGTCGGGCGTTGCGATCACGGGCAGTCCAGCGGCTCCGGCTTCGGCAATCACATGCGGCATGCCTTCGCCCTTGGAGAGCCAGACGAAAATATCCATCGCAGATAGAAGGGCAGGGATATCCTTGCGGTCTCCGAGGAAGCTCAGAACATTGTCGAGTTTCCTGGTTTTGGCCAGCGCCCGCAGATGAGTGGCATAATCTGGCATGAAGGCGTCCGGGCCGCCGATGACAAGGAAACGCGCATCTGGATTTCGCGCATTGACGAGCGACGCCGCTTCAATGAAGTCTTCGACGTTTTTCTTTGCGTCCAGCCTGCCGACCCAGCCGATGAGCATTGTGTCATCACCTACGCCGAGAGAGGCGCGGATGGAGTGGCGCTGGCTGTGTTCGAATTCGGAGAGATCGACCATGGAGGGGATTTCGATGACGTCGCTGTCTCGGCCCGGCATGATGGATTTGGCAGCATCGCAGATGGAGCGGCAAACGCCGACATAGCGACTGGTGAAATGCTTAGGTCCGGCCAAAGCTTCGGACACCAGCCCGCCATGCTCGATGAGCGGTGGACGCCAGTGCAGGCGCTCCAGTGCGGGGTAGATATCGGCGACGTTCTGGCAAGAGATGACGACATCATAGGCGGCGATCTTGTTTGCCAGATAGGCGACCGTATCTTCGAAGGATAGGCCATAAGGCGTCGTATCGACATCGACGCCGAGTTCAGTCAGTTGCTCATGGGTCTGCGGTGGCATGTTGGGTTTGTGGAAACAGGCAACCACGTCGAGACGGTAGCGGGCGCGATCAAGATTGCGGGCGAGGAGCCGGACTTCCGTTTCCTCCCCACCAACAACAAGCCATGCAAAAACGAAGAGAATGCGTAGAGGCGGTTCGTGGGGCGTCATGCTTCGACCTTGAAAACGATCTGCAGAAATTCCGGACGGTTGGCGACGAGATCAGCCAGAAAGGCCGGGCCATCCTCGAAGGGCACGATATGGGTAATCATCTGTTCGCGGATGATTGGCCCATGGCTTTTCAGCAGGCTGATCGTTTCATGGGCAAGGCGACGCCTGTCCCACTGGCTGCCGAGGCCGCGCGGGACGCGGTTGATCTGGGCGCAGCGGATGTTGAGGCCGTTATGGTGAAACTCCTCACCCAGCCGCAGCCGGTCTGCACCGCCCTGATAGAAGGCAAGGTCGATGACGGTACCCTGCGGGCGCAAGGCTTTGAGCGCGGCATGCAGGCTTTCCGCATGGGCACGGGTCTGGAAGACGATATCCGCGCCGCGGTCGCTGCCGCCATTGTGCCAGCGTGCCTTGGCGTGCTGCCATGCCGCGTCTTCCGTCATGGCCATGAGCCCCATGGCTTCGGCCTTTGAACGCCGGAACTCTGACGGGTCGGCGATGATGACGCCGAGTGCGCCAGCCTTCTGCGCAAACAGTGCCGTCATCAGCCCGACCGTGCCTGCGCCGATGATGATGACATTGCGTCCGGCAATGCCTGCACCGAAGGAGGCGATGTTGGTGCCGAGTGCATCCGCGTCTGCATGCAGAATGCCATTGGCGGCAATCGGTCCCATCTGGGCGACGAGGACGCCGAGCACCGGGTCTATATCGCTGGGCATTGGGACCAGCACGTCATGGAAGGGATTGGCGGTGTGGCCGCTTTTGTGCGCGTAGGTGGTTGCCAGAACGTTGCCCGGGTTGAAATCGCCGCAACGGGATTCGGTGACGCGTGCCACTTCCATATAGCCTAGGAAGGGCACGGGATAATGCAAATCCGGCTCGTTTTCTAAGAACACGCCGCGCCCGGCATCGAAACGGGAATGGAAGTAAGGGTTGGTGTTCTTCATGAAGGTCAGTTCGGTGCCAGCCGAAAAACCGGTATAGAGAGTTTCCAGACGGATCTGGCCATCGCTGGGTGGACCTTCCTCGTAATCGAAGAAGTAGGCTCTGCCGGGTGCTTCGATGCCCAGTGAGCGGATGATGCGGTGGCCGGGAGCAAGGCCCTGCGGCGGTGCCTCTTCACGGGGCAGGAAGCGTAAGGGTGCCTGCGGGTTTCGGTCGAGCAGCGGCTGTTCCAGCGTCACCGCTTCGCCATTGTCTGCCGATGTTGCCACGGCCAGTGCGACACGGTGGGTGGCCAATGCGTCTTCATAGGTGCAGCGAATGTGGTTTTCGCCGCCGCGCACTGCATCGATGAAGTCGCGGTCTTCGCGCCAGACGGGATCGCCTTCGGCATGGCGCACGGGGCGACCGGCACCGACATCGACCATGATGTCATGATCGGTCAGCTCGATTGCGAGGCGATCCGCGAAGATGTTCAGGCCGACCTTGTGGCTCCAGCCCAAGAGGCAGGTGGAGGATATGTTGGCAATGACGCCGGACTGGAAGGTCAGGCTGGCCGTGGTCACCGCTGGCACATCGAGCCCCGGAAAATCGGGCCGATCCTTGAAGCCGGCGCGGCCATAGACCTGTGTGACTTCGCCTATGAGGTAACGCGCAAGGTCGATGATATGGGTTGCCTGTTCCACCATCTGGCCGCCGGAACGATCCGTCTTCCACCACCATTGCGGCGGTGGGGTCTGGTCCAGCCAGTAGCCGGACAGAAGCTGGGCCGGGTTATCGGCAAGCAGGTGGCGGGCCTCTTCCACAGTGTCGAGGTAACGCCAGTGGTAGCCGACACCGGTGATGAGGTTGGCAGCTTCAATGGCCGCGCTCAGTTCCTCGGCCAATGCCAGATCGAGCGTGATCGGCTTTTCGACGAAGAAAGGGATGCTGCGGCTGATCAGGTCGCGTTCCGCATCGCCATGGGCAAAGGGCGGAATGCAGATATAGACGGCATCCAGCGTTTCCTGCTCCAGCATGGCGCGGTGGCTGTCGAAAGCCTTTGCGCCGAAGCGTGAGGCGGCCTGTTCTGCGCGTGCAAAATCCGGGTCCGCGAAGGCGACCAGCGCCACATCTTCGAAACCGGCCAATATATCCAGATGGCGATGGGCGATGCCGCCGACACCGATAAAGCCGATGCGTGTCTTGTCCATGAAAGCATGTCCTTGTGTAAAATGCGGCTGTTGGGAAAGAACGCGCCCGTAAACGGCGGCTGTTTCATTCGCCATGCGCTGTGCTGAGAATTGCGTTTGAAACCGGGCGGCTCCGGCCTGTCCGATGGCTTCGGCCCGCTTCGGCTCGTTGAGCGCCTCGATCAGCACATGGGCCAGAGAGGCAGCGTTGCCGCTTTCTGCGAGATAGGGATGGTCCAATCCCAGCGCCTCGATATTGCCGCCGATATTTGTCGCGACGACAGGCAGCCCCAGAGACATGGCCTCGAGAACCGCGAGCGGCAGTCCTTCGAATTTCGATGGCAAAACGAAGAGGTCGGCGCTGGACATCAGCGCGGCAATATCCGTGCGGTGACCGGTGAAGATGACGTGGTCGGTTAGAGCGCCTTCGTGTACCAGGGCTTGCACGGCGGCCATTTCCTCACCTCTGCCAACCAGCAAGAGCAAGGCCGACGGGTGGACGGTAAGAACGGCGGGCAGGGCTTCGATGAGCGTGGCGTGGTCTTTCTGCTTGGTGAAGCGGGCAACCGTTATCAGGACCTTTTTGCCTTCGAGACCATCGATTACACCGGCATGCTCGTGCTCTGTGCGTTCCAGCGCGAAGGTGCCGTTGCGCACAACGGTGATCTGGTCTGGCGCGACGCCATTGTTCTCGAAGCTCGATCTGGACGCATCCGACACGACGATGCGGTGGGCGAGGGCTGCGCATTCGCGGGCATATTGTTCCTGCTGGTCAGCGTCGGTCAGGAGGTAGGGCAGATGCTCTGTTCTGGTGATGGGAATGCCGCTGGCTATGCCGGCGCGGGCAAGCGTATGGCCTTCCCAGCCTATGCCGGCATGGACATGGAGGAGGGATGCCTGCGTGGATTGCAGCCACTGCGAAAAGCTTTCCATGTCATCGATTGTCTTCACCGCAAGGCCAAGGCGCGCGGCCCTTGCGATCAGCTCACTATCGCCACCGGCGGGGGCGGCGATGGTGACGTTCCAATCTTCCTGAAGCGCGCGGCCAAGTGTGAGCATGTGCTCACCCATGCCCGACGGGTCCAGACTTTCCGTTGCTAAAACGATCCGTCGCTGGTGATCACTCATAGGCCGGGGACAGCCAATGCATCCTCAAGAGCAGCCGGGGTAAGGCCCGCTTTTCTAGGCAGAGCCTTCTTTGCCGGGATTGTCGGGTAGGCATTGCGCAGAACAGCCTCGTCCATCAGTCCTTTCATGGACAGGAAGGTCTTGTCCCACGACGATCCCTCAAGCATCATATCCACTGCCGTCAGCCACTCCTTGCCACCGGCCTTCAAGGCAATGGCCTCATCGCAGGCCTTTGTGAAAGCTGGGGCGTCTGCGGCAACGAAGACGCCGGTGATATCGCCGTAATGGCGGATGACATCCGTAATCGCCGTGCTGACGACAGGGCGGCCTGCGGCCAGATATTCCGGCGTCTTGGTCGGGCTGATGAATTGCGTCGAGCTGTTCAGCGCAAAGGGCATGAGCGCTGCGCTCCAGCCGGATACATAGGTCGGCAGGTCGTGGTAATTCTTTTGGCCGAGATAGTGAATGTTATCGGCCCTCGGCAAATCTTCCGGTGCGATTTTGACGACGGGGCCAATGAAGACGAAGGACAGCTGCGGTCTGGCCTTGGCCAAGGCTTCGATCAATTCCAGATCCAGACGCTCATCGATGACGCCGTAATAGCCGACCTTCTTGCCGGGGATGGACAACTGATCGGCGGGCTCCGTCCTGTCCCTGCGGGCGGAATGGAAATGGGCGACATCGACGCCGGAAGGGAAGGGGTGGATATTGTCGTGCTGGTGGCGCTTGGCTTCATAAAGGCTGTAGCCGCCGGTGAAGACGACATCCGTCTCCGCCATAAGCGCGGCTTCCATCTCTTTCATGCGGTGCGGCGCGAATTTGAAGTTCGCCAGTTCATCCATGCAGTCATAGATGATGGCCGAGGCATCGATGTGGCGTGCAAAACTATACATTGTCGGCGTGTAGAACCACAGGATCGGGCGCGCGGCGCCATACATCGCCAGCAGGTCATCCAGCAGATTGGCGAGTGCCTTTTCGCGGTCGGCCTCGCTCCACCAGTGGGGTATGCGCGGACGCACGGATTTGACCGTCGTTCCCTCGAATGGATGAATTTCCAGATAGGCCAGATGATGGTCCGTGGGTATAAATTCTTCAAAAAAGAAGACAGCCCTCTCCTTTGCGAAACGCGACATCAAATGCTGCGGACGCTGAAGAACGAAATCCCACCGAAGGTGCGAAAAGCAGATAAGCGGGGTCTTCCGCTCAGACACTGCAAGTGACGGCGGGGAAATCGAACTGGAGAGATTCATTGGCGCATCCGCGTTTGAGAGACATACTCAAACCAGCCGTGAAGGCCTTTGTTCCTAAGGCGTGAAAACTTTCTAATATTCTGAAATATCGATAATTTTTTGCAATTTTTCAATGGAGTGCGGCCATGTCCAGTTGTCGATCACCGCCTGACGGGGAGAGAAAGTATCGAGCTTCTCCAGCATCGATGCGATGCCTTCGTGGAACTGCTCGGCGGATGCGACCTGGCCCGTTTGCGCCGTTATATATTGCAGACCGCAACTGAGATGATTGTTGGCGAGGACTGGCAGACCGGCCAGCATGTATTCCGTGAGAATGGCCGGCGCACCATCATTCACACCGCAGACGACGCCCATTTTTGCGAGATTCATCAAACGATTGACCTCTGCGAAGGAAACACCGGGCGGCCCAACGAAATCGACATCGATTCCAAGATCGCGGGCCTGCTGTCGTAAATCCTCGCTCATTTCTCCATAGCCGAAAACACAAAGCGCGCGCAGGGAGCGCGGAAGTTTTGCCATTGCGTCGAAGAGAATGTCGTGGCGCTTATATCCCTGCGCCGCTGCGACATAGATGATGTCGTATGGCTTTGCCCCCTCGATAGGGTAGAACATGCTGTCTGATGCGAATTCCGGGCCGATGGGAAGGATATCGGTTTTCATCTGCGGGTGAAGCGCTGCCACCTCGTCCGACTGCCATTCCGCGCCAGTCAGGACCAGATCGAAATGTCTGCTGACCTCCGGCGGAATTCGCAAGGCGGGTGCATCGATGGAATTATATATTTTATAGGTTTTATCGCAAGCAATCAAAATTTCTTCCGATACACCAAGGCCCCAGACGCACAGCATCTCCGGCGGGCCGAATGTTTGGATATGCGCCAGCATGTCATTGGAGTGAAAGGGCCCATCCGGGCCATTCATCTGAAACGAACGCCGGATGATGAGAGGCGCTTGGCTGAGATCGGCTTCCGGCGGATCGTCGCTGCGCCAGTGAGTCCAGATTTCGATGACATCGACGATTCCGGCTTTCACGCAGGCGAGCGGCAGACGTTCGATATAGCCGCCTTCGACCTGAAAATCGGGGATGGCGTCTGTCGCGGCGGCAGGCATTCCGCGCGCCCCACTTTGCCATTGCTGCTGGAAGCTTTCGATGGATGGGATATGCGGCGGGAAGGGGCCACCGCCCTGGAAATCGCTGATAACGATGAGCCGTCTGGGCTTCGATTTTTCGATCATCGTCAAAGCGTCTCCTTGCTAAAAAGAAAAGCGCGGCACCGGGTGCCGCGCTTTGTCATCGCTGTTATTTATTGGCAGGCGGAGGGGACGCCTTGCCGAGCTTCACAGAGGGCTCGCGGCCCCAAACGCGCAGATCGGCCAGCTTGGCGACGAAGTCTGTCGGGTCTTCGTCCTGCGGCAAGGCGACCACACCTTCATCGATTGCCCCTGCAATGCCCGCCTTTTCCAGCAGCGGCATGGCCGATTCGACGTAACCGATGAACTTGCAGTGCTGGAAAGCATCGGCCACGAAGTCACGCGCAGTGGCTTCATCGACCAGGTCTTCAATTCCTTCCGGCGAGGTCAACAGAGCGACCGCATCGAAGAGAACCGAAGGACCGCCGTCGATCATGTGGTGAGCCTTGACCATGCTGCCATCGGAAGCTTTCACACCACCAACCTTCGGCGCGATCAGCTCAAACACAGCCTTTTCGGCAGTGATCGCTTCCGTCAGTGCCGAAAGCATACCGACATCGACGCCATCGGTGATGAGAATGCCGAGCTTGCGGCCCTCGAAACGCTTCGGGCCGTTTTCGACAATGCTGAGGGCGGGCGATGGATCGAGATCCTGCCGTGTCGGCATGGCGGCATCGGCTGGCTTGGGCATGGATTCGAAACCAAGCTTCTGCGCGACCGTCATTGCCAGCGTCTCATCGATGTTGAGCAGATGCGAAACCATGCGTTCACGAATGGCCGGAATTTCGACCTTGCTGAGTTCGAAGGTCAGCGCTGCTGCAATATGGCGCTGCTCTGCACCGGTCTGGCTGATGTAGAACTGCCGCGCCTGGCTGTAATGGTCGGCGAAGCTTTCGGGACGAAGGCGTGCCTTAGTACCCTGTTCTTCCGCCGGGAAGTGACGATAGCCCTGCGTTGGCGATTCCCGTGGGCCTTCGCCATGCGAGTTGGGCTGGTAATTGACCCGACCGACCGGATTGCGCATCGCCATATGACCATCCTGCTGGAAATGCGCGAAAGGACACTTGGGCGCATTGATCGGCAGATGGGTGAAGTTCGGACCACCGAGACGTTTCAGCTGCGTGTCGAGATAGGAGAAGTTACGGCCCTGAAGCAGCGGATCGTTGCTGAAATCAATGCCCGGCGGCACATTCTGGGTCATGAAGGCGACCTGTTCGGTCTCGGCAAAGAAATTGTCCGGCATACGATCCAGCACCATGCGGCCAATAGCCTTTGGCGGCAGGATTTCTTCGGGAATAATCTTGGTCGGATCGAGAACGTCGAAGTCGAAGCTATCGGCAAATTCCTGATCGAACAGCTGGACCTGCAATTCCCATTCCGGGAAATTGCCGGACTGGATGGCATGCCAGAGGTCGCGGCGGTGGAAGTCCGGGTCGGCACCATTGATCTTGACGGCTTCGTTCCAGGCAACGGACTGAAGTCCCAGTTTCGGCTTCCAATGGAATTTTACGAAGGTGGATTCGTCCTTGTCGTTGACGAAACGGAAGGTGTGAACGCCGAAACCTTCCATGAAGCGCAACGAACGCGGAATGGTTCTGTCAGACATGATCCACATGACCATGTTCATGCTCTCGGGCGTCAGGGTGATGAAATCCCAGAAATTGTCATGGGCCGTCTGCGCCTGTGGGAAAGCCCGGTCCGGCTCCTGCTTGGCGGCGTGGATCAGGTCGGGAAATTTGATGGCATCCTGAATGAAGAAGACCGGAATGTTGTTGCCAACCAGATCCCAGTTACCTTCCTTGGTGTAGACCTTGACGGCAAAGCCGCGCACATCGCGCGCCAGATCGGCTGAGCCCTTGTTGCCAGCGACCGTGGAGAAGCGCACGAAAAGCGGGGTCTTTTCACCCTTGCGCTGAAACAAGTCCGCCTTGGTATAGGCAGACAGAGATTCGTAGGTCTCGAAATAGCCATGCGCCCCGTAACCGCGGGCATGAACCACGCGTTCCGGGATGCGCTCATGGTCGAAATGGAACATCTTCTCACGGAAGTGAAAGTCGTCCATGACGAGCGGGCCGCGCGCGCCGATCCGTAGCGAATTCTGGTCGTCTGCAACCGGGCCGCCCTGGGCGGTGGTCATGACGGGCGTGTCGCCTTCCGCAAACTGGTGGAGTTCACCACCCTGTCCGCGTTGCATTTTCTGATCGTGAATGGTCACAACATCTGTCTGTTGCACTGGTTTTGGGGCAGCTGGTTTCTTGGCCATGATGGATTTCCTCATAGTTGGACCTGAACTGCGTCAGCGCAACCCAGACATAAAAAGGCCGCCCGAAAGAGGCGGCCTTATCAGTATTCAGTCTGGCTTACAGGCCGGGACGGCTGTAACGCATACGTTCTTTTTCGATCTGGTCGGAATTGTAAGGATCGAGCGTGTCGTCGAACTTTTCCCAACCCTGCTCGTTGTAAGCCGTGCGGCGTTCAGCCGGATCAACCCAGTTGGAGCGTTTCAGGATGGCCTCGGCTTCCGTCACCATGCCGTCGTCCACCTTGGCAGTGACGATGGTGCCGCCACGGCGCACACCTTCTGCGTAAACATGAGCGTCGTCTTCAGACACGCCATTGTCCGTCAGCGCGCCGACGATACCGCCAGCTGCGCCGCCTGCAACGGCACCGGCCACAGCACCTGCGGCAGTGGCTGCGAGCCAGCCAGCAGCAACCACAGGACCGACGCCTGGAATAGCCATCAGGCCAAGACCGGTCAAAAGACCGCCAGCACCGCCGACAACGGCACCAATGCCAGCGCCGGTTCCAGCACCTTCGGCAGCCTTCGAGTCATCATTGTCGTGACGATTGTTGGCATTGTTCGAAACAATGCTGATGTCCTTGGACGGTACGCCTGCAGTTTCCAGCGCGGTCACTGCCGAGCGGGCATCTGCATGATCATCGAAAAGTCCGGTAATTGTTTTCATAGTATGGTCCTCAAAAAAATCGTTGGCGTGACGAGATGGCGAATTACTTCGCGACGACGTTGCCCTGGTAATCCAAGGCGATCATGACGGCCTTGCCATCCTTCATGCCTGCTGCCATCCAGATGCCCTTGTCGTCCTTCTTGAGGTCCTTGACCTCAGAATAACCGGCTTCCTCGATACGCGTCTTCGCCTGATCTTCAGTGAAGCTGTTCGCGCCTTCGACAGGTGCGGTCGGGTTCTTGGTTTCTGGCGTTGCAACCGCTGGTGTCTTTCCGTCCGTAGTCGTGGCAGGAGCCGACATGGATGGCGCTGTGGTTGCTGGGGCAGTGGTCTGGGCAGCAGCGGTCAGTGCCGTAGCGCTAAGCAGCGCTGCCGCAAGAATGATCTTCTTCATGGTGATTATTTCCTCTTCATGCGGACCGTTCTTCACAGCTCCGTGTGTAGCTAACCGCCGGTAGGATCATTCGTTCCATATGAGTAAAATTAAATGGAAGCGGCGGTCGCAGAAGAGTGGTGTTTTTGAACGCATCCGACGAAAAATAGCGCTGCGCTGAGCCAGAAATGCAAAAACACGGCGTTTCCGCCGTGTTTCTTGTCCAGTTGTTCACCGACCTTGAGAAAACCTAGTCGCGCGGCTCGTGCATGGGACAGCGGTTGAAGGCTGCACGAAACTGCGAGGAATGCTCATAGGTGTCCTTGCGAGCGCGGTTGATGTTGCCGAGCGGGCGGTGGGCGGCAAGACCGGTCCAGACGCTGAAACGCATCTCGTCATCCACCTTGCGAACATTCTCGTCGCTCCAGCTATCCTGCGGCGCAGCTTTTACCGTGGCGACGGTGGTGAAGGGGGCTTCTTCCTCTTTCCATTCCACGGTCGGGTCTTCGACAGGCTGTTTTTCCAGATCGCGGCAGAGTTGTACCTGTAGCAGCCACTCACCGGCGGTGTCGCGCATTTCGGCCTGAACGGTTTCGCGAATGGCGTTGTCGCTGACGCTGGTGTCGATTTCTCGTCCGGTCAGTTCCACCAGACCTTGCGAAACGGGCTTCAGCCGGAACTTCGCGACATAGTCACCGTAGCGAAACGGAGTGACGCTGAAATAGGTCTCACCCAGCGGGTCGATATTGGGCGCGCCCCCCATCGACTGGACAACCGAACTTTCGATGCCCACCGTTTCCAGCGCGCTGTTGACCGTCTGCAAGACGCTAGACAGAACCTTCTTGGTGCCTTCCATGCGGTCGGTGGTCTTGGCCAGCATTTTCAGATTGCCCTGAAATTTCTTGGCATCGGGTGCCTGGAACACTGGGCCATTGACCATGACGAAGTCCTGCGTCGAGCCTTCAGCACCTTCGATACGGTCTCCTTCGACGCCTACCACCTTCATGGCAAGGCCACGGGGCAGGGAGATCGCATCAGGCAAGATGTCACCGGCATTGGTGGAAAGGCGCAGATAGACCTTGTAGCTTCCGGGGGCAGCGAAGAGGCCTTGGGCAAACTCCGGCGACAAGCCGTCCGCGACAGTTAGTGAGCCTTCCAGAATACCGTGGGATTTTGCATGGACCGAGCGCACCGCATGGCCGTAATCTTCAGCGGTGCGGTTGAGGATGACGTCGAATGTCTCATTGAGATCGGAGATCACCTCCTGTTCATCAGGCTTGATCTCTTCCAGATCGGCGGAATAGCGGACAGGCTGGGGTAACGTCATGGGTCATTTCTCCGTGTGGGATGGGAAAGAGCGAAAGGGCGATGGTCTCCAGCAGGCCCGGTCGTCCAGCAATAACAGTGTTGTTTTGGAATGGTTCCAAACGTGCCATCCGGACGTTCTTCCCCGCTCGCGTTTTTGCAGGCAATGGCAACGAAGTGGTCTGTGCGCCGTTGATGCAGAGTTGGTTCATCAGGGAGTTTTCGCACCATGCCACGTCATGTTTTCTGGAAAGGGCATTTGCGGCTGTCACTCGTGACCGCTGCCGTTTCCCTGACGCCCGCCACGACTGAAAGCGGAAAGGTGCGCTTCCACATTCTCAACCGCAAAACCGGCAACCGCGTCGAGAGCATTTATGCCGATAGCACCACGCATCGGAAGGTCACGGACAAGAACCAGGTCAAAGGTTTTGCCAAGGAAGACGGCAGCTACGTTCTGCTGGAGGATGACGAGATCGATGCCGTGGGTCTGGACAGCACGCGCACCATCGATATCCAGACTTTCGTGCCAGCCGGTTCGATCGACTGGATCTGGTACGACCGGCCGCATTTCCTGAAACCCGAAGACAAGATCGGTGCCGAAGCCTTCGGCGTTATCAGGGATTCCATGAAGGCCAACAATGTCGCAGGCATCGCCCGGCTGGTCATTTATCGGCGTGAACATGCAGTCCTGCTGGAGCCCGCAGGCAAAGGTATCATCCTGTGGACCTTGCGATATTCCGATGAGGTGCGCGAAAGCATCGATACGCTGGAGCCGAAAAAGAAGATGGATTCCGAGCTTCTGTCGCTGATGGAAAAGCGTATCGAGAAGAACACGACAGCGTGGAAGCCATCCGTTGCGCAGGATACGGTTCAGAAGAAAATCAAGTCGCTGCTGAAATCCAAGGAAAAGGGCAAAGCGCCCTCCAAACCGAAGGCTGCTGCCACTAAAAAGAGTGGCGGCAACGTCATCAACATCATGGATGCGCTCAAGAAAAGCCTCGCCTCGGAAAAGCGGGGCTGATGCTCATTTCCGTAGAGGGCGGGCGGCGTCGAAGAAGCCGCTCCATGGGTCGTTTTTCATGGCCTTCAGACGCGGCGCAATGTTGCTGACCGTGAAGTAATCCGGGCCGATTTCATCTGTCAGTTCCGACCAGTCCAGCGGCATGGATATGGCAGCGCCGGGGCGTGCACGGGTGGAATAGGGCGCCACTGCCGTATTGCCGCGACCGTTGCGAAGATAATCGATGAAGATTCGGCCACGTCGTTTGGATTTGGTCGAGACGGCGAGATATTTGTCGGGATCGGACTTGGCCATATCCACCGCCATAGCCTTGGCAAAGGCCTTGACCGCAGTCCAGCCAGCCTGTGGTTTCAGCGGGCTGACAACATGCAGGCCCTTGCCGCCTGAGGTCTTGACGAAGGCAGCCAGCCCGACATCTTCGAAGCGGCGCTTCAATTCATGGGCTGCGTCGATGATCTCATCCCAGCCCACAGCCTCGCCGGGATCGATATCCATGGTGATCATGTCCGGCTTTTCCCAGCTGCGCGTCGTTGCGCCCCATGGGTGAATTTCCAGCGCTGCCGATTGCACCAGCGCCATCAGCCCGTCGAAATCAGTGATTCTGATCAGCGGTTCGCCCTGCTTGTCCTTGGGGTCGGCAATCTGGCCAATCGCCTTGTTGGTGCCGCGCCATGGATGTTTCTGGAAAAAATGCGGACCGTCGATCCCATCGGGACAACGCAGAAGCGCCAGCGGGCGGTCCACGATATAAGGGGCCATGAGATGCCAGACCTGCGCGTAATAATCCGCCAGACCTTCTTTCGTCACGCCGTCCTTTGGCCAATAAAGCCGTTCCGGGTGGGAGAAGGTAACTGTGGTTTTGGGCACGGGTTTTTCGGTGCTTTGCTGATCCTCACGGTGTATGTCCATCGCGTCCTTGTCCTCGCGAAGCCCACGGAAAGATGCGTGGCGCAGATTGCCGTCGGCAGACCATGTTCGAAACTCCACCTCGGCGACGATCTGCGGTTTCACATAGATCAGGTCACGCTTGGCCAGAGCGGTCAGCTTGTCGGCAAAGGGGCTTTCCTTCTGGGTCAGCGGCTGCAAAGTCTGAAACAGCTTTTCCGCAACATCAGCCGTGAAGCCGGTGCCGACGCGCCCGACATGTTTCAGCCCATCCTCATCGTAGACTCCAAGCGCAAGTGAGCCGATGGCCTCATCCGAGGTTGACGACAGGGTAAAGCCGCCGATGACGAATTCCTGACGGCTGGAGCATTTGGATTTGATCCACTGACCTTTCCGGCCTGACAGATACTTGCTGCTCTTCTGCTTTGAAATGACACCTTCGAGGCTCAGGCGGCAGGCATGGTCGAGGATCATGTCGCCGCTCTGCTCGAAATGCTCGCTGTAGCGCAGGATCGGGTCTTCTGATGGCAGCAGCTTTTCCAGCAGATGCTTGCGCTCGATCAGCTCTGCCGTTTGCAGGCTGCGCCCATCGAGATAGAGGAGGTCGAAGGCGTAGAAGCGAAAGCGATCCGTGCGACCGTCGCTCAAATCCTTTTGGAGCGCGGAGAAATCGGATGCGCCATTGTCTCGCTCCACGACGATTTCGCCATCCAATATGGCGGTTTCGACCGGTAGTTTTAAAAAGGCGCGGGCGACGTCGTCTCCGAATTTTTCGGTCCAGTCCAGACCGCTCCGGGTCAGAAGCGCGACCTTGCCGTCATCAACACGGACCTGAATGCGATAACCGTCGAATTTGATTTCATGCAGCCAGCGATCACCGGCGGGCGGCTTGGGTTTCAGCGTGGCGAGGGCGGGAGGAATGAAGTCTGGCAGAGCCACCTTGCGTGCGCCCTTGGGGAAATCATGCGCCTGCTTTTCTGCCGGTGCGGCTTTTGGTTTCTTGCTGACGGGTTTGGAATTCCATGTGTCGTCAGGCTTGGCAGCAACGGCTTTGACGCTTCGCCCGGATTTCACGGAATCCGGTTTATCGACAAGAATATCGCCCTTGTCGCGGGCTTCCTCGTCTTCGACCTTCATGAGCAGCCAGTTTTCACGCTTTTCTTCCGGCTTGCCGTGCATGCGCACCAGATGCCAACGGCCTTTGAGCTTTTCTCCGTCCAGCTCGAATTCCAGATGGCCTTTCTTGTAACCCTTCTTGGGATCACCGACGGGGTGCCAGATGCCCCGGTCCCACAGAACCACGGTGCCACCGCCATATTGGCCTTTGGGAATGACGCCCTCGAATTCGCCGTAGCTTAAAGGGTGGTCTTCCACATGCACGGCCAGCCGCTTGTCATCAGGGTTGAGGCTGGGGCCGCGCGTGACCGCCCAGCTTTTATAGACACCATCCATTTCCAGCCGGAAATCATAATGCAGCCTGCGGGCATCGTGTTTCTGAATGACGAAAGATGAGCCTTCGCTTTCAGCCTTTGTTCCGCGTGGTTCGGGCGTTTGGTCGAAACGGCGTTTGGCGTTGTAGGTTTGCAGGCCCATGGCTAGCTCGCTTTTTTCGTGCCCGTCTTACTGGCTGGCTTCTTGCGTGGAGATTTGGCCTCGCCCTTATCGGCGGCGCTGCGGCGAAGTGCTTCTTTGAAATCAACCACATTGTCGCGCTTTTCCTCGACATGTTTCTTGATCGGACGCCCCTCGATCTTCGCCTTTACCAGTTCGGCCAGCGCATCATTGTAACGATCCGGATAGGCGGCTGGATCGAAGGTTCCAGCGCGTTTCTTGATGATGTGTCCGGCAAGCTCCAGCATCTCGTCATCGAACTTGAGGTCAGGCACGGATTTGAAGGTCGTGCTTTGCGAGCGGACCTCGTAATCGAAATTGAGCGTGGTCGCGATCAGCGATTTCTCATGCGGGCGGATGATGAGAATGCGGTTTCTGCGAAACAGCACGGCCTCGGCAATCGCCGCCACCTTCTGCCGCTGCATGGCCTGGGTGAGCAGGCTCAAAGCGTCCTCCCCGTCCTGATCGGTCGCGGCCAGAAAATAGGGCCGATCGAAATAGAGCTTGTCGATTTCATCATAAAGAATGAAGTTTTCGACCTGAATGATCTTGTCACTCTCCGGCATCAGCTTTGCGATCTCATCACCCTCGACGATGACATGGTCGCCATTGTCCAGCTCGAAGCCGCGGACCTGGTCTTCCTTGTCCACCTGATGGCCGGTGTCGCTATCGACATATTGCCGCTCGACACGATTACCGGTTTTGCGGTTGACGATGTTGAAGGAAATCTTTTTCGAGGAGGTGAGCGCCGAGTAGAGCCCGACCTCGCAGACCAGATCGCCGAATTTGATATGACCTTTCCAGCTTGCGCGCCTCGTCATGGACGTGCGCCTTCACGATCCGAACCAAGCCGCAGATGTTTCAGCGACCTGTCGATGGTCTGCATGTCCTCAGCGGTGACGACGGGGATGGGGTCGGAGGCCATGGCCTCCAGCACTTCAGGCGAAAGGCCGCCATTGCGCATGACCCATTCCATCGCCTCACGCGTTTCCCGCTCGGCACGCAATTGCGCGTAAAGTGCAAGGATGAGCCGATCCCTGACATCATAGGTTTTATGACCAGATTTCTTGGGTGTACGCGACACGGATCACTCCTCCAACCATTGACCTCCACAACACCCTAACGCCCGCAACCGTCCGGCGTTCCAATTTCGAAGGCGGTGACAGGATTTGATGGTGACGCAGGAAATTCCGGTGTGGATGAGAGCAAATTCAGGAGAAGCAAATCAACCAGAGCGGAGCGCGCAGCATCATCAATCAACCGATGGAAGTATTTCCAAGGCAAATCTTCGACTTACTTTGAGGCGCAAGTTTATCCTTGTTTTTCAACGTCATTTAACCAAAGCAAAATCCTCGTTTTTATCGTGGAACCAAACGCGCCGATGCGACTTGTTACGCTAGGGCGCGACACGTACGGGGCAAGTTTTGAATTTCATAGGCGGCGGCGAATGCGGGGATTTGTTCCGGGGCTTTGCTTGGAACGAGTGTCCAATCGGGACCCCAGACGAATGGCCCGTTGAACTTCAGACGCTCGTCAACGTCATGCTCGGTTCTTTGCAGCCCATGCTGATGGTGTGGGGTCCGCAGCAAATCACGCTCTACAATGATGGTTACGCTGCCATGTGCGGCAACCGCCATCCTGCTGCCTTCGGGCACCCCTTCAAAGATCTCTGGTACGACATTTGGGATGGTGTGGAGCCGATTATCTCCGCCGCCTATGCCGGGCAGGGCACCTCGATGGATGACATCCAGTTCATCATGCACCGCAAAGGCTATCCGGAAGAAACGCATTTTTCCTTTTCCTACACGCCAGTGAGAGACCGCGACGGTGTCGTGCTGGGCATGTTCTGCGCCTGCACCGAAATCACCAATGAAATTCTCATGCGCCGCGAGCAGCAGAGCCAGCAGGAAAAACTGCTCCAGATTTTCGAAATGTCACCCTCTGGCATCGCAACGCTCAGTGGCCCAAATCATGTCTTCGAATTTGCCAATGAGGAATATTATTCGATGATCGGCATGGGCCGCGAGATCATCGGCAGGTCCGTGGCCGAGGCCGTGTCGGAAGTCGTCGGGCAGGGGTTCATCGATCTGCTCGATGGGGTCTATAGAACGGGCGAGCCATTTGCATCGCGTGCCGTACCGGTCGAACTGAACCGTGGGCCGGATGGCGAGAGCCAGAAACGCATGATTGACCTCGTCTATCAGGCAATGCGAGCGCCGGATGGACGGATCACCGGCATTCTCGTGCAGGCGCAGGACGTGACGGAGCGCGTGGCTGAGCAGAAGCATCGGGAACTGATATCGCATGAACTCGGCCACCGGTTGAAGAACCAGCTGGCCATGGTGCAGGCCATCGCTTCGCAGACCCTTCGTTCGGCAGAGGATGTCTCGTCCGCCCGCAAGACGTTGTCCGCGCGTATCGGTGTTCTGAGTGCGGCGCATGATACGGTCATCCAAGGTGGTCTTGGCACATCGCAGGTGCACAAACTCGTCAACCAGATGCTGGAAGTCCATGATGACCCGATGGCGTCACGGTTTTCAGTCTCCGGCCCCAATCTGCGCGTCGGCTCGCGCCCGTCGCTGTCGCTGTCTTTGATCCTGCATGAACTCGCCACCAATGCCATCAAATACGGGGCGCTTTCCGCGCCTGAAGGCAACGTCAATATTCGCTGGCGTGTCTCCGGTGACAGCAATGACCGGTTTGAACTCGTCTGGACGGAAACCGGTGGCCCCGTGGTCATGTCGCCGGAACGGGTGGGTTCCGGGTCGCGTCTCATCAAGGCCGGACTTGCCGGTGCCGCCGATAGCAATGTCGATATCATCTATGACGCCTGCGGCTTGCGCTGCATCATTTCAGCAGAGCTGACCAGCTTTCAGCAGGAGCATTAAGCAGATGCTGCAACCCCGCCTTTTGATCGTTGAAGATGACGGCCTCATACGGCTCGACCTCGTGGATATGGTCTGCGACCTCGGCTATGTGGCCGATGAGGCGGCAACAGCCGACCAAGCCGTCAAGATGCTGGAAGCCGATGATTCCATTCACGCGATCCTGACTGACATCGATATGCCGGGCTCGATCAACGGCTTGGGCCTTGCCAATGTCGCGCATCGACGTTGGCCAGATATCAAGGTGGTCGTGATTTCAGGGCGCTACAATCCAGCGGAAGGTGTTCTTCCACCGGGCGCGATTTTTCTGACCAAGCCGGTGTCACCGCATGTCATCGAAAAAGCATTGTCCGACATAGGTCTCAGCATAGCCTGTTGATTGGCCAAGCCCTCCCAGACATGCAAAATGCCCGCACGCAGCGGGCATTTTTTGATGGATATTCAGTCTTGTTTTACTGCCAGGTCTGGCGGTCGTACCAGGTATCGACATCCTTGCGGACGTGGTCTTTCTCGACGCCGTAGCGCTCCTGGATTTTGCCTTCCAGCTGGTCGCGCTTGCCTGCAATCTGGTCCAGATCATCGTCGGTGAGCTTGCCCCACTGTTCCTTGATCTTGCCTTTAACCTGCTTCCAGTTGCCTTCTACACGGTTCCAATCCATGGCTTTTCTCCTTTTTGTTACATAGAAGTAACGGGCGGGCAGCTTCTGCGGTTCCGATAAAATAATCGTTGAAAATTCGTTAAAATCTGATTCGACATGTGATTCGATCAGGTGTAGAAATTAATCGTTCGTGAAAATGAGTGTCGATACTTGGCGTATTCTAGGGAGGATGAGCCTTGTCGTATGCGGCTTTTCAAAGGGTTGGCGCACAATTGTCACCCCAGCAGGTCACTGACCTTCAGACCATATTTGATGGCGTGTGTTTCGAGTGCCTTGAAGACCGGAGCAGTTCGGTCGCCAATGAATGCGCAGCCGTTCTGATCAGGAGCGCCCAGCGCGGCATCCTCGATCATGAGATGCTTCGCGATATTGGCAAGGCGGTTCTGCGCCGACATTGATCGTCTGAGAATGACGAATGGTGCAAGCGCCCGGTCCCCCGGGCGCTTTTATTGTGTCAGCTTTTTTCCTGAATATGGGCTTCCAGAAACCACAGCGATTTATCAAGATCGCGCGAGGCAGCGGTGAAGATATCGGCTGTGTTGGCATCGCCGGCATCATCCGCTTCATCGATAGACTTGCGAACCAGATTGGCGACATCGCCATAGCGTTCTATCAGTTCTGCCAAATGATCCTGAATCTTGAAGATATCCGTCGGGTAGGCTTTCAGCTTCGACGTGGATGTTACCGTCTGCACGGTGCCGAGGGCTGTTCCACCTAGTTGCACTGCGCGTTCTGCAATTGTATCGCTATGCTTGTCCAGCAGGGTGCGGAACTGGTCCAGCAGCTCGTGGATGGCAATGAATTGCGGCCCCTTGAGGTTCCAGTGCGCCTGCTTGGTAATCAGCGAAAGATTGATGACGGAAGCCAGAGACTCGTTCAATAGCCCTATGACTGTCGCTTTCGCATTGGACGGCAAATCGTTCCTGGTCTTATGGGTTCGCATTTTTCTCTCCTCAAACATCGATCAATGGTTCGTTTTTGAAACATGTGAGAAAGCAACGAGTTGAGCGCGCCAGTCGTTCCAATCATTCTGTACGGAAACGACCATTCTTCGCGGTTCAATCGTCGGGCACATCGCTGATGATTTCGCGATTCAGCAAAATCAGGGATCGGTCGGGCGCTATACGATAGGTCTCGAAGGCATGGCGTCCGTCATTCATGATGAAGTCATGGGTCAGCGTGCTGCCGATGGGCGACTTGGTCAGCTTGGTTCGCGGCTGGCCACCATAGGTGATGCTGCCCGGTATGGGTTCCACGGATGAGGAGGCGGTCGTGCAGGATGTGAGCGCCAGAATGAGAAACAGGGCGAGTGGGCGCATGGCTTATTCCTTGAAAGAGCTTGGGCTGCAAGCTTAACGGGTACCGGCTGCTTTCCGTTCCGACGACAAAAAAGCCCCGCATCCTTTCGAATGCGGGGCAGTTCCTTGGGAGGAACGCTTAGTCTTTAGTTGGCGCGACTTTCTTAGTCTTCATTTGCAGCAAGCTGCGTCAGCACCTGACCACGGCCGCGAAGGCGCATGATGAGCGGCACGATGAAGGCTGCTGCAGCGACGAGGAACAGGCCAACGGCAATCCACGACGTGAAGAGCACCGAGGGATCACCCTGACCGATGGCCAGCGCGCGGCGCAATTGCTGTTCGGCCAATGGCCCGAGGATGAGGCCGACGACGGCAGGCGCGATCGGATAACCGAAGATACGCATGATATAGCCGAGGATACCGAAGGCGAGCAGCATGCCGAGTTCGAAGACCGATGGGTTTGCGCCGATGGTGCCGAGCGTTGCAAACAAGAGAATGCCTGCATAGAGCCAGGGTTTCGGAATGGTCAGCAGCTTCACCCACAGGCCGATCAGCGGCAGGTTGAGGACCAGCAGCATGAGGTTGGCGATGAAGAGGCTGGCAATCAGGCCCCAGACGAGCTGCGGGTTTGTCGCAAACAGAAGCGGGCCGGGCTGAAGGCCGAACTGCTGGAAACCGGCCAGCATGATGGCAGCGGTCGCCGTCGTCGGCAGGCCGAGCGTCAGCAGCGGCACGAGCGTACCGGCAGCAGATGCGTTGTTGGCGGCTTCCGGACCGGCAACGCCTTCAATAGCGCCGTGGCCGAATTCTTCCGGGTGCTTGGACAGCTTCTTTTCCGTCGCATAAGACAGGAAGGTGCCGATTTCTGCGCCGCCCGCTGGCATCGCGCCAATCGGGAAGCCGATTAAGGTGCCGCGAAGCCATGGCTTCCACGAGCGTGCCCAGTCCTGCGCGCTCATCCAGACCGAACCCTTGACGGCCTCGACCTTTTCGTCGCCGCTCTGGCCTTGCGCCACGATGAACAGCGTTTCACCGATGGCGAACATGGCAACGGCAAGTGTGGTGACTTCCACGCCATCGAGCAGGTCGGGGATGCCGAAGCTCATACGCGTCTGGCCGGTTAACTGGTCGATGCCGACGATGGCGAGCGCAAAGCCGATGAACAGCGAGGTAAGGCCGCGAAGTGCGGAGTCACCGAAAGCGGAGGACACGGTGACGAAGGCCAGCACCATCAGCGCGAAATATTCGCGTGGGCCGAAAACCAGCGCCAGCTTGACGATGTAGGGTGCCACGAAGGCGAGCGCGATGGTCGCAATCAGACCCGCTACGAAGGAGCCGATGGCGGCCGTCGCGAGCGCCGGTCCACCGCGCCCCGCTCGGGCCATCTTGTTGCCTTCCAAGGCAGTCACGATGGACGCACTTTCGCCGGGCGTGTTGAGCAGGATCGAGGTTGTCGAGCCGCCATACATGCCGCCGTAATAGATACCGGCAAACATGATGAGCGAACCGGCAGGATCGAGCCGGTAGGTGACTGGCAGCAGCAGCGCCACTGTCAGCGCTGGACCGATGCCGGGCAGAACGCCAACGGCGGTGCCGAGTGTAACGCCGATCAGCGCGTAAAGCAGGTTCATGGGTTGCGCGGCAATCGCAATACCTTGAAGCAGAAATTCAAAAGTGCTCATGGACAGTTGTCCCCCTGTCGGGTGAGGCCGTTGCTGCCGTTTTGGTGCAGGCGCTCGGCTTCATGTCTTTGTTGTTTATCGGGCGGCTCGGCTGTCAGAAAAACAGCCGTTCCAAAGGTCCTGATGGCAGCGACAATTGCAGGAACTGCGCAAAGATGACCCAGATGACGAAGCTGAACACGATGCCGATGGGGATCGAATACCAGAGCTTGCGTTTGCCGAAGGCGCGGGCCGTGAAGGCAAAGAGCAGGCCGGTGGCAATCGAGAAACCGGCGATGTTCAGCAGCAGCATCTGCGCAGCGAGGCCTGCGATGACCCAGAAGACCGGTCCCAGTTCCTGCTTGTCGCGGGTCGGAAATTCATTGCGCCATGCTTCAAAGCCGGTCCAGATGGCCAGACCGATAAGACAGAAGGCAATGGCGTAAGGAACGGTTGCCGGTCCAACAGGAGAATAACCGGTGACGCTGGCAAGGCGGGCCGAATCCCAGAAGATCACGGCTGCAACGGCCACCAGAAAAACGGCGATGCCGAACGCCGCCCAATCAGGGCGGCGCTTTGTGGGTTGGGAAGGGGATGAACCCTGGCTCATTTTACCAGTCCGATGTCTTTGAGGATGGCTTCTGTCGAGGCGGTGTCCTTAGCAAGCTGTTCCTTGAAAGCGTCACCGGCAAGATAGGTATCCATCCAGCCCTTGGTCTTCAGCGTTTCCTGCCACTTGGCAGACTTCGCCAGCTTTTCGACATCGGCGCTGACGGCCTTTTCCTGCTCAGGCGTCAGGCCTGGAGGAGCCGCAACCATGCGCCAGTTCTGGATGACGACGTCGAGGCCGCTTTCCTTCAGCGTTGGGGCATCGATGCCTTCGATCTTCGCTTCGCTGGAGATGGCGAGAAGGCGAACAGTTCCAGACTTCACCTGGCTTTCGAATTCGCCATAGCTGGAGATACCAGCAGTCACCTGCGCGCCGAGGATGGAGGCCAGAGCCTCACCGCCGCCGGAGTAAGCGATGTAGTTGATCTTGGTTGGATCGACGCCCGCAGCCTTGGCAATCAGGCCAGCCGTGATGTGGTCGGTGCCGCCAGCCGAGCCGCCGCCCCAGGATACGCTGCCCGGGTCTTTCTTGAGCTGTTCGACCAGTTGGCCGATATTCTGGATCGGCGACGAGGCCGGAACGACGATGACTTCGTATTCGCCGGTCAGACGTGCAATCGGCGTGACTTCTTTCAGCGTAACCGGAGCCTTGTTGGTGAGGATCGCTCCCACCATGACGTAGCCGCCAACGATCAGCGCGTTGGGATTGCCCTTCTGCTGGCTTGCGAATTGCGCAAGGCCAATGGTGCCACCGGCGCCGGGAACGTTTTGAACCTGAACGCGCTTGGAAATGCCGTCTTCCTGCAGCACGCTCTGCAACGAACGAGCTGTTTGGTCCCAGCCACCGCCGGGGTTTGCAGGAGCAATGATGGTGTAATCAGCTGCTGCTGCTGGAAGTGCGATTGCGCCAGCAAGTAGCGAAGCGATAAAGAAATGCTTCAAAGTGAACCCTCCTTGTATGCCATTCGGCATGTTGTGATGACAGCGGAAGGGGCGCACATGGCCGAGATCGAGGGCTGCACACTGGCAACCGGGCAACGATTTGTCGGATAAGACTTCCTCCCGCTTCTTCAGTCCGCCTCCACGGATGAACGAAGAACTGCACAGCACCACAGAAAGCTGTCATTTAACTGACGCTTGGCAATTCCTCCGCGCATTTACTGTCTATTAATTTTTGAAATCCGTCTACTGGGCGCGCAAAGCTTCGTTCCAGCGCTCGATGATGCGGGCGCGCTTAACCTGATCGAGATAGACCATCAGGCCCGGACTGACCGGCACGGGCCGCAATTGCGCACCGTGGATGGCCTGCATCATGTTGGCGGTGTTTTCCCCCGCAACATCGGGGCTGACGGCGGGGATCTGCAATTGCCGCGCCATGATGGTCTGGCCTTCCTTCGACATGAAGAACTCCAGATAGCGGCGGCCAAGCTCCGCATTTCGTGCCGCCTGCGGTACGAGCCCGATGCGCGACATGACGACGGTATAGTCCTTGGGCAGGACGATTCCGACATCGGGATGGCGCGATGCCCAATCCGCCGCATAGGAACCGAGGATGTTATAGCCCAGCACGAAACGACCATCGGAGATGCGTTCCAGAATGGCGGAACTGGTGGAATAGACTTTCACCCCCGCCGTACCCATGCTCTTGATGACATTCCAGATATCGCCGAACTGCTCCTGATCCCGCGACATGAACAGAAAGCCGACGCCGGAGCGCTCTATGTCGTAAGTCGCGATGCGCCCATGCACCGCTTTGGCATGGCGCTCCAGATAATCCACGAATTCTGCGCGGCTGGCCGGTGGCTTTTCCGTCTGGAAGCTCGGCTTGTGATAGACGAAGACGGCGGGCTCGAAGGTCAGCGCGTAAGCCGTGTTGCGCCAGTTGGCCCAGGCGGGCCAGCGTGCGCTCATGGGCAGATCGGAGCGCTGGGCATAGCCATCATTGCTGAGTTTGACCTGAAGATCCATGGCGGAGGAAAAGGCGAAATCGGCGGTTTTCTGTCCTGCATCCGTCTCGCGCACGATGCGGTCGTAAATCTCGCCGGTCAGCATATCCTCGTAGGAAACCGCCACATCCGGGTTCGCCCTCTGAAAACCTTCGATCATGGGCGTGGCGAGCGGTTCGTCCAGCGAGGAATAGACCACAAGCGTTTCCGCATCCGCCTTGCCTGATAGGGCAGGGAAAAGCATCTGCTGCGCCTGCAAACAGGTGGCGGCAGTCAAGAAAAAACAGAGGGACAGAAGAATACGCATGGAAAAGATCATGCCGCAGGCCCTTGCCATTCACAAGACGGGAAGGCTTGGATAAATTTGATCCAAATGGAGGGCGTCTGCTTGCGAATTTTGCTGGTGGAAGACAATCAGGTTCTGTCGGAGGGCTTGTCGGCACTGCTACGGGGCAGTGGCTATGCCGTGGATGTGGTGTCCGATGGTGCCTCAGCCTATGCCGCGATTGCCGCCGAAAATTTCGACCTCGTCATTCTCGATCTCAACCTGCCTGAAATGGACGGTATCGAGGTACTGCGCTCCATGCGCGCCCGTCAGGACAAGGCTGCGGTGATGATCCTGACGGCACGCGGCACACCGGAAGAGCGGGTGAAGGGGCTCGATCTCGGCGCCGACGATTACATGATCAAGCCCTTCGACATCACCGAATTCGAAGCGCGGGTGAGGGTGCTTCTGCGGCGCAATGCGGGGCTGCGCTCGTCGCTGGTCAGCTTTGGCAAGGTGTCGTTCGACCTGACATCGCGTACCTTTTCTGTCGATAGCAACCCGCTGGATATTCCCGCACGCGAAGTGGCGCTGCTGGAAGTGCTGTTTATGCGGGCCGGGAAGGTGGTGGCCAAGGAAGCCATTGTGCAATCACTGACCGGTTTCGATGACGAGCTGTCCGGCAACGCCATCGAGCAATATGTCAGCCGTCTGCGCAAGCGTCTCGCGCCGCACGGGCTGACGGTGAAGACGGCGCGGGGCATCGGTTATTATCTGGAGAAGCTGCCGGAGATGGCGGAATGAAGCAAGCCGCCTATTCGCTGCGGCGGCGTCTGCTGGGCTGGCTCCTGATTTCCACAGCGATCATCGGCTGTATCGCGTTGGCTGATACCTATCGCGAAGCGATCAACACAGCCAACATCGTCTCCGACCGCGTTCTTTCCGGCTCCGCGCTTGCCATTGCCGAACGTGTCGTGGTGTCGGAAGACGGATCTCTGGAGGTGGACATTCCCTATGTCGCCTTGGAAATGCTGACATCGGCAGCGCAGGACCGGGTGTTTTACAGGGTCGATGGACCCAACGGCCAGTTTCTGACAGGCTATCAGACCCTGCCTTCCGTGGAAAAGGCCCGCAGCGACGCGCCGATTTTCGTGGACGCGGAGTTCCGTGGAGAACCTATCCGAGTTGCGGCTATTGAGCGGTTTGCATCAACCGGCGTCAATTCCGTGCCGTTTACCGTCACGGTGGCGGAGACTACGATTGCGCGCAGCCGTCTGGCGCAGGCCATCATTCTGCGTTCGGCGTTGCGCCTCCTGTTCATGATTGTCGGTGCGGCCATCATCGTGTGGATTGCGGTGACGATTTCGCTGCGGCCGCTCTACAGGCTCAGCGAGGCCATCGATGAGCGCAGCCCGAATGACTTGCACCCCATCCGGCAATCCGTGCCTGTCGAGGTCGAGAACCTCGTGGAAACCGTAAATTCCTTCATGGTGCGGCTGCAATCGGCACTGGATGCGCTGCGGCACTTTACCGGCAATGCCAGCCATCAGTTGAGAACACCGCTTGCGATCATCCGCACTCAACTTGCCTTGTCGGCGCGCGCGTCTACCTTGCAGGAAGCGCAGGCTGCTGCGCACAAAGGCGATGCGTCGGTTGCGCATGCGGAGCATATTCTGGCTCAGCTTCTGCGCATGGCCAATATCGACGCGGCGGGGTCGGGGGAAAAGCAAAGCCTTGTCGATGTCGATCTTGTCTCGCTGGCGCAATCCGTAACTGCCGATTATGTGCCTGTCGCGGCAGAGGCTGGCATCGATCTGGGTTTCGAACAGATAGAAGCGGCCAGCATTCCTGCAGAACCGCTATTACTGGGCGAGTTGCTTGGCAACCTCATCAGCAATGCCATTGCCTACGCCGGGCGTGGTGCTGAGGTGACGGTAAGGGTAGGACGCGCGGGAGGTTCGACCTTTATCGAAGTCGAGGACAATGGCCCCGGGATTTCCGCTGAGAAGAGAGACGTCGTGCGGCAGCGCTTCGCCAGAGGTGACGGTAACGCGGCACCGGGCGCGGGCCTTGGATTGGCAATCGTCGAAGAGATTGCCTCGCTTTTCAACGGGCAGTTGTCGCTGGAAGACGGCGCGGCCGGAAAAGGGCTGAAAGCCACCGTGCAGTTTTCGTGAAGCGGCGCAGACGCGCCGCTTCTGTCGCTTGCGAGTAGTGTTACTCGTTAATCTTGTCGATCAACTGCATCATGATGTCTGCACAGGCCTTCATTGGCTCGTCGTCAGCACATTTGATGTCGATCTTTGTTTCACCCTGCTCCAGGCGGAAATGCGCGCCCTTGGACGGTGGAGGCGGTGGTGGCATCATCATGCGGTCACGAGGACCACCATCTCTCGGGCCACCTTCGCGCGGACCCCAATGGCCGGGTGGCGGTGGTGGAGGAGCTTCTGCCCGTGGGCCAGCACCTGGTGGCGGAGGTGGTGGAGGCGGCGCATCAGTCTGTTGGCCCGCATCAGGCCCGCCTGCTGGTGGTGGCGGTGGAGGCTGCTGGGCAAACGTCGAACCTGCCGCGAGAAAGAGCGCGGCACCGGCAATAATCAACTTTTTCATGAGGGAGACCTCTGTGTTTGACAACGCAGAAGAAACGGCCCTGAAAGCAACTCGGTTGCTGACCGCTGAAAATAAAGTTCATTGCTGTAACTGGTTTTATTTGTCGGAAGTCTTCGACCCGACTGGTTACAAGCCCTCAATGTGTTCAGGTGGTGTTGTCGGGGTTCTCGCAACAAGCGACAATCGGTACCCAAGCGCATCTGCAACCTTGGCAATGGTCCCAAGTTCAGGATTGCCTTCGCCGCTCAGAGCTTTGTAAAGAGTCTGGCGGGAGAGGCCAGTTTGTCTGGAAAGATCGCTCATACCTTTCGCCCGCGCGACCACGCCCAAAGCATGCGCGAGTTCGCCTGCATCACCGGATTCCGTTGCGTCGGCAACATAGGCGGCAATTGCTTCTTCGCTATCGAGATAGCGGGCAGCATCATATTCGCGTGTAACAAGTGGCACGATCTATTCCTTCAGCGCTTTGGCCAGCTTCTTGGCCTTGGCAATATCACGTCGTTGAGAACTCTTGTCGCCACCGCACAGCAGCACGATAACGACTTTGCCGTCCTGGATGAAATAAACACGGTATCCCGGCCCGTAATCGATCCTGAGTTCGCTGACACTTTCGCCAACCGGTTTCACATCGCCCGGATTTCCATCCGCAAGCCGATACACGCGCCTTGCGATACGAGCTTTGGCCTGTACGTCGCGTAGTCCGGCCAGCCATTCAGAAAACTCTTCCGTCTCACGAATTGTGAACATCGAAAATGTAAACCATAGTTGTCAGTTCGTCAATGTCAGTGAAGCTGCCCTTACCCCATCCGCTCCGACGCGTAACTGCCCGGGCTCGGCGGGAAAACCACTGTGCGGTTGCCGTTGATGAAGGTGCGGTGATGGATGTGGGCGTGGATGGCGCGGGCCAGTACCTGGCTTTCGACATCGCGACCCAGTGACACGTAGTCTTCGGCAGATTGGGCGTGGGTAACGCGGACTGTGTCCTGTTCGATGATCGGGCCTTCGTCCAGATCGGCAGTGACATAGTGGGCCGTCGCGCCGATGAGTTTTACGCCGCGCTCGTAGGCCTGCTTGTAGGGGTTCGCGCCCTTGAAGCTTGGCAGGAACGAATGGTGGATGTTAATGATACGGCCAGACATTTTGCGGCACATCTCGTCCGAGAGGATTTGCATGTAACGGGCCAGTACAACAAGTTCAGCGCCGCTCGTATCAATTAAATCAAGCAACTGCGCCTCGGCCTGCGGTTTGTTGTCCTTCGTCACCTTGATGTGGTGGAAGGGAATGTCGTGGTTGACGACGACCTTCTGGTATTCGAAATGGTTGGAGACGACGCCGACGATATCGATGGGCAGCGCGCCGATCTTCCAGCGATAGAGCAGGTCGTTGAGGCAATGGCCGAAGCGCGAGACCATCAACATCGTTTTGGTGCGCTCGCCATCGCTGTAGATATTGGCCTCCATGCCGAATTCCGCGGAAATCGGCGCAAAACCTGCTTCGATATCTTTCATGCCGACGCCTTCTTCGGAAATGAAGGAAACGCGCATGAAAAACTTGCCGGTTTCGAGGTCATCGAACTGGGAACTATCGACGATGTTGCAACCCTTGCCCGCCAGATAACCCGATATGGCTGCGACAACGCCGCGTTTGGATTGGCAGGCTACGGTCAATACATAGGTCGTCATCGGTTTCCCTCATCAAGTGTCGCCACGGCCTATAGCGCAGGCTTGAGTTCAGCGCAAAGCCTCTCGTCGGCGTGCCATTTTCCGTTCGTTACCAATGCCTTGAATTCATAAGGCATGGTGCGCAGGCCGGGACATGCCGGAAGCGACATTCGATGTTCAAAAGGAGAGCGACGATCAGGAAGGGAAAGCCGCCGTCAAAAAAATGGCAGCGGCTTAAGACGGTGTCAGGCGAGGAAGCTGTCGCGCAGCGCCTCGAACTTCGTCAGCTGGTCTGCCAGCAATTCCTTGTTCGCATCGCGGCGAACGAAGAGCTTGAACATGGCGCTGCCGCCCGCATTCATGAACCAGACCGACAGAGAGCGGCGTCCATGAAACTCACGATCAATGAAGGTGATCGAGGCGCAGTTGTCTTTCTTGATATGCCCGCCAATGGGGCTATCGCCATGAATGTTGAACCAGCCATGCCCCTCCGTTCCCTCGGGCAAATGGCCGGGCACTTCAAAGACGATATCCGGCGTCTGCACGATCATCAGGACTTCGCCCCATGTGCGCAGCTCATTCCAGATGTCGTTGAACTTTTCGGCAGGGGCCGAGACGGCTGCACCATGCGGCAGAAGCGCCAGAATTTCGGCTGGCTTTACCTCTGCCTTGACGGCAATGGCTTCCACCACGCCATCGGGCTTTTCAGCAAGAGCGGCCTTGGCACGCTCCAGCCGTTCATCGGTTTTTTCGGCAATCGCACTCATGGTCGTGTTCAAGCCGCAACGGGACGGTCTTGGCCGTCCTTGTCTTCATGAATGATGACGTCAAAACCTTCGAAATGCGGGCCCGAGAGATATTCGACCTTGCCGCGATTGTTGCCGGCATTGGCGTGGGCAGCGCGGAACTGCTCGGACTTCGTCCATGCGGTAAAATCGTCCTTGGTCGCCCAGACGGTGTGGGAAGCGTAAAGCGTATGGTCGTCGGCCTTGGCGCCCTTCAGCATGTGGAATTCCAGATAGCCGGGCATTTCGGCCAGATGGCGCTTGCGCTCACGCCAGATGGTTTCGAACGCTTCTTCAAAGCCCGGCACGACACGGAACCGGTTCATTGCAATAAACATCGATAGTCTCCCTTTAAATGTGCGGTACCGAATGTTGGTACGTTGCCCCTGAAAAGGGGAGATATTAAAGATAACGAAAATAGTCAACTTATCGGATTGTGTGGTTTTGAAAGATGTGTAATTAACTCAACTTATATGGCGTGCAGGCTGTAGCGCGCCGCATTGTTCAGGATAGACATCATGCCGCTTTCACGTCGCTCTCTTGCTTTTGGTGCCGCTCTTCCCCTCGCGCTGGCGCTGTTTCCGCTTCATGCCCATGCCTCCGATAAGGGCAATCCCGAGGCGAAGCGGATCGTGGCGGTTGGCGGTACGGTGACGGAAATTCTCTATGCGCTGGGTGCCGGAGACCGCATCGTCGCGCGGGATTCCACCAGCAGTTTTCCAAGCGAAGCGCTTTTCAAGCCTGACGTTGGCTATATGCGGGCACTGTCGTCCGAAGGCATTCTGTCACAAAAGCCCGACCTCATCCTGTCGGAAGACGGTTCCGGCCCCGCTGACGTGATTGGCATTCTCAAAGCCAGCGAAGTGCCGATGGTGACCGTCGATACGCCGCCGGAGGGCAGCGCCATTGCCAAGAAAATCGAGGATGTGGGTGCCGCCGTTGGTCTTCAAGACAAGGCCAAAGTACTTGCAACGCAGGTCAATTCGGATCTCGCGACGCTGGCCAAGGACGTGGCCGCAGTTGGCGACAAGAAGAAGCGCGTGCTGTTCGTTCTCTCCACCGCAGGCGGGCGTATCATGGCCGCAGGCAAGGAAACCGAAGCCGCAGCCATCATTGAAATGGCCGGTGGCATCAATGCCGCGCAGGACATTAGCGGCTACAAGCCGTTGACCGATGAAGCTGTGATTGCGGCAGCACCCGATGTTGTCCTGACTATGCAACGCGGCAACCATGCGGCCAATCCCGACGAAGTCTTTGCGCTTCCGGCCTTCCAGTCCACTCCGGCTGCTGCCTCCAAGTCGCTGATCAGCATGGACGGGCTTTACCTAATCGGCTTTGGTCCGCGCACCCCTGCTGCCGGTCGTGAACTGGCGTCGCAGCTTTACCCAGAGATCGTGAAGCCGTGAGTGCCGTGGCTGTGGCAGAGGTCGCAGGCCACATACCGGGCGATCGCTCGCGCAAGGGTGTCATCACCCTTATCGCCCTGTGTGGATTTCTGGTGTTTGCCTGTTTTGTGTCGCTGTCCAGCGGGCCGACGGGCGTGGGGCTGCATGAGCTGTGGCTCTATTTTACCGGCCACTCCCAGACCATGGAAGCGCGTGACCGTGTGATCCTCGAAGCGGTGCGCCTGCCGCGCACGGGGCTCGGCCTGATGATCGGGGCCGTGCTGGCCGTTTCCGGTGCCATGATGCAGGGCCTGTTTCGCAATCCGCTTGCCGATCCAGGTCTGGTCGGTGTCACCTCGGGTGCGGCGTTGTTTGCTGTGGCCGCGCTGGCGCTCGGTGGCGGCATGCTGGCACCGCTTGCGGCATTTTTCGGCATGCACTTTTTGCCGCTGATGGCTTTTGTTGGTGGGCTCATCAACACGCTGCTGCTTTATATGATCGCCACCCGAAACGGCGCGACATCGACAACCGTCCTAATTCTCGCCGGTATCGCTGTGGCAGCACTCAGCGGTGCGTTGACGGGGCTGATGATTTTCATGGCAGATGACCGCGCCTTGCGTGACATCACCTTCTGGAGCCTAGGCTCGCTTGGTGGTGCAACGCCGCTCAAGAACTGGACGACGCTGCCCTTCTTCTTCATCATCCTCGCCAGCATTCCTTTTGTGTCGAAAGGGCTGGATGCGCTGATCCTGGGGGATGCGGCGGCTTTCCACATGGGCATTCCGGTGCAGAGGCTCAAACGCATCGTCATTCTGGCCGTTGCTGCCGCCTGCGGAGCCAGTGTGGCTGCGGCAGGCTCCATCGGTTTCGTCGGCATCGTCGTGCCGCATCTTTTGCGGCTGGTCATCGGTTCGTCGCATCGCTTTCTTCTGCCTGCCTCGGCCATTGGCGGGGCAGGGTTGCTGCTGCTGGCGGATAGTTTTGCGCGCACCGTGGCAGCGCCTGCCGAATTGCCGATTGGCGTCGTCACCGCTCTGATCGGCGCTCCCGTCTTCCTGTTTCTGCTGCTTGGCCGTGGCAACGGGCTCGGTTTGAGGAATGTGTCATGATCTCCACACGCGGTGTGACTGTCATCCGTTCCGGACGTAGATTGCTGGATGATGTCTCGATCAAGCTCGAGCCCGGCACGTTCAGCGTTATCATCGGGCCGAATGGTGCTGGTAAATCCACGCTGATGAAGGTGCTATCAGGCGAGATGCGGTCGGATGCCGGAAATGTTGCCTATAACAACGTCGATGTCAGCCTGTTCAAGCCTGCGCAACTGGCGCGCATTCGCGCCGTTTTGCCGCAAAGTACGGTGCTGAGCTTTCCCTTCACCGCTTTGGAAATCGTCCGCATGGGTGCGGTGGCGCAAGGCTCCATCAAGCCGGAAGAGCAGGCGCGACAGGCGCTGGCCAAGGTGGGCCTGAGCGGCTTTGAGGGGCGGTCCTACAACATGCTCTCGGGTGGCGAGCAGCAGCGCGTGCAGTTTGCCCGTGCTCTTGCGCAGGTGCCATCCGCTATCGAGAAGGGGGAGGCGCGGGCGCTGTTGCTGGATGAGCCGACGTCGAGCCTCGATCTCGGCCACCAGATTTCCGTGCTCGAAACAGCCCGCGATTTCGCTCTAGCGGGCGGCACGGTGCTGGCGGTTCTGCACGATCTTAATCTCGCAGCGGAATTTGCCGATCAACTTATCGTCATGCACCGCGGCAAGATCACCGCCTGCGGACCTTCGCTGGAAACCATCAATGATGAGACGATTGCGCGTGTCTATGGCATTGAAGGCACGGTGGGGCGTATTCCCGCACGGCATATTCCTTACGTCCTGCCGCAATCGCGGCATCGGTAAGGTCAGACGTCAGGGCTCTGGCCGGGTGGTGACGAAGAGGGCGGCCCCCAGCATGACTGCTGCAACGATACTCGCTCTCAGCGGGGTCGGCTCGGTTGCGAACCAGAAAATCGCGTAACTCATTGTCATCAAAGACACAGCGGCGATTTTCGCCTTGCGGGGAATAGCGCCTTTTTCCCGCCAGTTGCGCAGGGAAGGGCCAAATCTGGGGTGGGATAGAAGCCAGGCTTCCAGCTTCGGTGAGGATTTGGAAAAGCACCAGAGCGCGATCAACAGAAAGGGCGTGGTCGGCAAAACGGGCAGAAACGCACCGACGATGCCGGTGGCAACCATGAGCCAGCCAAGACAGAGATAAAGGATGCGCATGAGTGCCGGTATCATGAGTCCAAGTGTCATGATAGTGGGAAAGCTATCGTGCCGAAGGCGGGTGTGGTGATATGCTATGCGCCTTGAAATGGCCTCAAGGGTTGAAACTCTCGCCTCCAGCCGTTATCTGCCTGCCCCGATGCCCGCAGCATAAGCGGGCCACCACGATGCAGGAAGAAGGAAACACCATGGCCAAACTTATTCACTCTATGGTCCGGGTGCTGGACGAGAAGCGTTCGGTGGGTTTTTACAAACAGGCCTTCGGCCTGGAGATCGCAGAGCGTTTCGAGTTCGAGACGTTCACGCTGGTCTATCTCAGCAATGCCGAAGGTGACTTCGAGCTGGAGCTGACCATCAACAAGGGCCGCGAAGTGCCTTACGCGCTGGGCGATGGCTATGGCCACATTGCCGTCAGCGTCGAAGATGTGGATGCCGAACATGCCCGCCTGACGGCGCTTGGCCTTTCGGTCGGCAAGATCGTCAATGCGGAATACAAAGGCGCGCCTTTCGCGAAATACTTCTTCATCTGCGACCCGGATGGGTACAAGATCGAAGTGCTTGAGCGCGGCAACCGCTTCAAATAATCACGGGGTTTTTCATGGCAGAGGCAGGCGTCAAACTTGAAGACAGCTGGAAACACGTTCTTTCAGCAGAATTCGCCAGCCCCTACATGCTCAAGCTCAAAGAGTTTCTGCTGGCCGAGAAAACGGCCGGCAAGCACATCTTCCCAAAGGGCAGCGAATATTTCCGCGCTCTGGACCTGACGCCGCTGGATGAGGTCAAGGTCGTCATTCTCGGCCAAGACCCTTATCACGGTGCGGGCCAAGCACATGGCCTGTGCTTTTCCGTGCAGCCGGGCGTGCGGATTCCACCCTCGCTCGTCAATATCTACAAGGAATTGCAGAGCGATCTCGGCATCCAGCCTGTCAAGCACGGCTTTCTGGAAAGCTGGGCCAAACAGGGCGTGCTGCTGCTCAACAGCGTTCTGACCGTCGAAGAAGCCCGCGCGGCCTCGCATCAGGGTCAGGGCTGGGAAAAATTTACCGATGCCATCATCCGCACCGTCAATGATGAATGCGACGGCGTCGTTTTCCTGCTGTGGGGCTCTTACGCGCAGAAGAAGGCCGCCTTTGTCGACCAGACGAAGCATCTGGTTCTGAAATCGCCACACCCGTCGCCGCTGTCTGCCCATAACGGCTTTTTCGGCAATGGCCATTTTTCCAAAGCGAACGAGTTTCTCGTCTCGCGGGGTAGGGAGCCGATTGATTGGCAGTTGCCCGAAAAAGTTTGATCGAGCGGCGCAAAAACAGCTTTGCACTTTTAAATTGACTGCTCTAAAGATAACCGGACTGTAATCTGAAGGTTTAAGCCGGTGCTTCTTTCTGCGCAAACATCTGTCGCTCTTCCCGATCCAGCCGCGATTGTCGATGCTTTTCACGAGCATTTTGCCGAGTATATGACGATGACGCGTCAGGGTGCTGCGCTACATTTCGAGGCGGATTACGGCAACGGCACATTCGATGCTGAGGATGGGCGCTTTGCAGTCAGGATCAATTGCGTTTCGGAAAATGTGCTGCTCTCCGTCAAAGCCATGGTTGCCGAACATATCGTCGAGTTTACCGGCGATACGTCTCTGGACTTCCGTTGGGAAGGCCATGGCTCGGATATGCGGGAAATGCCCAATCTCTTTAGCGGGCGCGTGGTCCGGGCCTATAATCTGACGCCGAACATGCGCCGGGTGGTGATTGCCATCGACAAGGGCATCGAGCGTTTGGTGAGTGGCGGTCTGCATGTCCGCATCCTCATTCTGCGCGATCAGTCTCGCACGCCAGTCTGGCCGCATCTGTCGAAGACGGGCGCTATTGTCTGGGCAAAGGGCGAGGACGAGCAGGCGCGGCGTGTCTACACTATCCGCTCCGGCAGCGTTGCGCGTGGAGAAATCGATCTCGATTTCGTCATGCATGACGGCGATGATATGCCGGGTGCGCATTTCGGCGCGACGGCTGCGGCGGGCGATATTGTTGGCATCGTTGGCCCCGGCGGCGAGTTGCCGGATGCGGAAACTTACGTTTTCGCCGGTGACGAGACCGCGCTGCCTGTGATGCTGCGCATGGCCGAGGAAATGCCAGCGGGCAAGAAACTGACCGTTTATGCCGAAATTGACAATGAGAACGAGCGGCAGGCTATTGCTTCCAAAGCTGACGTGAATTGGAACTGGCTCTATCGCAACGGTGAGGCGGCTGGATCAGCGGGTTTGCTGGAGCAGGCGCTGCGTGCGCACCCATGGTCTGCTCCTCAAGGGCTGCATGTTTTTGTTGGCTGTGAGAAGGGCGAAGCCCGCCTCGTCAAGAAAATGCTGGCCGAGGAAGCGAAGCTTCCGAAGACGGCGTTTGTGACGGTGGGTTACTGGGTGAAGGGTGCCAATGACGACGACCATTGAGTGGCGCGTCATTTGCTGAACAATTCAGTTCATCGTTTCCAAATTAAGAACGATCCGTTCTGAACGTTCCGTCTATACGAACGGCGTGATCTGCACCATCTTGACCCCATGAACGAAGGGCATCGCCTCCCGCGAGCCCGCCAATCTCTAAGGGGTTTCAAAATGTTGGATCAGATCAAAGGCCTGCACCACGTCACATCCATGGCGGCCAGCGCACGCGGCAATAATCACTTCTTCACCGATACGCTCGGTCTGCGCCGCGTCAAAAAGACCGTTAATTTCGACGCGCCTGACGTCTATCACCTCTATTATGGCGATGAAGTCGGCACCCCCGGCTCGGTCATGACCTACTTCCCGTTCCCACACATCGCACGCGGTCGTCCCGGTACGGGCGAGGTTGGCACGACGCTGTTTTCCGTTCCACAGGGTTCGCTGGGTTACTGGCAGGACCGGCTTGCCAAGGCCAATGTTGATGGTCTGAAGGCCGATGAAGCCTTCGGCAACAAGCGTCTGCATTTTGCCGGTCCAGATGGCGATGGTTTCGCGTTGGTCGAGATCAAGGATGACGAACGCGCACAGTGGACAGCCAGTGGCGTGGGTGAAGATCAGGCCATCCGTGGTTTTCAGGGTGCGTCGCTGCGTCTTGCAGATGAAGGTGCAACCGCTGAACTGCTGAAGTTCATGGGGTATCAGGAAGTCGACCGTCAGGACGGCGTGCTGCGTTTGGGCATGCCCGGTGGCAATGGTGCGGATGTGATCGACATCGAGACCATGCCGAATATTTCAGGTGCGCGTCTGGGAGCCGGTTCGGTTCACCACATCGCCTTTGCAGTCGAAAACCGCGAGAAACAGCTGGAAGTCCGCAAGGCACTGATGGATACGGGCCATCAGGTCACCCCGGTCATCGACCGCGATTACTTCTGGGCGATTTACTTCCGCGCACCCGGCGGCGTGCTGTTTGAAATTGCCACCAACGAGCCCGGTTTCGACCGCGACGAAGACACGGCGCATCTGGGCGAGGCGCTGCAGCTGCCTTCGCAGCACGAACATTTGCGCGCAACGCTGGAACAGCACCTGGAACCGTTGGAAGACTGAAACAGAAAGATAAAGAACGGCCGCGCGGCTTGAATGCCGCCGGTCGCTCAGGAGAGTTGCATGAGCAAGGATAGTTATCTTCACAAGCTCCGCGCCGGTGCGCCGGGCCAGCCTGCCTTTTTTGTCTTTCACGGCACGGGCGGAGACGAGAACCAGTTCTTCGATTTCGGCGCGCGGCTATTGCCGAATGCCACCGTCATTTCACCGCGTGGCGATGTGTCGGAATTCGGTGCGGCCCGCTTTTTCCGCAGAATGGCGGAAGGCGTTTATGACATGGCCGATCTCGACCGCGCCACCCAGCAGATGGCTGAATTCGTCACCGTCAACCGCGATGAGCATGAAGCAGGCCTCGTCATCGGCCTCGGTTTCTCCAACGGTGCGAATATTCTGGCGAATGTCCTGATCGAATTCCCTGATCTGTTCGATGCAGCGGTGCTGATGCACCCGCTGATCCCCTTCGAGCCGAAGCCCGCACCAGCGCCTGCCTCTCGCCGCGTGCTGATAACGGCGGGGGAGCGCGACCCGATCTGCCCCGTGCCGCTAACCAATGCTCTGGTGGATTATTTCAGGGCGCAGGGCGGGGAGGTAGAGATGGAATGGCATGCTGGCGGGCATGACATTCGTGGGAATGAGATAGAGGCGGCGAGGGCGTTTTTGACGCCTTATGTCTAACGTGTTCAAGAAAGCTTTGGCCGAGCCCACTGCCGTCATCCTCGGGCTTGTCCCGAGGATCCAATCACGTTGCCAAAACCGAGAGGTGGTTAGATCCTCGGGTCAAGCCCGAGGATGACGTGGAGAGGTAGGTGACCTCCATCCACCGGCAGACCATGTGCGAAGTCCCCCGGACTGATGTAAGCTACGAAGCCCTTACCGATACCCGCAATCCTGCAACTGCTTCTCATAGCGGATGGCCATATTGGCGGAGCGGCGGGCGGCCTTTTGGATGGCGGTGTTGTTGCGCCAGACGCCGTTCGAATAGCCCGCATGGCCGGAATAATAGGCGAGATAGAGATTATAGGGATCGTTCAGCGCAATGCCGTTCTGGCGGTTGCTCTTGGCGTGATACCAGCCGACGAAGTGGATTGCGTCGGTGAAATCGGTGCGGCTGGCGTTCCAGCGGCCTGTTTCGCGCTGATAGACCTTCCATGTGCCATCCAGCGCCTGGGCATAGCCATAGGCGGTGGATTTGCGTCCCCAGGGAATGAAGCCGAAGAGTTTGTTGCGCGGCGGGCGCGCATAGGGCTGGAAGCTGGACTCGGTGTAGATGGTTGCCATCATGACCGGCACCGGCACGCCGAACTCCCGTTCTGCCGCCTGCGCGTCTTTTTTCCAGTTGTTGAATATGCCATTCCGCTGTTCGAAAATCGCACAGGCATTGGTGATCTGCGACGGAGCAGTCGCGCACCCTGCCAAGGCGGTCAAAAGAAGAACGACGACAAATACGCCACGCATCGCGAAACCTCTCGTTCCGCTCATTACTAATTTGTAAATCTTAATGGTCGGTTTTGAGACAAGGTTAATGCAAATGCTTTGGATTAAGATTTGATTCATAAATGAAAAATGCCCGGCGCAGAGGCCGGGCATCGAGTTTGATATTCGCAAAAGTCCTAGTGAACGAGGCCGGAGCCGCCCACGGCGACGATGGTGAAGGGCTGTCCTTCAACCGGCAGGGTGCGCACTTCCTTCAGGCTTTGCGTATCGACCAGCCGCACCAGACTATGACGCGGATCGGTGATGGCGATCACGTCTCCGGCGACGGCAAGGCGCGGGCGTGGGTCGCGCCAGTGGCCATCCTTGCTATAGGGCTCAGTGACCGTTTCGGATTTGCGGATTTCGCCGCTCAGCGTATCGACCAGATGCAGCTTACCGTCTTCGGTCAGCACATAGGCGTTTTTGACATGGGCCGGGTCCAGCGCAAAATCCACGCGGCGTGTCGGCAGGTCGATGAGGCGGTAGGGCTTTTCGGCATCGGGGTCGATCAGCACGATCCTGTCATCGCCGTAATTGCCGAGAAAGAACTGCATGGCCTTGCCGCCGAGAAGCGTGCCGACCTTGCCCTTGGGGAATTCCTTGTCATAGGGCAGCATGGTCAGTTTCGGTTCCTTGCCGGAAACGGGTGAGGCAATCAGCACGCCTTCTTCGCAGCCGAAAGCGGCGATTTTGGCGGAGCTGGCTTCTCCGTGCAGGCCGGTGCAAGTGGCGACTTCGCCGACCTGCTCGCCTTTGCTGTCCACGATGCGCAGGCCAAGCCGTGGCGGCAGGTCACCGGCTTTGGTTTCGGCTTTCAGATTGGGCACGGAAACCAGCATGTAATCGCCCATCTGCAGGGCAACGCCGTGATGAGGTGCGGTGGTATCGAGACTTTTATGGGCGGTGCTGCCCTCCAGCAACGCATCTTCCGAATGGGTATTCGCCACGCCGCCGCGATCATAGAAGATCACCACATGGTCGCCGTGCGGCACGGCATGGCCGGGCTTTTTGCCTTCAATCTTGAGGGGAAGCAGCGCCGGATCGGTGATCTCGATATCGCTGTGTTCTCCGTGGTCGGACAGCGCGATGCCGGTCTTGATGACGTGGGTCGTGTCCGCATCCGACTGAACGGCATAGACGGTCTGGCCTGATTCGCTGGCGGTGAGGGCAGCATAGCCGGTGATATCGAATTTGCCCAACTGCTTGCCGTCTGCAAGATCAAGCGCGCGCACGACCGGGGCGGTGTGATCGCCAATAAAGAGGCGCCAGCTTTGTTTTTCCTCTTCGGCAAATGCCTGGCACGACAGCGCTATCCCTGCGCTTGCCGCTGCATATCTCAGGAAGGACCTATGCATCTTATTCTCCGCGTTACAATGTTACGTTCTCTCGATATGTAATGATATAACGTATGTAAAGCGCTAATATGAGAATGCCCACAGGCTGATGCGCGAAGAGTTCGATTGTGCGGTTAGATACGCCCGATGGCGCTTGCCATCTGGTAAAGCGCCAAGCCGGAGGCCGTGCCAGCATTGAGACTATCGAGCTGCGGCGATTGGGCAATGCGGGCGGTGTGGAAGCGTGACAGCACATCCGGCGGCAGGCCATCGCCTTCGGTGCCGATGACCAATGCCATACGGTTCGATGCCGGTATTTGGCGGATCTCCTTGGTGCCTGCGGGGGAAAGGCTCCAGATATCGAAGCCTTCGACTGCCAGTGTCTCCAGCATCTCTACAGCTCCGCCGCCGCGATGATAGGGCACGGACAGAACCGAGCCGACCGAGACGCGCAGGGATTTGCGGTAGAGCGGATCGCAGCAGGTGGCGTCCATGAAGACGGCATCGGCGTAAAAGGCTGCGGCGTTGCGGAACATCGCGCCGAGGTTATCGTGGTTGGAAATGCCGCAACCTGCCAGCACCAGCGAGGATTGCGGCAAGCGGCGGATCGTTTCCACCATGGTGCTTTCGCTCTTGCGCTTTCCCAGTGCCAGAATGCCGCGATGCAGATGGAAGCCAACGATGGTATCCAGCACCGTTGCTTTCGCCACATAGACCGGTACATCGGGAGGAAACTGTTCGAGAATGTCCGCCACGCTCGCCAGGCGGTTTTCGAGGATCAGAATGCTTTCCGCCTCGAAATCACGACCCGCCTTGTGCGCTGCTGCCAGCACGCGCAGGACGACCGTGCCTTCCACGATGAAGCGGCCTTGCCTGCCGGTCAGGTCGCGCTCGCGGATGTCGCGGAAGGCGGCAATGCGCGGATCGTCAGCATCATCTATGACGGTGAGGGCAAGATCACCGGGCATCGATGGTGATGTCTGCCACGAAGCGGCCTGCCTGCAAGTTGAAGACCAGCGCCTTGCGCGTGCCATTGGCCAGGCGTCCGTAAAACAGCATATCGCCATTGGCGAAGGAGACGTTTTCGATGGTGAAGCCCTGTGGCAGGCTGGCGGTGGCGGCAACAGGCGCATCTGCCGGAACCGCCGTGGCATTGTTGGTCGTCGCCGTGGTTGCGGTTTTGGAAGGGCCAACCGCCTTATAGACAACGGCACCGAAGACAGCCATAAGGCTGATAAACATCACGGAGCCCGACACGATCTGCAAACGGATCATCTTGCGGCGAACTTTTTCCATGGCCGGATCTAACGGCTTGTCTTCCTGTTCGTCTTGCTCGATCTGCGTCATCGGGTTCCCTGGACATTGCTGATGGATCGGAAAATAAGAATGAACGACCCCTTTAAACAAGGCGGAGACGCAAGGAAAGTCCTGATTGCCGGGGAAGATGCCGAAGGCCGCCTCGATGCATGGCTGGCAGCTGAAGTCGGCGGCGATCTTTCGCGCAGCCGCATCAAGGCGCTGATCGAGCAGGGGGCCGTTTTACTCAACGAAAAGGCCGTGACCGAGCCGAAGAAAAAGGTGCATCCGGGCGACCGCGTGGAGATCACCATGCCCGAGCCGGAAGACCCGGAGCCCAAGGGCGAGGATATTCCGCTGGAGGTGGAATATGAGGATGACGATCTGATCGTTCTGCTTAAGCCCGCTGGTCTTGTCGTGCATCCCGGTGCTGGTAACTGGACCGGTACGCTGGTCAATGCGCTGATCCATCACTGCGGCGATAGCCTTTCCGGGATTGGCGGCGTCAAGCGTCCCGGCATCGTTCACCGGCTGGACAAGGAAACCAGCGGCGTGATGGTCGTGGCAAAGAACGACAATGCCCACCGCAATCTCGCCGCACAATTTGCCGACCACGGTCGCACCGGGCCGCTGGAACGTGCCTATAAGGCCATCGTCTGGGGGCGTCCCAAGACGCTGCGCGGTACCATCGATGCGCCTTTGGGCCGCGGGGCAGACCGCACCAAGCGGGCGGTGAAGAACGAGGATTCCAATGACGCGCGCGAGGCGATCACGCATTACGACGTGGTAGAGCGGTTTCATGAAAAGCCGGATGCGACATGCCTTGCCTCACTGGTGGAGTGCCGTCTTGAAACCGGCCGCACGCATCAGATCCGCGTGCACATGGCCCATATCGGCCATCCGCTGATTGGCGACCCGGAATATGGCGCGGCTTTCCGCACCAAGGCCAATCTTCTGCCCGACCATGCCAGAGACGTGGTGAACCTGTTTCCGCGTCAAGCTCTGCACGCTTATCTGCTGGCCTTCGAACATCCCCGCACCGGCGAGGTGATGGAATTCGAGACCGACATGCCTGACGATATGGCCGAATTGGCAGCGGCGCTGCGGGCCTGAAATGCCTGAATTCACGATAATAGCGCTCTGGGAGAGGCATCTTCCGGAGCGCTTTTTGCTGCAAATAATTCCGGTAAGTGTCAAATAATATTCGTAAATTAGATTATTAGAAACATTCAATGGTAAGCAAAAAATCCCACTGTCTCATTTTTGCTTCAATTACTCTTAGTTTTTGCGGTGCAATAAGAAGTATAGCGTGAGTGCCTAATAGTCTAAATAAAACTATCCTGGATTGAATTTTATTCAATCTGCTCTTTTAGATGCAGAAAACAGGGATAAAGCACAATGAACGTGAATGACCGTAAATTCATCTTTCATGACCTGCAAAAAGTCGAAGGTTATATTGATCCTCCCGATGCTTTGGTGTTCACATCATTGCTCCATGCCCAACAACGGAAATCGCTGAAAGGTGGCGTTGCTGAGATCGGCGTATTCTACGGGCGCTCCTACTTCCTGCTGCGCAAGGCCGTGGGCAATGACGGTGACGTGCTTGCTGTGGATTTGTTCGACCTCGATGATGCCGATGGCGAATGCCGGCAGTACGATCGTTTTCTGGATAATGGCAACCGCCTGAACCTCAAGGTCGACGAAAGTCTGGTGATCAAAGGCGACAGTACGCAACTGACGCCGGATGAGGTGCTGGAGAAGGTCGGCAGGGTCCGCTTTTTCAGCATCGATGGCGGACATATGCTGCACCACGTTCTGGCCGACAGCAAACTGGCCATGGATGTTCTGGCTGACCACGGTGTGATTGCTTTTGATGATACGTTCAATCCGCAATGGCCGGAAGTGACCGTTGGCGTGTCTGATTTTCTACGGCAGCATGGCGATAACTTCAGCGCTTTTTGCATGACGAAATACAAGACCTATGTGTGTCGCCGCGAATATCACGATTTTTATGAGAAGGTGGTGACGCAGGCGCCCGAACTGCTCGCCTTCGAGCATGTGGAAACAGAGTTTCTGGGGGCGAAGGTCACACGGCTGCACAATCCTATGGGTCGCCGGATGATTTACGAGTTGATGATCCGGTCTGGCCTGACGAATTTTTCGGAACGAATTTATCGCTGATCGGTTTTCCGTGCGACCAATAGCCGAGTTATTTTAGAACGCGCGAATGAGTGCGTGCGCTTGAAACAAGTGCGCGCAATACATATTTATTACGTGGGTTCGTGCGGGGTCGAAACTCGACCCGCGACTTTGGCTTGCCTGAAAGGGGAGCCAGCCTAAAACAAAGATAAGGGGGTGCTTTATGGCCCGCAATAGTTTGCCTTCCATTACCGCCGGTGAAGCCGGTCTTAATCGATATCTCGATGAAATCCGCAAGTTTCCGATGCTGGAGCCGCAGGAAGAATACATGCTTGGCAAGCGTTATGCCGAACATGGTGACCGCGATGCTGCGCACAGGCTGGTGACGAGCCATCTGCGTCTCGTGGCAAAGATTGCCATGGGGTATCGCGGCTATGGCCTGCCTATTGGCGAAGTGGTGTCCGAAGGCAATGTGGGCCTGATGCAGGCGGTCAAGAAATTCGACCCCGAGCGCGGTTTCCGTTTGGCGACCTATGCCATGTGGTGGATCAAGGCATCCATTCAGGAATATATCCTGCGTTCCTGGTCGCTGGTTAAGATGGGCACGACGGCCAACCAGAAGCGCCTCTTCTTCAACCTGCGTCGCCTCAAGGGCAAGATTCAGGCTATTGATGACGGCGATCTGAAGCCGGAGCATGTGACCCAGATCGCGACCAAGCTTCAGGTGTCGGAAGAAGAAGTCATCTCCATGAACCGCCGTCTGCACGGCGATGCTTCGCTGAACGCCCCTATCAGGGCGGCAGAAGGCGAAGCAGGACAGTGGCAGGACTGGCTGGTGGACGACCACGAAAGCCAGGAAGCCGTGCTGATTGAACAGGACGAGCTGGAAACACGCCGCCGCATGCTGGCCAAGGCTATGGGCGTGCTGAACGAGCGCGAACGCCGCATCTTCGAAGCTCGCCGTCTTTCCGAAGATCCGGTAACGCTGGAAGATTTGTCCACGGAGTTCGATATCAGCCGCGAACGTGTTCGCCAAATCGAAGTCCGTGCCTTTGAAAAGGTGCAGGAAGCGGTTCAGAAGGAAGCGCTTGAGGCTGCGAAGGCTTTGCGCGTTGTCGATGCTTAAGGCATCTCTCCCGACAGTATGACAAAATACAAAAAGGCCCCGGATGATCGCATCCGGGGCCTTTTTCGTTTCAGTGATGACGATCCTTACTGACCAGTCGTCGGCGCTGCAGCGCTCCACTCACGCAGTGCCGTATCGAATGCAGCCTTGCCATCCGCACCCTTTTGCAGGGTCAACAGCGCGCGGCGGCCGTTGCGGTAGGACACGGGGATATCGATCCAGTCACGTGTCCGCATCAGTTCCAGATTGGTCTTGAGAGCGTCCGGGAAGTCGTTGAGCGCGATCATGTGGAAATCGTCGGTGATCTTGGCCGGAACCGCGATCAGCGCGTTGCCACGATCCTGCTCGGTGCTTTTCATCGCAATGCGCTGAACGCTGTCGATAGCGCCGCCTTCGAAACCGGCACCAACCGAGAAGACGATCTCGACCAGATGGCTGGCTGGCAGCGATGGGTCTGTGTTGCGCTTGAAGGTGATCAAAGCGCTGAGGCCACGTCCGGGGATGGTGATCTGACCCTGAACGGTGGCAGAAGGCTTGCCCTCGGCATCCGCTTCATTTTGCAGCGACCATGATACGGTGCCTTCGATGGCGGTCGGCACGGTCTGGCCCAGTACCTCTTCATAGAGGAACATGCGGTGGCCGGAAGCAGCGGCGGCGGCTGGCTGTTGGGCTGCTGCCTGACCCGAGGCGGCAGGTGTTCCCGCAGCCGGTGTCTGTCCTGCCGGAGGTGCGGCTTCAGTCTGCTGGTAGACGGACTGGCCCTCAGCCGTCACTGGCTGGCCGTTTGCACCGGGGCCTGCACCCTCATCTTTTTCGCTCCCATCCGCCAGAAGGCGCTGGGTGAACTTGGTGCCGGTGACCGAACCATCATCCGTTGCTGCCGGCGGCGTCTGCGTCGCTGGCTGCTGGGCATTTGTGCTTGGCTGGGCAGGTGTCGTCGTTGCCGGTGTATTCGGCTGGTTGGACGCGGTTTCCGTAGGCTGCGTGGACGTGGTGCCGGTCTGTGCCGATTGCACGAGGCCGCCCACCATGTCGTTCAGCGCTTCACGGTTGGTCCATAGCGCATAGGCGCCACCGGCCAGAAGCACGACGCCGCAGAGCGACAGAACGATGGCTGCATAGTTCCGGCGCGGCTTCTTCTTGGTGCGATAGGCAGCAGCAGGAATGCCATCTGCCGCAAGACCCGATTCGAAATCGCTCTTGCCTGCGTTGCCCGAGTTGTTGCCGGATGCGCCGTCATAACCGATCAGCTCTTCAAGATCGTCCCAGGGAGTGCGCTCGGCGTCACCCTTCTGGCCGGGCTGCGGCGCGAAGGGATCATTGTCGGCGCGGGGAAGGCCCGGGCTGGTCTTTGGCGGCAGATCGAGTGCCGTATCCTGAAAATAGGTGGAGTAGTCTTCGACAACAGCGGGCGACTGCTTCTGCGCCTCGGCCTTCGGCTCCGGCTGGCCGTAATCCGCATCGGAAAATGCCGGGGCATCGCCGAAATGAACATCGTCAGCCCGCTTTTCTGCCTGCTCCGGCTCGGCATTCACATCCTGATAATAGGGGGATGGTGCGGCGTAGCTGGCTGCGTAGGGCAGGGGCGTGTTTTCGTGGAAAACTTCGCTGTCGTCGGCGCGGTGCGTTGGTTCGTGATGAGGCTCAGCGGCTGGCTGCTGGGCAACCTCTTCGTCCTGCTGGTGCGCCCAAGCTGGCTCGGCGACCGTGTCCTGACCTGCCCAGTTAGCATGGGCGTGGTCTTCCTCCGCAACCGGCTCTGGTTCTGCTTCGGCAACGGGCTCGTAATGCTCGTCGGCGTAGCGCGGCTCTTCTTCCTTTGTGGTGAAATAGGAAGTCGCAACCGGCTCGGGCTCCGGCTCGTGACGGGCATATTCCGGCTCTACCGGTTCCGGTTCGGCATAAAGTTCTTCAGCTGCCGTCTCTGGCTGCTGATGATAGGCCGCGTAGTTAGGCTGATGCTCTTCCTCGACCGGGGCGACAGGCTCCGGCTCGGCGGCAACGGGCTCGTCCTCATGCTGGCGCTGTTCTTCAGCGACATCTTCCTCGTAATAGGGCGAGGAAACATCGGCTGCGACCGGGGCTGCCGCCGGTGCGGCATCATCCTGCTCGTCTTCCAGTGGTGGAAGCGCCTCGGAATATTCGCCCTCGACTTCGGCAATGGCCGTGTCCAGCTTGAGGATTTGCCGCTTCAACAATTCTTCTGGCGGGCGCGGCTTCATGTTTTCGAGCTGGCGCACGACTGCGCTACGCGCCTTGTCGTACACCTTTGCCCGGTTTTCGGGAGTATTGTTCGCCAAGCCATCCACGGCCTTGCGAATGACTGCTACAAAATCCGCCATAAGCACTTTCTCGTCGAGGCCAGCGACGTACTGGCCCGATATGGTTTATGAAACTCGATCGTCGAGGACATTAATCCTCAAATGGATCAGTCACAAGTATTGTGTCATCTCGCTCAGGGCTTGTGGAGAGCAGTGCCACCGGCGCGCCGATCAACTCTTCGACCTGACGGACGTATTTGATAGCCTGAGCAGGCAAATCCGCCCATTTGCGGGCACCGACGGTGGATTCTTTCCAACCTTCGAGCGTGATGTAGATCGGCTCGACCCGTGCCTGTGCACCCTGGCTTGCAGGAAGATGTTCGATTTCCTGCCCGTCCAGCTTGTAACCGACGCAAATCTTAAGCTCTTCGAGACCGTCGAGAACGTCGAGCTTGGTCAGTGCGATGCCGGTGATGCCATTGGTTGCGACCGACTGGCGAACCAGTGCAGCATCGAACCAGCCGCAGCGGCGCTTGCGGCCCGTAACGGTGCCGAACTCAAGACCCTTTTCGCCTAAGAACTGGCCGATTTCGTCGTTCAGTTCCGTCGGGAAGGGGCCTTCGCCAACGCGAGTGGTGTAAGCCTTGGTGATGCCAAGGATATAGCCGAGCGAGCCCGGACCCATGCCGGAACCGGCAGAAGCCTGTCCGGCCACGGTGTTGGACGAGGTCACATAGGGATATGTGCCGTGGTCGATATCGAGCAGCGAGCCCTGAGCGCCTTCGAACAGAATGCGTTCGCCAGCGCGGCGCTTCTTGTCGAGCAGCAACCAGACGGTTTCGCTGAAAGGCAGAATGCGCTCGGCAACCGATGTCAGCTCGTCCATGATCGTTTCATGGCTGACTTCCGCCGCACCAAAGCCGCGACGAAGCGCGTTGTGGTGGGTAAGGATGCGGTCGACCTTGGCGGACAGCGCTTCCTTGTCTTCCAGATCCATGACGCGGATGGCGCGACGACCGACCTTGTCTTCATAGGCCGGGCCGATGCCGCGGCGCGTCGTGCCGATCTTGGTGCCGCTGTTGGAGGCGGCGTCTTCGCGCATGCCGTCCAGTTCGCGGTGCAGAGACAGAATGAGGGTGGCATTGTCTGCAATGCGCAGGTTTTCAGGCGTGACCTTCACGCCCTGCGCTTCGAGACGACCGATTTCGGCGATCAGCGCATGTGGATCGACCACGACGCCATTGCCGATGACGGCGAGCTTGCCGGGGCGCACGACACCGGAGGGCAGAAGCGACAGCTTGTAGCTGACGCCATCAATAACAAGCGTATGACCTGCATTGTGACCGCCCTGATAGCGCACGACGACGTCAGCGCGCTCCGACAGCCAGTCAACGATCTTACCCTTGCCTTCATCGCCCCACTGCGAGCCGACCACCACGACATTCGTCATTTCTTGCTTTCCTGCTCATGGCGCCAAAACGCCTAACTCAAACCCGCGAATGTATACTGCGTTGTTTTGCGGAAAGCGACCCTGTTTATGCGGCGAAACTTTGCTTTTTCCGAGACATTTCAGTTTGGAAGCCATTTGTTAACCACTATCGGCGCTTGCAGAACGCGAATCGGCGGTGCAGAACAGCGACGGTTGTTCATCTGAAAGTCGAATATCCCCGTGTCATCCAGAGCCTATCTCGTTTTGATCATCGCCACGATCTGCTGGGGTGGAAACGCCGTGGCCGGAAAACTGGCCGTCGGGCATATCAGCCCCATGGTGCTGACCTTTCTCAGATGGACGCTGGCCGTGGCCATCATCACCGCCATTTCCCTGCCGCAGCTGGTGCGCGACTGGCCGGTGGTGAGGACGCGGCTGCCATATTTCTTCGTGCTGGGGGCGGTAGGTTACACCTGCTTCAACGCGACACTTTACACGGCGCTGAAATATACTTCCGCCATCAATGTCGCGGTCATTCAGGCCGGTATTCCCATGGTCATTTTCGGCCTGAATTTTCTGCTGTTCCGCACAAGGGTCTTTGCCGGGCAGATCATCGGCTTTGTTCTGACGATTGCGGGCGTCGCGCTTTTGGCATCCCACGGCGATCTCATGTCGTTGATCCAGCTGGACATGAATATCGGCGATGCAATCATGCTGCTCGCCGTTCTCTCCTATGCCATCTACACCGTCATTCTTCGCTGGAAGCCGCAGGTCAACTGGCGCACGCTGATGGCCATTCCGGCCATGGCGGCTTTGATTTCGTCGGTGCCTCTGCTGTTTTGGGAAATGTCTCAGGACGCAGCGCTCTGGCCAGATACCAAAGGCTGGCTGATTACGCTTTATACGGCGCTGTTTCCGTCGCTGGTCGCACAGATATTCTTCATTCTGGGCGTGGAGCGCATCGGCCCCAATCGGGCGGGGCTTTTCATCAACCTCATCCCCGTCTTCGGCACGCTTTTGTCGGTCGCCATCATTGGCGAAACCCTTCACCCCTACCAGATCATCGCTTTGTTTCTGACGCTGGGCGGCATTGCCGTGGCAGAAAGAAAAAAACCGCCGGTTCCCTGAGGGGAAACGGCGGCAAGTCAGTCATGAACTTTGAATCTGTGTGAGGCGCTTGGCGCGGGCGCGTTACTTGGCGGCCTGTGTCTGGTCGAAGCTGCCGAAATATCGGTCCAGCGCTGAGAACACCTGCTGACGCGAAACATCGATATTATCTGCGCTGGCAAGCGGCGGGATGGATGTGACGGCGTCGCGTTCGATGGCTGCAAATCCGCGCGCAAAACCGCCGGGGCCTGCTGCATCGGCATGGGTGGAGACGGAGGCGATAACGGCACCGCAGATGGCGGCAGCAAAGAGTTTCTTCAGCATGATCTTACCCCGTTTTTGCGTCAGCCAGCTTGCCCGCCGGTCTTTTCCGCGTTTCGTCTTTGCGGCAGATTTTCCATCCGCCGCCAGTGATGACGACATTATCGGGCAGTCTTTTCAGGGGCTTTAAACCGATAGCTACAATTTTATCGGTCTTTATTTTTAATGCGATCTATCGCGATTTTTTTTGAAAATCTCGAGAATGGGATCAGTTTTTCTGCTGGGACATCACATCGCTGGCGCGGCTGGCGAGGTTTTTGCGTCCGTTTTCGCCGGATGCAGTGGCAAGCATGGCTGGAATAGGGGAGGTTTCGCCTTCCTGCGCGGCAGTCAAAGCAATCATGCGCGCGGCGATTTGGGAGATTTCCTTGCGAATGGCCTCGTCATTTCCATTGCCCCTGCCGTTCAGCAACCGTTCGGTCAGAGCCGTACCCTGATTGCGGATGTCTTCGATTTCGCGGGCAATCTGGTCCGGCGTCTGAGACGTCGCGCCAAGCTGGATCAGCGAGGCGGTGGTGGCAGCTGCGGCTTCGACATTGCTGGGCTCTGCACCCGTAGAGAGGCGCTCCTTCAGGCGGGCGACTTCCTGCGCGCGGCGTTCCAGCAGCATTTCATTGTCGGCATTGCGAGCCGCTTCCTGCGCCAACTGCTCTTCAAGGCGGGCGATCTTGCGGCTTTCGCGGCTCATGTGGGTGGCGGCTTCGCGGTTCTTGGCGGTTGCTTCGTCAAGTTCCTTGGTGATCGTTTCGCGTTCCTTGCGCCATGTCGCCGTCTTGTGCTTGGCCTGCTCCACCTCGATGTCGCGGGCGGAGAGCGCAATCTTCAGATCATCCAGTTCGCGGGAAATGGCGCTGACACGTTTCGTCAGGTTGGAGATTTCCTGCGTGCGGGCCAGTGCTGTCTCTTCGGCGTCGTTGAGTGTCGCCTTGAGGCGGGCTGCGGCATCTTCGTGACGACGAGCCTTGGCGCGCAGATCGCTCGCCTCCAGCGTCATCTGTTCGAGTTGCGCTTTCTGCTCACGGGTTTCCGTCAGAAGGCGGCTGGCATCGCTGGCGGCGGTGTCGTTTCTGAATTTCAGCGCCAGCGCCTTTTCGCGCTCGGCATCCAGTTCCTGCCGGGTGCGGGCGTTCTCAGCGGCATAAAGCGCGCGTGCCATGTCTTTCTGGGCACGCACTTCCTGCGGGCTGATCGGCATCGTCGCCTGCAGCCGCTTTTCCGTGTAGACCACAATACGGCGGTGAATGGCCGGCGCCATCAGCGAGACCAGCAGAATGGCGGAGAGAAAACCCAGGCCGAAAAGAATGGCGTACTCGATCACGCAGGTCGTCTCCACTCAAGGTAACGCAAAGGTGAACTCAAATCGGGTTCATCGCAGTGCGGCTCATTCAAACTGGCGCGGATTATGCCACGCCAATCTTGCGCCAGGCCTTATCCATCATGGATGCCGCCGGTGCCATTTTACGCGAATATGTGTCGAATGCGAATCAGAAAGGATTCCAGGTCGGCTGCTGCGTCAGCTTCAGATAGCCGACGTTGATGCCCAGGCGCGCGCCGATGCCGGTTCTGATCGGGGCAATGGTGACATCGCTGTTTTTGAGCACCGTCATGCCGACGCCGGCGACGATGAAGGCAGAACCGCTGACACCACCGTAACGACGGTAAAGCGCATCGACTGCCGGAAGATTATAGACCAGCATCATGGCGCGTGTGCCCTGGCCACCGTAATCCAGCCCAAGCGACGGACCCTGCCAGAACACCGGGTGCTGGCCTGCATTCTTGGTATAAAGCTGGCCTTCGCCATAGGTCAGACCGGCGACGAAAGCGCCAGAACCTTCCTGGCCGAGAATATAGCCGTTGGGCAATCCATATTGCTGGAAGGCGCGTTCCACCACCTTTGCCAGTCCTCCGGTGGTTTCACCGAAAAAGCCGTGGCCAGCGTCAATGATTTCCTGAAAGGAGTATTGATCGCTGCTCTGGGCAGAGGCCTGCGCGGATGACACGCAAAGGCTTGCGAGTACCACGAAAATCTTTACCAGTCCGAGGCGTGCGATGGTGCGGAGTTCGTTAGGTCGCATCGTCAATTCCGTCCGTCTGTTTCGTTCGTTTTGTCCTGTTAAGACATTTGGCATTTTGAAACCATGATATTAACAATCGGTTTACCAAATATGGTGTCATTATGGCTTAATAACTTCCACACCGTCCGCGCAGCCTTGCGCAGGAGAGAATTTTATGACGAGCAAACCCAATCTGACGCTGTCCGGCCCCGATCTGGCGGCGCTTCTGTGCAGTCGCGTGTGCCATGATGTGATCTCGCCGGTGGGCGCCATCAACAACGGACTGGAGCTTCTGGATGAAGGTGGATCGGACGAAGATGCGCTGGATCTCATCCGCACATCTGCGCTCAACGCCTCGGTTCGCCTGAAATTTGCCCGCCTTGCCTTTGGTGCCTCCGGTTCTGCCGGTGCTTCCATCGATACGGGCGAAGCGGAAAAGGCGGCCAAGGATTTTGCGGCTGCGGAGAAGAAAGCCGAAGTCAGCTGGAGCGGCCCACGCGCCATCGTGCCGAAGAACCGTGTGAAGCTGCTGCTCAACCTGTTCCTCGTTGCTTACGGTGCCATTCCGCGCGGTGGCAATGTGGATGTCATTCTGGAAAACCCGGAAACCGACGCCCGATTCGAAATCACCGTCAAAGGCCGCATGATGCGCGTGCCAGCCAAATTCGCGGCCCTTTCCGAAGGCACCGAAGAAGAAGCCGTCGATGCCCATTCCGTTCAGCCCTATTACACGCTGCTGATGGCAGAAGAAGCGGGCATGAAGATCGAATACAAGGTTCATGAAGACCGCGTCGTGTTTACGGCATTCACTGTCGAAGCGGCCTGATTCGAAAATCGGAACACATGAAAACGGGCTGCCTCTGTGGCGGCCCGTTTCCGCATGACCTCAGGCTATCTGACGCTGGAGCACTTCGTTGAGATAGGCCTGTTCTTCAATGCGAAAATGGGTCTGGCCAATTGCCTCGAAATCCAGCGCCGAATAAAACGCAAGTGCCGACGTGTTTTCCGAATTTACTGTGAGCCAGACCGCGTTGATGCCCAGCTCTGCGCATCGGCCAAGCCCCTCATTCAAAAGACCTTTTCCGATTCCCTTGCCGTGATGTCGTGGCTGGACATAAAGCGTTTTAATTTCCGTAGCGGAGCAGGCGGGGACCGGTGCCGCACTGTCAAAAGATATTCGGATGAAGCCATCAATACCGTCTTCGTTTTCCGAAACGATGATGTGCTCGTCATGATCGGCGATGATCGCTTCGAACTCAATGGCGGTAAATTCGGAAAGCGCGTAATCGGCAAAAAAGGCGTTCACGCCCTTGCGCAGATAGGTGCCGATCCAGACTTCCATGGATATAGCCGCAAGGCTTGAGGCGTCTGACGATATAGCATCTCTTAAAAACATGGGTTTTGCTCAATATGATTTTGGCAGATGATGGCTGAAATTGCTTGAATTCTATCGTTTAAACACAAAAAAACCGCCGGAGGAGGGCGGTTTTTTCGTTTGCGGGTATGCTTGGGAGGATATCAGGCTGTTTCGAGATATTCGGTCGCGCCATCCGGCTCGCGCAGAACGTAGCCACGGCCCCAAACCGTTTCGATGTAGTTTGCGCCGCCAGCGGCATTGGCCAGCTTCTTGCGCAGCTTGCAGATGAAGACGTCGATAATCTTCAGTTCTGGCTCGTCCATACCGCCATAGAGGTGGTTGAGGAACATTTCCTTGGTGAGCGTGGTGCCCTTGCGGAGCGAAAGTAGCTCCAGCATCTGGTATTCCTTGCCCGTGAGGTGAACGCGCTGGCCGCCGACTTCAACGGTCTTGGCATCCAGGTTCACGATCAGCTCGCCGGTGGAGATAACCGACTGGGCATGGCCCTTGGAGCGACGAACAATGGCGTGAATACGGGCGACAAGCTCATCCTTGTGGAAAGGCTTGGTCATGTAATCGTCTGCGCCGAAACCGAGGCCGCGAACCTTGTCTTCAATGCCAGCCATGCCGGAGAGAATGAGGATCGGCGTCTTGACCTTGGAGAGGCGAAGCGTTCTCAGCACCTCGTAACCCGACATGTCGGGAAGGTTGAGGTCGAGCAGAATAATGTCGTAATCGTAGAGCTTTCCAAGGTCCACGCCTTCCTCACCGAGGTCGGTCGTATAGACGTTGAAACTTTCAGACTTCAACATCAGCTCAATGCTCTGAGCTGTCGCGCTGTCGTCTTCGATGAGTAGAACCCGCATAATTATCCCCTTTGCCGCCCGCGGAAGGTAAATGATTGCCCTTTGCGCGATACGGATCCAGTCGTTGCCTGATTTGCAGGCTGCCACCAAATGGTTAACAAATTCTAATTACCTTTGGCAAGGTGTGCAGAATTTATTAAATAATGGCTCCAGTCTACTGTTATTCAACGCGAATCCGCATCACCAAACTTGAATCATAACGTGAACAAATCCCGCTAAGTGACTCAATCGACTCTTACATTGTCGTGCCCGTGTTTTTTCGGGCTTGGCATTTACCGACCTTTAAATGATCTGCCTTATCATTAACGATGCCCGTAAACGAAAGGTTAACGACGCCATTTTTTTATTAACGTCGGGTAACTTTTCAGAATCATTCCGGCACAGCCGGGGTGAAGGGTCGGTTCCAGTTTTGACCGGGGTCTCGCTATCCACGGAGTATTGCGTATGAAGTCGCGTGACAGCCTAGTTCGCCTGAAGGAATTTCAGGTCAACGAAAAACGTCGTCAGTTGCAGCAATTGCAGTCGATGATGTCCGAATTCGAACGAATGGCCAAGGAGTTGGTCCATCAGATTTCTCTGGAGGAGAGCAAATCGGGAATTACCGATCCTACGCATTTCGCCTATCCGACCTTTGCGAAAGCAGCCCGCCAGCGTGCGGATAATCTGCAGGTTTCCATTCGTGAATTGAAGATGCAGGAAGAAGCGGCAGAAGCGGTTCTGGAAGAAGTCCAGGCCGAGTACGAACGAGCAGCTGCTCTGGAAAATCGCGACGTTGCGATTCGTGCACGCGCCTGACACATAAAGAAAGAAACGAATCGTCCTCATTGACGGTGGCCAGTGGATCAGGAGGCTGCTTTCAATGACGCGACGCCGTGTCTATTCGCCGTTGTGATCTTTGATCCGCCCGGCGCAATCGTTTCTCAATAACCTACTGACAAAAAGCCGCCCGATGTTCGGGCGGTTTTTTTGTGCCTGTGAGATTTATCGATTATGCTCATTTTCAGAATGATGACATAAGCGGCGGGAATGAAGGGCTGAATGTGATGAGCGAAACTTCAAAACCATTTTCCGCACCAAAAATCACCCGTGGCTCCTGCCTGTGCGGCAACGTGCATTGGGAGTTTCGCGGCGAAATCATCGATGCCACCAGCTGCAATTGCACGGCCTGCCGTCGTTATGGTGTGCTTTGGGCCTATGATTATGACGGGCACGGCATTTCCGTAGAAGATCCTAAAGGCCAACTTGTCGGCTATCAGCGCGGATCGAATGTTCTGTCGTTCAATTTTTGCAAGGTCTGCGGCAATCTGGTTTCATGGCGAGGCACCGTGGTGCAGGAGGATGGCCGGGTGCGAATTGCCGTTAACCTTCGTCTGGCGGAACCGGATGATGTCGCGCATATACCGGTCGTGCGCTTGGAGGGCCTCCACAGTTTCAAGGACTTGCCGATGGATGGCCGCACCGTGGGTGATATCTGGTACTGATCAGCCCGAAATCACTTCCGCCCAATCGGCATGTCGCAATGCCTGCGCCTTGAAGAAGGGGCAAAGCGGCATGATTTTCCAGCCGCCCTTGCGGGCCTCTTCGACGGCGTGAGCGGCAAGCGCCTGGCCGACGCCTTTCCCGCGCAGTTCGTCGGGAACACCGGTGTGGTCGATGATGACGAGTATGGGTGAAACGCGCGAAAACGTCATCTCACCGACATGGCCATCCAGCGTTGCCGCATACCGGCCTTTTGATCCTGTTTCGGATGTGGAAATCTGCATCTGCTCAACTCCGTTTATATTGAGCGGAGTTTATAAGCTTGTCCGAAAAAGAAAATGCGGGGAAGTGTGAACGGTCTGGGCTCAGATTGGATCGTGCGTTGAAAACAAATCAGCGCCACGCATTCCCCGAAATCTTTGAGGAAAGGTGACGCTCGATCTTTGTCGTCGATATCCCCTTTGGAAGGGGAAAGCGCAAACTAGTGGCGGTATTGCTGAATGCGCGTGGTGCGCAGACCTGCAAGGCCGTGGTCACTGATGGAAGACTGCCAGGAGAGGAATTCCTCCACTGTCAGCGTGTAACGTTCGCAGGCTTCCTCGAGGCTCAATAGTCCTCCTCGTACCGCGGCGACAACCTCTGCCTTTCGACGAATGACCCAGCGGCGCGTGTCCGCAGGGGGCAAGTCGGCAATCGTTAGAGGGCTGCCATCGGGGCCGATGACATATTTAACTCGTGGGCGTATCATTTCGGTCATTGGACACTCTACACAAACTCAAGACCATATGCAGACGCACTTTAGGACCGTACCTTTAAAAATTACCTAAGCAGTCAGAGACAATTTATTAAGAATTTGAATGGTTTCGCCTGATTTGTTCGAGCTTTGCTGGATTCTTGTGCCAAAAAGAAAATTCATTTTGTTGTTTTTTGTGCCAACTCTTGTCCGATCAAGTCATTTCCGAATTTCGTAATATTCATCTGTAGTTAGCAATCGGCGGAAACTGGCCTTTGCCAGTATAGCGCCTTGCGCCACTTGGCCGGACTTGCTGCGCCTGCCGTTTTCTTGACGAAACGACAGGCGCAAACGGCGATTTAAAGCATCGTCAAGGAGACTTCCGTCTTTCCTGGACCGTAGGCCAGTTGGCAGGTGCCGCTATGCGCCAGCGAAATACGGTCATTCTCGGTCAGAGCCGCGATGAAGCTGACGGATTGCAGGCTGTTCGCTGCCGATGTCGTGCCGTTCAGCGCCAGCGTACTGGTCGTGCCATTGATCCTGATACTGAACGTGTGGCCCGATGACGAAACGACGGCAAGCGAAAGAGTGATGAGATAGGTGCCGCTTGCCGGCACCTGCAATTCCTTCAGCGTGCCAGTAACGACATTGCCCAGCGCAAAGCCACCTTGTTGGATTGTAAGGTCTGTGAAGCCCGACACCGATCCGGCGGCATGGGAAACATTGCCCGCTGCGCGTCCCGCCCGCACCAAAGGCCGGACTGGCATGGACACGACGCCGGAACCGGAAATCGACAAGGCCGTGCTCCAGTTCGCGCCATCCGCCGAAGTCTTGATGGAGAAACGGTCGTTTCCGGCTAGCCCCATTTCCGCACGGCCACCCCAGCCGGATTGAAACAGCAGCGACGCCGTATCGCCCGGCGTTGCCTTGTTGACTTTCACCTGATGCCCGCCGCCGGAGGCCGCATTGGTAAACAGGCTTGCGGGGGAGGAGACGATCAGCCTGTTTCCCGCATCCGCCGTGGCATTGACACCCAGTTGCTGAAAGGAAGCCGTGTCGGGCAGGGGAGTGTCCTGCCATTCTCCGTCGCGCAGCACTTTTATGCGGCCGGTCTCGGCAAAGCAGGCGCGCCAGCCGTCTCGGGGAGAAATGTAAATCCACGCATCATCCTGGCGGAAGGCAAGCTGGCCTGCCTTTTGCGCCCAGTCTCCCGTGGGACTGGTGGCGATCAGAAAGCAATCACCATCTTCGACTGTCTGCGGTGGTGCTGCCACTTCGCTGTGGATGACGAGCTGGGTGATCGCATCCAGCCTTTGCAGGGCTTCGTTATGGGTGACGTGTTTTTGCGCCTGCGATGGCAGAATATAGGGAAGTTCAAGTCTCGATGTCTGTTCAGTCATGGTTCAATCTCCTTTGCGCTGGAGATTGTGCGGCCATGCCAGAGCCCGTGAATGAAAATACGAAAATAAATTTTAAGGAGCAGCACCCCAGGCAATGAAATCGGGATTTGCCAAGCCGTCTTGGTCGCCATCATTGAGCTCATAGCGCAACGGCATGCCCGCCATATCGAGCGTTATGCCACCGGCGGCGCGCAAAACGGCGTCACCTGCTGCCGTGTCCCACATCATGGTGCGGCTGAAACGCGGGTAAACATCTGCCGCGCCTTCGGCCAGCATGCAGAATTTGAGGGATGAGCCGATGGAAATGCTGTCGATCAGGCCATGCTCGGCGACGAAGGCCTCCGTCTTCGGCGTGCAGTGCGAGCGGCTGATGACGGCAATCGGAATGGTCGGCTTGGCGCGGCAGCGCACCTTGCGCGCCTCTGTCTGCTCGAATTCATCGGAAACATGCACCTTGCAGGCCACATTGCCATCGCCCGTCCACAGCACTTTCAACGCCGGTGCGTAGACCACACCAAGAACCGGCGCGCCATTGCGGACGAGCGCGATGTTGACGGTGAAATCCTGCTTGCCGGAGATGAATTCCTTGGTGCCATCGAGCGGATCGACCAGAAAAAACTCGTCGCCTGCCTCTGGCACGATGCCGTTGGCAGCGGCTTCTTCGGCAATGACGGGGATGTGGGGAAAATGCTCGGCCAGCGCATCCAGTATGATCGTCTCGGCACGCTGGTCCGCCTCGGTGACGGGGGAACAGTCGTTCTTATAGGTCACATGCGGACCGGCGGCATGGACCGACATGATCTCTCTGCCCGCCTTCAACGTGGCCGCTGTTAATATTTCGAGCATCGAAGTCCCTTTTGCCGGTGGCCGGACGCGTCGTTCCGACGAAAACGACATAAGCTTTCAAAGCGCAATTTACAACGCAACCGGTTTCTGGCGCAGACATGAAAATAGACGGCGCTTGGCAGGATTTTGCGATGATGAGGCGCTTTTTGTGGCAGTTTCTGCCAAAATTATGATCGTTGTGAGTGCTGAGGAAGCATTCAATGTGGAAATTCCAAATAAAAAGCTGTTTTACAGATTTTTGACTTCACATTTCGCCTGAACGCGATATGGATTTCAACCAAGGGGGACAAAAAATGCAGCCCCCGGAATCAACATAAACGAGACCTGTTCCGTTGAGAGTAGGTCCGGGGGAAAGATATGGAGTACTTTATCCAGCAGCTCATAAACGGGCTGACTCTTGGATCGATCTATGGCCTTATCGCTATTGGCTATACGATGGTTTACGGCATTATCGGCATGATCAACTTCGCCCATGGCGATATTTTCATGCTCGGCGGCTTCGCTGCCCTGATCGTCTTCCTTATTCTCACATCGTTTTTTGCAGGCATTCCCGTCGCGCTTCTGCTTCTGGTGATGATGGTCGTCGCCATGCTGATGACCGGCCTGTGGAACTGGGCAATCGAGCGCGTGGCCTACCGCCCTCTGCGCGGCTCTTTCCGCCTTGCGCCGCTGATTACGGCTATCGGCATGTCGATTGCGCTGTCCAACTTCATTCAGGTGACGCAGGGCCCGCGCAACAAGCCTATCCCGACGCTCGTGACAGAGGTCTACCATTTCGGTGCCATCACCATTTCGCTGAAGCAGTTGTTGATCGTGGTCATCACGTCGGTTTTGCTGCTCGCCTTCTGGTATATCGTCAACAAGACGCCGCTTGGTCGTGCACAGCGCGCAACCGAGCAGGACCGCAAGATGGCGGCACTTCTGGGTGTGGACGTCGATCGCACGATTTCCATCACCTTCGTCATGGGTGCTGCGCTGGCTGCCGTCGCAGGCTCCATGTATCTGATGTATTACGGTGTTGCCTCGTTCAACGACGGCTTCATTCCGGGCGTCAAGGCGTTCACGGCGGCTGTTCTGGGCGGTATTGGTTCGCTTCCGGGCGCGGTGCTGGGTGGTTTGCTCATCGGCCTCATCGAAAGCCTGTGGTCTGCCTATTTCTCTATCGCCTACAAGGACGTCGCAGCCTTCGGCATTCTCGCTTTCGTGTTGATTTTCAAGCCGACCGGTATTCTGGGCCGTCCGGAAGTCGAGAAGGTTTAAGATCATGGCAAATATCGCTTCCGAAAACGGAACGTCCGGCCCGAGCCTGATGGCGCAGGCTGTGAAGGAAGGCATCTTCGCAGGCCTCGTGTCGCTGGGAATGTTCATTCTCTATGTCGGCATCGTTACCTATCAGGACATCAACAACCAGCTGATCTGGGGTACGCGCTGGGGCCTGCTGGCCATCTTCGTTGGCATCGCCGCCGTTGGCCGCTTCCTCGTCGTCGGCTTCATCCGCCCGCATCTCAACCGTCGCAAGCTGGCGAAAGCCAAGTCCGGCGTACTGGAGATTTCCGAAGACAAGGGCTTCTTCCACAAACATTTCCTCAAGATCGCGCTCATCTTCCTGCTGATCTATCCCGGCATTGCCGTCGGTCTCTTCGGTTTTCAGGGATCGCTGAAGCTGGTGGACAATTTCGGCATCCAGATCCTGATCTATGTGATGCTGGCCTGGGGTCTGAACATCGTGGTCGGTCTCGCTGGCCTGCTCGATCTGGGTTACGTCGCCTTCTATGCGGTCGGCGCTTACTCCTACGCGCTCCTGTCCAGCCATTTCGGATTGTCCTTCTGGGTTTTGCTGCCCATGGCCGGTATTCTGGCTGCTTTCTGGGGCATCATTCTCGGCTTCCCGGTTCTGCGTCTTCGCGGCGACTATCTCGCCATCGTGACGCTTGCCTTCGGTGAGATCATTCGTCTGGTTCTTCTGAACTGGACCGATGTGACCAGGGGTACTTTCGGCATCTCGGGCATCGCCAAGGCATCCATCTTCGGCATCTGGTCCTTCGATGTCGGTGCGCCAAACAATTTTGCCAAGGCCTTCGGCCTGCCGATGTCCTCGGCCTATTACAAGATCTTCCTGTTCTACGTCATTCTGCTGCTCTGCATGCTGACGGCCTATGTGACCATCAAGCTGCGCCGCATGCCGATTGGCCGTGCCTGGGAAGCTCTTCGTGAAGACGAAATCGCCTGCCGTTCGCTCGGTATCGATACGGTCAAGACCAAGCTCACGGCCTTTGCAACGGGTGCGATGTTCGGTGGTTTTGCTGGCTCGTTCTTTGCGGCGCGTCAGGGCTTCGTTTCGCCAGAAAGCTTCGTGTTCCTGGAATCGGCGGTCATTCTTGCCATCGTCGTTCTCGGCGGCATGGGGTCGCTGACGGGCATTGCCATTGCGGCGGTCGTCATGGTCGGTGGTACGGAACTGCTGCGCGAGATGGAATTCCTCAAGCACATCTTCGGCCCTGATTTCACGCCGGAACTCTACCGCATGCTGCTGTTCGGCCTGGCGATGGTTATCGTCATGCTGTTCAAACCACGCGGTTTCGTCGGTTCGCGTGAACCCACGGCTTTCCTGAAAGAGCGTAAAGCCGTCTCCGGCAGCTTCACCAAGGAAGGTCACGGCTGATGGCTTCCGGAAACAGTGCAATGACGAAAGACACCATTCTCAAGGTCGAACACCTGTCCATGAAGTTCGGCGGCCTGATGGCCATCAACGACTTCTCCTTCGAGGCCAGACGCGGTGAGATCACCGCGCTGATCGGCCCCAACGGTGCGGGCAAGACGACCGTGTTCAACTGCATCACCGGCTTTTACAAGCCGACGATGGGCATGATCACCATGCGGCGCAAGACGGGCGAGGAGCATCTGCTCGAGCGTCTGCCGGATTTCGAAATCACCAAGAAAGCCAAGGTCGCTCGTACCTTCCAGAATATCCGGTTGTTTTCCGGCCTGACGGTTCTGGAAAACCTGCTGGTTGCCCAGCACAACACGCTGATGAAGGCGTCCGGCTACACGATCCTGGGTCTCTTAGGCCTGCCGACCTACAGCAATGCAGCGGCAGCGGCCATCGAGAAGGCCAAATACTGGCTGGACAAGGCCGATCTGACCGAGCGAGCCGACGATCCCGCAGGTGACCTTCCCTATGGCGCGCAGCGTCGTCTGGAAATTGCCCGCGCCATGTGCACGGAACCGGAACTTCTGTGCCTGGACGAGCCTGCTGCAGGTCTCAACCCGAAGGAATCGCTGGCGCTCAACAATCTGTTGCGCGGCATTCGCGCCGAAGGCACGTCGCTGCTTCTCATCGAGCATGACATGTCTGTTGTCATGGAGATTTCCGACCACGTCGTGGTGCTCGAATATGGCCAGAAGATTTCCGATGGCACGCCTGACCATGTGAAGAACGACCCGAAGGTCATCGCCGCCTATCTGGGTGTCGAGGATGATGAAGTGGAAGACGTAATTGCAGAAGAACTTGGGGGGACGATTTGATGTCCGGTGAACCCCTTCTCAAAGTCCAGGGCGTAGAAACCTATTACGGCAATATCCGTGCATTGGCTGGCGTCGATGTCGAAGTCAACAAAGGCGAAATCGTCAGCCTTATCGGCGCCAACGGTGCTGGCAAATCGACGCTGATGATGACGATCTGCGGCAGCCCGCAGGCACGCACCGGTTCGGTGATTTTCGATGGTGAAGACATCACGAAGGTGCCGACGCATCTCATCGCCCGCCGTCGCATTGCGCAATCGCCTGAAGGCCGTCGCATTTTTCCGCGCATGACCGTTCTGGAAAATCTCCAGATGGGTGCCAATCTCGACAATCTGAAATACTTCAAGGAAGACGTCGAGAAAATCTTCACGATGTTCCCGCGTCTGAAGGAACGTCAGAGCCAGCGTGGCGGCACGCTTTCGGGTGGTGAGCAGCAGATGCTGTCCATCGGCCGCGCGCTGATGTCGCGTCCCAAGCTGCTTCTGTTGGATGAGCCATCGCTTGGTCTCGCACCTTTGATCGTCAAGGGTATTTTCGAGGCGATCAAGACGCTGAACAAGGAAGAGGGGCTGACCGTCTTCCTCGTGGAGCAGAATGCCTTTGCGGCGCTGAAGCTTTCCGACCGGGCCTATGTCATGGTCAACGGCAAGGTCACGATGAGCGGTTCCGGCAAGGAATTGCTGGCCAACCCGGAAGTGCGCGCTGCCTATCTCGAAGGCGGTCGTCACTAGGAATATCGGTGCCTGTCATCTGGCGGGCGCTGGTTAACGGCAGGTTCCGTCACTGCGACGGGGGCTGCTGGGTCAACATAACAATAAAGCCTGCCGGCAAACGGCGGGCGAGAAATCAAAGGCAGGTCCCGCGGTAAAAAGCCAAGGGCGCTGATGGGGAAAAAGATGCAGGGACTTTTTTTCGAAAGTGACAGCGGCGTTCGCTACGTGTTGCGTGGGCTGGTTGTGCTTCTCGGGTTCTGGACGGCATGGCGCACCGGCAAGTCCGTGGCCGATGGCTGGGGCGAATATCCAAGGGTTGTCATCTACACGCTGCTTCTGGGCGTCGTGATGCGCTTTTTGCACTATGCGCTGTTTGCCGGGCCAATGCTGGACGGCTTTTATTACCTGATGGATGTGGTCGTTCTGCTGGTTTTTGCGACTGTCGGTTTCCGCATGCGCCGGACCAGCCAGATGGTCGATAACTACTACTGGCTCTACGACCGAACTTCATCATTTTCTTATAAGAAGAAAGATTGACAGCGGCGTTTTTCTGAATTCAGAATACCCGCAAGAGTGGAACAGCCTGAGCAGTTAAGGTGGGTGCTGAGCAGGCAGGGATAATCAACCCAACCAATGGAACTGGGAGTAATATAATGAAGAAGTCTCTTCTTTCCGCAGTTGCGCTGACCGCAATGGTCGCCTTCAGTGGTTCCGCCTGGGCTGACATTCTCGTCGGCGTCGGCGGCCCGCTGACCGGCCCGAACGCGGCTTTCGGCGCACAGCTCCAGAAGGGTGCTGAACAGGCTGCGGCAGATATCAATGCTGCAGGCGGCATCAATGGCGAAAAGATCAAGATCGTGCTGGGCGACGACGTGTCCGACCCTAAGCAGGGTATCTCGGTTGCCAACAAGTTCGTTGCTGATGGCGTCAAGTTCGTTGTCGGTCACTTCAACTCTGGCGTTTCCATTCCGGCGTCTGAAGTCTACGCGGAAAACGGCATTCTCGAAATCACGCCTGCTGCGACCAACCCTGTCTTCACCGAGCGCGGCCTGTGGAACACGTTCCGTACCTGCGGTCGTGACGACCAGCAGGGCAGCATTGCCGGCAAGTATCTCGCAGATCACTTCAAGGACGCGAAGATTGCCGTCATCCATGACAAGACGCCTTACGGTCAGGGCCTTGCCGATGAAACCAAGAAGGCGCTCAACGCTGCTGGCATGAAAGAAGCCATCTACGAAGGCGTTAACGTTGGCGACAAGGACTTCTCGGCCCTCATCGCAAAGATGAAGGAAGCTGGCGTCTCGGTCATCTACTGGGGTGGTCTCCACACCGAAGCCGGTCTCATCATCCGTCAGGCTGCCGACCAGGGTCTGAAGGCCAAGCTCGTTTCCGGTGACGGTATCGTTTCCAACGAACTTGCGTCCATCGCTGGCGACGCCGTTGAAGGCACGCTGAACACCTTCGGTCCTGATCCAACCGTCAACCCTGCCAACAAGGACCTCGTTGCGAAGTTCAAGGCAGCAGGCTTCAACCCTGAAGCCTACACGCTCTACTCCTACGCAGCCGTGCAGACCATTGCCGGTGCTGCAAAGGATGCAGCCTCGCTCGACCCAGAAAAAGTCGCTGCTGCGATGAAGAAGGGCAAGTTCTCCACCGTTCTCGGCGAAATCTCCTTCGACGAAAAGGGCGACCCGAAGCTTCCAGGTTACGTCATGTACGAGTGGAAGAAGGGCCCAGACGGCAAGTACAGCTACTTTCAGCAGGGCAGCTAAGCCTTAAGCGGAATTGCACCAGAAAGCCCGGCAGCGATGCCGGGCTTTTTTCGTTTTGAGTTTGGTTGTTTTGCAATTGCCATAATGGAGCCAACAAGGCAGAGAAGATCAACGGCTCGCGGAAATTGCAAACAGAGGTAGCAATGGCGGTAAAGCGGTTTGTTCTCTGGTTCCTCGTTCTTGTCGTCCTCGCCGGTGCCTTGGCGGGCATGCACCTATTCAGCAAATCCCGCACCAGCCAATTGTTCGGCGACATCATCGCGCGGGTGGAAACCGACAAGCCTGTTGTGGCGCTGACCTTCGATGACGGCCCGTCACCGCGCTTCACGCAGGACGTCTTGAGCATTCTGAAAGATCGCAATGTCACGGCGACGTTTTTCCTGACCGGCAAGGAGATCGAGGAAAACCTGCCGCTGGCACGATTGGTCATGGCGGCTGGCCACGAGATCGGCAACCATTCCTATTCGCATTCCAGCATGGCATGGATGGGATCGACGCGGGTGAAGGAGGAGATCGAGCGGACCGATGTGGCTATCCGCGCCGCAGGCTATCAGGGTGAAATCCTGTTTCGTCCACCCTATGGCAAAAAGCTCGTGACCTTGCCTTGGTATCTTTCGCAGCATGATCGAAAAACCATCATGTGGGATGTCGAGCCGGAATCATTCCCCGAGGTGGTCGATAATGCCGAGGCGATGACGCGATATGTCGTCGATAACGCCAAAAATGGATCGATCATCATCCTGCATGTCATGTATCGCAGCCGCGACGTGTCACGTCAGGCCCTGCCGCAGATCATCGATGGCCTGCGTCAACGCGGCTTCGAATTCGTCACCGTGTCGCAGCTTTTGCAGAATGGCTCGCTCAATCCAGACGGCCCAAAATGAAATTGGCACGTTCAGGCACGCTCAGTTTCGGCAATATGATGGTTTCATAGCCAAGGTCGCTATAATCGCGACGCAGGCGCTCATATTCTTCGATAGCTGCTGCGAGATCATGCTGCCGCTCTCCATCCGTCACATAGATTTCCGGCCATGGCGGTGTCAGAAAGACAAGGGGATTGTAGCGATGCTTCTGCTTCAGCTCGTGAAGAAAGCCATCGCCGCAAACGTGGTGAAGCGCCGAAGCCGCATCGATGAGGCCACGATCAAAGAAGACCCTGCCGCTGTCAGGCGCATTATCCAGATCTGCTAGCGCCATGGCTACCGCGCGGCGGGCGAAGGCTTCCATGTCGATCCATGGAAGGGCCGTTCCCTGCTGCTCTGTTTCCTGTATGACGACACGCCGTCCCGGTTCCTCGACCGTGGTGTAACCACGCTTCGCAAGTTCGTCCAGCAGGGTGGATTTGCCGCCGCCGGAGCAGCCGGACAGGACGATCATATTATTCGTTTCTTCGCTAATATTCATTCTCCTATGTCGCTGGAAGGGTTGCGCTTTTTTGGATGAGCAACATTACGCAGGTTTAATGTTTTTCGCGGGAACCAGTGGCAGGATCGAACGTTTGTTCGCAACCTAACAATGAGGTCTCGCCATGAAAACACTTCTCATCTCTTCTTTGATTGCAGTTTCTTCCGTCTTCGTTTTTTCGGCCCCGTCCTATGCTGATACGGTGACAGTCACCACTACGCAGAAGGTTCGTACGCCGATGCGCGAAGAGTATCGTCCTCGTCATCACCGCGTTGCCCGCGATTGTTTCGTGAAGAAGGTTCGCACGCACCATCACGGTCGTGTCGTCATCAAGGAAACGCGCGTCTGCCGTTAATCCGCTGATACAGTCGTTTGACAGACGGGTGCAGCTTCTGCGCCCGTTTTGTTATGCGTCGTGCAGTATATGGGCGGCTTTGACGGCTGCTGAAGCGCGGTTTTCCACGCCGAGTTTGACGTAAATCTGCTCCAGATGCTTGTTCACGGTGCGGGCAGACAGGCCGAGAATATCGCCAATATCCCGGTTTGACTTGCCCTTAGCGATCCACAGCAACACTTCCGATTCACGGATCGTCAAAGCAAAATGCTGGCGCAGCAGCGCATCAGCGGGTTTGTCGCTTGCCGCCGTCAGCCGGAACAGATGCTCGTCCGGCCCCATGGCACCGAGAAACGTCAGTTGCAGCGTGGCCCGGTCTGCCTGCTGAATGGTCAGCGGGCCATCACGCAGCGCATCGTTGCCTCGATTGGCGAGCCATCCCGCGATATGCTGCGTGACGATTTCCAGCCCGTCATCACGACCCGTCGCGGCATTGACCAGCCGCGTTGCCTGTGGGGTCGACCAGTGAATGGCACCGTTGGCCCGCACCGCCAGCAAGTGACGACCTGCGGCATCCAACGCCACGCGCGCACTTTGGGCAGAACGTGCATTCGATAGATGCACGCGAATGCGGGCGCGCAACTCATCGATATTGATCGGCTTTGTCAGATAATCGACACCACCGGATTCCAGCGCCCGCACCACATGTTCCGTCTCGGTCAGGCCGGTCATGAAGATGACCGGCACTTGCGTGACGGCAGCATTGGATTTCAGCCTCGTGCAGGTCTCGAAACCATCCATGGATGGCATGACGGCGTCGAGCAGGATGATATCGGGGGTGATGCGCTCTGCGATATTGAGGGCGGACTGCCCGGAGGTGGCGATCAGAACGGAAAAGCCGGACTGCTCCAGCGCATCGGTCAGAAAACCCAGCGCGTCCGGGCTATCATCCACCAGAAGCACGATATCCTTCGCTAGCGCGGCAGACGGGACGCTCATGGCTGACGCTCCTTTTTGATGCTGGGCTGGTTTTCGAAACGGCTGAGAAAGGCGGCGTAGCCCGCCATATCGAAGGACTGTACGTAACCTGTCAGTTCTTCGGTAAAGGCCAGATTTTCAGATGTGCGGGCGAGATCGGCAAGTTTTGCCTCGATGCCTCTGATATAGCCGATTTCACCCAGCTGCTGCAAATCCTTGATGTGCGATGGCCCAGGCGTGGTGATCTCGGCCCTGGCGGGTGTGGGCAGGGCAGGGGCATCCGTATCATAAACCCATGTCAGGCCCAGATGCACGGCGAGCTTGTCGCACAGGCGGCGGATATCGACTGGCTTGGCAATCGTGTCGTTGTGATTGTCCTCGCCCGCCCCGGCAATCGAACCATCGCCAATATTGGCCGAGAGCATGATAAGAGGCGCGGCCTGGCCCGCCTCGCGCAGCTTCGTCACCAGCTGCCAGCCGCTCATGCCGGGCATGGAAATGTCGATCAGGAACAGATCGGGTTTGACGCCTTCAATGAGGGTCAGGCAATCCGGGCCGCTCTGGGCTGTCAGCACCACGAAATCGAGCGGGCCAAGTACCTCGCGCATCAATTCGCGATGGTCCTCATTATCGTCAACCACGACGATGGTGCGGCGCGGGCCGGAATAGGAGACAATGGTTTTTTCCGGCGCAGGCGCTGTGCTGGGACGATCCACCGCGGAAAGCATCAGACGCACCTTGAAGGTCGAGCCCTTGTCTTTCTCGCTGACCACGGAAATTTCGCCGCCCAGCGTGTTGGTCAACAGCTGGGTGATGGTCAGCCCGAGGCCTAGGCCGGGCATGGGGCGAATGCTCTCGGCTTCGCCACGCTGGAACGGTTCGTAAATGCGGTTCAAATCCTTCTCGGCAATGCCGCGTCCTGTATCGGAAATGGTGAAGGTCGCGACCTGGCTGCGATAGGCGACATCGAAGCGCACCTGTCCCGCATCGGTGAATTTGATGGCGTTGGACAGAAGATTGACGAGGATCTGGCGCAGGCGCTTTTCATCCGTTCGGACATATTGCGGCAGCGCGCGGGTGCGCTCATGCAGCAGCTCCAGCCCCTTTGCCTGCGCCTGCGGGCGGAAGAGATCGATGATCTGGTCGAGAAAATCCTGAATGTTGATTTCGTTGGAATAGACCTGCAAGCGGCCCGCTTCGATCTTGGAAATATCCAGCAATCCATCAATCAGCCCTGAGAGGTGATCTGCGGAGCGGCGGATGACCTTGATGGCAGATTGGCGCGGCTGCGGGATGGTGTCGTCTCGCTCAAGGATCTGCGCATAGCCGAGAACGGCATTCAGCGGCGTGCGCAACTCATGACTAAGGCCGACGACGTAGCGGCTTTTCGCGCGGTTGGCGGCTTCCGCCGTGTCCTTGGCGTTCTGCAAGGCCGCGTCAGTCTTTTTGTGGGCGGCGATCTCCTTCAGCAGAAGAGTATTCTGGCGCGAGGATTCTTCCTCGGCTACCACGCGGCTGTCATGGGCGAGAACCAGAAACCAGCAGACGATGCCCGCGATGACGGCAAAGACGAAGAAGACCGCAAGGATCGTGCGGTTCACCACATCCACAGTGGCGGGGGAGGAGGTGCCCACCTGATGGGCAATCAGGGCCAGCGTTGCGCCCAAGACGATGATGGCCAGCGCCGCAGACATGGCGTAGCGCCCCAGCCGGGTGGCGAGCCGGGCCACCAGATCATTCGGCAAGAAGGTGCGCGCGACGGTGGCGACCTGATAGTTCAGCTTGGCCTTGGGCTTGCACATATCGTGGCAACGGCTGTCCAGCGAGCAGCAGAGCGAACAGATCGGCGCGGCATAAGCGGGGCACCATGCCATGTCTTCCGGCTCGAACGGATGTTCGCAGATGGAGCAGGTGATGCTGCTTTCCAGTTTCCACTTCTGTCGCGGTTTGCGCGCAAGGTAGAATTTACCCTTCGTGCCCCAGGCAATCAGCGGCGATACCGTAAACGCAACGATGAGGGTGAGGTAGGGCGCAAGCGACGCGGCCAGCGTACCGAACAGGCCGAAATGGGCCGTCAGCGCGATGGTTGCCGATAGCGCCATTGTGCCGACGCCGACGGGGTTGATGTCGTAGAGATGCGCGCGCTTGAACTCGATGCCCGGCGGCGCAAGGCCGAGCGGCTTGTTGATGAAGAGATCGGCTGAGATGGTGCAGAGCCACGCCATGGCGATGATGGAGAAGATGCCAAGCGTTTCTTCCAGCAGCCGGTAGATGCCGAGTTCCATCAACAGCAGCGCGATGATGACGTTGAACACCAGCCAGACGACGCGGCCCGGGTGGCTGTGGGTGAGGCGGGAGAAGAAGTTCGACCACGCCAGCGACCCGGCATAGGCGTTCATGACGTTGATCTTGAGCTGCGAGACGACGACGAAGGCCACCATCAGCAACAAAGCCGCGTTCTCGTTGGGGATCATGTAGCCGAAGGCGGTCAGATACATTTGCGAGGGGTCGGCGGCGCGGTCTACGGGAACGCCGGAGCTGAAGGTCAGCACCACAAGGAAGGAGCCAGCCAGCAGTTTCGGCACACCGACCAGAACCCAGCCTGCACCGGCCAGAAACACGGCAAAGCGATGCCGCAGTTTCAGCTTGCCATCGGCAGGCAGGAAGCGAAGGAAATCCACCTGCTCACCGATCTGCGACATCAGCGCCAGAATGACGGCGGACGCCGCACCGAATTCGATGAGGTTGAAATCCGCTGTCGTCCCCGGTGGGCCGGAGGCGTGGTGAATACCCGCAAAAGCCCGCCACAGATCGAATTTTCCCCAGTCCATAAAGGCGATGAAGATGAAGGGCAGGATGTTGAGAATGATCCAGAAAGGCTGAGTGATGATCTGGAAGCGGCTGATCAGCCGCACGCCGTGGGTGACGAGCGGAATGACCATGACGGCGGAGATGATGTAGCCAATCCACAAGGGTATGCCGAGCGCTAGCTCCAGCGCGCCGGACATGATCGATGCCTCGATGGCAAAGAGCATGAAGGTGAAGGCGGCATAGATGAGCGAGGTGATGGTGGAGCCGATATAGCCGAAACTCGCACCACGCGTTAGAAGGTCGATATCGACGCCGTAGCGGATGGCGTAGCGGCTGATCGGCACACCCACCGCCAGCATCACGGTGGCAGCGACGAGGATGGCGAAGAAGGCATTCGTGGTGCCATAGGACAGTGTAATCGCGCCGCCGATGGCTTCCAGCGCCAGAAACGATATAGCGCCGATGGCGGTGTGGGAAATGCGGCTGGAGGAAAACTGCCGCGCGCTTTTGGCGGTAAAGCGCAGCGCATAATCTTCCAGCGTCTGGTTGGCGACCCAGCGGTTATATTCGCGCCTGACGGGGATGATGCGTTGCCGTGCGGCCATGCCTAAAAACCAGCGCCTTTTTGGGTGTGATGCTCAATTGTGCAGTTTCCAGCCAAAGGCCTTTGTTTGCAAGGGAAATACGGCAGTCTTCGCCTCAAAGACGCACCGACATGCCGCCATCCACAGTCAAGACATGACCATTGACGAAGGAGGCCGCATCGCTGGCCAGAAACAGAGCTGCGCCAGCGATTTCATCCGGTTTTCCCCAACGCTCCAAGGGAACACGCAGCTTGGCGAAGGCCAGCATATCCGGGTCTTGCGCAAGGGCGGCGTTGGTTTCCGTGGCGAACATGCCGGGCGCGATGGCGTTGCTGGTAATGCCGCGCGCGCCGTATTCAACGGCAATGCTGCGCATCAATCCGGTTAGTCCCTGTTTTGCGACGGGGTAGATCGCATCGCCCGGTCGCACAACATGGCCTAGAATGGAGGTAATGGTAATGATGCGCCCGTAACCATTTGCTGCCATGGCCTCCGCCGCATCGCGCGAAAGGCAGATGGAGGAGGTGAGGTCGGTGCGGATGAGATCCAGCACGTCCTCGTCCCTAAAGTCGCGCAGCGGACGCCGGTCGCGCGCGCCGACATTGTTGACGAGAATATCGAGGTGTCCGACCTCGTCCATGATGCGGCGGACGAGATCGTTGCCAGCGGCAGTGTCCGCTATATCGAAGGCGGCGTAGTCAGCTTTTCCGCCTGCGTTGCGCAGGATGTCGACCGATGCTTGCAGCGTCTCGGCGTTACGTCCGGTCAGCCAGACATGCGCACCCGCCTCGGTAAAGGCCTTGGCAATCTCAAAGCCGAGACCGCGCCCGCTGCCGGTGATGATGGCCGTGCGGTTTTCCAGAGAGAATTTTTGGAGAATGCCCATCGCTCACCATCCCGTTTTGATTGGTTCATCAGCGCGAAGAATACGCGGGGCGAAGAGGAGGGAGAAAGGTCAACTGATCGACCAGCGGTTCGCAAGTGTGGACTCTGGACAGAAAAATGGCGTCGCCCGGATCGAGCGACGCCATTTCAAATATTAGGCAGCAGCCGACTTTGCGAGTGGCACTTCTGCAATCGTCTTCAGAACGACGGAAGCGATCTGGTATGGGCAGCCCTGGGAGTTCGGACGACGGTCTTCGAGGTAACCCTTGTAGCCGTTGTTGACGAAGGAGTGCGGAACGCGGATCGACGCGCCACGGTCAGCAATGCCGTAGGAGAACTTGTTCCAAGGCGCTGTTTCGTGCTTGCCGGTCAGGCGCAGATGGTTGTCTGGGCCGTAAACGTCGATGTGCTCTTTCCAGTTCTTTTCGAAAGCACCCATGAGCGCTTCGAAATACTCCTTGCCGCCAACTTCACGCATGAACTTGGTGGAGAAGTTGCAGTGCATGCCGGAACCGTTCCAGTCGGTGTCGCCGAGCGGCTTGCAATGGAATTCGACGTCGATGCCGTACTTTTCGCAAAGGCGAAGAAGCAGGTAACGCGCGATCCAGATCTGGTCGGCAGCGCTCTTGGAGCCCTTGCCGAAGACTTGGAATTCCCACTGGCCCTTGGCCACTTCGGCGTTGATGCCTTCGTGGTTGATGCCAGCTTCGAGGCAGAGGTCCAGGTGCTCTTCAACGATTTCGCGAGCGATGGAGCCGACGTTCTTGTAGCCGACGCCTGTGTAGTATGGGCCCTGTGGAGCTGGGTAACCCTGCTCAGGGAAGCCGAGCGGACGGCCATCTTCGTAGAAGAAGTATTCCTGCTCGAAGCCGAACCATGCGCCTTCGTCGTCGAGGATCGTCGCGCGGCTGTTGGAAGCGTGCGGTGTTACGCCATCTGGCATCATGACTTCGCACATAACGAGTGCGCCGTTGGTGCGGGCCGGGTCTGGATAGATGGCGACAGGCTTCAGAACGCAATCCGAGCTATGGCCTTCGGCCTGCATCGTGGAGGAGCCATCGAAGCCCCAGAGCGGAAGCTGCTCGAGTGTCGGGAATTCGTCGAATTCCTTGATCTGCGTCTTGCCGCGCAGGTTAGCTACCGGCTTGTAACCATCCAGCCAGATGTACTCGAGTTTGAACTTAGTCATTACGAACCTCTCATAGGTTAAGATGCGAAGCCTTGATATCCTTATGCGAGCAAAGCCGTCTTTTCAGACCACTCTCTCTTTCAAGTGCTGCCAAGGTAGATGCATTCGCCGTGCCAGTTTGAAAGGTGAAGTCAATTGCCGCGCTATTTTTTTGGAAGCTGCACCGGGCAAATCTCGAATTTCAATTATTTTAGAAAATTTCAATTTAAGAAAAACGCATAGATTTCCGATGCTTTTGTGCGGGCAGGGCCATTTTTCTGATCAAAAATGATGCCGTTTTTGAAAAGACGCGTATTTTTTCGTTCAAAATTTCGATTTTCGCTCACCAACTGCATAAAGACTGTTCTTTGAACTTATGCTTTGGTGATATGCCTAAATTTTAGTCTTTTTGATATTTTTTTAATCAAAAGGGGTGAAATGAAGCTTGGTTTGTATTATATTCGTAACGAAGCAAATGCTTGAGGTATTCAACGAAGAGTAACTGTCATGAGAAGCGAACCGAACATGGAAAGTGCAAAGATTTATCAGTTTCCGGTTGGTGGCCGCGCAGGCTTTAAGGGTTTCCGAAAGGATGCCGTCTCAAAGGTGCAGGCTGTTAGCGCGCAGACGACATATGTAGACTTCGACAGCTGGTATCATCAGGAAGCGATCTCGGAAAGTTCCGACGCCGACAAGCCGCACAACTGATAGACAGGCACGCCGCATCACAGCGGCGTCACGCTGTTCCTGTTTCGCCACCCCTCCTACGTCAATTGACGTATACGGTTTCAATCTCGTGAGGCCGATAGTCCCCTCCAGCAGCGGTAACAAAACCGCTGAGCCCACAGAGGCTAAACAGGAGAGGGGTTCTTCCGATGACATTTCAAAAGATGCTGAGTGGCGCTTTGCTTGGCGCTATTATGTCCACCACCGCATTCCACGGTGCCTTTGCCGCTGACGACACCATCAAGGTCGGCGTGCTGCATTCGCTGTCCGGCACTATGGCGATTTCCGAAACGACCCTTAAAGACGCCATGCTGATGCTCATCGATGAGCAGAACAAGAAGGGCGGCGTTTTGGGCAAGAAGCTCGAAGCCGTGGTTGTCGATCCGGCCTCCGACTGGCCGCTCTTTGCTGAAAAGGCTCGCCAGCTGATTTCTCAGGATAAGGTCGCCGCCGTCTTTGGTTGCTGGACCTCGTCTTCGCGCAAATCCGTTCTGCCGGTTTTCGAAGAGCTGAACTCCATCCTCTTCTATCCCGTGCAGTATGAGGGTGAAGAATCCTCCCGCAACATCTTCTACACCGGCGCCGCACCAAACCAGCAGGCCATTCCGGCGGTTGATTACCTTGCCAACACCGAAGGCGTCGAGCGCTGGGTTCTGGCCGGTACGGACTATGTCTATCCGCAGACAACCAACAAGATCCTGAAGGCCTACCTGATGTCGAAGGGCGTCAAGGAAGAGGACATCATGATCAACTACACGCCATTCGGTCATTCCGACTGGCAGACGATCGTGTCCGACATCAAAAAATTCGGCTCTGCCGGCAAGAAGACCGCCGTGGTTTCCACCATCAATGGTGACGCCAACGTGCCGTTCTACAAGGAGCTGGCAAACCAGGGCGTGAAGGCGGAAGATATTCCGGTCGTTGCCTTCTCCGTCGGTGAAGAAGAACTTGCCGGTCTCGATACCGGCCCGCTGGTTGGCCACCTTGCCGCCTGGAACTACTTCCAGTCCGTCGATGCCCCTGTGAATGCAGAGTTCATCAAGGAATGGCACGCTTTTACCAAGAACGACAAGCGCGTGACCAATGACCCGATGGAAGCCGCCTATATCGGCTTCAACGCCTGGGTCAAGGCCGTAGAAGCTGCTGGCACGACTGATACCGACAAGGTGCTGGACTCGATCATCGGCGTTTCCGTGCCGAACCTCTCCGGCGGCTACGCCACCGTCATGCCGAACCACCACATCACCAAGCCGGTGCTGATCGGTGAAATCCAGTCCGACGGCCAGTTCCAGATCGTTCAGCAGACCCCACAGGTCGTGGGCGACGAATGGTCGGATTATCTGCCGGACTCGAAAGACCTGATTTCCGATTGGCGCAAGCCAATGTCTTGCGGCAACTTCAACGTTGCGACAGGCAAGTGCGGTGGCAAGGGTAGCTGATTTAAGGGCTAATCGTCCCCGCCTTCTCTTGTAGCGGGCGGGGCCTTCTGACGCTCGAATAGTCAAAAACTGAGCCAGGATTACCCCCCTCTGCCCTGCCGGGCATCTCCCCCACAAGTGGGGAGATCGATAGCGGAGACCTCTCGGCAAACTCTGTCGTCGAGATTGAAGCGACGTCGGCACACCCAGCCAATCTCCCCCCTTGAGGGGGAGATGCCCGGCAGGGCAGAGGGGGGTGAACCACACCCACGGTGCTCAACCAAACGCACTGAAGCATCGTCGCAATGAGGAGATGACATGACGATCCGATTTCTTCTCCGAGCCGTGCTCCTATGGCTAACGCTCGGGATCGCTGCTCCGACCTACGCGCAGCAAGCCGATCCTAAACCCCTCATCGACGCACTCGGCACGGCCGATTTCAAACAGGCCGAAGCCCTGATCGGGCAGATTGCGACGACGGGAGACCCGCGTGTGGTCCCGCCGCTCAATGCCTTTGCGGAGGGCGAGCTTTACGTTCGCAAGTCCGACACTCTCGTTTTCATGACCAAGCCTGCTGGCGCCAACTTTACGCTCATCGATCCGCTGACCGGCGAAAGTGTGGGCGAAGCGCCCAAGGCGTCGGTTGCCAAGATCAAGGTCAATAACAATCTCCGTCGCGTCATTCGTGCGGCACTCGGCGGTTTGACGCTGCTCAGCCCGGAAAAATCCGTTCGCCTGTCGGCAGCCGATGCGGTGTTGAAAGCGCCGAGCGCGGAGAACCTGCAATTGCTGGAAACGGCGCTTGCCAAGGAAACGGATGCGCAGGTGCGTGGCCGTATGGAAGAGGCGCGCGCCGTTTCGCTGCTGGCTTCGGATCGGTCGGTTGAGGAAAAGCGCGCGGCCATCGAAACCATCAAGAAACTCGGCGGGCGGGATGCGATCAGCATTCTCATGGTCGCATCACCGGCGGTCGATGCCAGTCTGAAACCCGATATCGACGCGGCGATTTCCGGCATTCAAAGTTCGCTTGCGCTGTGGGATTATGCGCAGAACATCTGGTACGGTCTGTCGCTGGGCTCAGTGCTGCTGCTGGCGGCCATCGGGCTTGCCATCACCTTCGGCGTCATGGGCATCATCAACATGGCGCATGGCGAGATGGTCATGATCGGCGCCTACTCCACCTTCATGGTGCAGGAGGTGATCCGCAGCCATTATCCCGGCCTGTTCGACTGGTCGCTGACGATTGCGCTGCCGGTTGCGTTTCTGGTCACCGCTGCCGTTGGCCTCGTCATGGAGCGTGGTGTCATACGCTTTCTCTACGGACTGCCGCTGGAAACACTGCTGGCCACATGGGGCATTTCACTCATCCTGCAGCAGGGCGTGCGCTCCATCTTCGGCCCTACCAATCGCGAAGTCGGCAACCCCAGCTGGATGTCCGGGTCTTTCAGCGTCGGCTATATGAATTTCACCTGGAACCGCGTCTGGATCGTCTGCTTCTCGCTTTCCGTTTTCTTTGCGCTGCTTCTTCTGCTCAAGCGCTCGGCCTTCGGCCTGCAAATGCGCGCCGTGACCCAGAACCGGCGCATGGCTTCTTCCATGGGCATTCGCACCTCCTGGGTGGATGCCTTCACCTTCGCACTTGGTTCCGGCGTGGCCGGGCTGGCTGGGGTGGCGCTCTCTCAGATCGATAATGTCTCGCCCAATCTCGGCCAGTCCTACATCATCGACAGTTTCATGGTGGTGGTCTTCGGTGGGGTCGGCAATCTCTGGGGAACGCTGGTCGGCGCACTGTCGCTCGGCGTGCTCAACAAGTTTCTTGAGCCCACTGTCGGTGCGGTTCTCGGCAAAATTCTCGTTCTCGTTCTCATCATCCTGTTCATTCAGAAGCGGCCACGCGGTCTCTTCGCACTCAAGGGAAGGGCCATCGAAGCATGATTACCGGCTTCCTCCTTCGGGCGCTCGACCGCCGGATCCTCATCGCCATCGGCATCATCCTCGCCATCGCGGTTCTCGTGCCCGCGTCCAACCTGCTGCTTCCCGCAGACAGCCCGTTCCGCATTCCTACTTACATCATGTCCATGCTGGGCAAATATCTGGCCTATGCCATTCTGGCGCTGGCGCTCGATCTGGTCTGGGGTTATTGTGGCATTCTCTCGCTCGGTCACGCCGCCTTCTTCGCGCTCGGCGGTTATGCCATGGGCATGTATCTGATGCGCCAGATCGGCACGCGCGGCACCTACGGCCATCCAGTGCTGCCTGATTTCATGGTGTTTCTGAACTGGAAGGAACTGCCGTGGTTCTGGCATGGCTTCGACATGTTCTGGTTTGCCATGCTGATGGTGCTTGTCGTGCCGGGATTGCTGGCCTTTGTCTTTGGCTGGTTTGCCTTTCGCTCCCGCGTCAACGGCGTCTATCTCTCGATCATCACGCAGGCCATGACCTATGCGCTGCTGCTGGCCTTCTTCCGCAACGATATGGGTTTCGGCGGCAATAACGGCCTGACGGACTTCAAAGACATTCTCGGCTTTTCCGTACAGGCGGATGGCACGCGTGCCGTTCTGTTTGCCATGACAGCCATCATGCTGGCGCTGTGCCTGCTGATTGCATCCGGCATCGTCAACTCCAAATTCGGCAAGGTGCTGGTGGGTGTGCGCGATGCGGAAAGCCGGGTGCGCTTTCTGGGTTTCCGAGTGGAAAACATCAAGCTCTTCACCTTCGTCGTCTCGGCCATGATGGCCGGTATTGCCGGTGCTCTGTTCGTGCCACAGGTCGGCATCATCAACCCCGGCGAATTCTCGCCTGCCAATTCCATCGAGGTCGTCGTCTGGACGGCAGTCGGCGGGCGCGGCACGCTGATCGGGCCGATCCTCGGCGCAATCCTCGTCAATGGCGGCAAGAGCTATTTCACCGGCGCATTCCCCGAGTTCTGGCTGTTTGCGCTGGGCGGGCTGTTCATTGCGGTCACGCTGTTCTTCCCCAAGGGCATTGTCGGCACTGCCCAGCATTATCTGGCGGGACGGCGTGAAAAGCGGGTGGAAGCATCTAAGGATGCGGCCAAGCGCGCAGAAAATGACGCTGCCGTCAAACCGGCGCAACAGGCTGCGGAGTGACGGATATGAACACGATTGCCGAAAACAGAACGAAAAGCCTGCTCTATCTCGACGGCGTCTCCGTTTCCTTCGATGGTTTCAAGGCGTTGAATTCGCTGTCCTTCGTGGTCGAGCCCGGCGAACTGCGCGCCATCATCGGCCCCAACGGCGCGGGTAAGACGACCATGATGGACATCATCACCGGCAAGACCCGCCCTGACACAGGCAAGGTGCTGTTTGAAGACAGCATTGACCTCACCAAAAAGGACGAGGCGGATATCGCCCAGCTCGGCATTGGTCGCAAATTCCAGAAGCCCACTGTGTTCGAAAGCCATACGGTCTGGGACAATCTGGAACTGGCGCTTAACCGCAAACGCGGTGTCTTCGCCACGCTGTTCTATCGCCTGACGGAAGAGGACAAGGCGCGTATCGAAGAGATTTTGGCCACGGTCCGCCTCAGTTCACGCCGCAACGATCTGGCTGCCAATCTCTCCCACGGGCAAAAGCAATGGCTGGAAATCGGCATGCTGCTGGCGCAGGAACCGAAGCTCCTTCTGGTGGATGAGCCGGTGGCGGGCATGACGGATGCGGAGACGGCAGAGACGGCGGTGCTGCTGAAGGAAATCGCCAGGACACGCTCGGTGGTGGTGGTGGAGCACGACATGGGCTTCATCCGCGAACTGGGCGTCAAGGTGACGTGTCTGGCCGAGGGATCGGTGCTGGCCGAAGGGTCGATCGATTTCGTGTCGAGCGATCCGAAGGTGATCGAGAATTATTTGGGGCGGTGATGGAAAACACACTGGTCTTGGCGCCCCCCTCTGCCCTGCCGGGCATCTCCCCCACAGGTGGGGAGATCGGCAAGGCGATCCAGCGACGCTTCATCCGCAACGTTAAAGAGGGCCGAGAGGCTGCCACTGGTCAATCTCCCCACCTGTGGGGGAGATGCCCGGCAGGGCAGAGGGGGGTGAGCCACACCCACAACGCCGCAACGGGAGCGACATCATGCTAAGCGTCGAAAACATCAATCTCCATTACGGCGCAGCGCAAGCCTTGCGCGGCATTTCGCTGAATGCGGAAATGGGCAAGATCACCTGCGTGCTGGGGCGCAACGGCGTCGGCAAGAGTTCTTTGCTCAGAGCCGTCACAGGTCAGCACCCGCTCAGCGGCGGTACAATCAGTTTTGGCGGTGAGAGCCTCAACGGGCTTGCGCCTTACCAGCGCGCCAAGCGCGGTGTGGGCTATGTGCCGCAGGGGCGTGAGATTTTTCCATTGTTGACGGTTCAGGAAAATCTGCAATCGGGCTATGCGCCGCTGCCGCGCAAGGAACGCTTCATTCCAGATGATATTTTCAGCCTGTTTCCGGTTCTGCAATCCATGCTGTCACGCCGGGGAGGCGACCTCTCGGGCGGGCAGCAGCAGCAACTGGCCATTGGCCGCGCGCTGGTAACACGCCCCAAAATCCTGGTGCTGGACGAACCGACGGAAGGCATTCAGCCATCGATCATCAAGGATATCGGTCGTGCGATTAAATATCTGCGGGACTCGACGGGCATGGCGATCCTGCTCGTTGAACAGTATCTCGACTTCTGCCGCGAGCTTGCTGATTACGTTTATATCATGGACCGAGGCGAGATCGTGCATGAGGGTGCGGCAGAAACGCTGGATACAGTTGAAGCGCGGCGACATTTGACGGTATAATAATACCTTATACTGTCAAATCTACCTCACGAACCGATAAAAATGATGTAATTCGTGACCGATATTACAATGATGCATAGCATTCATGCGTAATTTTAGCGTTTCACTGAGAAAAAACCTGTGTTATTTGGCAGCGCAAATGCTGCATGCGAGACACAGTGGTTTAACCATCCGCACGCCGCTTCCGTCGATCCCTTACATTCCACGTAATTTCCGGCATAGTATGTCGGGAACAGTGCCAATAAAGGCGTGCCGATGAATTTTACGACTGCTGCTGGCCGGTTTTTCCGGTTCGTCCGTCCCGCTCGCGCTCTTGTCGCGGGCTTTGTCATTCTCACAGCAACCAGCGCCGCAGCTTTGGCTTCAACCTGCGGTCAGACAATGGAACCCGGCAGACACGCGTTTTCGCTGATGTCTGAAGGGTCTGAACGTGCGGGCGTTTATTTTGTTCCGTCTTCTTATGACGGAAATAAAAAAATGCCTGTGGTGTTCGATTTTCATGGCAGCAACAGCAATCCAAATGGACAGTTGGACCGCAGCGGCTGGGATAAGGTCGGCGAGCGCGAGGGCATCGTGGTTGTGGCGCTTCAGGGTAGCCTCAGCGGCGAGTTGCCTGACACTAACGCGTGGAACGTGCCCGGCGTGACCAAGCGCGAGGGTGGGCTGGATGAGCCTGGCTTCATTCGTGATGCCATCACCATGGTCAAATCCAAATTCTGCGTGGATGAAGAACGCTTCTACGGATCCGGTTATTCCGGCGGCGGCCGCATGCTGTCGCAGTTCCTCTGCAATGGCAGCAACGACTTTGCCGCTGCAGGTTTCGTCGCCTCGCTCCGCGCCGGATATCCAGTCGAGACCGAAGGCAAGTGGGCGCCGGATGCGACAAGCTGCACGCCTGCAAAGCCCCTGTCCATCGTTGCCTTTGCTGGTCTCAAAGACCCTGCCAATCCCTATCAGGGTGGCGGCAAGTCTTACTGGCAATATAGCGGGGAAACCGCGCTGAAGCGCTGGGCGGAAATCGATGGATGCAAGGGCTCGGTCAAAAGCAAGCCGAGCGATAGCTTCACCCTGAATTCCTACGATGTCTGCAAAAGCGGTGCACGCATCCATTCCTATGTCATCGATGCCTGGGACCATGCCTGGCCGCGCGCGACGATGAAGGCGGATATCGTTGCCTCCGCCGCCACCATCATTCGCAAGCCTTCGAGCGATACCGCTGGCAAGGTGCAGCAGGCCGTTGAACGCAAGATGCCCACAACGGATACGGTGCAGCGGGTTGATGCGGCCGAAAGAATGTGGGAGTTCTTCCAGAACAAGGAAGGGCAGATGGTTGTCGATGCAACTGCGAAAACCGATTGCTCGGTGAAAGCGGTTCCCGCTTCCGCATCCGCGAAAGCTTCGGAGACGTCGTGCAGCCAGACGAGCAAAGCATCCCTCAACACCGCCCGCAGCGCGCCAGAGGCCGCGGGCGCGTTGTAACCAAAGCGCTGAATGGGCGCAGCCGTCTGGACGAATTGTTTCAGGAAGGCTGCGCCAAGATCAGATTGCCTGATACGTTTTCCAATGAAATGGAGGCCATTCTCATCAACTCCTCCGGCGGCTTGACCGGGGGAGACGAGATCGAATGGCAGGCGGTTGCCGGTGAAGGCACATCGCTCGTCGTCACGACGCAGGCCTGCGAAAAGGTCTACAAAGCCGCCGCTGGCACGACCACCGTGACGGCCCGCGTCGCCGCCGGCCCCAATGCCAGGCTTCACTGGCTGCCGCAGGAAACCATCCTTTTCGACCGCGCTTCCCTGACCCGCAGGCTGGAAGCGGATATCGATGCCTCCGCTGAATTCATTGCTGTGGAGGCCGTTTTGCTCGGTCGTCAGGCCATGGGCGAGGCGATGGAGGAGGGGCTGTTTCGCGACCGCTGGCGCATTCGCCACGGTGGCAAGCTGGTTCATGCGGAAGAACTGCGTCTCGATGGAAAGATTGCCGAACTGACCAGCGCAGCGCCGGTTCTCTCCGGTCAGGTCGCATTCGCAACTCTTCTTTACATCGGCCCGTTGGCTGAGGCGCTTTTGCCTAAAATACGGGCTGTTGCCGGGTTTTCCGGCGGTGCCAGCGAGTGGCAGGGAAAGCTCGTCGTGCGCCTGTCCGCGCCGGATGGATTCACCTTGAGAAAAATGCTGTTTCCGATCATTTCGCTCTTGCGAAATGGCGCGCCAGTGCCGAAAGTCTGGAATCTCTGATGAATGAAACGGGACGACAATGAACCTCACCCCCAGAGAAAAAGACAAGCTTCTGATTTCCATGGCAGCCATGGTGGCGCGTCGCCGTCTGGAGCGGGGCGTCAAGCTCAATTACCCAGAAGCCATTGCGCTCATTACCGATTTCGTCGTCGAAGGCGCGCGCGATGGCCGCGCCGTGTCCGAGTTGATGGAAGCGGGCGCGCATGTCATTTCGCGTGATCAGGTCATGGATGGCATTGCCGAGATGATCCATGACGTGCAGGTGGAAGCGACCTTCCCTGACGGTACCAAGCTGGTGACCGTGCACGAACCCATTCGCTAAAGGAGCGGCACCATGGCCCTTGAACTGCGCCCGAACTGCGAATGCTGCGACAGGGATTTAGCCCCCGACAGTTTCGACGCGATGATGTGTTCTTTCGAATGCACCTATTGCCGCGACTGCGCAACAACGGTGCTGGACGGAAAATGCCCCAATTGCGGTGGCGAACTGGTGCGACGTCCCATCCGCCCCGCGGCAAAGCTGGTGAACAACCCGGCTTCGACCAAGCGGGTTTTGAAGGCAGAAGGCTGCACACCCGTCAAAGCGGCGTGACGACGAGAGGAAAAGATCATGATTCCAGGTGAAGTCATAGCGGCAGACGGTGTGATCGAGCTCAACGCCGGTCAGCCCACCATAACCATCGAGGTGGCCAATACGGGTGACCGGCCCGTTCAGGTCGGCAGCCATTATCACTTTGCCGAAACCAATGCGGCTCTGGATTTCGAGCGCGAGAAGGCGCACGGTATGCGTCTGGATATTCCCGCCGGAACCGCGGTTCGTTTCGAGCCCGGCCAGAAGCGCGAGGTGACGCTGGTGCCGCTTTCCGGCAAGCGGGAAGTCTATGGTTTTCGTAAACTCGTCATGGGGAGGCTTTGACAATGAGTACCGAACATTATCATGGAAGTTGCCAGTGTGGTGCGGTGAGCTTTGAGGTGGATGCCGATCTCGACAAGTCGGTGACCTGCAATTGCTCCCGCTGCAAGCGGCTTGGGTCTGTGCTGGCCTTTGCGCCGAAGGAGAAGTTCACGCTTTTGTCCGGTGAAGATCACCTGAAGGAATATCTCTTCAACAAGAAGAAAATCCATCATCTTTTCTGCGGTGATTGCGGCATTGAAAGCTTTGCCTATGCCGACGCGCCCGATGGTACGCCGATGGTCGCCGTCAATGCCAATTGTCTCGATGGTGTCGATCCGCGTGCGCTGACACCGCATGCTCATGATGGCGCCGCCGCCTGATGTGGGTCAGCAGCGTGATGCCACGTTTTTCATGCGGCCTTCTGCTTTTGTGCGCAGGCCTGTTTTCGTCCGTTGCTCTTCATGACGCCAAGGCGCAGGAAGAGCCGGATTGTGACTCGCCAACGACGCAGGCGGATATGAACGCCTGCGCGGCGATTGAATATGAAGCGGCCGACAAGGATTTGAATGCCGCCTATCAGCAGGTTCGCAAGAAGATGAGTGCCTGGGACAAGGCCGCTGACGATGACAGCAAAGGCGCTGTCGATGCGCTGGTTGCTGCGCAGCGCGCCTGGGTCTCCTTCCGCGATGCCAATTGCGAAGCGGCAGGCTTTCAGGCGCGTGGCGGCACTATGGAGCCAATGCTCGTTTCGTCCTGCCTTGCCGATATGAGCACGAAACGCGCCGAAGAACTTCGCGCTCTTGCCGACGGTTTTTGATGTGATCGCTGCCTTTGTTTTCTCCGCCTCCCAAGGAGTCTGATTTCCATGCCTTACAAGATTTCCCGCGCAGCCTATGCCAGCATGTTCGGCCCCACAGTGGGCGATAAGGTGCGTCTTGCCGATACCGAACTCTTCATCGAGATCGAGAAGGACTTCACCACCTATGGCGAAGAGGTGAAATTCGGCGGCGGCAAGGTCATTCGTGATGGCATGGGGCAGAGTCAGGCGACGCGGGCGGAAGGTGCGGTCGATACGGTCATCACCAATGTCGTCATTGTCGATCACAGCGGTGTCTACAAGGCGGATGTCGGTTTGAAGGATGGTCGCATTCATGCCATCGGCAAGGCGGGTAATCCGGATACGCAGCCGGGTGTGACCATCATCGTCGGCCCTTCCACGGAAGCGATTGCAGGGGAGGGCAAAATCCTCACGGCTGGCGGCATGGATGCGCATATCCATTTCATCTGCCCGCAGCAGATTGAAGAAGCGCTGATGAGCGGTGTGACCTGCATGCTGGGCGGTGGTTCCGGCCCGGCTCATGGCACGCTGGCCACCACCTGTACGGGCGCATGGCACATCGAGCGGATGATCGAGAGCTTCGATGCGTTTCCGATGAACCTCGCGCTTGCGGGCAAGGGCAATGCCTCGCTGCCAAAACCATTAGAAGAGATGATCCTTGCGGGCGCGTCTTCGCTGAAGCTGCATGAAGACTGGGGTACGACGCCCGCTGCCATCGACAATTGCTTAAGCGTTGCCGATCAGTTCGACGTGCAGGTGATGATCCACACCGATACGCTGAATGAAAGCGGCTTCGTGGAAGATACGATTGCGGCCATCAATGGGCGCACCATCCATGCCTTCCACACGGAAGGTGCGGGCGGCGGTCACGCGCCTGATATCATCAAGATTTGCGGCAACCCCAACGTCATTCCGTCCTCCACCAATCCGACGCGACCCTACACGGTCAACACGCTGGCGGAACATTTGGACATGCTGATGGTCTGCCATCACCTGTCGCCATCGATACCGGAAGACATTGCGTTTGCGGAAAGCCGTATCCGTAAGGAAACGATTGCCGCTGAAGATATTCTGCATGATATCGGTGCCTTCTCCATCATCTCCTCCGACAGCCAGGCCATGGGCCGTGTGGGTGAAGTGGCGATCCGCACATGGCAGACAGCGGATAAGATGAAGCGCCAGCGCGGTCGCCTGAAGGAAGAAAAGGGCGAGAACGACAATTTCCGCGTTCGTCGTTACATCGCGAAATATACGATCAACCCGGCCATCGCTCACGGCATCAGCCATGAAATCGGCTCCATCGAAGTCGGCAAGCGTGCCGATCTGGTGCTATGGAACCCGGCCTTCTTTGGCGTGAAGCCGGAAATGGTTCTGCTGGGCGGCTCCATTGCCGCCGCACCCATGGGGGATCCCAATGCGTCCATTCCCACACCACAGCCGATGCATTACCGGCCCATGTTTGCCGCTTATGGCAAGCTGCGCACCAATTCCTCCGTGACCTTCGTTTCGCAGGCCTCGCTGGATGGTGGAATCGTGCAGCGTTTGGGCGTTGCCAAGAAGTTGCTTGCGGTGCGCAATGTGCGCGGCGGGATCTCAAAGGCGTCGATGATCCACAATTCGCTGACACCGCATATCGAGGTTGATCCCGAGACTTACGAGGTGCGGGCGGATGGCGAGCTTCTGACGTGCGAACCGGCGACGGTCCTGCCAATGGCACAGCGCTACTTCCTGTTTTGACCGCTACCCTTGCGGGCCAAGGGTTTCCTTCTGTGCATGACTGCCCTGCGCGCGGCAATTTTTGCTGCACTGCAAAGGATTTTGCGGTATCGCAGGGTTAGCTTTCCCGCGTGAATTGTTCCCAAGGCCTTTCACGCTACAATCGCACAGGAGAAACCCATGCTCGGCAAAAAAGTGCCTGCTGTAACATTTCGCACGCGCATTCGCGACGAGGCCGTCGGTGGCCCAAATCCTTATCGTTGGCAGGATGTGACCTCCGACGATTACTTCAAGGGCAAGAAGGTCGTTCTCTTCTCCCTGCCGGGTGCCTTCACGCCGACCTGCTCGACTTTTCAGCTGCCCGATTTTGAAAAGCTGACACCAGAATTCCGCGCGCTCGGCATCGATGAAATCTACTGCCTTTCCGTCAATGACGCATTTGTGATGAATGCCTGGGCCAAGGGCCAGAACCTTGAAAACGTTAAGGTCATCCCTGACGGTTCGGGTGAATTCACCCGCAAGATGGGCATGCTGGTTTCCAAGGACAATCTTGGCTTTGGCATGCGCTCCTGGCGTTATGCGGCCATCGTCAATGACGGTGTGGTCGAGCAGTGGTTCGAAGAAGAAGGCCATTCGGACAATTGCGAGAGCGATCCTTACAGCGTGTCCTCGCCGCAGAACATTCTCGAGCACCTAAAGGCCCGCGTAGCGGCCTGATTTTACAAAACTTTTACATGGAAAGCCCGGATATGATCCGGGCTTTTTCGTTTTCTATGCTTTTTTCGCATGGAACGCCGTTAATAATTTGAGCCTCAAATGCCTGACCCTTTTGTGTCAATAAGAGAATACTCATATTGCATTGCGCCATCACCAATCCGCTGAAGTGTAGAATAAATGAGATCGCTTTAACCTTGTATCTCAAGGGGTTTAAGCAGTGCCTTCCCTTACGTCAGCGCATGATCAGTAAATCGTTACCGTGCAAAGTAATTCACAAATATACCCCTGGTCGTTAAATATTTAGACATTTGGTTTACTTACGGCCAATCTCTGATCTTTATCGATTAAGTCATGCAAGGGTGAGGTGTGATGGCTGAACGTTTGAAAAAATTTATTTCATTGGAAATGAGTTTGAGTGACCCGAGCGCAGTGCAGAGTTTCCGCACTTTTGCGATAAAGATGGTATTTCTTTCGATCATTCTGACTGTCATCGTCAGCTGTCTCGCAAATGCCGTGGCGGCTTATTTCAACATTTTGCCGCTGCCCTTGCTGGAAGCTCTAAGCTACAGCGTCATTATGGCGTGGATCGTAGGCAGCGTCGTGACGGGCTTGCTGGTTGGTGTGCTGGGCACTGCCATCCGTAAGCTTCATGCGTCGCATGCGGAATTTGAGCGTTTGAGCAAGACGGACACCTTGTCCGGCCTCGCAAACCGTCGCGCATTCAACCAGAGCTTCGATGAGGTTTACGACGATGCGTCGCTGGCGATCTTCGATCTCGACCGGTTCAAGAGCATCAACGACAATTACGGCCATGCGGCTGGCGATCTCGTCATCAAAAGAGCGGCTGCAGCCATTGCCGATGTGTTCGGTGAATTCCACTGTGTCGCACGGCTGGGCGGTGAAGAGTTTGCGGTGATCGTTCGGGGCGGCATTCGAAGGGATCGGCTGACGCTCATCGAACTGGCGCGCATTCGCGTATCCTGCATGACGGTCAATTTCGAGGGTACGCAGGTGCAGACCACGGTCTCCGTCGGCGTTGCCGATATTGGGCCTTCCCGTTCCAAGCACGATACATTTGCCGTGGCCGACAAGGCGCTCTATCTCGCCAAGGCTTCGGGCCGCAACTGCGTTTGCCATGAGGAAGAACTGTCCATTGCTCAGGCGGTCGAAAATCTGAAATCGACCTTGCTCGTGGCGTCGTAACGACTGGCGGATGCGTGACCGTTCGGGCGCGCATTTTCTCATCGGCAGCTTGCATTCGCCGGTGCTATCCTTCAGGATTTCCGCAGACGTAAACTCACCCTGGAAATATCATGCTGCGCGTTCAATCCTATCTTCCCGCTGGAACCCCCGCGGACGAACCCACCGGTTATGTCACACTTGCCCACGACCAGAGACATCTGCGCCGCAAGCTGCTGCATCTGCAGAATGACGAGATGGTGATGCTGGACCTGAAAGAGCCGGTGCTGTTTGCGCATGGCGATCTGCTGGTCATTGAAAACGGCGATCTGGTGGAAGTTCGCGCGGCCAGTGAAAAGCTGTTCGAAATAACCGCGAAAGATACGCTGCATCTCATCGAACTCGCTTGGCATCTGGGCAACCGCCATCTCTCGGCGCAGATCGAGGAAGGCCGCATTCTCATCCTCCGAGACCACGTCATCCGGGCCATGCTGGAAGGCTTGGGTGCGGCGGTGCGCGACGTGGAAGAGCCGTTCCAGCCAGCCCGTGGTGCCTATCACGCCCATGGCGGCCACTCGCATGGTCACGATCACCACCACCACAGCCACGACTGATCCATGGCGCACACAGGTCGCGTCGATGCTTTGCTGCGGTTGTTGGCATGGATGTCTCCGGCCTTTCCAGTCGGAGCGTTCTCCTATTCCGGCGGGCTGGAAAGTGCAGTGAATGATCGGCGTCTTTCGACCGCTCTCGATCTTCGGAACTGGATCAGCCTGCTTTTGCAGCGTGGAACGCTCTGGAACGACGCCGTTCTATTGGCGCAGGCATGGCGCTGCCATGAGGACCGCGACGAACTGGCCGAGCTGACGCAACTGGCACAGGCGCTGGCCGGTTCGGCGGAACGTTACCGCGAAACGTTGTTGCTGGGCGATGCCTTCACGGATGCCGCTTCCGCATGGCCGCATGATGTGTTTCAGCGCCTAGTGAAATCAACGCCTTATCCGGTTACGGTGGGCGCAGTGGCCTCGGCGCATGGTGTGGCGCTTGAAGATACGTTGGCCGCCTACCTGCATTCCGGTGTGTCGCAATTCGTGTCGGCGGGTATTCGTCTGGGTGTTGCAGGCCAGAAGGACGGCGTTGCCATTCTGGCGCATCTGGAAAGCGATATCGCATCCGTGGCACAGCGGGCGGCGGTTTCGACGCTGGATGATCTTGGCTCTGCGACTATTCTGGCCGATACGGCCTCCATGCGTCACGAGGTGCAGGAAACGCGGCTGTTTCGGTCATGAGAATGGCGTGAAATTTGCTTGGCTATTCTCTGCGACATGTCGAATTTACTGATATGGAATAAAATATCATCCGGAAGGAAAATGGAATGAAATCGGGAAATGGCCCGCTTCGGGTCGGTATCGGCGGGCCTGTCGGCTCTGGCAAAACGGCTTTGACGGAAAAGCTGTGCAAGGCGATGAGTGCCGATTATTCGGTCGCCGTCGTCACCAACGATATCTACACCAAGGAGGATGCCGAAGCGCTGGTGCGAATGCAGGCTTTGCCGTCCGAGCGCATCGTCGGCGTGGAAACCGGTGGATGCCCGCATACCGCAATCCGCGAAGATGCCACCATCAATCTTCAGGCGATTGCGGGTCTCAATGAGCGTTTCCCCGATCTCGATATTGTCTTCATCGAATCCGGCGGTGATAATCTGGCGGCGACCTTCTCGCCTGATCTGGCCGATATTACCATCTATGTGATTTCGGTCTGCCAAGGAGAGGAAATTCCCCGCAAGGGCGGCCCCGGTATTACGCGCTCCGACCTGCTGGTCATCAACAAGAAGGATCTCGCGCCCTATGTCGGTGCTGATCTCAGCGTGATGGATACGGATGCGACGCGTATGCGCAAGAACATGCCCTTCGTCTTTACCGACATGAAACGCGGTGACGGCGTGGACAATATCGTCGGCTTCCTGAAGCAGCACGGCGGGCTGTAAGCTACGGCGACCGCTGGAGCAGAATCAAATCTGTTTCAGCGCGCCGATATCATTGACCTGAATAACGCGCCCTCGGACGATGACGCCTGCATCGCGAAGGCTGGAGAAGGCGCGGGAGAGGGCTTCTGGCGCTAGGCCCAGCTTGCCGGCCAGCACGCTCTTCTGGAAGGGTAAACGCAGCGAATAGGATGTCGCACCACTTGGTCCGTGGGTGATGAGGTAGTTCGCCACGCGCTGCGGCGCGGTTTGCAGCCGGTCATTGGCAAGGCAGTCCATGGTGGTGCGCAGGCTGTTGGACATGGAGTACAAAACGGCCCTCACCACTTTCGGCTCTTCTTCGATCATGGCTCTAATATGGGTGAGATCAAAGCGGGCGATGGTGCAGCTATCAGCCGCCTGCGCATTGTGCTGATACTTGTCGGCACCGAAAATCAGGCATTCATTGAACGTATCGCCGGGCCCGCAAATGCGCACGTCCGCCTCGCGTCCATCCTTGCTCAGACGATATAGCCGGACATAACCGTTGAGAACGCAGAACAGATACTGCGCGGCCTCACCCTCGCGAAACAGAATGTTGCGGGGAGGGGCGGTAACGATTGTCGCCGCTTCCATGAACCTCGCCGATACCGTTTCATCGCCCGCGCCAATGAAGGGCGCATGAAGAAGAATGCTTCTTTCCCTGCTGTTGAGCTTCATCGTGTTCACGTCCGTCACGCTCCCGAAACCTTCAGACGGTGAGACTGCCTGATGTTCCGAGCGGTGTGAGTTTATCGCGGAACGGGCCTGTCTCGGTCTGAAGACGTTATTCCCATGGCGTGGACGATAGCAGCCGCCGGATAGCAGGACTTGATTTCGATCAATTGGCGCGAATTTTTGCGGTTGCGTTTTGGCGCTGAAATACAAAACGCCGGGACATGCCCGGCGTTTGAAGTCGTTGGCGGCTAAGCTTACTCTGCGGCGAGTGGGGGAAGCCGCAGGACATTGCTGCCGGATTTATCGGCGCTTTTCGGTCCTGTGCCGCTCTTCTGCTCGACATTGGCCAGACGCTCCTCAAGCCCGGACAGGGCCTCCTGACTGGTCCGTGCTGCTTCCGACAATTCTTCGTTGGACAGAACCGGATGCTCCTCTTCCTTCTTGCCGATGAAGCGACCGAAGAGGTGGGCGAGAAGCCGCGACAGATCATCCATGATGAGGAAGAAGGCCGGGACCACGATCAGCGAAAGGACCGTCGAGACGATGATACCGCCGATGACGGCGGTGGCCATAGGTGCGCGGAACGAGCCGCCTTCGCCGACGCCCAGTGCAGATGGCAACATGCCTGCGGACATGGCAATCGAGGTCATGATGATGGGGCGGGCGCGCTTGCGGCCAGCTTCCACCATGGCATGAACCCGTTCCATGCCGTGCCGGCGCATTTCGATGGCGAAATCCACCAGCAGAATGGCGTTTTTGGTGACGATACCCATCAACATCAGAATACCGATGAGAACGGGCATGGACAGCGCTTGGTTGGTGATGATGAGCGCCACCGCCACGCCGCCGATGGCGAGCGGCAGTGAGAACAGGATGGTGAAAGGCTGGATCACATCCTTGAACAGCAGGATGAGAACGACCAGCACCAGCAACAGACCCAGCAACATGGCGTTGGTAAAGCCACGCTGCATTTCGCCCTGAACCTTGGCGTCACCGCTTTCGGCAAGACGCACGGTGGCGGGCAATTGCGTTTCCGCCACGATGCGGCGGAATTCCGCCGACGAGGTGTCCAGCGCCGTGCCGAAGGGAACGTCGGAGCCGATGGAGACCACGCGATTACGGTCGTTGCGCTTGATGGAGCTTGGACCTTCCGAATAGTCGATATCGGCAACGCTGTAGAGCGGAACGGTCGCACCCGTCGCGGTCTTGATTTTCAGCGCACGGATGGCGGCCAGATCCCGCCGGACATCGAGCGATGCCTGAACGCGGATGGGGATCTGCCGGTCATCCAGCGAAATCTTGGTCAGCTGTGCATCGATATCGCCAATCGTTGCCACGCGCACGGTCTGTGAAATCTGCTGTGGCGTGATGCCGAGGCGTGCGATCTCATCCTTGCGTGGACGGATTTGCAGTTCGGGGCGAGGAAGCGCACCTTCCGAGCTGACATTGACGAGGATTGGCGAGGCACGCAGGCGCGATTCCAGAATGCCGACGGCCTTTTGCAAATCCTCTTCGCTCGACGACAGGAAGTTGAAGCTCAACTCGCGTTCCGCACGGTCATTCAGCTTGATGATGCGCACATCGGGGATCGTGTTTACTTTGGCGAAAATATCCCGCTCGACATCCCATTGCGGACGCGTTCTGCCGGTGTCTTCGACCTTCGGAAGATAGTGTCCGATCAACGGAATGGAACCAAGCCCATCATTGACGAGGGTCTTCAGCAGCGAGTGGTCGATATGCTGGAGAATGACGCGCACGGTTGCGCGGCGCAGTTCCAGATCGCCCTTGGGCGATGCGCCGCCAAGAATGAAGACGCTTTCGACGCCGTTGATATCCTTCACGGCCTGATAGATTTTCGATGTCGTGGTATCGGTTTCCTCGAGCGTCGCATTGGGCGGAAGCTCGATGGACAGCACGACGCGCGAGGCGTCATCCGGTGGCAGGAAGCTACCGGGAACACCGGACAGGAGGATGACAGAGCCGATCAGGAAGCCAATGGCGCCGAGCAGCGTCAGATAACGTGCCCACCACTTGCTGGTGGTCGCCGTTACCATGCGCGTATAGGCCTTCATCAGGCGACCATCATTGTCATGGTGGTCATCCACGGCATCATCGGCGCGCATGAGATAGGCGGCCATCAGCGGGGTTATGAGACGCGCGACCATAAGCGAGAAGAAGACCGAGAAGGCGACGGTGAGGCCGAACTGAATGAAGTACTGGCCGGGAATGCCCGGCATGAAGGACACCGGCACGAAAACGGCGATGATGGTGAAGCTGGTCGCAATGACCGCAAGGCCGATTTCATCGGCGGCTTCGAGCGAGGCGCGATAGGGCGATTTGCCCATCTTTATGTGGCGGGAGATATTCTCCACCTCCACAATGGCATCGTCCACCAGAATACCCGTGGCCAGCGTCAGCGCGAGGAAGCTGACGAGGTTGAGCGAGAAGCCCAGCACATCCATGATCCAGAAGGTCGGGATGGCGGACAAAGGCAGGGCAACGGCGGCGATCAGGGTCGCGCGCCAGTTTCGCAGGAACAGCAGAACCACGATGACGGCGAGGATGGAGCCTTCTACCAGCGTATGAAGCGCGGCCTCATAGTTGCCGTAAGTGAAGTAGACGGCGTCGTCCACCATGTCTATCGCGACATTGGGGTGGTCTGCGCGCACCTTGTCCAGATTTTGCGCCACGGTTTCCGCAACGGAGACTTCGCTGGCACCTTTGGAGCGGAAGACGGCGAAGGTCACACCCGGGTTGCCGTTGAAGCGCGAGAAGGATTTCGGCTCCTCATAGGTGTCGGTCACGCGTCCCAGTTCCGACAGTTTGACGAAGCGGCCATTGGACAGCGAAATCGTGGTGTTGGAAAGCTGCGTCACATCACGCGTGTCACCCAGCGTGCGGATGGTCTGTTCGTTGCCCGCAACCTGTCCGCGACCGGAACCGAGATCGACGTTGGTGCCGCGCAGCTGCGCGTTCACGTCAGACGCGGTAATGCCGTAAGCATCGAGCTTTGCCGGGTTAAGCGAAACGCGCACTTCGCGATCCGCACCGCCGTAACGGTCGATCTTGCCGATGCCGGCCTGGCCCTGAAGCGCACGCTTGATGGTGTCATCCACGAACCAGGACAGTTCTTCCAGCGTCATGTTCGGCGAGGAAACCGCAAAGGTCTGGATGGCCTGACCCTCGACATCGATCTTGCTGACGACGGGCTCTTCGATATCCGCGGGCAATTCGCTGCGGATTTTGTCGATGGCGTCCTTGGTGTCCTGAACGGCTTCTTCGGTTGGTTTTTCGATGCGGAACAGAACCGTGGTCAGGGACTGACCGTCCGTAACCGTAGACTGGATTTCATCGATGCCGCTGATGGAGGCAACCGCGTCCTCGACTTCCTTGGTAACCTGCGCCTCAAGCTCAGATGGCGAAGCGCCGCTCTGCGTGACGGTAATCGCCACGACAGGCACATCGATATTGGGAAAGCGCGTGATCGGCAGATCGTAGAAGGCTTTGACGCCCAAAAAAAGCAGCAAGGCAAAGCAGAGCAGCGGCGCGATCGGATTGCGGATGGACCATGCGGAAAAGTTCATGGTGTTCTCTCAGTCAGTTCGAGGCTGCGGCGTCAGCCGGGACCGGGTTGATCTTATCACCATCGCGCACGAATGCGCCTGCTTTTTCCACCACCACATCACCGGCGGAAATTCCGCTTTTGATTTCAACGAAACCGCCATCCTGAATGCCGATTTCAACAGGCACCTGTTTGACGACACCATTTTCAACGCGTCTGGTGGTCGAACCATCACGGCCCGACGTGACGGCGGAAAGGGGCAGGGCGAGGGCATTGGCGGAGGCGATCACCACCTCTGCGCTGCCATACATGCCAGCGCGGGCCGGGCTGTCTGTTGGCAAAACGATATGGACGGAACCGAGGCGGGTGGTTGCATCCACCGTGGGCGAAACGATCCGCACCTTGCCTTCGATCTTGTTGCGGCCACCGGCAACGGTGATGATGGCTTTTTGGCCGATCTTGACCTGCTGAATATCGGTTTCCGAGAGATCGGCGACCAGTTCGATCGCGTTGTCCTTGATGACGGTGAACAGCGGATTGCCGGAGCCGCTGGCAATGGCGCCGACGCGGGCATTCTTGGCCGAGACGACACCTGCAACCGGTGTCTTGACGCTGGTGCGTGCCAGCTTGAGATCGATATCCTCGATCTGCGCATCCACGACCTTGATATCGGCTTCGCCCACGGTCACCGCCTGTTTGGAGGCCTGAAGCCGCGCATTGGCGACATCGGCGGCGGCAGCGGTCTGTTCGACCTGCGATACGGAGCCCGAGCCGGATTTTCCGAGCCGGTCTGCGCGATCACGCTGGCGCACGGCATCATCGTAATTGGCCTGCGCCTCGATGACCTGCGCCTTGTTTTGTGCAACACCGGCTTCGGCCTTGGCGCGGTTTGCCTGTAATTGGCTTTTTTGCAGGAGCAGGCTGTCTTTCGATAGCTCCGCCAGCACGGCACCCGCCTCAACCTTATCGCCAATATCGACATTCAGCCTGTCGACCGACAGACCATCGACCAGCGGCTGGACGTAAATTTCATCGACCGGCTTGATCGTGCCCGTGGCAATGACGCGGTCGACCAAATCCCGGGTGGCGGCCTTGCTGACGACGATGGAGGGCAGGTTTTTCCGGTCTGCTGCGGTCTGCGCACCAGCAATGCCGGGCAAAACGAGAGCCGAAACCATGATGACCGCGAGCCGGGGGGCGATTGTCTTACGCTGCATGTGCCTGTCCGTTCAAATCTCGGATCGCACGTCCACCGCACATTCCGTGCCCTGAAGGTCATGCGACGATGAATGCAATAATAGGGGTGACTAGACTTCCCTCACCTCGCAGATGTCTGCGTCCTCCACAAAACATGCCCTCCAACAGGGCAAAGTTTATCACAAGGTAAAAACCCAAGTCTGTCGAGCCAGAATGTAATTCGTCGCGAAGGGTAATTCAATCCGTCTAGCTGGTAGGTCGGATATACGTTTTTGTATATCATTTTATACAGGCATCGCGGCTTGCGGTGAGCAAAGGCGCGCACATCGCGCGCCTTTGCGTTCTCAATCCTACTTCAAAGCGGCATCCGTAATCTCAGTGGTAAATGCGCCGGTCGGCTCCTTTGTGATGACGGGGTCGGAGCCACCGCCCAGAAGCGTTTTGACGGTGCGGTCATAATCCGCCTTGTCGAGCGCACCCTTTGAGCTCGCCGTCAGCTTGGCGACCTCGGTCATCATGCCCTTCTGGTGTGCTTCGGTCTGTGCGCCGGAGGCATCGTTTTCAAGAACGATATCGGCAGCATCGTTCGGGTTCTCTTCCGCCCACTTCCAGCCTTTCATGGAAGCGCGCACGAATTTGACCATGTTTTCCTTGAACTTGGCGTCCTTCAGCTTGTCTTCCAGCACATAGAGGCCGTCTTCCAGCGTCGCCACGCCTTCGTCTTCATACTTGAAGGTCACGAGATCGCTGGCCTTTACGCCCGCCTCCAGCACCTGCAAATATTCATTGTAGGTCATGGTGGAAATGCAGGCCGCTTGCTTCTGCAACAGCGGATCAACGTTGAAGCCCTGTTTCAGCACGGTCACACCATCGGCACCGCCAGTCGTTGGTATCTTCAGGTGCGCCATCCATGAGAGGAAAGGATACTCGTTGCCGAAGAACCAGACCCCCAGTGTCTTGCCCTTGAAATCGGCAGGCTTGGTAATGCCGCTTTCCTTGAGGCAGGTCAGCATCATGCCGGATTTTTTGAAGGGCTGGGCGATGTTGACGAGCGGCACGCCTTTCTCACGGGTCGCGAGCGCAGACGGCAGCCAATCCACGACCACATCTGCACCGCCGCCTGCCAGAACCTGCGCGGGGGCGATATCCGGACCGCCGGGCTTGATCTCGACATCGAGGCCTTCGGCCTCGTAAAAGCCCTTGTCCTTGGCAACGTAATAACCGGCGAACTGGGCTTGGGTGACCCATTTCAGCTGAAGCGTGACCTTTTCGGCGGCTTGTGCGCCGAACGCCGTCATTAGCGTCGCTCCGGCCAGAAGCATGGATGCAAGTCTGTTTCTCATCGCTGTTCCCTTTTTTCGTTGTTTACGTGCGTCCAATGCGGACGGACGGATGCCAGAAGGTGACGGCGCGCTCTGCCAGCGCCACCAAACCGTAAAAGCCAGAGCCTGCGATTGCCGCGACGGCAATTTCGGCCCAGACCATATCCACATTGCTCCGGCCCATTTCGGCGGAGATGCGAAATCCCATGCCCACGATGGGCGTGCCGAAGAACTCCGCCACGATGGCCCCGATCAGCGCCAGCGTGGAATTGATCTTCAAGGCGTTGAAGATGAAAGGCCAAGCGGCAGGCAGGCGCAGTTTCACCAGCGTCTGCCACCAGCTGGCGGCATAGGTGTGCATCAGGTCACGCTCCATGTGGCTGGAGGCGGACAGCCCCTGCACCGTGTTCACCAGCATGGGAAAGAAGGTCATGATGACGACGACGGCGACCTTGGACTGCCAGTCGAAACCGAACCACATGACCATGATGGGCGCGATGCCGACGACCGGTAACGCCGAGACGAAATTGCCGATGGGCAAGAGACCGCGTTGCAGGAAGGGCGAACGGTCGATGATGATGGCAACGGCAAAGCCGAGACCGCAGCCCAGCACATAGCCCGTCAGCACCGCTTTCAGAAACGTCTGCCGGAAATCCGCCCAGAGGATGGGAATGGAGCCTATGAGCCGCAGGAAGATGGCGCTTGGGGCAGGCAGGAGGATGGAGGGAATGGCAAAGCCACGCACCATGCCTTCCCACAGCACGATGATGGCGGCCCCGAAGATGAGAGGTATTGCGATGCTGCTCGCGCGCTTTGCGGTTGATGTCTGAAAGCGCTGGCGCACCAGCCATTCGTTCAACGCCCAGGCAGCAAGCCAGAACAGGACCGCGCCGATAACCCAGTTGGGGTTGCTCATGGCCGCTCTCCCATTCTTTTCAGCACGGCGGTGTGGGCGATGCCGACAATCGATACCAGAATGGCCGCAACGGCTGCAGCCATGAACAGGGCCGCCCAAATCTGCACCGTCTGGCCGTAATAGGAGCCGGAGAGCAGCCGTGCACCAAGCCCTGCGACGGCACCTGTCGGCAACTCACCGACGATGGCCCCGACCAGCGAAATGGCGATGGCGATTTTCAGCGAGGTGAAGAGATAGGGCAGGGCCGATGGCCAGCGCAGCTTCCAGAAGATTTGCGACGGTGCGGCGTGATAGGTGTGCATCAAATCCAGCTGAATGCTCTCAGGGCTGCGCAGCCCCTTCACCATGCCGACGACGATGGGGAAGAAGCTGAGATAGGTCGAAATCAGCGCCTTCGGCAGCAGGCCGGAAATGCCCATGGAATTCAGCACGACAATGATCATCGGCGCCACCGCAATGATGGGGATCGTCTGGCTGGCAATGATCCAAGGCATGACCGAGCGATCCATGGCCCGGTTATGGACGATGGCAACGGCCAGCAGAATGCCGAGCGCTGTGCCGATGGCAAAACCCAGCAGCGTTGCCGAAAGCGTGATGCCCGCATGGTAGACGAGGCTGCGCTTGGAGGTGATCGCCTTGTTGACGGTCGTATCCCATAGCTCCGCGATGATCTGGTGTGGGGCAGGCAGGACGGGGCGTTCCTGTGCGAAGGTTTGTGGCAGGAGTTCTGAAAAGGTCAGTTGCTGGCCTGCTCTGGCGGCCTGGTCACGCGCGAAGGGCATGTTGAGGTAAACGACGGCGATATGCCAGAGGATGAGGATCGCAAGGAGGATTGTGAGGACAGGGAGGATGCGGTGCCGGAGGGTGGTCATGGGTGGCCTCCTCTTCCGTCGCGCCCGTCGCTACCCCCCTCTGCCCTGCCGGGCATCTCCCCCTCAAGGGGGGAGATCGACTTGTGGAGAGCTCTCGGCAAACTCTGTCGTTGAGACTGAAGCGACGTCGGTGCGCCCAGCCAATCTCCCCCCTTGAGGGGGAGATGCCCGGCAGGGCAGAGGGGGGTAGCCACACGCGCAAAGGACAACGGTTCACCCCTCATAACTATGCCCCGCCTTCAACCCCTCACGCACCCGGTGCGCAATCTCCAGAAACTCCGGCGTTTCGCGAATCTCCAAAGGCCGCTCGCTGGGCAAAGTAGATTCGATGATGTCAGTCACCCGACCGGGGCGGGGGGACATGACGACGATTTTGGTGGAGAGATAGACTGCCTCTGGAATGGAGTGGGTGACGAAGCAGATGGTTTTGCCCGTAGTGCTCCAGAGTTTCAAAAGCTGCTCGTTGAGGTGATCGCGAACAATCTCGTCCAGCGCGCCGAAGGGCTCGTCCATCAGCAGGAGGTCGGCATCGAAGGCCAGCGCGCGGGCGATGGAGGCGCGTTGCTGCATGCCGCCGGACAGTTGCCATGGGAATTTCTTGGCAAAGCCGCTGAGGTTGACCAGATCGAGTGTGCGTTCGATCCGCGCCTGCTGCTCCGCCTTGGTATAGCCCATGATTTCGAGCGGCAGAGCGATGTTCTTCTCGATCGTGCGCCACGGGTAAAGGGCTGCGGCCTGAAACACATAACCGTAAGACCGGTCCTTGCGTGCATTTTCCGGCGTCGTGCCGTTGACGGTGATCTCGCCCGACGTGTGCTTTTCCAGATCGGCAATGACCCGCAGAAACGTTGTCTTCCCGCAGCCGGAAGGACCGATGAAGGATACGAACTCGCCCTTTTTCACCTCTAGATCGACATTGGAAAGCGCATGCACCGGCCCGTCCCCGGTTTCAAAGGTGAGGCCGAGATTTTTGGCGGAAACGACGGAGAAGGGAGCGGGTTCTGTCATTGGCATTTCGGAAGCGGTCCCCAGCTTGTGCCATCCTTGAAATTGATGGTGTATCCATCGGCACTCTTTTTGATCTCGACGGTTTCCTTTTGCCCCTTGTCTCCCTCACTTTCGCATTGGGTGACGATTTTAAAACCGGTCGCTGTTTTTGTCGGCTTGCCGGAAAAGGCGCAGAAGGCCGTCGCGGTGGTGACGCCCTCATCATTCAGCAGGAAAAATTCGTCGGCACCGCTCGATTCGCCTGTTTTCGAATAGGTGCAGCCTTCTTTTTCTCCATAAGCGCCATCGAGAAATGTCGCGCTGTTGGCGGTGGAACCGAGCAACGCCGACATGATGGCTGCTATCAAAATCGTCTTCATCATCATACTCCGCTTGCCGGAATGCCGGTGCGCTCCACCTTGCGGGGCGCGACCAGTTCTTTCCATGTGGACAGTGCTTTGCTCACGGCTGGGTAGGGTTCGCGGGCCACGAACTGGCCGTGGCCTTCCCGCGTCTTCACCGTGCCTTCCTCGATTGCCACAACACCGCGAGAGAGCGTAAAGCGCGGCAGGCCCTTCACCGTCTGGCCTTCGAAGACATTGTAATCGATGGCAGATTGCTGGTTTTTGGCGGTGATTGTCTTTTCCAGCGCCGGGTCCCAGACCACGATATCGGCATCGCTGCCGACGAGGATCGCACCCTTTTTGGGATAGAGATTGAGGATCTTGGCGATATTGGTTGAGGTCACGGCGACGAATTCGTTCATCGTCAGGCGGCCCGTTGTTACGCCGTGCGTCCACAAAAGCGGGAGGCGGTCTTCGAGCCCGCCGGTGCCGTTTGGTATCTTGGTGAAATCGCCGATGCCGTTGCGCTTCTGCTCGGTCGTAAAGGCGCAATGGTCGGTCGCCACGCATTGCAGCGATCCTGCCGCCAGACCGGTCCAGAGGCTGTCCTGATGCTGCTTGTTGCGGAACGGTGGCGACATGACGCGGCGGGCGGCGTGGTCCCAATCCGGGTTGGCGTACTCGCGTTCATCGAGAATGAGATGCTGGATCAGCGGTTCGCCATAGACCCGCATGCCGTTCTGCCGCGCCCGGCGGATGGCCTCGTGCGCCTGTTCGCAGGAGGTATGGACGACATAAAGCGGCGCGCCCGCCATATCCGCGATGATGATCGCGCGATTGGTGGCTTCGCCCTCGACGGAAGCAGGACGGGAATAGGCATGCGCTTCCGGCCCATTATTGCCTTCTGCCAGCAGTTTGGCCTGCATCTGCGCGACGATATCGCCGTTCTCCGCATGCACCATGGGCAGCGCGCCAAGCTCCGCGCAGCGTGAGAAGGAGGCGAACATCTCATCGTCATTCACCATCAGGGCGCCCTTATAGGCCATGAAGTGCTTGAAACTATTGATGCCCTTATCCTGAACAACGGTCTTCATCTCGTTGAAGACCTGCTCACCCCACCAGGTAATCGCCATGTGAAAGGCGTAGTCGCAAGTGGCGCGTGTCGCCTTGTTGTCCCAGCGGTTGAGCGCGTCGAGCAGCGATTGGCCCGGCTCCGGCAGGCAGAAATCCACCACCATCGTCGTGCCGCCGCTCAAGGCAGCCCGCGTGCCACTCTCGAAATCATCCGCCGAATAGGTGCCCATGAAGGGCATTTCCAGATGCACATGCGGATCGATGCCGCCGGGCATCACATAGCAGCCGGTCGCATCCAGAACCGTACTGCCTGAAAGGTTTTGCCCGATCTCGATGATGACCCCGCCATCGATTTTGACATCGGCCTTGTAGGTCAGATCCGCAGTGACGATGGTGCCGTTTTTGATGATGGTGGTCATTCCACGATCTCCGCAGTTTCCAGCACGGCGTGGAGCAAAACGTTGCAGCCAGCGGCGGCCCATTCGGGAGAAATGTCTTCGGCTTCATTGTGGGAGAGGCCGTTGACGCAGGGGCAGAAAATCATGGTGGAGGGTGCGAGTTGGGCTGCCCAGCAGGCATCGTGTCCCGCGCCGGAGATGATGTCCATGTGGCTATAGCCAAGTTTCTCTGCCGCATTGCGTACGCGCCCGACCAGAACCGGGTCGAAGGTAACGGGGTCGAAATGGCCGATAGCTTCGATTGTGCAGCCGACGCCGAGTTCGTCTGCGATGAGCGGCACCTCGCGTTCGAAGATGGCGCGCATGGCGTCCAGTTTCTCCTGCGAGGGCGTGCGCAGGTCGATGGTGAAGACCACTTTGCCGGGGAGCACATTGCGGGAGTTGGGCGTAAAGATCATTTGGCCCACCCCGGCCACCGCACCCGGCTGGTGGGCCATGGCGACCTCCTGCACTTTTTCCAGAATGCGGGCGGCGGCGAGGCCGGCGTTGACGCGCATGGGCATGGGGGTGGAGCCGGTGTGGGCTTCCTTACCGGTCAGCGTCACTTCCAGCCACCACAGGCCCTGGCAATGGGTGACGACGCCGATCTGTTTGTCCTGCGCTTCGAGGATCGGTCCCTGCTCGATGTGATATTCGAAATAGGCGTGCATCTTGCGCGCGCCGACCTCTTCTTCACCCAGCCAGCCGATGCGCTTAAGCTCCTCACCATAGGTCTTGCCCGCTGTGTCGGTACGGCTGTAGGCATAGTCCAGATCGTGAATGCCCGCGAAAACACCGGATGCCAGCATGGCGGGCGCAAAGCGCGCGCCTTCTTCATTGGCCCAATTGGTCACGACGATTGGGTGTTTCGTGCGGATGTCGAGATCGTTGAGGCTGCGCACCACTTCCAGCCCGGCCAGCACGCCCAGCACACCATCGAACTTGCCGCCGGTTGGCTGGGTGTCGAGGTGGCTGCCGATATAGACGGGCAGGGCATCCGGGTCTGTGCCGGGCCGGGTGGCGAACATCGTGCCCATGGCATCGACACCCATGCTCATGCCTGCGGCCTCGCACCAGCGCTTGAACAGGTCGCGACCTTCGGCGTCCTCATCCGTCAGGGTCTGGCGGTTGTTGCCACCGGCAATGCCGGGGCCGATCTTCGCCATGTCCATCAGGCTGTCCCAAAGGCGTTCGGTGTCGATGGTCAGATTTTTCGCGGCTATTGGATTTTTTGCGGGTGTTTCCGGCATGCCAGTCTTTTCCTCACCTGTTTTGATCGTCATCATGCAAGGGGCGTGCCGTTCCATTAGGACGCAGCGAAATGCGTGGGCTAAGCGGGCAGTCGATTAATTTGACCGACTGGTAAACATTGTGAATGTTGGCTTTGGTGCCTAAAAGAAACCGGGGGATTTTTGCTGTGTAAAGCGGTATTTTCTGATTGAGCTTTCATCAACGATTATTTTTTGCCCAAACCTGCCTTCCAATTGCATTCAAAACAGACAGAGACCCTTAGATGGCCATACCCAGAGCGGCGAAAACGCAGAAGCGAACGCGGATACAGGAAGAAAAAGAAGAGGCCATTTTGGAAGCGGCGCTCGACGTTTTCTCGGTCAGCGGCTTTCGCGGCACGACGATTGATCAGATTGCCGACGTGGCGGGAATGTCGAAGCCGAATGTGCTCTATTATTTCCGCACCAAGGAGGCGATGCACCGCGCGCTGATAGAGCGCGTGCTGGATACCTGGCTGGACCCGCTGCGGGCTTTCGATGCCGAGGGCAATCCGGAGGCGGAAATTCGCTCCTATATTCGCCGCAAGCTGGAAATGGCGCGCGACTATCCGCGCGAAAGCCGTCTGTTCGCCAACGAAATCCTTCAGGGTGCGCCCCATGTGGAAGACGAGTTGAAGGGCCCCCTGAAGGAACTGGTGGATGAGAAGGCTGGTGTCATCCGCGCCTGGGCCAAGGCGGGACGCATGGCACCGTGTGATCCGTACCACCTGATTTTCTCCATATGGGCGACGACTCAGCACTATGCGGATTTCGACGTGCAGGTGCGTGCGGTGCTGGGAGGCAATGCCGGAGAAGGGCGTTTTGAGGACGCGGCGCGGTTTCTGGAACAGCTGTTCATGGGTGGTTTGGGCATATTTTCCACACCATCTGCAAAAACATGACGTTTCGCATCAAGTTTATACTTTACTCTAAAACTCATCTTTATTATCGTGGCACCAACCTGATCGCACAGGTGGTGGTTTTCAACGATAAGGTGAGGCATGGCGCGCAAGGACAAGAAGAAGGCGGAGCGAAACGGCAAGCGGGGCAATGCGCCGCAGCAGGCAGAGCAATCCGTCTCCCAACAAGCGCCTGCCGGGCCTAAGAGCTTCCTCTATGTCGGCGGCCGTGACTGTCAGGTTGCGCATCTTCGCCAGATTGCCAGCAACTTCGATGCCGAACTCATCCACCACGATGGCGGTCTGCGCGAAGCGGTTTCCCGCATCGATACGCTGCTTCCCTCTGTGGACTGCGTGTTTTGCCCCATCGACTGTATCAGTCACGATGCGTGTTTGCGGGTAAAGTCTGGCTGCAAGAAGTTCGGCAAGACCTTCATTCCGCTGCGCAATGGCAGCAAATCCAGCCTGGAGCGCGCGCTTCAGACGATGAACGACCGCGCTGCCGCCAATTGAGAACTACTGGCGCGCCGTCCTGAAAAAGGCGGCGACTGCCACGGCGATCCAACCGAGGATCATTCCCATGCCGCCAATTGGTGCGGCCATCGGGAAGGCGCCGCTGCCGGTGAAATGGCGTGAGACGAGATCTCCGGCAAAGAGTACAGTTCCGAGACCGAGAAGGATGGCCGCCGGCGCTGCGGTTTTGATGCGCTCCCAACCGATATAGAGGCCCAGAAGAATGGGCGCATGGGCAAGGCACATTGTGGATGCGTTGCCCAGCAGTTGCGTTGCGCCCGTATGTGTTGCCGCAGCCGCAAGCGCCACGCCGCTGGCACCCAGAAGGCCGGAGAGGAAAAGGCTCGTTGCGCGTAGCCAGCTGTTGCTCATGATGCGGTATCTTCCTGATTTTGCATGTGGAATGCCAGCCGCTCTATCGGCGTCCAGATGATTTCGCGAAGTTTTGGGTTTTCGATGGTCTCATCCATCGCACGGCGAAAGCACAGAAGCCACTCGTCCCGTTCCGCAGCACCAATGGGTGCCACGAAATGGCGTCGCCGCAGCATCGGATGGCCATATTTTTCGACATAGACTGGCGGTCCACCGAGATAGCCGAGCAGGTAATCGGTAAATTTGCTCTCGCTGCCGGAAAGGTCTGGCGGATGGATAGCGCGGCAGCGTGCGGCTTCGGGCAGCGTATCCATCAACTCGTAAAAGCGTTTCGCCAATGCACGGACGGTAGTCTCACCGCCAATGGCCTCATAAAGCGTGATGGTCTCGTCCGACACCGCGTGCAGTCTCCGTTTCCTGTCGGTTTTGCCGCTTCATGGCAAAAAGAGCAACAGCAAAGGGCAGGTGCGGCAATTCGCTTCGCCGCACCCTAGAGCGTTTCCTTGTTAAATGGAAACGTTCTGCCGGAGCAGATTTTCGTCAGGGCTAAGGCGATCGGCGGAGGGCATACCCATAGGTACGGTCGAGCCGATCGCCTTAGCCCTGGCGGAAATATGCCCGGCCCTTCGGGTTGGTTGAAACGGGCCGTCTGCTTGCCCGGACGGCTTGGCCGTATGCTAAGGCTACGGCACGCGCCGTCCGGACAAGCAGTCGATCCCGTTTGAACCAACAGAACTGTTTCCATTTAACAAGGAAGCGCTCTAGCGTTCTCTCAACCAAAGTTACGAATGAGATCGAGCCCCTTGTTCAGCAGGGCATCGGCATCGTCTTCATTGGCAGCTTCCACATAGCAACGCATTTCCGGGGCGTTACCGGAGGGGCGGAAGTGGATGGTATCGCCGTTTGTCAACGTAACCCGCAGACCATCAATATCGCTGGTCTCTTTGACCGCACCGACGGGCTTAAGGAAGCTTTCGAGATTGGTGCGTGAGGAGCGCAGATGCTCCATCAGCGCAGCACTCTTTTCCTGCGCGAAATCCTGCAAACGGTCTGCTGCGGCGACGGGTAGCTTGTAGGCGGCGGCGATTTCGGAGAGCGGTTTTTTCTGTTCTGCTGCAAGTTTCAAGGCGGCGAGCAGGGGGAGGAAGCAATCGCGGGTCGGTAGGGCGGAAACCGTCTTGCCATTCAGCGTGAAAGGCGATGCCGTCAAGAAACCGCCATTGGCTTCGAAGCCGATCACGCCCTTGCCCGCCTTTGAAAGAGCCTGTTCCATGCCTGCAATCACGAAGGGCGAGCCGACCTTGGTGCGCAGAACCTCGAATTCGCCGCTGTCTTCGATGCCGGAATTGGAGGTGACGGGAGTGACCACGACATCCGCTTTCAGGAAGTTTGCGGTGATGAGGCCGATGAGATCGCCGCGCAGGGGATCACCATGTTCATCTGCCAGCAAAGGTCGGTCACCGTCACCATCGGCGGAGATGATGGCATCGAGTTTGTGCTCAGTGGACCAAGCCTTGAGCTTCTCCAGAGTGTCGGCAGAGACCGCTTCGGTATCAACCGGAATGAAGGTTTCAGAACGGCCAAGCGGCAGAACATCTGCGCCATAGTGCTTCAGAACCTCGACGAACAGGTCGCGGGCAACTGTGCTGTGCTGGTAGACGCCGATCTTGAGGCCGGACAGCGAATTTTCGGGCAGGAGCGAGGCGTTGCGTTCGAAGAAGAAGGCATTGGCCTTTTCTGCCCGGTTTTCAGCGCTTGCCGATGTGACCGGAATATTTTCGGCGTCGACCACCTTCGCAAGATCGGCAATGGCCGTTTCGTCCTGCTTGTCGATTTCGCCATCCGGGCGATAGAACTTGATGCCATTGCGATCTGCGGGAATGTGGGAGCCGGTGATCATCAGCGCCGCTGCCTTGAGGGACAGGCTGTAGAGCGCCAAGGCCGGTGTCGGCAGCGCGCCGCAATCGATAGGCTTCAAGCCGGCCGCTGCGAGCGCACCGATGCAGGTCTGCGCAATGGCGGGGCTTGAGTCTCGAAAATCCTGTCCAATCAGAATGGGATCGCCAGCTTTCGCCTGTCCCGAAGCCAGAAGATGTCGCGCAAAGGCTGTGGCGTAAACGGCGGACGCCTTGCCTTTCAAATCCTGCGAAAGGCCGCGAAGACCGCTTGTTCCAAACTTCAGGCTCATGTGAAATGCTTCCTTATTCTAAGTCGTTTTATCGCTTATCGGCCAAACTGATATCCAACATAACGCAAAAGCCGCTGCATTGATCCCATCTATGACATGCCTCTGGTTGGTAGACGATCCGCAATAATCTCTCAAGTTTTGACAGCTGCCGCCCGCTCGCCCTATATCAGCCGCTCGCACAGTGGCGAGCTTGGTGGAAGGATTTCAGATGGAAACGGTATCGATCGACAATCGCGGTGATTTTGGTCTTTGGGCGATTGAGCGCGCCAAGGCGATCATTGCGGCAGAGGGATCGGACCTTGCTATTGCATCACGCGAAGGCGATGAAAACGCGATCCGTGAAGCGGCCAACAGTCTGGGTGCTGCCATTTCCGCAGCCCTGCTGGAGGTTTATGACGGCCTTGTTCCCGAGGAGTGATCTCCCCGGTACAGCCCCGCATAGCGAAGGGCGATGAAGGCCGTAAGGCAGGCCACGGCAAAGGCGTTGAGGTTCAGCAGCTTAGCAAGGTCAGGCGCGTCCCAGATGTGTAGCGCGTCGCCAATCATGTAACGTGTCAGCAGAAAACCGGCGAAGACGACACCCGTCATGCCGATCTGCCACAGCCTTTCGCCAGCGCGGAATGACACGGCGACGAGCATGATGCAGGCCGCGAAAAACAGCTCCGTGCCGGAGCCTGTGCCAAAGAGTTTGGTTTCAAAAACCGTATCGATGGTGCCGATGAGGGGCAGGGCGATGCGGGCGGCAAGCGCCGACCGCCGGGCGATAAAGGGAATCACAAGAAAGAACAGCGCCGAGACGACGCTGATCAGCGATGCCTCGACGCCATTTCCAACCAGCCACCAGATCGTCAGAGGATAGAAGGGCTTGTTGATGATGATCACCCAGGCGACGGTGATCGTCGCCGCCGTCAGGGGATCGCGCGTTCCATCCTCCGTTGTCATGCCTTAGGCTTTCGCAGGCGTCAGCAGGTAGTGACCGACACCCCAGACCGCGCCTTTGTCATGTCCGAAGAGCCCGGCGGTCGCCAGAAAGAACAGCCGCCAGCGCCGACGCCACAGATTGGCATCCTTGCCATAGACGTTCTGCAAAATCGGCGTGATGTTTTCGGATTCGCGGTCGAAATTGGCGAGCCAGTCCATGGCCGTGCGGCGGTAATGATCGCCCGACCAGCGCCACTCGGCCTCGACATTGTAGATATCCTCGAAGCGATGCGGCAAATCCAGCGCTGGCATAATGCCGCCGGTGAAGAAGTGGTGTGCAATCCAGTCTGCCGGATTGTTCTGGTCGAAGCGGTAGGAGCGGTCCTTGTGATTGAAGACGTGGATGAACAGCTTGCCATCCTCCTTCAGCCAGCTGCGCGTACGCTCAAACAGCGCGCGCCAGTTGGACATGTGTTCGAACATTTCCACCGAGACGATGCGGTCATAATGGCCTGAGGGCGCGAAATCATTCATGTCGGCAGTGATGACCGTCAGATTGGTGATGCCCTGTTGTGCCGCGAGCCCGAGAATATAGGCCCGCTGAGATGAGGAATTGGACACCGACGTAATGCGCGCGTTGGGAAACTGCCGGGCAAGGTAAAGGGACAGCGAGCCCCAGCCGCAGCCGAGTTCCAGAATATCCATGCCATCATAGATATCGGCGTGTTTGACCGTTTCGGCCAAAGCTGCCGTTTCGGCATCGGCAAGAGTCGTGGTCGCGCTGGGGTAATAGCAGCAGGAATATTTGCGCTGAGGACCAAGGACGAGGGCGAAGAATTCAGCCGGTACTTCGTAATGCTGGCGATTGGCCTCATCCGTATGAGTGGCAACGGGGAAGTTGGCCATATCCCGCGCGAAAGCAAGCTCTTCCGCATGCGGCACTTTTTCCAGCCGACGTTTTGTCCGGTTGCACAGAAAATCTATGCCGGTCAGTGTCAGGCTGTCGGAAAGCGGTGCTTTCTCTGCGGTGTTAATGGCGAAAGCCAGCATATTCATCTTATACCTCCTCTTTTCTTGGTCCCGGGAAAAACGCGTTGACGCGCCGTTGAAGTGAACGGAATTTCTCGCCGCGAGAGCGCAGCATATGCTCTTCCAGCGGCGGGATGCCCGATGCATGAACCAGCAGCCAATACATGAGTGCTGGTGCCAGCAGCGCTGCCCAGCTCCATGGCGACGGGCCGGTCAGCGCCAGCAACGGCCATGCGCACCAGAACAGCCACTCGAAGAAATAATTGGGGTGGCGGGAATAGCGCCACAGGCCTTCCTCGCAGATTTCGGTTTTCGCCTCCGGCTTCTTGCGGAAATGGGCGAGCTGGCGATCCGACAGGGCTTCACCGCCGAGCGCGATGATGGCCACGAGAATGCCGACGATATCGAGCGCGGTCGGGAAGGGGGCCGTGTTGGACGCCGCGACATAGATGGCGACAACGAGGATCAATCCGGCCAGTGCCTGGATTTGCAGGAACTGGAACAGGCGGATGCTGGCCTTTGTGCCCCATTCCTCCACCAGCTTGGCGTAACGCGGGTCTTCGCCGCCGCCTTTGGTGCGCGAACCGATATGGCTACCGAGCCTGAGGGACCAGATGGCGATGATGAGAAAGGCGGCTGCGCGCCGCTCGAACGTGCCATAGGCAAAGAGGATTGCAACAAGGCCGCCAATTCCCACGGAGAAAGACCAGATCGTATCGATCCAGCCGCTGGCGCCGGTTTTTCTCTGGATGGCCCATGCCGCAGTCATGACAAGGCTGAGGCCAATAGCAATGAAGATCAACAATCCATAATTCATCGCAATCTACTTCCACCCCATAATGCTGCCGCTACAGATAGACTACGGCGAGGAAGACGAATTGGTTTCCTCTGCGCGGAAAAAAACTGAAGCGCGGATTCTTTGTGATCCAATGAAACCTTTCGACCGTTCTAGTCTTCAAAGGCGGGGTGCAGACGCATTTCGTTGGAGGAGATGATCATGAATACGGCATGGAAATACGCAATCTGCATTGTGGCGGCATCTTCGGGTGTTGCTTCGGCTGCGGATATCAATGGCCAATGGGCGCGCGGTGATGGCAATGCGAAGGTCAAGATTGCGCCCTGCGGATCGGACATTTGCGCCACCAACACCTGGATCAAGCCCGGCACGCCGAAGGAAAAAGCCGGCGACCGTCTGGTGATGACAATCAAGCCGACATCCGACGGCGAATATTCCGGCACGGCTTTCGATCCACAGCGTGACCTGACCTACAAGCTGACCGTTTCGGTCAAGGGCGACACGATGACGACCAAGGGCTGTGTTCTCGCAGGTATTCTCTGCAAGGGCGTAGACTGGTCGCGCATTCAGTAATGATTTGAAAGGCTGGGATTTGCGAATGAAGAAACGTGTTGTTGCTTATGTCTCGACGCTGGTGGTGTTTGTCGCCATCGACTTCGTGTGGCTGAGTGTGATGGCCAATGTGCTGTACCGGCCAGCACTTGGCGACATGCTGGCAGCTGATTTCCGGCCCGTTCCGGCGGTTCTGTTTTACCTGATCTATGCCGCTGGGCTGACCTTCTTTGCCGTTCGCCCCGGTCTCGTGACTGCTAAATTCGGAACCTCGTTTCTCTATGGCGCACTTCTGGGCTTCGTGGCCTATGCCACCTATGACCTCACCAATCAGGCAACGCTGGCAAACTGGTCCACGACTTTGACCATTGCCGATCTGATCTGGGGTTCCGTTCTCTCCGCCGTGTCCGCCTGTGCGGGACACTGGATCACTGAAAAACTGAATGGGCGTATCGCCCATTAACGGACCCGGCCGCCCGCGTAATGCGTCTCCAGACGGCCGGGTTCAAATTTTCTGCCGCATGGTCAATCCGGCATCCTGCGCGCGACGTAGTAGAAGAATAGTTTCGCAGCAGTTCAGGATTATCATGGCGTCTCATCTCGTTACCGTGTTTGGTGTTTTCTTTGCGATCATGCTTGGAGGAAGCGCTCTGGCCTCGGAAAAAACCGAAAGAGCAACGACAACAGGCGAAGCCCTGATCGATGTCGGCGGCTTCAAGCTGAACAGCGTGCTGCTGCCCGCCAAGAAAGGCGCCACGCTGCCGCCCATCGTCTTCATCCACGGCGCCAGCACCAGCCTTTATGACCCGATGTATGCGTTTCGTGACAAGCTGGAAGGCAAGGCCACACTCCTCTTCGTCGACAGGCCCGGCCATGGCCGCTCCGATGTGGGGCCAAAGGCCAATATTCTGCCGGATGCGCAGGCGGACGCCATCGCAACGCTGATGAAGAAGCGCGGTATTCGCAAGGCCATCATTGTCGGGCATTCCTTCGGCGGCGCTATAACAGCGGCGTTCGCGGTACGACACAAGGATATGGTGGAGGGCCTAGTGTTTCTTTCGCCCGCGCTTTACCCGTGGCCAGGTGGTGTTTCCTGGTATTACGATGCTGCGCGCGTGCCCGTTGCTGGAGTGGTATTCAGCACGCTGGTTGCGCCCGCTGCCGGGGCTCTGGTTATCGATGGGGCGGTAAAATCCGTCTTTGCGCCCAATCCACGACCTTCGGACTACATTGCCAAAACCAAGGCCTATCAGGCGCTGCGTCCCGTTGCCTTCCGCCATAATGCGCAGGAAGTGGGCGGGCTGAATGCCTGGGCGAAGACGGCTTCCGCGCAGTTTCGCGACATAAAGGCCCCGACCGTCATCATTGCGGGAGATGCCGACAAGGTCGTGTCCACCGACATCCATTCACGCCATCTGGCGCGCGACATCCGTGGTGCGGAACTGATCGTGGTGCACAATCTCGGCCACAAGTCAGATTATGTGGCGAGCGATCTGGCCATCGCGGCCATGGAAAAGATTGCTGGCAAGAAGCGCAATCTCAAATCCATCGCAAAAACGCTGGAAGCAAAAATTGCCAATGACGGCAAATAAGTAGACTGGCCGGTGCAAGACCGGCCAGTCCCTGTCTTTCTGACTTACATCGACAGAACGGCGATGGCGCGAACCGGGTTTTCAACGCCCGTGATATCGCCTGCCTTGGTTGCCTTACCGGTTTCCAGATCGACGGTGTAAAGCGTCTTGTCTGCTGCCAGCCATGCGGTGTTCTTGCCTTCTGCCGTCGTCTGGATATCGAAGGCATAGGTCGCAGGCTTGCCATCGATGCCAAGCTTGCCGATGGACTTCAGCGTGCCGTCATTTGGCTTGGTCTGCTGAACCAGCGCGCCTGTGGTGGCGTCGATGTTGTACATGGCTGTCTTTTCAGGCTTGCCGAAGGAGTTGGTATAGGCTGCTGCCACGACATTTGGCGTTTCGCCCTTGTGCATGTCGCCATCTTCATAGGCCAGTGTTCCATCGACAGTCACGGCACCCGTATCAGGGTGGACGCGGTGGTTGGTTGTGCCGGTCATGTAGCGCAGACGGTCTGCCATGGGGTTGAAGTCAACGATAACAGGTGCCTGCGTCATGGTCAGCGGCTTGTCCATTTTTGCCACTTCGGTTGCTGCACCCGTTTCCAGATTGATGGAAACGATTGTGTTATCAGGTGTCACGCCAATAACCGTCTTGTTGCCGGGACGGAAATCGATGCCGACCAGCTTGTCGACGCCGGTTACATCCATGGACTTGGTGACTTCAGGCTTTTCGGTATCGAACATGACAAGTGTCTTGTCGCCGGTCAGACCGAGAACGGGTGCTGCCGAGGCATAGGTTGCTGTTGCAGCGAGCAGGGCAGAAGCAATCGTTGCTGTGCGAATGATGGTCATATCTTTCTCCCGTGTTAAATCCGTTTCGAGAGGCGGCCAGCGCTGCGCTGTTCATCGCTCTCAAAGGGTAGACACATGGGGAGGGGCCTTTGGATGCAGCGGTGCAAAATTTTTTTTGATTTGCATCCAACGTGGCGTTTCCTGTGTATGGTTTTCTAGAGAACATGCACAGCGGGAGAGGCTCTTTGGACGTAAAGCAGACACAAGCAGACGATTTTGGCGCGGCCCTTACCGCCTGCGCCAGGGGGGATCGAAACGGCTTGCGGCTGATTTTCGACAGGGAAGCCGGGCGGCTTATCGCCGTGGCCCAGCGTATCGTGCGGCGGCGCGATCTGGCGGAAGAGGTGGTGCAGGAGGCCTTCATCCGCATCTGGAAGAACGCGCACCAATATGCGCCGGAGCGCGGCTCTGCGCGTGGCTGGATTTACGCCATCGTTCGCAACCGGGCGCTCAATATGCTCAGAGACGGCAAGCGCGAGGATCTGGTGACGGACGATCATCTGGAGACCTTGCAGGAAGCGCAGCATGTGGAGCAGATCATGGCGTCCTGGCACCGGCTGGACCAGAACAGCAAGCTTCGCGATTGTCTCTCCACGCTGGATGAAACCCGCCGCCGCGGCATTCTCATGGCCTATGTCGGCGGTTATACCCATGGCGAAATTGCCGGACGGCTGAAAATTCCACTCGGCACCACGAAGTCGTGGATAAGGCGCGGCCTGTCTTCGCTGCGGGAGTGCATGGCATGACCGACATCAAGCAGGACATCGCCCGCATCGCCGATGAGTATGTGCTCGGCCTTCTGGATGACGACGACCACGAGCGCGTGGAAGCACAGATTACCGACAACCGCGATCTGCGCGATGCCATCGCCGCCAGCCGCGAGCGTTTTCTGCCGCTCGATACATCCGTCGATGAAACGCCGCCCAGCCCATCGCTGTGGCAACGCATTGACGCGGGTCTCGCAGCAGCTCAGGACGAAACACCTCAAAAGCCTCTGACCGCCTCCAACGACAATCGCCTGTCGCTGTGGAAACGAACCGCCGTCGCATCGCTTGCCGCGTCGCTGCTGCTGACAGCCGGCCTCGGCTGGTCCCTCATGCGCCCGGTCGATCCAGTCGTCGTCGCAATTTTGGTGAACGACGCCGGTGAGCCCCAGGCCATCGTGGAAGACTTCAGCAACAAACAAGCCAGCATCCGACTTCTGGCCGACTTCACCGTGCCCGAAGGCAAAACCATGCAGGTCTGGACCCTACCAAACCGCGAAATGGGCCCCGTCTCCCTCGGCCTCCTGGACCAACACCGCTCCGCCAAACTGGCAACGCCAACTTTGCCGGAACCGAAAAACGACCAACTCTACGAGATCACGCTCGAACAATCAGGCGGATCACCGACTGGCAGGCCGACAGGACCGATACTGGTAAAGGGATTTGCGAAGATACCGTTGTAGTGGCGCACCCGACAGGATTCGAACCTGTGACCTTTGGAATCGGAATCCAACACTCTATCCAGCTGAGCTACGGGTGCATCCGTGCGTGCGATGAATCGCATCTGGTAGCGATTGGTTCTTAGCTCAGCTTGTCGTCCGCATCAATGCGTAAAATCGATGTGGTGGTTTTGCGATTGGTTTATTGCGTCAGAAGCCTATCTCTAGGCGTGATTTTCCTCGCTTAAAAATTGTGCGACCAAAAAAATATCAGGATTAATTTTAGCGCATATTCTGGTTTTTGCATATTCGCATTGCAAGTAGTATTTTGCCGCATAATTGCTTTTTGAGTGTTTCAGCTGCTTTTATCGCGAGAAAACATGATGTTGTGGGGAGGGGCCGGGATGCAACCTGAGCTATGTTTGCGCTAACTTGTAATGAAAGCGACTAATCACGGGCGCAAAACTTTATATCGTTGCTTTATCTATTATTAAACCTTGTTCTAATAAACGTAATTGGGTAATTAACTATAGTTCACGAAGACGAATCAAAGGGGACCAGAATGACAGTCAGTCTCGCATTCGAGCATGGCAGAGCTAAAATGGCCTATGTGGAAGCCGATGAAGTGCCTATGGTTTCCAAGTCAGAAATCGACTATTCGATTCTATCGGAGGCCGTTGTTTATCGGCTTCGACGCGCTCAGCTATCGGTTGTAAGTGATTTTAACGAGAGCCTGCTGGCCTACGGGCTGCGCCCGGCAGATTTCTCGGTTCTGATCGTCGTGGCGAACAATACGGGCTTGAAGCAGAGCGATGTTGCAGAAGCGCTCGGTATCCAGCGCGCCAACTTCGTTGCCATCATCGACGGTCTCGAGGACAAGGGTCTGCTGCACAGACGCCGCTCGGACTCCGACAGGCGCGTGCATTATATCGAGATGACCGAGGAGGGTCGTTCCGTTCTGGAAGAGATTTCCCAGATTTGGAAAGATCACGAGGACAAGCTGATCGATCGTCTGGGCGGTGAGAAGGCGCGTGACCAGCTGGTTGGTCTTCTGCGCCGCATTCAGGATTGATCACAGGCACTTTTTATCAAAGAAGATCAGAAAGGTGCGGTTTGGCCGCACCTTTTTTTGTGAGAATGGGTCAGACTTTCATGGCGCCTGGGCCCGGGGTTGCGCCAGCAGGCACCTTGCCCAGAATGATCATTCCCAGCACCTCGTCCTTGGTCACGTCCTGCGTTCTGGCGTGGCCCACGACCTTTCCGTTCTTCATCACGAAAACACGGTCTGCGAGGTCGAAGACATCGTGAATGTCGTGGCTGATCAGGAAAATGCCGATACCCTGCTTCTTCAGCTCCTTGACCAGATCACCCACCTGCGCGGTTTCCTGCGGACCGAGCGCTGCCGTCGGCTCGTCCATGATGAGGATGCGGGCATCGAAGAGGATGGCGCGGGCGATGGCGACGGATTGGCGCTGGCCGCCTGAGAGCGCCTTGACCGGTTCCTTGAAGCGTTTGAAGTTGGGGTTGAGACGGCCCATGACCTCGCGGGCAGAGGCTTCCATGGCCACATCGTCCAGCGTACCCCATGGGGTGCGCAATTCGCGACCGAGGTAGAGATTGGCGGCGGCATCGACATTATCGGCCACAGCCAGCGTCTGATAGATGGTTTCGATGCCGAATTTCTTGGCATCGCGCGGGTTTCTGATATCGGCATCCTCACCATTGATGAGGATTTCGCCGCCATCGCGACGATAGGCGCCGGACAGGATTTTGATCAGCGTCGATTTGCCCGCGCCATTGTGACCCAGCAGCGCCACGACTTCACCGCGGTGAAGGTCTACCGAGGCGTTTTCCACCGCGTGGATGCCGCCGAAAGAAATGGAAATATTGCGCATTTCCACAAGCGGAGTGGATTGGTCCGTCATATCGGAAACTCCTCTTTTATTGTTTGGCGCATGATCACTTGGCTCTGGCGCGGTAGACCGTGTCGAGCCAGACGGCCATGACCAGCACGACGCCGATGACGATGCTTTGCAATGGCGTGTCCATTCCCAAAAGCACCATGCCGGAGTTTAGCGATTGCATGACCACGGCTCCCAGAATGGCACCGGCGATGGTGCCGGCACCACCGGCCAGCGACGTGCCGCCAATGACGGCTGCGGCAATGGTGTAAAGCTCATCCAGCGTGCCCTGCGCATTGGTTGCAGCATTCAGACGCGCCGTAGAGATGGCCGCGGCAATGGCGCAAAGTGCACCCATCAGCGCGAATATCCTGACCGTGACCCAGCGCGTCTTGATGCCAGCCAGAACCGCAGCTTCCGGGTTGCCGCCAATGGCAAAGACATAGCGGCCAAAGCGGGTGCGATTGGTAATGAAGTTCATGACGATAGCGATGCCGAGCGCGATCAGCACGGGAATGGCAATGCCGAGGGAAATCTCAAGCCCACCATCCGGCCAGGCTATGCCGTTTGCCTCGGCATATTTGCGGGCGAGATTGACCGGCATGTAATAGCTGTTCAGCACTTTCACCGCGCCAAGCACAACGCCGCAGCCGATGATGCCCATCAGATATTCCGCCCAGATGGGTTTGAGCGGAAAACCGAAGCGTTTGCGCTGCCGTCTTGAATTGATGATGGACAGGATGATGAGGACGCAGGCGATGATGCCAACGATCCAGCTGGCTGTCGCGCCAATCGATCCGTCTGCGCCGCCGCCCATCAGGCGGAAGCGCGTGTCCATGGGCGCAACGGTCGCACCGCTCGTCACCATCCATGCCGCGCCGCGCCAGACCAGCAGGCCACCCAGCGTGACGATGAAGGAGGGAACATTCATGAAGGCGATGATCACGCCCTGAAATGCACCGATGGCAGCACCCAGCACGATGCCGACGCTCAAAGCGATCATCCATGACATCGGGTGGTCGTAGCCCAGCCATCCCGGCAGGAAACGCGTTTGCGTCACGGCCATGATCATGCCGACGAAGCCGAGGATCGATCCCACCGAAAGGTCGATGTTGCGGGTGACGATGACCAGAACCATGCCGGTTGCCATGACGGACACGGATGCCGCCTGAACCGAAAGGTTCCACAAATTGCGCGAGGTGAGGAACAGGCCGCCGGACAGGATTTCAAATCCAACCCATATGGAAAACAGCGCCACGACCATGCCCAGAAGCCGCGTGTCGATTTCCGTCGCGTTTAAAAAGCGTCGCAACGGGTTTCCCCGCTCTGCCCGCGCACCGGATGACGGTGCGACAACGGTTTGTTCCGCCATATTCCCTATACTCCTTGAAATATCTCATGCCCTGCGCGTGCCGCTGACGCCGCAAGGTAACCCTTGCGGCGCTATCGGAAGAGATCGTCAGATGGCAATGCAGCTGGGCTTTGCCATCTTCACGACCCGTTGCAGGCTTACTTGCAGGCAGCGACCGTTCCTGCCTTCACGCCCTGGCACAGCTCGCTCTTGCTGATCCATTTGGCATCCAGGACGACGTTGAGATTGTCCTTGGTGATGGCCTGAGGTTCCAGGAAGTAGGAGCTCATTTCGACACCCTTGGTGCCGCCCTTGAACTTGACGGTGCCTTCCAGCGATTCCATCTTCGTTCCCTTGGCAAGCGCTACGGCAACTTCGCCAGCCTTCTTGCCCAGCTTGCGGCTGTCTTTCCACACGGAAACCGTCTGGGTGCCAAGCGCCACGCGGTTCAGCGCGGCTTTGTCGCCATCCTGACCGGAGACCGGTACGGAACCGGCAAGCCCCTGCGCTTCCAGTGCCGCAACCACGCCACCTGCCATGCCGTCATTGGAAGAGACGACTGCATCGACCTTGTTGTTGTTGGCTGTCAGGAACTGCTCCATGTTTTTCTGGGCAATTTCCGGCTTCCAGCCATCGGTATAGGCCTCGCCGACATTCTTGATCTTGCCGGATGTGATGGCATCTTTCAGCACTTCCATCTGGCCGGAGAAAACGAAGTCCGCATTCGGATCCGTCGAGCCGCCCTTGATGAAGACGTAGTTGCCGGTCGGCTTGATCTTGAAGACTTCCTTGGCCTGAAGGCGTCCGACTTCCTTGTTATCAAAGGTGATGTAGTAGGTGCCGGGGTTTTCGATCAGGCGGTCATAGCCGACCACGGGAATGCCTTCGGCGGCAGCCTTTTCAATGGCCGGGCCAATGGCGCTGCTATCCTGTGCAAGCACGATCAGTGCATTTGCGCCCTGAGCAATCAGGCTTTCGATGTCGGTCAGCTGCTTTGCAGCCGATGTCTGCGCGTCGGCAGAAATATATTTTGCGCCGGATGCTTTCAGAGCATCCTTGATGGCGGCTTCGTCGGTCTTCCAGCGCTCTTCCTGAAAGTTCGACCAGGAAACGCCAACGACGAGATCGGCGGCAATGGCTGCGGTGTGCAGCGATACGAGTACGGCTGTACCCGCCAAAAGCTTGGCAAATGAATTCATGAATGTCCTCCCGGGTGGTGGCAAAACGCGGGGCACCTCCATGCCTGCGCGAACGCCAGAAAACCTGCCAAGCAATGCCAGAAGCATTTTTTCTCGACAGTCGAGAAATTAAATGTCAGAGAATCCGAAAGCTGTCAACAGGACTTGCGGGCCTACCTCCGGAAGTTGATTGCGGCGGGACTGCACAGGGTTTATGGCGTTGAAAACAGGCGAAGGAACCGAGACGCAATGTCGGCCATAGCGAGTACCGAGCTGGTCCGACAGCAAAACAGTCTGCGCATGCTCAGCGCATTGCGACGCCATGGCAATCTATCCCATACCGCTCTTGCCGAATTAACGGGCCTCGCCTCTGCGACAGTTTCCGCCATCACCGCCGAGCTGGAACGCTTCAGCCTGATCGAGCGGACCGAGCAGCAGGCGGCATCGGGCAGGGGGCGTCCTCGCGTTCTGTTCCAGCCCAACAGCCGATTCGGCTATGTTGCCGTCGTCGTCATCTCGTCGGATGCGGTTCAATATTCACTGGTCGATTTCACTGGCAAACTGATGGACCGCTTCGGGGAGGGCAGGTCTTCGGGAACGAGCGAGACCTTTGCACAAGCGGTTCTGGAAGGTGTTCTGCGGCTTGCCAGCCGCTCCAAGATTGCGCCAAGCGATATCCTGCATATTTCCATCAGCAGCAAAGGACTGGTCGATCCGGCCAGTGCCACGCTGATGTGGTCTCCCGTGCTGGGGGAGGGGCAGTTGGATTTTCGCAGGACGCTCTCGCCGCATTTCCGCGCACAGATCTATCTTTATAACGAGACGTTGCTGGCGGCTGAGGCCTTGTGGATGCGCAACCGTGGTCGTGAGGAAGGCGTCACGTCGCTCGCGGCCCTGTCGCTCGGCCACAGCATTGGTCTTGGCGTGGCGCGGGATATTGGCGAGGGACGCGCCGATGTCAGCGCTCCCAACTTCGGCCATATGCTGCATGTGCCTGACGGTGCGCTCTGCCGCTGCGGTGCCAAGGGTTGCGTCGAGGCTTACTGTGGGTTCTACGGCATTCTGCGCGCCGCCTTTGAGGTGCCGACCAACACGATACCTGCGAAATTCGTACCGCTGGCCGAGGTGGAAAAGATTGCCGCATCCGCCCGCGCAGGAAACCGCATGGCCGCCTTTGCCTTTCGCCAGGCGGGGCTGGTGCTGGGAAACGGGCTGTCGCGGCTTTTCAGCCTGCATGGTCCCATGCCGGTCTTCGTGACCGGGCCGGGAACGCGATTTTTCGATCTTCTCAAGGCCAGCATTCAGGACGGCATGGTGCAGACCAGTGTGGTTCGCATGGGTGGCCTGCCGCAGATCACAATCGAGCCAGATGAGCAGTCTTTGGTCTTCGATGGCCATATGGGGCTTGCATTGTCGCGTCTGGATGGAGATATCGTCATGTCTGGCATGGTCGCGCCGCAAGGTTCATAGCGCTGCCATCACGGTGCATGGAGAAAATATGCTGCTTATCGACACAAGCCACCCGATCTACAGACCGCTTTGGGTCAGGCTGCTGATCGTCGGCTTCTGCGCGGCCTGGGCCATCATCGAGTTTGTCAACCACGAGATTTTCTGGGCAACCGTCGTGGGGGGCGTGGCGGTCTATTCCGCCTATGTGCTGCTGATCACCTTCAAGCCGCCTGCCGAGAAGGTCGAGGAAGCCACTCCGACACCGCCTGCGCCAGACGCAGAGTAATCACCTCGATAAAAAGCGGATGGCCTGATCGATCAGCAGATTGGCTGCCGTCATGCGCTTCGTGGCATGTTCCCGAAACAGCGGACTGACCATATCCGGATGGTTCAGGCGGGCGAAGCTGCGGCGTTTTTCGCTGAGCGTCTCGACGGTATCCTTGTCGCTGATCGCCAATTCATCCGAGACATCCGAGAGCGATGTGCGCTCCAGATAGGCAGGCATAATCTCAGGCTCAGGTTCCGGCACTGCCGCCGGTTCTTCCAGAAAATCGAGATAGGAATCGAGTGGAAGATTGGCCGATGACGGGTTTTGTGTTGCGGTTTCGAACACCAGACTGGCGCTGAAACTGTTCATCCCGAAGTCGGGCCGCTGCTCTTCGACCGGGGGAATGTCGTCCGCCTCACGCTCTAGGCGTTCCACCACTGACTGGAAGACGGATTGTCCGAACAGCATTTGACCTTCCCTGTTGATGGCGCGCACAGGACCACATGAAGGTGGCGTCTGGCTTGCGTGGTCAATTCCACGTCAGATTCTGGCTTTCCTCGAGCACCAGATCATAGAGCAACTGCGCGCTGGGCGGCAAAGCACGGTCCTTGGTGACGATCAGGCTATAGGGTTTGACGCTCAAATCGAAATCGGTGGTCAGAATGCGAATATCGCCCATGGGCGAATGCTGGCCGGAGACGAATTCCGCCATTTCATAGGACAGCGGCGCAATCGCATTGGTCTGCGTCACGATGGCAAGCGTCAGCACTATGGACGGCGTATTGATGACGTTGCGCGGCAGGGCCACACCTTGCGATAGAAAGACATCTTCCATCGTCCGTCGCAGCAAGGCGCCGGGCGGCTGGAACACCCAGTCATACTGCGAAAGGTCTTCCAGCTTCGCCGGTGGGTCCTGCAGAAGCGGATGGTCCTTACGCACCAGAAGGCAGGCGCGTTCGATGCCGATCTCATGCGCGTTAAAAAGCGCAGGATCGATGTCGTCAGGGATACGCCCGATGACGAAATCGTGCCGGGCGGCCAGCAATTCGCGCGCCAATACGTTGCTGGTTTCCACCTGAACATTCACCTCGATGCCGGGATAGGTGTCCATGGCCTTGCGAAGTGCAGGCACCACCAGACTGATGGCAGGGGCGGTGACCGAACCGATGAAGACCGAGCCGCCGCTTCCGGATTTCATCTGCGCCAGCTCACGGCTGGCCTCACGCAGTTCCAGAAGAATCTTTTTTGCGCGCTTTGCCAGCGCCTCTCCGAACTGGGTCAGCACCACGCCACGTGATGCGCGCTGACAGAGCGGGCTCTTAACAATGGCTTCCATTTCAGACAACATGCGCGATGCGGCAGGCTGGGTCATGTTGAGCGCTGCGGCGGCTGCGCTTACCTGGCCGTGTTCTTCAATGGTCACCAGCATGCGCAAATGGGCCATTTTCAGCCCCGCACGCAACAGGGGGTTGTCTTCGGTCAGAGACAGAAATTCGAACGTATTCGTTCCATTTCGTTCCATGGCGCTTCCCATTTCGCCTCCATGAAACTGGGAGGGGCTATTATATCGATTTAATATAACAAAAATGATATAGGAAAAGCAATATATTCTATTTGACAGTTATATGGATTCAGAACAGTTTGCGCCTGTGCCGAGGAGGAGTGGCAAAAGTTCGGATTGTATCTTTGCATTCCGTTCATGTAAGCTAAACTCCTAACGCTCGGGCGTGGATTTGAAGGCGCATCGCAGATAAGCAACGCCTGCAAAAGGGTTCCAAGGGAGAGAGTTCATGAAATCCATTATTTCGTTGGTTGCGGCCTGTGCCATCGGCGCTGCAGCATTTGCGTCGCCAGTTTGGGCGCAGGACAAGGGCACAGTTGGTATTGCAATGCCGACGAAGTCTTCTGCACGCTGGATCGATGACGGCAACAACATCGTCAAGCAGCTTCAGGATGCTGGTTACGCGACGGATCTGCAGTACGCTGACGACGATATTCCGAATCAGCTGTCTCAGATTGAGAACATGGTTACCAAGGGCGTAAAGGTTCTGGTGATTGCATCGATCGACGGCACGACGCTGTCGGACGTTCTCAAGCAGGCTGGTTCGCAGGGCATCAAGGTCATCGCTTATGACCGTCTGATCCGTAACAGCGGCGACGTCAGCTACTACGCAACTTTCGACAACTTCCAGGTTGGCGTGTTGCAGGCAACGTCGATTGCCGACAAGCTTGGCTTGAAGGACGGCAAGGGTCCGTTCAACATCGAACTGTTCGGCGGCTCGCCAGACGACAACAACGCCTTCTTCTTCTACGACGGCGCAATGTCTGTTCTCAAGCCTTACATCGACAGCGGCAAGCTCGTCGTAAAGTCTGGCCAGATGGGCATGGACAAGGTCGGTACGCTGCGTTGGGACCCGGCAACGGCCCAGGCTCGTATGGATAACCTTCTGTCTGCCTACTACACAGACGCAAAGGTTGACGCCGTTCTGTCGCCTTACGACGGTATCTCCATCGGCATCATCTCTTCGCTCAAGGGCGTAGGTTACGGCTCCAAGGATCAGCCGCTTCCAGTCGTTTCCGGTCAGGACGCTGAAGTTCCTTCCGTCAAGTCCATTCTGGCTGGCGAACAGTATTCCACAATCTTCAAGGACACACGCGAACTCGCGAAGGTCACTGTTGGCATGGTCAATGCTGCCATGCAGGGCAAAGAGCCAGAAGTTAACGACACAAAGACCTATGAAAATGGCGTCAAGGTCGTTCCTTCCTACCTCTTGAAGCCTGTTGCCGTAACCAAGGACAACGTCAAGCAGGTTCTGGTTGACAGCGGTTACTACAAAGAAGACCAGCTGAAGTAATCTATAATCGTGGCGGGGATGGACTTTGCTCCATCCCCGCTTCTTTAAAAAAGAACGCCGGATTGTACGGCGCTGGATTGCGATATGGACAATACCATCCTCGAAATGCGGAATATCACCAAGACGTTTCCGGGCGTGAAAGCGCTGGAAAACGTGAACCTCAAGGTTCGCCAGGGTGAGATACACGCACTCGTCGGCGAAAACGGTGCTGGAAAGTCGACCCTTATGAAGGTCCTTTCAGGCGTCTACCCCGCTGGCACCTATGACGGCGAAATTCACTACGAAGGTCAGCAGCGTAACTTCCGCGCGATCAACGACAGTGAGGAAATCGGCATCATCATCATTCACCAGGAATTGGCCCTGGTTCCCCTTCTGTCGATTGCAGAAAACATTTTCCTCGGCAACGAGATCGCCACCAACGGCGTCATCAGCTGGCAGCAGACATTCAACCGCACCCGTGAGCTGTTGAAGAAGGTTGGCCTGAAGGAATCGCCTGAAACGCTGATCACCGACATCGGTGTGGGCAAGCAGCAGCTGGTGGAAATCGCCAAGGCGCTGTCCAAGAGCGTGAAGCTTCTCATTCTCGACGAGCCGACGGCATCGCTGAACGAAAGCGATTCGGAAGCGCTCCTCAACCTTTTGATCGAGTTCCGTAAGCAAGGCCTGACCTCCATCATCATCACGCACAAGCTGAACGAAGTGCGCAAGGTGGCAGACCAGATCACGGTTCTGCGTGACGGTATGACGGTCAAGACGCTCGACTGTCATAAGGAAGAGATCAGCGAAGACGTCATTATCAGAAACATGGTGGGCCGCGACCTCGAAGACCGTTACCCGCCACGCGACGTGCCGATTGGCGAAACCATTCTCGAAGTGAAGAACTGGAACGCCTATCACCAGCAGCACCGTGACCGGCAGATGCTGCACGATATTAACATCAACGTCCGCAAGGGCGAGGTTGTCGGCATCGCGGGTCTGATGGGCGCGGGCCGCACGGAATTCGCAATGAGCGTTTTCGGCAAGTCTTACGGCCACAAGATCACCGGCGATGTGCTGATTCACGGCAAGCCGGTTGATGTCAGCACTGTTCGCAAAGCTATCGATGCAGGTCTGGCTTATGTGACCGAGGACCGCAAACATCTGGGTCTCGTGCTCAACGACAATATTTTGCACAACACTACACTTGCCAATCTGGCCGGTGTGTCTTCCGCAAGCGTTATCGACGACCACAAGGAAATGTCGGTCGCAAACGATTTTCGCAAGCGTCTGCGCATTCGCTCGTCCGGCATCTTTCAGGAAACGGTCAATCTTTCAGGGGGCAACCAGCAGAAGGTTGTGCTTTCGAAGTGGTTGTTCTCCAATCCTGACGTCCTCATTCTGGACGAACCGACGCGCGGTATCGACGTCGGTGCAAAATACGAAATCTACACCATTATCAACCAGCTCGCCGCCGACGGAAAAGGCGTTCTGATGATCTCATCGGAAATGCCCGAACTGCTTGGCAATTGCGACCGCATCTACGTTATGAACGAAGGACGGATTGTCGCCGAATTGCCGAAGGGAGAGGCGAGCCAGGAAAGCATCATGCGCGCTATCATGCGCTCAGGGGAGAAGAACTGATGAGTTCGGCCAACACATCCACCGAAGAAAGCAACGTCGTTTCAGTCGGCTCGTATATTCGCGCCAACATCCGCGAATATGGCATGCTGATCGCGCTCGTCGCCATCATGGTTTTCTTCCAGTTTTACACCGGCGGCATTCTGTTTCGCCCGGTTAACCTGACAAACCTGATCCTTCAGAACTCGTTCATCGTCATCATGTCTCTGGGCATGTTGCTGGTCATCGTGGCCGGGCATATCGACCTTTCGGTCGGCTCCATCGTCGCCTTCGTCGGCGCGATAGCCGCCATTTTGACCGTGCAATGGGGCATGAACCCACTCTTGGCGGCGCTCATCTGCCTTGGCGTTGGCGGCATCATCGGTGCGGCGCAGGGCTACTGGATTGCCTATCACCGCATTCCATCCTTCATCGTGACACTGGCGGGCATGCTCGTGTTCCGCGGCCTGACACTCTTCGTGCTGGGCGGCAAGAATATCGGTCCTTTCCCGGTCGATTTCCAGGTCGTCAGCACGGGCTTCCTGCCGGATATCGGCGGCATTGAAGGCATCAACGTCACCTCCATGGTGCTGACGCTTGCGATCACGCTCGCTCTGTTCGTGCTGGCTCTGCGTCGCCGTCAGGTGAATGTTCGCCACGGCATCGATGTCGAGCCTTTCGGCTTCTTCATCGTGCAGAACCTGCTGATTGCTGGCGCAATCCTGTTCCTCGGCTACCAGCTGTCCACCTATCGCGGCTTGCCGAACGTCCTCATCGTCATGCTGGTGCTGATCGCGCTTTACAGCTTTGTTACGCGTCGCACGACCATCGGTCGTCGTATCTACGCCATGGGCGGTAACGAGAAGGCTACCAAGCTTTCGGGTATCAACACAGAACGTCTTAGCTTCCTGACATTCGTCAACATGGGTGTTCTGGCTGGTCTCGCCGGCATGATCATCGCCACGCGCCTCAACTCGGCAACGCCGAAGGCTGGCGTTGGCTTCGAACTGGACGTCATCGCGGCCTGCTTCATCGGCGGTGCTTCGGCTTCCGGCGGCGTTGGCAAGATCACCGGTGCTGTTATCGGCGCCTTCATCATGGGCGTGATGAACAACGGCATGTCGATCGTCGGCCTCGGCATCGACTTCCAGCAGATGGTCAAGGGCCTCGTGCTTCTGGCTGCCGTGTTCTTCGACGTCTACAACAAGAACAAGGGCTGATCGCTCGCGTTCACCCACAGTTTGAAACGACAACAAGTGGCCGGTTTCCGGCCACTTTCATGAGATGCAGACGTCATAACGTCGTTGAAAGGAATTACCGTGCTGATTTCTCAGATCAAGGATGCGAGCGGAAAGATCATCGTCGCCGTTCGTGAAGAGGGTGGGCAGGCGCGTGCCGTCAATAATGCCGAATCCGTTTACGCGCTGGCGCTTGAAGCGGCCAATGGCGGAAAAACGCTGGCCGACGTCATTTCGGCCCGTGGTTACGGCGACGCCATCGATCTCGAAGAGGTCTATGCCGAAGGCCGTTTCTTATCCCCGATCACCCATCCGGATCCGGCGCATCTGCACCTGACGGGCACCGGTCTGACCCATCTGGGCTCGGCCGCCACCCGTGACAGCATGCACAAGAAGACCAGCGAGACATCCGAGGAGAGCCTGACGGACTCCATGAAGATGTTCAAGATGGGCCTTGAGAACGGCAAGCCGAAGGCTGGCGAAAAGGGCGTTCAGCCCGAGTGGTTCTACAAGGGCAACGGCCATGTCGCGACAGCACCAGGTGCGGCACTGATTTCCCCATCCTTCGCGCTCGACGGCGGTGAAGAGCCGGAAATGGCTGGCATCTACGTCATCTCGGACAAGGGTGAGGCTTTCCGCATCGGCTTTGCTGTGTCCAACGAGTTCTCCGATCACGTTACCGAGCGAATGAACTATCTCTATCTCGCTCACTCCAAGCTTCGCCCTGCAAGCTTCGGCCCAGAAATCCGCGTCGGCGCACCGCCCTCGGATATTCGCGGCACATCGCGTATCCTGCGCGATGGCAAGGTGATTTTCGAAAAGCCGTTCCTGTCCGGTGAGGACAACATGTCCCACACCTTCGCCAATCTGGAATACCACCACTTCAAATACGGCCTGTTCCGTGCGCCGGGTGAAGTGCATGTCCACATGTTCGGCACGGCGACGCTCTCCTTCGCCGATGGCGTGAAGCCGGAAGCCGGCGACGTCTTCGAAATCGAAGCAGCGGGTTTCGGTCTACCATTGCGCAACGCGCTGCGGGTGGAGATGGAAGAAGCCATCACCGTGCATCAGCTCTAAGCTGATCTCCGGCAAGCATTCAAAGCCCTGAACCTATGGTTCGGGGCTTTTTTTATGGCGTATCAAGGCCCCAAAGCCTGCCTTCACCGACCTCGACCGAATTGCCAGCGGGATCGCGGATATAGACGGAATAGCTGTCATTGTTCCAGCGTTGGTAATGCTCGATTTCAATGCCAAGAGACACGAAGTGATCCCTCCAGGCATCGACTTCCCGCTTGTCCTTTGCGCGGAAGCAGAAATGTCCCTGTCCAGATGTACCATGTCGCGGTATCGGATTGCCCGCATCGGCAACGCGTGACTTGGCCGGATCAAAGACCAACAACATCTGCTGCCCGCATCGGAAAAAGACGAACTGCCCGGCAAGCTTCCTGACGACCTCAAGCCCAAACACCTCACGATAAAACCGCTCAGCCGCGTCCAGATCGTCGGCGTAAATCACCGTTTCCATAATTCCGCGTGGTGTCTGCATGCGCGGCGCTCCCTCGTTCCCGTGAACTTTGGTTCAGGAGAACCGGAAGCGCAAGAGGAGACCGTGTTTCGTGGATGAGCAGCGAGGAAGAATCGACGGTCTTAAGAGCAAGCGGTGCCCATCGCGAGTATTAGAGGATATCTTAGGCGGGCAGGGGTCTATATGTCGCTCTGCAGAGTGTTGCACCAAAAACAAGAGCTTAAGCGCCTCGGCAAAAACGGTTTCAAATTATGCGCTGCAATGATGCAGCTCCACAAAGTGAAACGGCGCGACCAAGGTCGCGCCGTTCGATTTCAATCTAGTTCTTAGCCTTACTTATACAGCGTTATAAGCGGCTAGGATTGCCTGTGTCTGGTCGTCGTTGAGAGACTGCATCTGCGCTTCGCTGAGAGCTCCGATTGTCACTTTAGTCAGCCCAGAAATCGCTTCGGTCGTCAGTCCATCAAGTGCATTGTTGGTGAGTGCTGCAATCTCGTCAGTGGTGAAGCTGTTGAGTTCGGCAGCATCGAGAGTGGCTACCTGTGCGGAACTCAAGACGGCAACCTGAGACGACGTCAGAGCCTTGATACCGTCACTGGAGAACTTATCCAGCTGGTC
>NZ_JBYOKI010000005.1:0-448694 GCF_057799395.1 Agrobacterium sp. 20P9.1.2
AATCCTTCCCAAAATCACCGAGATAATCACAACGAACGGCAGTGCTGGCGTTCGGACGCGAAACAGAATGCCGACTATATGGAAACATCACAAGGCGGCGATCCGAAACGCTCAGACGCAGTCCAAGAACTCAACCTACCGAAGCTTCGCCCTCAAGCTAGCATCCGGAAAACAGAGACGCCCGCCTCATTCAGTCCTGTGCTGTAAAGCGTAACACAATCCCCCTGTTTAACGCTAAAAGATGATTGTTATTATCTTGTTTTTCCAAAGGCGAGCGGATATACCGCGCCTGCAATTCTATGGCTCTTTGCCGATACAACAGAACTGGAAGTTTTCCGTGAGCGTTTTGAAGCCTTTTTTGACCATTTCGAGTATTATGGCTGTTCTCGGCCTGAGCGTTGCTCCTGCCTTGGCTACGCCGACACAATATCCGCTGACGCTTGAAAATTGCGGCGCGACGGTTGTTTTTCCGAAGGCTCCTGAGCGTGCTGTTGGCCTCGGGCAGAACAGCGCGGAAATCATGTTGATGCTTGGTCTCGAAGACAAGATGGTTGGCACGGCGTTTTGGCCGAGCAAGGTTTTGCCGGAGTTGGCGCAAGCCAATGCCAAGGTCAAGCTTCTGACTGTCGAGTTCCCGACGTTCGAATCCATTCTCGCGCAGAACCCGGATTTTGTGGCTGCGGCTTTGCCGACTTTGATTGGCCCGACGAGCAAGGTTGCCAAGCGCGAGGATTTCGAGAAAGTTGGCGTGCCGACCTATCTTTCGCCCAGCACCTGCCTCAGCACTGATAAGGTCAAAAACGAATATGGCAGCCGTGACCAGCTTTGGAACATGGATTTGCTCTACAAGGAAATCGACGAGCTTTCGCAGATTTTCGATGTTGCAGATCGTGGTCAGGCACTGATTGCCGATTTCAAGAAGCGTGAAGCCGCGCTGCGCTCCAGCGTTTCCAAGGATGGCAAGACATTTTCCTATGTCTTCTGGTTCTCCAGCCAGTCGCCCAGCGCTGACGCCTATCTCGGTGGCAAAAATGCAGCTTCCGGCTTCATCGCCGATCTGCTCGGCGGCAAGAACGCCATCACCGCTGAAGCGGAATGGCCGACGCTGGGCTGGGAAGGCATCATCGCTGCCAATCCCGATGTCATCGTCGTGGCGAGCCTCGACCGTAACCGCTGGGAACTGGACAAGCCGGAAGCCAAGATCAAGTTCTTGAACAGCGATCCGGCGGTCAGCCAGATGCCTGCCGTCAAGAATAAGGCTATCGTCGTGATGGACGGCCAGGCAATGAACCCCACCGTCCGCACCCTGTATGGTGCAGAGCAGGTTGCTGAACAGCTCAAGGCACTCGGCCTGTTGAAGTGATCGAGACGCGCCATCCTTTCCAACGGTTGGCCACTCTGGGCGGTCTGCTTTTGGCCTCCCTTGCGGCCATCGGCCTTGTGGTTGGTGTCAGTGTCGGAATCGGCGATCTGCCGATTCCGCTCGCGACTACCTTTACATCCGTGACCAACCGTCTGGGCTGGACGGCGGTGGAACTAAACCGCATCCACGAAACGGTCATCTGGGATTATCGTCTCAGCCGCGCGCTGGTCGCTGCCTTTTGCGGGGCAGGGTTGGCGATTTCTGGTGCGATTATGCAGTCGCTGCTGCGCAACCCGCTGGCTGAGCCCTATGTGCTCGGCATTTCGGCGGGCGCCTCATCCGGCGCGGTTGCGATTGTCATTCTCGGTATTGGCTCGGGCGCGGTTTCCCTTTCGGCTGGCGCGTTTGCCGGTGCCTTTGCCGCCTTTCTTTTCGTCGCACTGTTATCTAATGGAACGCGGGGCGGGGCTGATCGCACCATTCTTGCCGGCGTTGCGGCGTCGCAGCTTTTCAATGCCGCAACGTCTTACATCGTTACCACCTCGGGCAACGCGCAGCAGGCGCGTGATGTGATGTTCTGGTTGCTCGGCAGTTTTGGCGGTGTGCGTTGGCCGGAATTCATGCTGGTTTCGGTGGTGGTCGGTTTTTGTCTGGTCGCCTGCCTTTGCTATGCGCGGGTGCTGGATGCCTTTGCTTTCGGTGATGAGGCGGCGTCCTCGCTTGGCGTCAATGTCGGTCGCGCGCGCATTCTTCTCTTTGCCCTGACAGCTATGATGACTGCTACCATCGTCAGCATGGTCGGCTCGATTGGTTTCGTCGGCCTCGTTGTGCCGCATGCGGCGCGTTTCGTCGTCGGGCCGCTCCATATCCGGCTGTTACCAGCCTGCGCGGTGGTTGGGGCGATTTTCATGGTGCTTGCCGATATTGCCGCACGCATTCTCGTTCCGCAGCAGGTGCTGCCGATTGGTGTGGTCACGGCGCTTGTCGGCGTGCCCTTCTTCTCCGTCATTCTCTACCGGTTCCAGAAGTCATCATGAGCATTCGGGCGGATAACCTCACTTGGAAGATTGGCCGGAAGACCGTGCTTGACGGCGTGTCTTTTGCCGCCGAACCGGGAAAGATGCTAGGGTTGCTGGGACCGAATGGTTCTGGCAAGACCTCGCTTCTGCGGCTTATCGCCGGGCTGAAACAGCCGCATTCGGGCATCATTACGCTTGAAGACCAAAACCTCACCGCAATCGGACGGCGGTCCATCGCCCAGCGTGTTGCCTTCATCGAACAGCACGCGACGACGAACTCTAATCTGCGCGTTGTGGATGTTGTGAAGCTGGGTCGGTTTCCGCATCGCTCCATGTTTTCCGGCTGGACGCGCGCCGATAGCGACGCGGTGGAAGAAGCGCTGGAGCGGGCCGGAATGGTGGCCAAGCGCGATGAGCGTTGGCAAAACCTCTCCGGCGGTGAAAAGCAGCGGGCGCATATTGCCCGCGCGCTTGCGCAGACACCGAAAGAACTCATTCTGGATGAGCCGACCAACCATCTCGACATCCAGCATCAGATCAGCCTCATGCGCCTCGTCTGTAGCTTGCCGATCACAAGCATTATTGCGCTCCACGATCTCAACCATGCAGCAATGTTCTGCGACACGCTGATCGTCTTGCAGGATGGCAAGATCGTCGCGTCCGGCACACCGGAAGCAGTTTTGACGCAGGAACTGCTGAAAGACGTGTTCTGTGTCGATGCGCGCGTGGAAACATCGCCGCACCATGCCAGACCGCATATTCATTATCTGGGTTGAGTGCTGCGAAGCATGGCAGGCGATGCGAGGCATTCCGTCGCGCGTGAGAAATAAACCAGTCTGACGATGGCGCTGACCATCGTTTTTCGGCTAGGATCAATCAGCCAAACAGACTGGACAGCATTTTGGACTCCAAGATCAGCATATCCGACCGGCGCGAAAGCTTGCGGGATCAACAGATTTCGAGCGAGTTGGACGAAATCCACCAGCGAACCTTCGAGTATTTCTGGCTCGGCAGTCATCCTGCATCCGGCTTGGCCAGAGACCGTATGCGCTCCGATGGAACGTCCATCAACGAGATCGCTTCGATTTCGGGCACCGGCTTTGCCTTCATGGCCATTATTGTCGGTGTCGAGCGGCAGTGGATCACGCGGGATCAGGCGCTCCAGCGTGTCACAACCATGGTTCAGACGTTGAGAGGGGTCAAAAGGTTTCACGGAGCATTTTCGCATTTTCTTCACGCGGAAACGCGTGAGGTCATTCCGTTTGGCCCAAAGGATGACGGCGGCGATCTGGTGGAAACCAGCTTTCTATTGCAGGGGCTTATTTGCGCGCGCGAATATTTCTCGCGGCCCACATTGGCAGAAACGCGGTTTCGCAGCCTCGTTCACGATATCATCACCAGTGTCGAATGGCGCTGGTACACGCGTAGAACCGATGGTCCGTTGTGGTGGCACTGGAGCCCGAAATTCCGCTGGTGTTTCGACATTGCCGTCAGCGGATGGAACGAGGCGCTGGTCTGTTATGTGCTGGCTGCTGGCGCAGAAAGCCATTTCATAGAACCTGCCAATTATCATCAGGGCTGGGCGCGCTCCGGGGCGATGATCAACGGCAACACCTATCTTGGTACCTTCCTGCCGCTGGGAGAGCCCTATGGCGGGCCATTGTTTTTGTCTCAATATTCCTTTTGCGGGCTTGATCCACGCGGCTTGTTGGACCGCTATTGTAATTACGAAGAACAGGTCAAAGCCCATACGCGCATCAATTACGATTATGGCCGCGCCAAATATCCGGATCAAGATTTTTGGGGCATGACGGCAAGCGATGGACCCAGTGGATATGAGGTCCACTCTCCCACGCAGGATGATGGTGTGATCTCGCCCACCGCCGCTCTATCGAGTTTTCCGGTTCTACCGGAAGAGGCGGCGAAAGCCGCGCGCGCCTTTCTCAACTACAAGAACGGAAAGCTCGTCGGGCGATATGGCTTTGTCGATGCCTTCTCGCCCGCGACTGGCTGGGTTGCCGATACGCATCTGGCTATCGATCAGGGGCCGGTGGTCGCGATGATGGAAAACCATCGCTCCGGCATTTTGTGGACCCTGTTCATGAACGCGCCGGAGGTCCAGCGCGGCCTTGATCGGCTTGAATTCAAGCGAGATAGCCAGCAGGTCTGACGCCGCTTAATCCCGCGGCATGCCTTCCGGACGTGCCATGCGCCTTTGTGCACCGATACGGAAGGGCGCATTCATGGCGCCATAGCCATTATATTGCCCACGCCGCTCCACTATTTCGAAGAAGAAACCTTCGCCGAAGGTCTGGCTGTAAATCTGGAAATATTCGCCATTGTCATCGCGGTCATAGAGAATGCTGGAATCGCGCAGCGCATCCGAAAATTCTGGCTCGAGGCCGAAGCGGGCTTCGAGATCGTCATAATAGTTCCGCGAAATCGGCAGTGCCTGAAAGCCGCAGGCATGCAGCTGTTTTGCCGTCGCAAAAATATCGTCGGTGGAAAATGCGATGTGCTGGATGCTGGTACCGAAACCTTCCGCCAGGAATTTGCCGGCAAAGGTTTTGCGGTTGTCTGCACCGTTCATGGTCAGGCGGAAATCCGGCTTTGGCAGGCTTTCGATGGCCTGACTTCGCACGAGCCCGCCGGGCTCCACCACATCAACCATCGGCGTGCGGCGCATAGAGAAGATCGAGGTGTAGAACAAAAGCCAGGTCAGCATCTCGTCATAGCGGGTGGTCTGGGCCAGATGGTCGATCCGTGTTAGTCCCGCATTGCCAGTGTTTTCCGGTGCCAGCGGCACGAATTCCTGCTCCCAGATGGAAGACAGGGCAGGAGAGTTGTCGAGGAAGTAGATGACACCGTTGCCAACACCTTGAATGGCCGGGATAGATGCCTCACCGCTTTTGCGCGGCTCGAAGAAGGTCGGGGCGCCCAGCGCTGCCGCGCGCTCCAAGGCTGCTGCCGCATCATCGACCTTGAGGCCGAAGGCATAAGCGTTGGTGCCGTGCACGGAATAGGACGCACCGGCGAAACTGTCGCCCGTGTTATCCGTGTTGATGACAATGCGGATGTTGCCTTGCGTATAAAGCTCCACTTCTCGATTGCAGTGGCGGGCGGATTTGCTGAAGCCCAGCGTGGCAAGCAGTCTTTCGAGCCCGGCTTTTTCAGTAGCGCCCGTCGTGAACTCCACGAATTCGACGCTCGTCGTTTCCACAGGGTTGGGCATTTCCGGAACCGCGATTTTGATGTCAGGCTCCAGACGCTGCACCTTGTCCATGAGGTTGATCAGCGAGCGGTGGCCATCTTCCGCCAACAGGCGGGCGGAGCCGCCACGGAACTGGTCGTTGAAAATCTCAAGGGATAGCGGACCGGAATAGCCCGTTGCGGCAACCGCGCGCATGAAATCCACCACCGGCAGATCGCCTTCGCCCGGCATGTTACGGAAATGGCGGCTCCAATAGAGAAGGTCCATGTCGAACAGGGGCGCATCGGCCAATTGCACGATGAAAATCTTATCGCCGGGAATGGAGCGGATAGAGTTCGGATCGATCTTGCGCGACAGCGTGTGGAAACTGTCGAGAATAATGCCGACATTGCTGTGATCAGCGCGGCGCACTACTTCCCAGGCATCGCGGTGGTCGCTGATATGGCGGCCCCAGGCAAGAGCCTCGTAACCAACGCGCAGGCCGTGTTTGGCGGCACGTTCGCCGAGCTCGTGGAAATCATTGGCAGCGCGATCAATGCCGCCGAGTGAAATTTGTGAAACATTCGAGCAGATCAGCATGAGATCAGTGCCGAGTTCACCCATGATATCGAACTTGCGCTCGGCCCGTTCGAATGCGCGCTGCCGGTGCTGATCCGGCATGCCTTCAAAATCCCGGAACGGCTGGAAGAGCGTTATTTCCAGTCCGTGATCGCGCACCATGGCGCGAACCTCGCGGGGGGAGGCATCATAGGTCAGAAAATCATTCTCGAAGATTTCAACGCCCGAGAAGCCTGCCTTGGCAATGGCTGCCAGCTTTTCGGGAAACTCTCCGCTGATGGAAACTGTTGCGATGGAAGTCCGCATTGGCAGCTTTTGCTGCTCCGTGCCAGAGATGACCATATTGCCTTCCTTTCCGGTGTTATGTACTGATTGGTTAATAAAGACGGTTTCAGTTTGGGATGGGCTGACCGATTATGGGTGGACGATGACAAAAGCCGCGACTTCGAACACGCCGGGCGCCACGCGCCAGGCAAAGCGCGACCCTGAAGGCGTTCGACGCGATATTCTCTCGGTTGCGATGGACGAGTTTTCGCAAAACGGTCTGTCCGGCGCGCGGATCGATGAGATCGCAGCGCGCACGCGCACATCCAAGCGCATGATTTATTACTATTATGGAGACAAGGAAGGCCTCTATCAACAGGTGCTTGAAGAAGCCTATGCCAAGGTTCGTGGTGGTGAAAGCGATCTGGAGCTGGACGGCATGGAGCCGCGCGCTGCGCTGGAAAAGCTCTGTCGTTTCACTTTCGATCACCATCGCCGGAATCCGGCTTTCATCCGCATGGTCATGATCGAGAACGTCCACCATGGGCGGCACATGCAGGCGTCCGAAACGATCCGCCAGCTGAACCGCCCGGCTATCGAGGCGCTGGAAAGCGTGCTTGCGCGCGGCCAGAAACAGGGACTGTTTCGCACGGGTATCGAAGCGCTGGAACTGCACTGGCAGATCAGTGCGCTGTCCTTCTTCAATGTCTCGAATGCCGCCAGCTTCTCGTTCATTTTCGGCAACAGCCTGTTTACGGAAGACGGGCAGGAAGCCTTGTCGAAGCATGTCGCGGACATGGTGTTGCGCTATGTGCTTCGGTTCGATCATGAGGATGCTACCAAAACCGGCGGTTCGTGAAACGCGTCATGCGATGGCCTCGCGCTCGCACAGTTCCTTGAAATGCGCACTCATCCGGGCCGGGTCAGGCTCCTGGCCGGAAAACAGCCGGAACGCACCGACGGCTTGAAACACCGCCATGCCGCCGCCCGGCAATGTCTCGCAACCCTTCTCGGCAGCTGCGGCGAGCAGTGCCGTGATCAGCGGCATATAGACGATATCGGCAACCCAATGACGGCTTTCAAGCAAGGCCGCAGGCACGGGCATGCCGGGATGCGCTGGCATGCCGACAGGTGTGGCATGGATCAAACCATCCGCATGGGGAAGAGACGCTGCCGGGTCATCGACGGCAAACGCCCGGATGCCGCCGAAGCGCTCATTCAGCTTTTCCGCCAGTTGCTCAGCGCGTTTGATGTCCTGATCGAAAACATCGAGACGGCCGATCTCGAGCTTCAGCGCGGCATGGGCAACGGCCACGCCCGCACCGCCCGCACCGATCAACAGCGCGCGGTCGCGCTTGGCATTCGGCAGCCCGCGCTTGAAGCTCTCGTAAAAACCGTACCAGTCGGTATTGTGACCAGTGCGCTTTCCATCTTGAAAGACCACCGTATTGACGGCACCCAGCATACGCGCGTCATCCGACAGTTCGTGCAGATGGGAAATGACCTGCTGTTTGAATGGGTGCGTAACATTGACGCCCGCAAAACCCCTTCCTTCGGCCTCATCAAGAAGCTCTGGCAAAGCGCTTTCCGGCACATGTCTGGTGTGTATATCGATCAGCTCATAGGAATAGTCGATGCCATGCGCCGCGCCTTCTTTGATGTGCATGGCAGGTGTCTTGGAAAGCTGGATATCGGCACCGATCAGGCCGACCTTCAATGATGTTTTGTCTGTCATGGCTGGGCATTACTCATCGGACGGGAGTGACGAAAGGCATCGCAATTTTTGGAGAAAAAACGCCCATCAATGATGGGCGAGGATTTCACCGAGGAACGTGCGTGTTCGCTGATGTTTGGGGTCGCGGAAGAATTCTTCCGGTGGGGCTTCCTCTATGATCTCGCCGGATGCCATGAACACGACGCGGTCGGCAACCTGTCGGGCAAAGCCCATTTCATGCGTCACGCAGATCATGGTCATGCCGTCACGGGCAAGGCCAATCATCGTATCCAGCACTTCCTTGACCATTTCCGGGTCAAGCGCCGAAGTCGGCTCGTCGAACAGCATGGCTTTCGGTTCCATGCACAGCGCACGCGCAATCGCGGCGCGCTGCTGCTGTCCACCGGAAAGCTGTGCCGGGTATTTGTCGGCCTGGTCCAGAATGCGAACGCGCTCCAGATACTTGCGCGCCGTCTTCTCGGCGTCGGACTTGGAAAGACCCTTGGCCCGCATGGGAGCCAAGGTGCAGTTTTCCAGAATGGTCTTGTGCGGAAACAGGTTGAAGTTCTGGAACACCATGCCGACTTCCCGGCGCACCGTGTCGATGGCACTGGCGGAATCAGTCAGCTTGGTTCCCTCGACGGTGATCGTACCCTTCTGGATTTCCTCCAGATGGTTGATGCAGCGGATCAGCGTCGACTTCCCCGAACCGGACGGCCCGCAAAGAACGATTTTCTCGCCTTTGCGAACCGAAAGGTTGATATTTTTCAGCGCATGAAAGGCTCCATAACACTTCTCCACCCCTTCAAGAGCGATGAGCGGAACCTGCGCGGCGGTATCTTGCGGCATGGTAGCCTCCTGATTACTTGGCTGTGAACGAAATGTCTGGCAGGGATTCCGGGAATTTCGGAACCTCGCGCTTCATCCACTTGCTGTAGATCTTGGCCAGTTCGCCATCGCCCTTGATCTTGACGAGGAAGGCGTTGATCGTTTCGTTCCAGTCCTTTTCGCCCGGACGGGTGCCAGCGCCGTTGTAAAGCGTGGTCAGATCGAACTTGGTCTCATATTTGCCAGCGGCTGCGGCATTCAGACGATCGCCATAGAACTGGTTGCCGCCAACAGCTTCAACCTGACCGGAGATCAAAGCCTGGATGTTTGCAGCGTCATCGTCAAAGCGCAGAATATTGGCCTTGGTGCCTGCACCGGCGGTGATGGCGGTGTCCATCGCGCTGGACTTCGGCACGCCGACAGCAACGCCCGTCAGGTCGTCGTAACCGGCAATCTTCTTGTCTTTTGGACCATAAACCGAAAGAACGTTACCGGCATAGGGCTGGGAGAACTGAATGGTCTTGGCGCGTTCTGCCGTCATGCCCATGGTGGCAAACAGAACATCGACCTTGCCGGTCATCAGTGCGGGAATGCGGTTGGCAACGGCCAGCGGAACGAATTCTGCCTTCACGCCGAGGTAATCAGCAAAAGCCTTGCCGATATCGGCGTCGAGGCCATCCTGAACGCCTGAGGAATTGACGAAGCCCCAAGGGGAATTGTCACCCTGAATACCGATGACGACTTTGCCCTTTGCCTTTGCTTCCGCCACCGTACCGGCGAATGCATCGACCGGTGCGACGAAGGGCAGGGCAGTGATTGCTGCGGCAAATGCGAGCAACGCGCGGCGGTTCATTTTCATGCTCTTGGATTTCATCTTTTGCTCCTCCTTACAAAGCTGATGAGAGTGATTTAGCGGGATGCCGTTTGCATCCGCTTTTCGACACCGGCGCCCCATAGCGAGAGCGGCCAGCAGATGAGAAAATAGATCAGGCCGACGATGGCAAAGACCGTCAGTGGCTTGAATGTCTGGTTGGAAACGATCTGCCCGGCGCGGGACAGTTCAACGAAGCCGACGATGGCAGCAAGCGACGTGCCCTTGATGAGCTGCACGAGAAAGCCGATGGTCGCAGGCAGGGAAATTTTGAAGGCCTGCGGCAGTACGACGTCTTTCATGCGGGAAACATAGTGCAGGCCAAGCGCCTTGGCGGCTTCCGTCTGGCCTTTCGAGACGGCCTGAATGCCGCCGCGCCAGATCTCGCCAAGAAAGGCGCTGGCATGCAGGGTGAAGGCAATCGCAACGGCAATCCAGGCATCGATGTTCAGGCCCACCAGACCCACGCCGTAATAAACGACGAAGAGCTGCATCAGAAGTGGTGTGCCCTGAAAGACGGCAATGTAACCGGCAGTCACACGCTGACCAATCTTGCTCTCAGCCGTTCTGGCAAGCGCGACGCAAAGGCCAAATACGCCACCGCCGATAAAGCCGATGATCGTCAGTGCAATGGTCCATTTCAGACCCTGCATCAGGAAAAACAATTCGTTGGGACCGATGGATGTCATTGTTTTTACCTCACTTGACCGGATAGCTGAAGGAAAGGCGCGAAATCAGCGAGAAGATGCCCATCATCAGAGAGGAAATAACAAGATAAAGAAGCGTGATGGAGAAGTAGACCTCAAACGACCGGAAGGTTTCTGCTTCGATCCGCTGCGCAACCGAGGTCAACTCATAGGCTGCGATGGATGTGCAGACGGAGGTCGTCAGCGTGAGCATGATGAACTGGCTGGTCAGCGAGGGATAGACCGCGCGCAGCGCAGGTTTCAAAATGATGTGGCGGAAGATTTGCGCGCGGCGCAGCCCCAGCGCTAGACCGGCCTCGACCTGACCTTTCGGCACCGCATCGACACCGCCGCGAATGATTTCGATGGCATAGGCCCCGCCATTCAAAGCCAGCGCGACGATGGCCGTGGTCGTTGGGTTGAGGCGCAGACCGATCTGCGGAAGCGCGAAAAAGATAAAGAAGATTTGCACCAGAAACGGCGTGTTGCGGATGACTTCCACAAAGGCGATGACCAATGCACGAAGCGGCTTGAAGCCGGAGCTGCGGGCAATGACGCCGAGAATGCCGATGATCGTGGCGAGGAACATGCCGACGATTGCAAGCCCGATGGTGGCGAGGCTGGCAAAAAACAACTCGGGCAGGCGTTCGTACACCGCCGAGAAATCGAGCGTATAGGACATCTATCCTCCCCATTCCGACAACGCTTGTCTTGCGCTGCCCCATCCCGTTTCGTCTGCTTCCGATTGCCGGCGAATTCGCCTGCCTTATATCGGTTGCACTGAAAATCTACGCCTCCCGCGCTTTGACTTTCAGCAATTACAATGTTTGTACCAGTTAGTTCATTTCTGTCAAGCGCGGTAAATGCGCGATGTGGTGGATATCTGAAACCGTTTTTTAGCACTGCTGAGAGCGGTTTTTAAGGGCTTCTCGCGCATGAGAGTTTGGCCTGCCGATTTGAAACGCCACGCGTCGGTGGCGTCGCTACCTTTATGTTTTCCTTATGTGTCCTGCCCATCTTCCCAATCGAACCCTGACGCGGTCCGGATTTAGGGTGTTCTCCTGAACCAACCGGAGAAACCAATGTCCGACCTTGTTTTCGTTCTTCTCGGAAGTGCGGTGCTGATCGCTTTTGCGCTCTATGCACGCGCGCTCAACAGGCTGTGAGGGTGATGTGATCGAGCCTTTATTTGCGCTGGCCGTTGCCGCTGCCCTTGTCGTCTACCTCGTCGTGACGCTGCTGCGTCCCGAACGTTTCTGATTGTCTGGAGAATCCCCATGACCATTCTCGGGTGGCTGCAGATCAGCCTCCTTTTCCTTGCCGTGCTCATCACCGCCAAACCTCTCGGCCTCTACATGGCAAAGGTTTTTTCCGGTGAGCGCACCTTCCTCTCCCCATTGCTGAACCCGGTTGAGAAGGGGATATATCTGGCAGCGGGCACCAGCCCCAACAAAGAGCAGAGCTGGCTTGCCTATACGCTTTCCATGCTTGCCTTCTCGCTCGCCAGTTTCCTCTTTCTCTATACCATCCTGCGGCTGCAAGCCTATCTGCCGCTCAATCCGCAAGGCTTTGCAAATGTGCCATCGGATTTGGCCTTCAACACCGCCGTCAGCTTTGTCACCAACACTAACTGGCAGAACTATGCCGGTGAAGCGACCATGAGCAATTTCAGCCAGATGGTCGGCCTGTCGGTACAGAACTTTCTGTCCGGTGCGGTGGGCATAGCCCTTGCCGTGGCTTTCACCCGCGCCTTCGCACGCTCGCAGGCTACGACGCTCGGCAATTTCTGGGTCGATATGACCCGTGCGACGCTTTACGTCCTGCTACCGCTCGCCATCATCGTCGCACTCGTTTTCGTCTGGACCGGCGTTCCACAAACACTAGACAGCAGTGTCACCGCAACCACGCTGGAAGGCGCTCAGCAGGTTATCTCGCTGGGACCGGTTGCCAGCCAGGAGGCCATCAAGCAGCTGGGCACCAATGGCGGCGGCTTCTTCAATGCCAATGCCGCGCATCCCTTCGAAAATCCGACTGCCTTTGCCAACTACCTCAATATCTACGCCATGTTAGCCGTCTCCGCCGCGCTGGTTTACTGCTTCGGCCAGATGGTCGGCAATCGTCGGCAGGGCTGGGTTCTGCTTTCCGCCATGGCCTTCCTGCTGATCGCAGGTGTCGTGACAATCTATTGGGCGGAATCTTCCGGAAACACCATTTTGACCGCGCTCGGCGTCGATGCCGCGCAGGGCAATATGGAAGGCAAGGAAGTTCGTTTCGGTCAGGCCATGACGGCGCTTTATGCAGCGGTAACCACTGGCGTGTCCAATGGTGGCGTCAATGGCATGCTCGGCTCCTTTACCGGACTTGGCGGTCTGGTGCCGATGTTCCTCATCCAGCTGGGTGAAATTCTGCCCGGCGGTGTCGGCTCCGGTCTTTACGGCATGCTCGTTTTCTCGCTTCTGTCCGTCTTCGTCGCCGGGCTGATGGTCGGTCGCACGCCGGAATTTCTGGGCAAAAAGATCGAAGGTCGCGAGATGAAATGCGCCATGCTGGCGGTTCTGATCCTGCCCGTTGCCATCCTCGGCTTCTCGGCAATCTCGGCAGTCCTGCCGGGGGCGGTTGCCAGCATCGGCACGGCGGGTCCGCACGGGCTTTCGGAAATTCTCTACGCCTACACTTCTTCTGCCGGCAACAACGGCTCGGCCTTCGGCGGCCTTTCGGGCAATACCACCTGGTACAATACGACGCTTGGGCTTGCCATGCTGCTCGGTCGTTTCGCTTACGTCATTCCGGTCATGGCCATTGCCGGTTCGCTGGCCGCAAAAGTCCGCGTTCCCGCCTCCAATGGAACATTCCCGACGGATGGGCCGCTGTTCGTTGGTCTGCTGATCGGCATCATCATCATTCTCGGCGGGTTGCAATATTTCCCGGCTCTGGCCCTTGGCCCCATCGTCGAACATTTCGCGATGCTTGCCGGTCAGACGTTCTAAAGGACAAAATTCATGTCACAAAAGCCAGCAAAACCTGGTCTTTTCGATCTTTCCATCATCGGGCCCGCCGCACAGCAGGCCTTCGTGAAGATGGACCCGAGACAGCTCATGCGCACGCCGGTCATCTTCGTGACCGAGGTAGTGGCGGCGATGGTCTCTGTCCTGTTTCTGCGCGATCTCGTCACCGGCAACGGCACGGCAGTTTTCTCCGGCCAGATTGCCGCCTGGCTGTGGTTCACGGTTTTCTTTGCTACCTTTGCCGAAGCCGTCGCTGAAGGCAGAGGCCGCGCGCAAGCGGAAAGCCTGAAGCGCGGACGGTCCGATCTCACTGCCCGACGTATTGGTGCCAATGGCGAAGAGGAGGCGGTGCCCGCCACTGCGCTGAAGGTAGGGGACGTCGTCATCGTAGATGCCGGGGAGCTTATCCCCGGCGATGGTGAGGTGATCGAGGGTGTCGCTTCCGTCAACGAAAGCGCCATCACCGGTGAATCCGCGCCCGTTATCCGCGAATCCGGCGGCGACCGTTCTGCCGTCACCGGCGGCACGCAGGTTCTGTCCGACCAGCTCAAAATCCGTATTACCACGCCACAGGGCGCAAGCTTCGTGGATCGCATGATTGCGCTGATCGAAGGTGCAGAACGCCAGAAAACGCCAAACGAAATCGCGCTTTCGATCCTGCTATCGGGCCTGACGCTGGTGTTTCTCATCGTCGTCGTTACCATCTGGGGCCTTGCAGGCTATTCGGGCACGGTCCTCACGGTCACCGTGCTGGCTGCCTTGCTTGTAACCCTCATTCCAACGACAATCGGCGGTCTGCTCTCGGCCATCGGTATTGCTGGTATGGACCGCCTCGTTCGCTTCAACGTCATCGCCACCTCCGGTCGTGCGGTCGAGGCGGCGGGCGATGTGGATACGCTGCTGCTGGACAAGACCGGCACCATCACCTTCGGTAACCGTATGGCGTCCGATTTCATTCCCGCACCGGGCGTCACACCGCAACAATTGGCCGAAGCCGCCCTTCTTGCCAGCCTCTCCGATGAAACTCCGGAAGGCCGCTCCATCGCTGCGCTGGCAACGGGTGAGTTCGGCCTAGCAACACCGAAGGCCGTGGCCGATCAAACCATCGCTTTCAGCGCACAGACGCGCCTGTCAGGTATCGATATGGGCACCCATCGTCTGCGCAAAGGCGCAATCGATGCCGTGCTGAAATTCACAGGCATCTCGGACAAGGAAGCCCCGGCTGAGTTCATGCAGGCCGTGGACAGTGTCGCCAGGTCAGGCGGTACGCCGCTCGGCGTGGCCGATGGCAATCGTCTGCTTGGCGTCATTCACCTCAAGGACGTGGTGAAGCCTGGCATCAAGGAACGTTTCGCGGCACTGCGTGCCATGGGCATCCGCACCGTCATGGTCACAGGCGATAACCCGGTCACTGCCGCCGCTATCGCCTCGGAAGCCGGTGTGGATGACTTCCTGGCCGAAGCAACACCCGAGGACAAACTGGCCTATATCCGCCGCGAACAGCAAGGCGGTCGCCTGATCGCCATGTGCGGCGATGGCACCAATGATGCGCCAGCGCTGGCGCAGGCCGATGTCGGCGTGGCCATGCAAAGTGGCACGCAGGCGGCACGCGAAGCCGCCAACATGGTCGATCTCGACTCCAGCCCCACCAAGCTCATCGAGATCGTTGAAATCGGCAAGCAGCTTCTGATGACCCGTGGCTCGCTGACGACCTTCTCCATCGCCAATGATGTCGCCAAATATTTCGCGATCATCCCTGCTCTGTTCGTCACGACCTATCCGGCACTGGCGGCCTTCAACATCATGGGCCTGTCCACGCCGCAATCGGCCATTCTTTCTGCCGTCATCTTCAACGCGCTCATCATCATCGCGCTCATCCCGCTTGCGCTGAAGGGCATCGCCTACCGGCCAACAAGCGCCGCGTTGCTTCTGCGTAGAAATCTCCTGATTTACGGTCTGGGCGGACTGCTGCTGCCATTCGCCGGAATCAAGATCGTCGACCTCGCCGTTTCGGCCATGCATCTGGTGTAATCATGTTCAAACTTCTCAGACCCGCTTTCGTTTTTCTCGTCTTGCTGACACTCGTAACCGGCGTTGCCTATCCGCTCGCCGTCACCGGCATCGCCCAGACGGTGATGCCGGAACAGGCCAATGGTAGCGTCATTCGTCGTGGCGATGCCGTAATCGGTTCGTCCCTTATTGGCCAGAATTTCACATCAGAGCGTTACTTCTGGCCTCGTCCGTCCGCCACATCGCCGGACCCTTACAACGCCTCCGCCTCGTCCGGCTCCAATCTCGGCACCACATCGGCCAAGCTGCGAGACCGTGTGGAAGGTGATATCGGACGGTTAAGTGCTGCGGGCATCACCGGCTTAGTTCCAGCCGAAGCTGTCACCACATCCGGTTCCGGCCTCGACCCCCATGTCACCCCGGAATTTGCCGAAGCGCAGGTTGCGCGGGTGGCACTTGCGCGGCAGCTAGCGCCGGAGCAAATTCGTGCGCTGGTTCAAAGCCATACGCAAGACAGGGTGTTTGGAATTGTCGGCGAACCGCGCGTGAATGTGCTAGAGCTTAACCTTGCGCTGGATGCGCTCAAGAGCTGATACGGATGCCGACAAACGAGCCCTACGAGACGAACCGTCCCGACCCTGACGCATTGCTTGCCCTGGCGGATAAAGACCGCCGGGGCAAGCTGACGATTTTTCTGGGTGCAGCCCCCGGTGTCGGCAAAACCTATGCGATGCTGAACCGGGCTCAGCGATTGCGTGCTGACGGTACGGAGATCGTCGTCGGGCTGGCCGAGACCCATGGCCGTAGCGAAACCTCGGCCCTTCTGGAAGGGCTGGAAATATTGCCCCGCCTTTCCGTGTCCTACCATGGCAAACAATTGGAGGAGTTCGATCTGGATGGCGCGCTGGCCCGAAAGCCCCGCATCATCATCGTGGACGAACTGGCGCATTCCAACCCGGAAGGTTTCCGGCACCCCAAGCGCTATCAGGATATCGATGAACTCATCGATGCCGGTATCGATGTGTGGACGGCGCTCAACATCCAGCATCTGGAAAGCCTGTCCGATCTTGTCGCCCAGATCACCGGCGTCAATGTGCGCGAGAGAATTCCAGATACGGTGCTGAAAAGGGCCGATGAAGTCCTGCTTGTGGACTTGCCACCCGCAGAGCTGATCACCCGTCTGCAGGACGGCAAGGTCTATCTACCTGCCAGCGCGCGCCGCGCCGCAGACCGTTTCTTCCGGCTTGGAAACCTGACAGCGCTCAGAGAACTGGCGCTGCGCCGCACGGCAGACCGGGTGGACGATCAGATGATCGATTATCTGCGCCAGAACGCCATCGAAGGACCATGGGCCACGGCGGAAAGGCTTCTCGTCTGCATCGGTGCCGATGATCTGTCCGAAAAAGTCGTCCGCGTTGCCAGCCGCCTTGCCTCGGGCCTCAACGCGCCTTGGCTGGTCGTCAATATTTCCCATTCCGACCGGGAAACCATGAATGACGAGGATTTGCGACGCATAGACGATACCTTCCGGCTGGCGGAAAAGCTGGGTGCCGAAACACGGCGTGTGACCGGCAGCGATTTCGTGACCGAAATCATGAAACTCGCCAAGCGCGAACACGCCACACAGATCGTCATCGGATCCCATTGCCGTCAATGGTGGCGAAACCCGCTGCGCACAAGCCTTGCCGATGCGCTGACCCGGGAAACGAGCGGCATCGGCCTGCACCTCGTCACCGCCGATGAAAAGACGTCGCATCGTGCCAGGCCAAAACCGGTCTGGCCGCGCCTTCCGACACTCGCCAAGCCCTTCGGTATTGCCTTTTTATGCGTGCTGCCCGCCGCCTTGATCGGCGCGCTGATCGACCGTATCGTCTATCTGCCGAATATTTCGCTGCTGTTTCTCATCGCCGTGCTCGGTGCCGCCACCTATGCCGGTTTCGCCGCCGCCTTGATGGCAGCACTACTGTCTGCGCTCTCCTATAATTTCTTCTTCATTCCGCCGCTCTACACCTTCACCATTGCCTCGCCGCACGAGGTTTTTGCGCTCTTTATCTTCGTTGTCGCAGCGGTTCTCGCAGGCAGCCTCGGCTCGCGCATTCGCGAACAGGCAAAGACGGCGCGCTCTCGTGCCGCCGCCATGCAGGCACTTTATGATTTCGCCCGCAAACTATCCGGTACAGCCGATGTCGATGAAGTCCTGTGGGCCGCGGTCACGCAGCTGCACGCAGGTATCAATCGCAACATCGTTCTGCTTCGGCCCAATGGCGACGCTCTGGAAACCGCAGCGGCATGGCCGCCGGATGCGGAGCTGGGCATCGCCGAAATCGCTGCCGCCCGCTGGGCCAACACGAAGAAGGAACCAGCCGGTGCCGGGACCGGCACTTTGCCGAATTGCCGTTTCCAGTTTAGGCCGCTTACCAGCCCGCATGGCGTTGTCGGCGTTTGCGGTTACGAGGTTGGCGATGAGGCGCTGGATTCCAATGCCGAGCGCATGTTTTCCGCCATCATCGACCAGACGGCAACGGCCATCGACCGCGCGCGCCTTTCCTCGGAAAGTGCCGAACAGTCACTGCGGCTGGAAAGCGAACGTTACCGGGATGCCCTGCTATCCTCCATCTCCCATGATCTGCGCACGCCGCTTGCAACGATTACTGGCGCGGTGACCAGCCTTCGCGAACTGGGCGAACGGATGACGCCGGAAAGCCGCGACGATCTTTTGCAATCCATCGAGGAGGAGGGGGCACGGCTCAGCCGCTTCGTCGCCAACCTGCTGGATATGACGCGGATTTCCACGGGCACCCTCAAAGCCAAGCGGGATTGGGTGGATCTGGGTGATGTCGTGCGTTCGGCAACCGAGCGGGCGCGGAAATATTTTCCGGCCCAGACCTTCGAAACAGGCATCGCAACAGATCTGCCCTTGATGCGGGGAGACAGCGTGCTGCTTGAACAGGTTCTGTTCAATCTTCTGGACAATGCCGCCAAATATGGAGGCGGTGAACCCGTCAATATCTACGTCCGCAGGGACGGAAAAGAGGTGGCGATTTCCGTGACAGATATGGGCAAGGGCATTCCCGCTGCCGATCTCGACCGCATTTTCGAGAAATTCTACCGACGTTCGAAATCCGACGGTCGTTCGCCCGGCACCGGCCTTGGGCTGTCCATCGCCCGCGGTTTCGTAGAGGCGCTGGGCGGGCATATTTATGCCGAAAGCCCCGCTGTCAGAAAGAGAGGCACTCGCATTGTCATGCGTTTCCCGATAGAGGAAAAAGACCGGAATTCAGGATCGCCATGACACTTGCCCGCATCCTTGTCGTTGACGACGAGCCGCAAATCCTGCGGTTTCTTCGGCCTGCCCTGGCAGCGGCTGGTTACGAAGTCATCGAAGCGGGAACCGGCGCGGATGCCCTGAAAGCGGTTGCCACCGCCGCACCTGAAGTCGTCATTCTCGATCTCGGCTTACCTGATATGGACGGCAAGGACGTCATCAGCAGTCTGCGCGGCTGGTCCACCATTCCCATCATCATTCTTTCGGCACGCGACCGCGAAACCGAAAAAATCGCTGCACTCGATCTCGGTGCCGATGATTACATCGAAAAGCCCTTCAGCATCGGTGAACTGACCGCCCGTATCCGCACCGCCATGCGCCATGTCGGCAATGCCAGCAAGACGCTGTCACTCGTCAATGCCGACGGGCTGACGGTCGATATGGTCCAGCGCATCGTTTCCCGAGATGGCAAGGCCATTCGGCTCACTCCAAAGGAATATGATCTGCTGACGCTTCTTGCCCACCATGCAGGCCGTGTCGTCACCCACCGAACGCTTTTGACCTCTGTGTGGGGTCCCGCGCATGAGGAAGACATGCATTATCTGCGCGTCTTCATTGGCCAGCTTCGACAGAAGGTCGAGCGAGATCCGGCCCAGCCCAGAATAGTCCAGACGGAGCCGGGTGTCGGGTACCGGTTGGTCAGCGATTAGTCCAGAGATCACACGCCTCAAGCTTCCTTGCGGGAAACCCACTCTGCCGCCGCATCGATGGATTTGAACTCGATCATCGAGCGTGAGGAGATCGATGGCAGTCGATCTTTTGCCATGGACGAAAGGTCACCGCCGGGCAGCAGTTCCAGCAGCGTCGTGCAGCCGATTTCCTTCAGGCTTTCCATGCAGCCCCGCCAATCGATGCGTGTTTCCAACTGTGCCGAAAGCCGTTGGATTGCCATGTCGCGCGAGCGGACGGAGGCGCCGTCGATGCCTGCCAAAACAGGGGCGGTTGGGTTTTTGAATTCCGTCTCTTCTAACGCCTTTGCAAAAGCCGAAACGGCGGTGTGCATCAGCGGTGTGTGAGACGCCACCTTCACGGGCAGACGCGTAACGTGTGCGCCATGCCGTTCGGCATCAACCGTTGCCGCTGCAATATTCTCTACGGGGCCAGCGACGACGAAGCGGTCGTCGCCATTGCAGATGGCGATATGGACGGTATTGGCAGTGCAGATCGGTGCCAGCGTCGCCTCGCGCAGACCACGGATGGCGATCATGCCTGATGGTGCCGGGTAGGCTTCATCCATCAGCTTTGCCCTGAGGCTTGCAAGGCGGATGAGGTCCTTCGCGCTGGTTGACCCGGCACAGCCATAGGCCGCCAGTTCCCCGATGCTGTAACCGGCGAAATAGGAGGGATATGGAACGGTGTGCTTGATAACGCTGAAAGCGGCCAGTTCGACCGCGCAGATCACCGGCTGGGCGATTGCGTTTTCGTGAAGACGCCCCTCGCTCAAAACCGCATCGATTGTGGCTCCCATAACATCATGAAAGGCATCGAACACAGTTGCGGCTTCGGGCTCGCCCCTCAGACGGTCGATCATATCGGGTGCCTGTGCGCTCTGGCCGGGGCAGAGGATGCCGAGCGTCATGGCAGCGCTTCCAGATCATGCAGGAAGATCGTGCAGGACAAGAGATCGGCAGCACCGCCGGGCGAAATCCGGCGGGTGCAGAAGGCGCGGTGAAGATCGGTTGCCCTCGCCAAATGATCCGGCGCGAACACGCCGCCTGATGACAGGAAATTACGCGCTTCTTTCTGCACATAATCGAGGCCGTCCCGGCCAGCGCGATGCAGAATATTCGTGTCGTTGAGGACGGACATGATGGCGAAGAAGCTTTGTAGCGAAGCGGCTGTTCGGCTGCCTCCGCGTTGTAATGCGTCCCGAAAGACTGGCAGCGAGACATCGCGAAGTACTGCATAACCACCCGCCGCCTGCTGCCGCGCACCATCGCCGCCATGTTTGGTAAGTGCGCGTGAGCCGTTGGAATCGACGGGCTCGCTAGCGAGAACATCGGCGCCCCACAGGTCGGCCACGGTCTGGCAAATAGCGTTAGCATCAAGCGGTAGATTGTTCGAAACGCGATATCCCGCAGCGGCTGATAAAAGGCCAAGATTGAAGATCGCGCCGCGATGTGTGTTGATCCCGGCCGTTGCAGCCATCATCCGCCGTTCGGCGTCGATGCCGAGTTTTTGCAAACTCGCGAAACCGTTCTCATTTGCCGAAGCGATCTGCGGGAAATAGCTTCTCAGCGAAAACAGGCTGCGCATAAAGGTCGCCATGGTCATGTCATTATGCGCGCCATTGTCGATGGGGCTGACGAGACCGGGCTTGGGGTAAAGCGCGAGTTCAGTATAAAGCGCCCGGATCGCCAGCCTGCCAATGGTGCGGCTGATATCGCGTGGGGCATCAGGTTGCTCGAGAAGGTTGGACAGCATCATATTCATGCGGCCATCCCTTCAAGCTTCATCAGTTTGGCCAGCGAGACCAGTTCCGGTCCGCCATGCCGCTTCACCAGCACATGAGCGGGTTGTCCGGCATATTCGCGCAGATTGAGGCCCGCCCCATTGGCGAGAACCAGTTCGCCATCCAGACGTGGCAGGCTATCCAGATTGAGTAGCGCCCAGATACCCGTGAGAGCATCGGTGCTTGCAGGCGCGACGACCAGAAGATCGAGGTCAGAGGTCGGGCGCAAATGGCTTTCGTCGGATAAATGCGACCACGCCAGCGACCCGAACACCGACAAAGAAAATCCGTGCTTCTCTGCCACCTTCAAAACTGCGTTTATCGCTGGTTGCCACTCGTCGGGAGCACTGCCTGCCGCAGCCTCAAGCGTCACCGGCGGCAAAAGCTTGTCGATGGCGTCCAGCCCCACTCGAAGCCCATAACGTTGTTTTTGCGGTGTCGAAACGCCAAGACGCACCGTGGTCACCTCATCGCCAGCGGTAGAAGAAGCAACCACCAGCGGACGACCCTCGTCGATCCAGTCGAAAAGCACATCGCCCCCTGCCATGCCGCAGGGGGAAATCTCCGCATGGTCGCGCCATGACGGTTTCAGGGTGACAAAGCGATGCCTGTCAGGCCGCGTCATGCCGCACCCGTTGAGAAACGGAGCGCGCCAAGGTGCGCCCTTTGCGCTGTTCGCCGTAGTCGCGGCGGGTGTCGCTGTTCGGGTCTTGCCGCTCCTCAAGCGCCTCCACCAAGGCGGCGGCAAGGTCGCCGTCCCAGGTCTCACGCACCGCACCCATAGCAACGTAATTGGCCACACCGGGCGCAAACACCGCGCTATCCTTCGACAATTCCTCCAGCCGCTCGACGGGAATTTTGGTGACGCGGGACATGGCAGGCAGGTTCATGACCCGCACCTCGGCCTCCGGCAGCGCATAGCACGCATCCGCCAGAAGGCTGGAGGACAGGAAACCGGCGCTGACAGCTTCACCATAGACGAGGCCGATGATCCGATGTCCACGCCTGCGCGCCACATCGATGCATTTTGCCAGATGTGCGATGTAGCCATTCAACCCAAGCAACTCATCGCGACGCGCCATTTTCTGCCCGGCGGTATCCACCAGAAGCAGGATCGGGCTTCCCGGACGCTCCTTCATGATACGGATGACTTCAGCCGCCATGCGCATGGCGAGATCGATCCCGATATGGGCTTTCTCACGCGTGCCGATGATCGATACGGTTTCGGAACCGGTCTTGGCGGTGCCTGCAAAGAAAAGGCCGTCGGAGGCGATGTCGTGTCCCTGTGGAAACAGGCAGTCGAACAGTGCTTCAGGCGTTATCATGCGCTTTTCCTCCCATCGACAGCCGTATGAAACTCCTCGGTCGTCATCAGCGGAATCTGCTCCACATTGGCTATATCCAGCCCCGACCAGATGTCGGTTGCGTCCTGCACGCCGCCAAAACGACTCAGGCGCGCAGCAAGCTCGGCATGTTCGGCTTCGATAGCCTCGAGATCGAGAGGTTTCGCCGTACCAAGGAGCGCAATCGCAGCCTTCCTGAACGCATCCATATCGTCAGAGACCAGCCCTGCCGTTTCGCCCAAAATATAACGGTGTTTGCCGCCCACGGTGCGCCAGACCAGCGCCTTGTCAGACGCATCAAACTCTTCCACACCCATGGTCGTCTCGATGACCTCAGGCCCGGAAAGACCAAGGCGGCCTTCTTCCGACATGACAATGGACGAGCAAAGACGCGACGCAATGCCCATGCCACCGAAGACGCCGTAGCGCCCGCCATCCAGCACGATCACCGGAATGCCCGCCGCACGCAGATTGAGGATTGCGCGCATGATTTCGGAGACGGCGATCAGCCCGGCATTGGCCTCATGCAGCCGCACGCCGCCGGATTCCAGTAGCAGCAACACTGCGCTCGGCTTTTCATCCAGCCCGCGTTCCAGCAAGCCAGTGATCTTGGCGCCATGCACCTCCCCCACCGCGCCGCCCATGAAGGCACCTTCCTGCGCCGCGACGAGAACGGGTTTGCCATCCAGCGTGCCCTTGCCCACCGCCACGCCATCGTCAAAGGCGGCAGGGGAGCCGAGAACACGCAAATGCGGGCTCATCATGCGGTCTTCCGGCGGCAGAAGTTCGATGAAACTACCTGCGTCCAGCAAACCATCGATGCGCTCGCGCGCCGTTGCTTCGTACCAACTCCTGCTCATGATGTCGCCTCGCTGCTTCTGCCCGAATAGGCGTGCAGTGCTTGGTCCAGCCGTAGTGCCACCACGGCGGGCGTGGCACCCGCATCGTTGATCGAAACCTTTACGTCGCCGATCTTCCAGCGGTCGAAGACATCGGATAGCACCGCCTGCCAGATCGTGCCGAAACCGACTGCCGCCGTTTCCACTTCCACGCGGCATTTGCCGGAGAGGTCGCAGGCTTCGACCAGAACCTCGAGATTTCCGGAGCCGAGAACGCCGGATAGAATGGGCTTGTTGCGCGCCGCCAGAACGGTGCCGCCCTCGAATTCATATTCCAGTTTTTCCATTGTCCAACCTCACCAGTTCCTGAACCGGGCAGGGGGGCGATAAAGGCCTCCCGATGCGCGGACGAGATCTTTCATAGATTTGGCGGCCAGAAGATCGCGGGTCGCCAGCGACACATCGACACCCAGATCGACAGGCCGCTTGATGATGCCACGATCCCGCAGATTTTCCACCATGCGCTTGTCACGACCAAGGCCAACAGCCGTATAGCCCGCCACGCCGCGAATAGCCTGCTCGCGCTCTTCCGGTGTGCGGCACAAAAGCAGATTGGCAATGCCTTCCTCGGTCAGAACATGGGTCACGTCGTCGCCATAGATCATCACCGGCGGCAGATCGAGACCCGCTGATTCCGCCAGCTGCCAGGCGTCCAGTTTCTCCACGAAGGCCGGGGCCATATGCTCGCGGAAGGTTTCCACCATCTGCACCACCAGCTTGCGACCGCGTGGCATGCTGCCAGTGGCCGCTTCTTCACCTGCCTTCAGCCAAGCTTTTGAACCATGCCTGCGGCCTCGCGCATCCGACCCCATATTGGGCGCGCCACCGAAACCGGCGATACGGCCAAGCGTGGCGGTGGAGCTGTTGCCGTCAAGATCGATCTGCAAGGTCGAGCCGATGAACATGTCGCAGGCGTAAAGTCCTGCAGTCTGGCTCAGCGCCCGGTTGGAGCGCATGGAGCCGTCGCGTCCGGTGAAGAACACGTCCGACCGGGCACGGATGTAATCCTCCATACCCAGTTCCGAGCCGAAGGAATGAACGCTTTGAACAAAGCCCGCCTCGATGGCCGGGATCAGTGCTGGATGCGGATTAAGCGCCCAGTGCGTGGCGATCTTGCCCTTTAGTCCCAGGCTTTCGGCGTAGGTAGGAAGGATCAGCTCGATGGCTGCCGTATCGAAACCGATGCCGTGGTTGAGGCGCGTCACACCATATTCGGCATAGATTCCCTTGATGGCCATCATCGCCATCAACACCTGGATTTCGGAAATCTGGGCTGGATCGCGTGTAAATAGCGGCTCGATATAATGCGGCTTCGGGCTCTGGACGACGAAATCCACCCAATCGGTCGGAATATCGACGCGCGGCAGAACATCCACGATTTCGTTGACCTGCGCGATGACAATGCCCTGCCGGAATGCCGTCGATTCAACGATGACAGGCGTGTCTTCCGTATTGCCGCCGGTATAGAGATTGCCCGCCCGGTCAGCGGCTTGCGCACAGACGAGGCTCACACGCGGGGTCAGGTCGGTGAAATAACGGCCAAAGAGTTCGAGATAGGTATGGATCGCGCCGATTCGCAACTGACCGGCGCTCAAGAGCCGGGCCAGACGCGCCGCTTGTGGCCCCGAAAACGAGAAGTCCAGCTTGGATGCCACGCCCTTTTCGAAGACGTCGAGATGTTCCGGCAGCGCCAACACGGATTGCACGACGTGTAGATCATGAACCACTTGCGGGTTCACATTCGTCAGCGCCTTTGCCAGAAAATCGGCCTGTTTCTGGTTGTTACCTTCTATGCACAGCCTGTCGCCCGGCTCGATCACCGCTTCCAAAAGCGCAGTAATGGCATCTGCCTTGACTACTTTGCCATTGGCGAGCGGTGATGCTCGCTCCAATCGGCTGGCGCGGTTTGTCGCAAGTTTATTCCACATGAATGCGCCTCCACTGCATTTATACTTATATGTATGCTCAAGCTTAAATTATATCAACGTATAAATTCATTATTGCCTATTTGTAATTTTTGCGCATACATAAGGGTATGGGTTGTGCGGGGACGCCGCATGCGATGGCAAACGGCAAGAGGGTGCCGCTTCCACTTGACCCCTGGCTTTGGGAGGAGCTGTCATGTCATCAGAAGTCATTACAATACTCGGGCTTGCCGTCATGTTCATCGTGGCGACGGCCCTGCCGATCAATATGGGGGCGCTGGGTTTTGCGCTCTCGTTCATCATCGGCACGCTCGTCGTGGGCATGAGCGTCAAACAGATTTTCGAAGGTTTTCCGGGTGACCTTTTCGTCACGCTCGTCGGTATCACCTATCTCTTCGCCATCGCGCAGAACAACGGCACGATTGACTGGCTGGTTCAGGCCTGCGTTCGCGCTGTGCGTGGCAAAATATCGGCTATTCCATGGGTCATGTTCTTCGTCTCGGCTTTGTTGACCGCCATCGGCGCTGTCAGCCCGGCGGCTGTGGCCATCATCGCGCCGATTGCGCTGCGCTTTTCGGCCAAATACGGCATCAATCCGCTGCTCATGGGCATCATGGTCATTCATGGCGCGCAGGGTGGCGGCTTCTCGCCCATCAGTATCTATGGCGGCATCACCAATCAGGTGGTTGCACGCGCTGGTCTGCCGGGCGATGAAACGGTACTCTTCCTCGCCAGCCTCGGCTTCAACCTGCTGATCGCCATCGGTGCATTCCTCGTCCTCGGCAGAAAGTCGAAGACGGCGGCTGTCGGCAACGGCGCGGGTAATGTGTTTATGCCCGGCGTGTCGGTGGATGTGCGCGGCAGTGGCGGCCACATGGCAGTCGATCCGCGCCAGCGCGAAACCGAACTGACCGAAGTCACCACTACGGGCAAGCTCGATCTCGAGCAGGCGCTGACACTGACCGGTCTTGCGGCTCTCGCCATCCTGTCTCTTGCCTTCAGCCTCAATGTCGGTCTGGTCGCTATGTGCGTTGCCGTCGTTCTGGCACTGGTTTGCCCGCGTGGCCAGAAGGGTGCCGTTGACAAGATTGCATGGTCCACGGTCCTGCTGATTGCCGGTGTCATCACCTATATCGGCGTGCTTGAGAAGTCCGGTGCAATTACTTTCGTCGGTAACGGTGTGTCCGCGCTTGCCATGCCGCTCCTCGCAGCCCTGCTGCTCTGCTACATCGGCGGCATCGTCTCGGCCTTTGCCTCGTCCGTCGGCGTCATGGGTGCGATGATCCCGCTTGCGGTGCCGATGCTGATGCAGGGTGAAATCGGAACGCCGGGCATGATTGCGGCGCTGGCCATTTCCGCCACCATCGTTGATGTCTCGCCCTTCTCGACAAACGGCGCGCTCGTCGTGGCCAATGCCCAGAATGTGGATCAGACGAAGTTCTTCAAGACGCTGCTTTACTACAGCGCTCTGGTCGTTGCTGCGGGTCCACTTCTCGCATGGCTCGTCTTCGTGGCTCCGGGCTGGCTTTGAAGCCAGCCTGAACCACCCACCCGTCAGTCTTCGTTAACAGCAAAGCTGGAGGCCTCATGTCCCAGAATATCTATCCGGTTTCCAAAGCCACGAGAAAACGCACCCTTGTTGACAACGACAAATACCTGAAATGGTATGAGCAGAGCGTCGAGGATCCCGATAAGTTCTGGGGCAAGCATGGCAAGCGGATAGACTGGTTCAAGCCCTATACGAAGGTGAAGAACACCTCGTTCAAGGGCAAGGTGCCGATCAAGTGGTTCGAGGACGGGCTGACCAATGTCTCGTATAATTGCATAGACCGGCACCTGAAGACCCATGGCGAGCGCACCGCGATCATCTGGGAAGGCGACAATCCCTATATCGACAAGAAGATCACCTATAATCAGCTTTATGACGCGGTGTGTCGTCTGGCCAATGTGATGAAGAAGCACGGCGTTAAGAAGGGCGACCGGGTGACGATCTACATGCCGATGATCCCCGAAGCGACCTATGCGATGCTCGCCTGCGCCCGCATCGGGGCTGTGCATTCGGTGGTCTTCGGCGGGTTCTCTCCGGATGCGCTGGCAGGCCGCATCGTCGATTGCGAATCCACCTTCGTCATCACCTGCGATGAGGGCGTGCGCGGCGGCAAGCCGATCCCGCTAAAAGAAAACACCGACAAGGCCATTCACATCGCCGCCAAACAGCATGTGAAGGTGGACAAGGTACTGGTCGTGCGCCGCACCGGCGGCAAGACCAACTGGGCGCCCGGCCGCGACCTCTGGTACCATCAGGAAGTGGCCTCTGTTAAACCCCATTGCGAACCGGTGAAGATGAAGGCGGAAGACCCGCTCTTCATTCTCTACACCTCAGGTTCGACAGGAAAGCCGAAGGGTGTGCTGCACACCACGGGCGGTTATCTCGTCTATGTGTCGATGACGCATGAATATGTATTCGATTATCACGATGGCGATATCTACTGGTGCACCGCCGATGTCGGCTGGGTGACGGGCCACTCCTATATCGTCTATGGCCCGCTCGCTAATTGCGCCACGACCCTGATGTTCGAGGGCGTGCCGAACTTTCCGGATCAGGGCCGCTTCTGGGAGGTCATCGACAAACATCAGGTCAATATCTTCTACACCGCCCCGACAGCTCTTCGTTCGCTGATGGGCGCGGGTGACGAGTTCGTCAAGCGCTCCTCGCGCTCCAGCCTGCGGCTTCTCGGCACGGTGGGTGAACCGATCAATCCAGAGGCTTGGGAATGGTATTACCATGTGGTGGGCGAGGATAAGAGCCCGATTGTCGATACATGGTGGCAGACGGAAACCGGCGGCATTCTGATCACGCCGCTGCCGGGTGCGACCGATCTCAAGCCCGGCTCGGCCACGCGGCCCTTCTTCGGCGTGCAGCCGCAACTGGTCGATGCCGAGGGCAAGGTGCTGGAAGGGGCAGCGGACGGCAATCTGTGTATTGCCGACAGCTGGCCCGGCCAATCGCGCACGGTCTATGGCGATCACCAGCGCTTCATCGACACCTACTTCTCCACCTACAAAGGCAAATACTTCACCGGCGACGGCTGCCGCCGCGATGAGGATGGCTATTACTGGATCACCGGTCGCGTCGATGACGTCCTCAACGTTTCCGGCCATCGTCTTGGCACGGCAGAAGTCGAATCGGCACTGGTCTCGCACAATCTCGTCTCGGAAGCTGCGGTGGTGGGCTACCCGCATTCCATCAAGGGACAGGGCATCTATTGCTATGTCACGCTGATGGCGGGGCAAACCGGAGACGATGCGCTGCGCGCCGAACTCGTCAAACATGTGCGCAATGAAATCGGTCCCGTCGCCACGCCCGACAAGATCCAGTTCTCGCCGGGACTTCCCAAGACCCGCTCGGGCAAGATCATGCGCCGCATTCTACGCAAGATCGCAGAGGATGACTTTGGCTCGCTGGGCGATACGTCCACGCTGGCCGATCCGGCCGTCGTCGATGATCTCATCGAGAACAGGCAGAATAAGGCGCAGGCTGCTTAGGCGGTCTCGACTTGGAACTTTGGCTATCGCTAAAACGATGCTAGTGCACCATTCGATAATGGCCCGGCGGATTGCCGGGATATGCAGACGTTGTGCAATGGAGAAAAGGCCCGATGACCACCGCCAGTTCGATCAGTGAACATATTCGCATCGTGCTGTCGGACGAGATTTCCACCGGTGTCATCAAGCCTGGCTCCGTTCTGGAGGAAGGAACGCTCAGCGCCCGCTTTTCCGCGTCGCGAACCCCGGTGCGAGAAGCGCTGAGGCAGTTGGAGGCGAGCGGCCTTGTGGAAATTCGCCCGCGCAAGGGCGCTTTCGTGCTGCCGCTGACCTTGCCGCGCCTGATGCAGATGTTCGAAGTGACGGCGGAAATCGAGGCCATGTGCGTGGGTCTCGCCACCCATCGCATCACCGGTGTCGAAAGAGCGGAGCTTTTTCACATTCAAGAGAGGGCATCGGACGCCGCAAAAAATGCGAATTTCGAGCAATATGACGAGCTGAACCTCGCCTTTCACGAATTGCTTTATCGCAGCGCCCATAATGATTTTCTGTTTGAGGAACTGATGAGACTGCGCGCGCGCCTGTTGCCGTTTCGTCGCACGCAGCTGCGTTATCCCGAACGTCTGCATTCCTCGAACCGGGAACATGAAGCGATCATCCGCGCCATCATGCAGGGCGATGCCAATCAGGCGAGCCTCATCATGCGCGAACACATGCTGAATGCCGGTGTGGCATTGGCAAGGTTCATGCAGATGACGGGTGAGGAAATCACCGAATAATCGATGCAGACGCTTCACCGTCTACATGCTGGTCGAGGCTAGAACCTTGGCGATTTCGCTTGCCAGCTGGTCCTGCGTATAGGGTTTTCCCAGCCGGGTGATTTCTAGGTCCGTTCCTTCAGGAAGATCGGCATAGCCCGTGGCAATCAGAATGGGCAGGGCCGGTAGCAGTTCACGCGCTTTTCTCGAAAGCTCTGCCCCATTCATTCCCGGCATAGAAAAGTCGGTGACCAGCAGATCGAAGGTCGGGTCGCTGGCAAGGATGTCGAGCGCCTGTTTGCCGGAGCTTGCCTCCACCACATCATGGCCGAGGTCTTCCAGCATATCGACCGAACTCATGGCGATGAGCGCGTCATCGTCCACCATCAGAATCTTCAGTCGCCTGTCAGCAGAGTAATCGACCACGGCGGGGGTGGGCGAAAGGCTGATCTGCTCAGCGCCACGGTCGCTCACCGGAATCCACAATTCGGCAGTCGTACCTTCGCCCTTGGTGCTTTTCAGCACCAACGCGCCTTTCAGCTGCAAGGCCAGACCATGGATCATGGACAGGCCAAGACCCGTTCCCTTGCCCAGTTCCTTGGTCGAGAAAAACGGATCAATGGCTTTCTTGAGCGTCTCGCTGTCCATGCCAACGCCGGTGTCTGTTACAGACAGCACAACGTAATCTCCGGCCACAAGCTCCGGCGTGTCGCGAGCAATTTGTGTTTCGCGCAGACCCAGCGTGATCGTCCCGCCATCCGGCGTCGCATCGCGCGCGTTGACGACGAGGTTGAGCAGCGCCAGTTCGATCTGGTTTGCATCACCCAGCGCAAAAGGAATATGAGTGCCCAGCGCCCACTCCAGCGTGATGGCCGATCCGACGGAGCGTCGCAGAAGATCGCCCATGTCTTCCACCAGCTTGGGCATATCCACAGGCTTGACCTGAAGGTCCTGGCGGCGGGCAAAGGCCAGAAGCCGCTGGGTTAGCGAGGCACCGCGCTTGGCACCTTTCAAGGCACCATCGATCAGCCGTGTTGCCTTCTCGTCGCCTGCGGCGTGTTTGGCCAGCAGTTCCAGATTGCCCATGACCGCCATCAGCAGATTGTTGAAATCGTGCGCGACGCCGCCGGTCAACTGGCCGATGGCTTCCATCTTCAGCGCCTGACGAAGCTGCTCTTCGGCCCGTTGTCGATGCTCCATTTCCGCCATGACGGTTTGATGGGCTTTCAAAAGCTCGGCCGTGCGTTCGGCCACGCGCAATTCCAGCGTTTCGTTGATGAGGCGCTGCTTTTCCAGCACCTCCATCCGCTCGGTAATATCGGCGGACACGCCCACCATCTTTACAGCCACGCCGTTTCGGTCACGATCAAGCTGGGCATTGATCTCGGCCCAGTGCAAGGATCCGTCGGGCCAGATAACCCTGTACTCGATGGCATATTCCTTGCCGCTTTCGATTGTTTCGCGCACGGCGGCCTGCATACGGTCGCGGTCTTCCGGGTGCACGCTGGCGAGCAGGTGTTCATAGCCGAATTCGTCTCGTGGAGCGTAGCCGAATATCGATTTGCATCTGTTGGAGCAGATCAGCGTTTTCGAGGCGAGATCGAGTTCCCACGATCCCAGACGCCCGGCGTTCAACGCCGTCTGAAGCCAGCGCTCGCCATCTGCCAATGCCTCGATCTGCAATCGGGCATCGAACTGGCGAAGCCTGTTTCGGAAGGCGGTTCGCGAAACGCTGATAAAGGTCGTTGCGTGAAACGGACGCTCGATAAAGCTGACATTGCCGAGAATTTCCGACAATCTCAGCGCAGCCGGGTTTCGCTCCGGCCCACCACCGCGATGGGTCAGCACGATGAAGGGAAGATCGGACCATGCGGCCTGCGCGCCAACCCATGAGGAAAGGGATCGCAGGTCTGCGGAGCGCAACGTTTCTTCAGTCACGACCACGAAAGCGACGTCGTCATCCAGGCTAGAGACGATTTCAGAAAGCGTATCGACAGATTTGGAATGTATCCCGGCCTCTTTCAGGAGGGATGCTGCGATTTGCGAGTCTCTGCCGGTCGGCGCATAGACGATTGCCAAATGTCCGGGATCAAAAATTTTCCGAACTCCCGTTCGTCGGCGAAAGAGCCGGCTGTTCACCCGTCAGCACTGGCACGCCGCGCAACACGCCCTGGAAGCCGGAGACAGGTTCTCCCAACGTCAAACCACGACTGTCGATTCTGTATTCGCGGATGGTGTCTTCGTGCCTGCCGGTGCGTTTTTTGATGACGGAAACGGCGCGTCTCACCCGACCAGCTGCCTCAAAGTAACGAAGCAGAATGACGGTATCGGCCAGATAGGTCACATCGACCGGCGATTTCATGTCACCCACGAGACCATGCTGGGCAACGGTCAAAAACGTGTTGGCGCCTTGGCGGTTGAGGAATTGCAGTAGCTCATGCATATGCAGGATGAGCGCATTTTCTTCCGGCATTGCTGCCTGATAACCGTTGACGCTGTCGATCAGCACCGTTTTTGCATCATAGGTCGCAACCCGCTCCCGGACGCGCTGCGCAAACTCGCCGGGCGATAGTTCCGCCGCATCCAGCTGCTCGATATGCAGCAGCCCGTCCTCGCGCAATTTTTCGAGGTCGATGCCCATTTCCTTCATGCGATTGAAAAGCAGGCCCAGTTCTTCGTCAAAAACAAAGACGGCGGCCTTTTCACCGCGCTTGATCGCGGCATCGATAAATTGGAAGCCGAAAATGCTTTTGCCCGTTCCCGCAGGGCCGATCAACAGGGTACTGGAGCCACGATCAACTCCACCGCCCAGAAGGCCGTCGAGCCGCTCGATGCCGCTGCTCAGCGTATCCCGCTTGAACGACGTCTTGTGTTCGATGGCGCGAAGGCGAGGGAATACAGCAACGCCACCGGTGCGGATGACGAAATCGTGGTAGCCACCCCGATAGGCCTGACCGCGATATTTCAGAATTCTAACGCGGCGACGCTCAGAGCCATAATTTGGCGACAGCTCCTCCAGATGGATCACGCCATGAACGACGCTATGCACGGTTTTGTCCAGTACGTCCGCTGTCAGATCGTCCAGCAAAAGGACTGTCGCGCCGGACTTGGAGAAATAATGCTTCAACGCCAGAATCTGGCGTCGATACCGCAAAGAACTCTGCGCTAGCAGGCGGATTTCAGAAAGGCTATCGATGACCACACGGTCGGGCTTGATGCGTTCGAAAGCACCGAAAATGAGCTTCGTCGTCTCGCCTAGTTCAAGATCGGATGAGTAAAGCAGGCTCTGCTGCTGCTCGCTATCCAGCAGGCTTTCCGGCGGTACGAGCTCGAAGATTTCGATGTTCTCGTTGAGAACCATATTGTGGGAGGCAGCACTATCGCGCAGTTCCTCGTCGGATTCTGACAGGCTGATATAAAGACAGCGTTCGCCGCGAATAGCACCTTCGATCAGAAATTGAAGGGCAATGGTGGTTTTGCCCGTACCAGGAGATCCCTCAAGCAAGAAGACGTGCCGCCTTGAAAGGCCCCCGGACAGAATATCATCAAGTCCTTCGACGCCTGTGGTAGCCTTGCTTTGCGGTTCTCTCATCATCATCCCTGATCTGTCGCTTCTGTCGGTAGCCTGTCATCAGCGATAACGAGCGAAACATTTTATATCACTAACCTACTAAAATGATTTGTGCGGGCGTTCCGTTCCAAACGCAAGATATCCCCCACCATTCTGGACGGTAAGTGCCTTGATTATCGTCATTTTTTTGAAGTTAGTCGCGTAAAGCAACTACGGACAGTCACCGCTCGCGAAAAAAGAACGCTACAGACACGGGAGGCAGCTCTGACGTTGATTCTTCCGCGTCCACCGGCCACAGGCATGTGCCGAGATCGGGCTCCAGCCGGATCGTTTCGTCTGAAAGGTTCAGCCGCAGTTGCAACACAATACTGCCGATGGTCCAGTCCACGAAAACGCATTGTTCAGGGGCGGACAATACGGTGCCTGAGGAGTCTTTGACATCAGACAGCTGCGGAACGATGTGTTCGCGGCGGACCTCTATCAGCCCGCGCAGCCAGGATGACCAGGCTTTGCCCTTGGCGGTCTCCGCCTGTGCCCAATCGATTTTAGATCCGGTAAATGTCGCTTCCTCATTGGGGTCGGGAATATCCTCTGCGGATTTCCCCTCGGGATAACCGCCGAAGTTTTCCGCCTCCGGCGCACGGTTTTCCCGCATCGCATCGGCCAGTTCGCCGTCGTAATCGGCGAAGAAGTGAAAGGGTGTGTCGTCCTTGTAATGATCGCCCATGAAGATGAGTGGAATCTGCGGCGACAACATCAGCACCGTCATCAGCGTCTTGTAGGTCTGCTCATCGATTATCGTATGCAGGCGGTCGCCAAGCGCGCGGTTTCCAACCTGATCGTGGTTCTGCAGAAAATGGATGAAGGCAGTCGGCGGCAGGCATCTGCTAGGCGGCAGTGCATCGCTGACGATCGGTTCGCCACGGTCCAGATAACCCTCGGCCATGATCTTGCGCAGTTTTTCGAAAGGTTCAGGCGCAAATTTCTCGAAAATCCCGCTGGTTTCTCCGGTCAAAATGCGGTGGATGACGTGGTGAAACCCGTCATTCCAGTCCGCCAGAAACAATTCCTGCGCCAGCAGGTCCGTACCGTTTGGCGGGTTTTCGATCATCAGATGCACATGGCGGTCCCTGATGCTGTTGCGGACAGTGGTGGAAATCTCTTCCAGAATATGGGTCTCGCTGTCGTCGTCCTTGATTTCGTTGACCGCATCGAAACGCAGGCCATCCAGCCGGAATTCGTGCAGCCAGTAAATCGCATTGTCGATGAAATAACGTCTCACCGCCGGGCATTCGAAAGCGATCTGGTCGCCCCAGTCATTCTGCTTGCCCTCACGGAAAAACGCTGGCGCATATTGGCTAAGGAAATTTCCCTCCGGTCCGAAGTGGTTATAGACCACGTCCAGAAACACCATCAGGCCCAGACCATGCGCCGTATCGATAAAGGCCTTGAGATCGTCCGGTGAGCCATAGGCATTGTGCGGCGCATAATGCATCACACCATCATATCCCCAGCCTCTGGACCCGGGAAATTGTGCCAGCGGCAGAAGTTCGACAGCAGTTACGCCTAGCTCTGCAAGCTGCGCCAGCTTGGCAGCCGCCGCATGAAACGTGCCTTCCGGGGTAAAGGCTCCCACATGAAGTTCGTAGACAATGGTTTCATGCCAGGGGCGCCCACGCCAGTCGGAATGCTGCCAGTCGTAAGCCTTCGGGTCCGTCAATATCGAAAGGCCCGAGACATCCGTCTGTTGCGCGTGCGAAGCAGGGTCTGGCACCACTTGGCCGTTATCCAGCACAAAACCATAAGCCTCGCCACACGGCTGATGATCGATTTCAATATCGAACCAGCCATCCCCCAAGCGTGTCATGGCGTGATCGCCGGAAAGACGAAGTTTCACGGCATTCTGGCTAGGTGCCCAAAGCCGAAAGCGCGTGCCACTTTCGGTCAGAACCGGCCCCCAGGCATTGTTGGCAACGGTGCCGGTCTCTTCATTCGTCAGCGCCAGTTTATCGAGCATGCTATGGTTCCTGTGATCATTATTCTGGCGTCGGTAGTGGAGGCGGATGACAACCTTGATGCAGCCATCCCGCTGTCCCGGAAGGTCTTGTAGGCTTCCGGCCCGTCTTCCCGCCCAATACGACGGGTAATCAGAAAGGACGGGTCGATTTCACCTTCAACGATCAAGTGCGTAAGTGGTTCAAGGTATCCAGCACAGCATCCGTCTCGATTGTCGGCTTCGTGACGTCCTGGAATAATGCGGGGGAAGGCTGTGAGAGGAAGCGCAACAATCATTGCGTCTCAGTGCAGCTGTGAACCGGCCTGTCTGCCATCTTTTATTCTCCAAGTTCTTCTGCCGCTAACAAAAGGATAGGAGGATAGTTCCCGAGGAGGGCCGATGACGACGTGATATGGTCGGCATTCAGCCGAATATCACGCCACATGCTACGAACCACATGACGGAAAAATGCACCGACAGTTCAAACATCACTGATGTGCTTGGATTTAAATGGAAATTTATCTTGAAAGAGATTTGGTGGAGCTAAGCGGGATCGAACCGCTGACCTCTTGCATGCCATGCAAGCGCTCTCCCAGCTGAGCTATAGCCCCATAAGGGTTCCGGCATTCTTGATCCGGTTCCGGGAACCGAAGCGCTTGTCTGCTCCGGTGGCGGCTTGATACTTCCGCTTCTGGGTAATGGCAAGCCGAAAAATTCGCCCGACGACATTTTTTTGACGCCGGGCGAAAAATCATGTGGAAATCAGGCGTCGTCGTCGTCGCCGTTCACGCCAATGATGCCGGAGACGTCGTCGTCATCTTCGTCTTCGTCGGCTTCCAGGAATGTATCGTCGTCATCGTCGAGTTCGACATCGTCGTCGCCGTCGATATCTGGAATGTCGTCGGCGCTTGCGTCGGCGTCGGCGTCTTCCAGCGGTACGAGTTCGACTTCCGTGTTTTCGGTATCGACTTCTGCGACTTCTTCTTCTTCAGCCTGTTCCATCTTCTTGGCAGCGGTCGTTTCCTCGAAGAAGGAAAGCGGCCAGGACTTGCCCGAGTAAGGAGAAACGATAGGATCGCGATTCAGGTCGTAAAATTTCTTGCCGGTATCCGGGTCTGTGCGCTTGGTTCCAAGGTCCGCTTTTGCCACTGTCTAAGCCTCAAATTGTGAGATGAGTTCGGTGTTTACGCCGTGTTTCCGGCAGTAGACGGTAAAATTCTAGCCGGTCCCATTAATCGCTGACGCCTTTCCTGTCAAAGATAAACTTCAAAGGCCGCACGGCGACACGGTTTTCAGCCTCTCTTGATGATCGGCATGAGCGCTTATAATAAGCGTCAGCCCATCATTCGGCCAAGCCAGAGCAGGATATATCTATAATGACATTCACTATCGCCATAGACGGACCGGCTGCTGCGGGCAAGGGCACGCTTTCGCGCAGGATTGCGGACGTCTATGGTTTCCATCATCTGGATACCGGGCTGACCTACCGCGCCACCGCCAAGGCCCTGCTGGATGCCGGCTTGCCGCTGAATGACGAGGCGGTTGCCGAAAAGACCGCACTGACACTTGATTTGGCCGGCCTCGACCGCGCCGTGCTGGCAAAGCACGAGGTCGGAGAGGCTGCGTCCAAAGTGGCCGTGATGCCTGCCGTGCGGCGCGCGCTGGTCGAAGCGCAGCGTGCTTTTGCGGCAAAGGAGCCGGGCACGGTGCTGGATGGCCGGGATATCGGCACGGTAGTCTGCCCTAACGCGCCGGTGAAGCTCTATGTCACGGCATCGCCGGGCGTGCGTGCGCGGCGTCGCTACGATGAGATTGTTGCCAGCGGTGGAGAGCCCGATTTTGACGCGATTTTCGATGATGTGAAAAAGCGTGATGAGCGCGACATGGGCCGTGCCGACAGTCCGTTGAAACCAGCTGAAGACGCGCACTTGCTTGATACGTCGGAAATGGGTATAGAGGCGGCGTTTCAGGCGGCCAAATCGATTATCGATGCTGCCCTGAACAGATGAATTTGCGGGGAACCCGAAGCTTCGGCCCCCGTTTAGACCGGAATGTCCCGAAAGCATGTCCTGCGCCGGAAAGCCTCACAATGTAAGAGGCGGGCATGGATTTCGGGAGTGATCAACGCGAACCCCCGGCGCTTTGTGTTCTTGAACAGGAACACTCTCAGGAGATTTAATGTCAGTAGCTACCCCCACGCGCGACGATTTCGCAGCCCTGCTCGAAGAGTCTTTCTCTTCCAATGACCTTGCCGAAGGCTATGTTGCCAAAGGTATCGTCACGGCGATCGAAAAGGATGTTGCAATCGTTGACGTCGGCCTCAAGGTCGAAGGCCGCGTTCCGCTGAAGGAATTCGGAGCGAAGTCCAAGGACGGCACTCTCAAGGTCGGCGACGAAGTCGAAGTTTACGTTGAGCGCATTGAAAACGCTCTGGGCGAAGCCGTTCTGTCGCGCGAGAAGGCTCGCCGCGAAGAGAGCTGGGTCAAGCTCGAAGCCAAGTTCGAAGCTGGCGAACGCGTCGAAGGCGTTATCTTCAACCAGGTCAAGGGTGGTTTCACCGTCGATCTGGATGGCGCTGTTGCGTTCCTTCCACGCAGCCAAGTCGACATTCGTCCGATCCGCGACGTTACACCTCTGATGCACAACCCGCAGCCGTTCGAAATCCTCAAGATGGACAAGCGTCGCGGCAACATCGTTGTATCGCGTCGTACGGTTCTCGAAGAGTCCCGCGCCGAGCAGCGTTCTGAAATCGTTCAGAACCTCGAAGAAGGCCAGGTTGTTGACGGCGTCGTCAAGAACATCACCGATTACGGTGCGTTCGTTGACCTCGGCGGCATCGACGGCCTGCTGCACGTCACTGATATGGCTTGGCGCCGCGTCAACCATCCTTCGGAAATCCTCAACATTGGCCAGTCGGTCAAGGTTCAGATCATCCGTATCAACCAGGAAACCCACCGCATCTCGCTCGGCATGAAGCAACTCGAGTCTGATCCTTGGGATGGCATCTCTGCCAAGTATCCAGTTGGCAAGAAGATTTCCGGTACGGTTACGAACATCACCGACTACGGTGCATTCGTAGAGCTGGAGCCAGGCATCGAAGGCCTGATCCACATTTCCGAAATGTCCTGGACCAAGAAGAACGTACACCCCGGCAAGATCCTGTCCACGACACAGGACGTCGACGTTGTTGTTCTCGAAGTCGATCCTTCCAAGCGTCGTATTTCGCTGGGCCTCAAGCAGACCCTCGAAAACCCATGGCAGGCATTTGCGTTCAGCCATCCAGCCGGCACTGAAGTCGAAGGCGAAGTCAAGAACAAGACCGAATTCGGCCTGTTCATTGGTCTCGAAGGCGACGTTGACGGCATGGTTCACCTGTCCGACCTCGACTGGAACCGTCCAGGCGAGCAGGTCATCGAAGAATACAACAAGGGTGACACCGTTAAGGCTGTCGTTCTTGACGTTGACGTCGAAAAGGAACGCATCTCGCTCGGTATCAAGCAGCTCGGCAAGGATAATGTTGGCGAAGCCGCAACATCCGGCGAACTGCGCAAGAACGCTGTTGTTTCCGCTGAAGTTATCGGCGTGAACGAAGGCGGCATCGAAGTGAAGCTGGTTGCTCACGAAGACCTCACATCCTTCATCCGCCGCAACGACCTGGCACGCGATCGTGACGATCAGCGTCCTGAGCGTTTCTCGGTTGGTCAGGTTCTCGACGCCCGCGTCGTCAACTTCTCCAAGAAGGATCGCAAGGTCATGCTTTCGATCAAGGCTCTGGAAATCGCAGAAGAGAAGGAAGCTGTTGCTCAGTTCGGTTCGTCCGACAGCGGCGCTTCGCTCGGCGACATCCTCGGCGCGGCTCTGAAGAACCGCACCGAGTAATCGTCACTGCCTTTGAAATGAGAAACCCGCCGGAGCGATCCGGCGGGTTTTTTCGTGTCTGCGAAGGCGGTGGGCGCGAAATGAGGCTTGCTCAGGAAAAGCCGCTCATTCGCAGATAATAGGATTCGGCATTGCCAGCCGCACCGTCATCATTCGCACCTTCAGATACGGAATGGTCGATGATCTCGTCATTGGCGGCCGTGCGTTCTTCCTGGTCCGAACCCTGTTCGGTCTGTTCTCCGCCGTCCTCTTGTCCTTCTGAACTGCCTTCGGAAGAAGGCCAGCGTCCGCGTGGCGGAGCATCGGAATCCGGTTCGTCCTTGGCCGCCGGATAATTGACGAAGGGCAGGGGTATGCCTTCCTTGGTAATCAACGCTGCCACCGCCGAATGCAGGCTCGGCTGGTTTAAGATCGCATTTTCGGCGTCTCCAGCCGCTGCGGCTATCCTCTGTGCCGCCGCCATCTCCGGACGGGCGGCGGAAAGCATTTCCTCATCCTGCGCGGTTTCCGCCGGTTTCACATGCGGCGCCACCGGTACCGTTGCCAAATGAGGTTTCATTGCATGCTCTGCATCCACATCGGGCTGCGGCGGAAGCAGGGCGGGCAGCGCAGCCGCCTCGGCGCGCTCCGGCAACTTGCCAAGAAGCGCGGTGAAAAGCAGGGCTTCCATATCTTTGACCGTCGCACCGGCAAGCTGGTTGCCGATGACTGGATTGGTGCCGTCGCCCTCCACCTGGGGAGGCGCGCTTGGTGGCATGCGCGATGGCACGGCCGCTTCCGGCAGGCCGGACTTGACCTCGGGTGCCCTAGCTTCCACGGGCTGGCTTTGATTCGTTATAGGCCGGTTCACGGGAAGCTCAACCAAATCGGTGTCGCTACTCTCCACCAATGTGGCGCTGGTGACTGGTAAAGGCGTCAGCGCAGTGGCCAAGCGGGTGATCTGCTCTGCAACCGGGCTCTGAGCAAGCGGCTTTGCTGGTGCGGCGGTGCCTGATGTTGACAGGGTTGCGGCTGGCTTTGGCAGTGCCGGATCGTCGGTTTCAGCAGCTGGCGTTGCAGCCTGCTTTCCAAGCGTCTTACCTTCGCTTTTATCCATCGGCAAAATGATTTCCGTGGTGTCCAGCTGCAGGCCGCTGGTCACTACGGGCATCGCAGACGGATTGCGCGCTGGTGTCGGCAAGGTCACTGCACTTTGCGGCAACAGATCCTGCAAATAGGAAGAGACGGATATTTTTGCGCCCTTGGCGGCATTGCTGGAGCGGGCAAGCTCGAACATCACAGCCAGTCTCGCGGCCTCCGGCCCTGCGGAGTTTTTCAGAACATCGGCCAGCATGGAAAGGCTTATGCCGTGCAAAATGTTGCCAAGCTGCTTTTCCAGCCCGGCTTTCTGCTCTGCGGGCAGGGTCTGCATGGTTGCTACCAGCCGGTTTACATAGGCCTCGGCGGCTTCGCCATCCATGCGGGCAATGTTCATCAACTTGCCCAGCGTTTCGGCCAACACGCTGACATTCTGGGACAGGCGAAGCTCACCGGATACGGCGCGCACCGTCGCGCTGGCGCCAGCGGTCGCGGCCTCCTGTCCGACTTGCGGAGTGGGGTGGACGGGAACTGGCGTTTGCGTGTTGTCCGGACGCGAACCGGCGGTTTGAAACGAAACATCGACTGCGGAAACGGCACTGACAGGCGGCAGCATGGTGCGCTCCCTTCTTGTTGACAGGTGTGCGGCGTGAAACGCCCACACATATCAGCTTGAACAGGCCTCTTTTGACAGATTGGCCTTTGGCGACGACACAGGTCTTATTCCCGTCCGCTCATGCGGCGCATTGCTCAACAGCTGCGCAGCTTTCGCAGCGCAGGCACATGAAAATTATCGAATCATCAAAGCAAGGATGAAGGTGAAAGATTAACGTTTCGCTAACCATGGCGTGTGCAGAGGCATCGCTCGCCGCATGAGGCGATCAGCTATGCGCGAAAATATCCGTGTCTTCCCAACCCAGCAGGTCCAGCTTTGCACGGGTGGGCAGAAAGGCAAAGCAGGCTTCCGCATGTTCGTAGCGCCCGTCGCGGATCAGCCGTGTCGTCAGTTTGTCACGCAGGGCGTGAAGATAAAGCACGTCGGATGCGGCATATTCCAGCTGGGCGGGAGAAAGCTTTTCGGCGGCCCAATCGGAGGATTGTTGTGCCTTGGAGATATCCACCTCCAGCATTTCCTTCAGATTGTCCTTTAGCCCATGGCGATCCGTATAGGTGCGGCAAAGGCGCGAGGCGATTTTGGTGCAGAAAACAGGGGAGGAGGTGACGCCGAATGTGTGGAAAAGAACGGCAATATCGAACCGGCCATAATGGAAAATCTTCTGCCGGGCCGGGTCTTCCAGCATGGCGACGAGATTAGGGGCTTCCTTCTGGCCTGCGGCAATGCGGATCACGTCCGCGCTGCCATCGCCCGGCGAAAGCTGCACCACACAGAGCCGGTCACGACGCGGCACCAGTCCCAGCGTTTCCGTATCGATGGCGACGGCACCCGTGTAGCGGGCTGCATCGGCTTTGGAAATATCGCCTTCGTGATAACGGATCGTCGCTGCCATCTTCATCTCCACTGCTGGATTGGGTCTGGGCCTAATAACCGAAACTGCGGGATCGCGATACCGTTTCATGGTGCTTTTCTACGCGCAAGGCGGCCTTGCATCTCCGCAAAGCACCGGGTTAGGTTGTCTGGAGTTTTCTGTTTTAAAAAGTGCCTTATCCCCATGCCAGTCAAAATTTACCTCGCCGGGCCGGAAGTGTTTCTGCCGAATGCCCGTGAAATGCTCGATGCCAAGGCAGAGCTTGCTCGCGAAGCCGGGTTTACGCCCCTCTCGCCGGGCGATTTGCACATCCCGCCCGCAGATACGAAGATCGGCCATGGCTGCAACATCAATGCGGTGGATGAGCAGATGATGTTGGAGGCGGATGCCGTCATCGCCAACCTCACGCCTTTTCGCGGCATTGCTGCGGATACGGGCACGAGTTACGAACTCGGCTTCATGTGCGCTTTGGGCAAGCCGGTCTTTGCGTACACCAATGTCGCGGCCAATCATTTCAAGCGCATCATGGGCTATTACGGCAATGAGGCGACGCAGGACGAAACGGGGCGTTACCGCGGGGCCGACGGCCTTTCCATCGAAAACTTCGATATGGCGGATAACCTCATGTTGCATGGTGGCATTGTCCGCCGCGGCGGTGTCGTCGTTGTGGGTGATGCACCGGAAGATGCGCTTTATACCGACCTGACGGCCTTCAAAGAGTGCTTGCGGCAGGCAGCCGAAGCCCTTCTTAAAAAGACAGATTGATAGCGGAGAGATTCATATGAGCGGAACAATTCTCATCACTGGCGCCACGTCGGGCTTCGGTCAGGCAACGGCCAGACTGTTTGCGAAAGATGGCTGGAAAGTCATCGGCACGGGCCGCCGGGCAGATCGCCTCGCCAAGCTGGGCGAAGAGCTGGGATCGAACTTCCATGGCATGGTGTTCGATATTACCGATGAAGCCGCCATGGCGTCGGAGTTCGAGGTTTTGCCTGCCGAATTCAAGGATATCGACGTATTGGTCAATAATGCGGGTCTGGCGCTTGGCACGGCTGCTGCACCGCAGGTGCCGCTCAAGGACTGGCACACCATGGTCAACACCAATATCACCGGCCTGCTGAACATTACCCATCATCTTCTGCCGGTCTTGATCGAGCGTCGCGGCATCGTCATCAACCTGTCTTCCGTCGCGGCCCATTGGCCTTATGCCGGTGGCAATGTCTATGCGGGCACGAAAGCGTTTTTGCGCCAGTTTTCTCTGGGGCTGCGCTCGGATATGCATGGCAAGGGCGTTCGCGTCACGTCCATCGAGCCGGGCATGTGCGAGACTGAGTTTACGGTCGTTCGCACCGGTGGCAATCAGGATGCGTCTGATACGCTTTACAAGGGCGTCAATCCGATTCTGCCTGACGATATCGCCAATACCATCCATTGGGTGGCGTCCCAGCCCAAGCACATCAACATCAACGCCATCGAATTGATGCCGGTCAATCAATCTTTCGCCGGTTTTCAGGTGCATAGAGACGTCTGATCACAGCGTATAAACGCGGATGTGATGAAAAACCGTGCAGGCCTTTTTGAGCTATGCAATAATGCATTGCTGCATTGCGAGACTTGCTCTGTTAAATTTCGTCGGCATCGCTATATTCAAATCATCGAAGCGACGCACTCCTCCTCCCAGCGTCGCCAGATGTGGATCGACAACACTCCTCCTCCCAGTTGTCGATCAAGTTTAAAGCCTGCCGCACCTCCTCCCGCGGCAGGCTTTTCCACTTTTAGATCCCCAAAATCCTTTGATGTTATTTGCGCTTGGATCATTGGGGCAGGCTGCGCCCGCCCATCTGTCGTTCATCGCCTGACGTCAGATTCGAATGCCGCGCGACGTCAGCATCGACTGAATGTTCACTGCCGATCCTGTCTCGATAGACGCATTTGCTGCGATCCCCGTCAGAATCGACCATGCCCCGGAAATATGGTCGGAAGCGCGATTGTAGCGATCCGGCTCCATCGTGTCGGGCGCAAAGATATAGCCGAGCATCACCGGGTCTGCGCCGCCATGGTTACCTGTGGCTTTGGGAACCTCGATCATCCTTGGCTTTTCGCCTGCCAGATGCAGTTCGGTGGTAATGGCTTCCTCATCCGCATGGTCACGCACGCCGCCGAATACGCCGTGAACCTCGATGTGCTTGTGCACAATCTCGCCCTTGGTACCCTGAAAACGGATTTCCAGCCCCTCCCAAGGGGAATAGGCCGTCAGCGTGTAATTGGCCGTCACACCGGATGCGTAGCGGATATGGGCCTGCATCGTGTCCTCAATGCCGATATCTTCATCGAAAACACAGCGGTCGCGGAAATAGCCATCCTCGTCTTCGGCATCGAGATAAAGCGCGCGCAGTTGCGGGTCGGCGGAAAGATCCAGGCGGAAAGCACATCTTTCCGCCACGGGACAGTCCGCACAGCGCGGGCCGTGATCTTGCAGCCCCAGTTCCACCGCTGTTTCAGGGCGGTAGAAGGCGCGCTGACCGGAGGCGAAAACCTGCGTCGGCGCGGATGCCAGCCACCAGTTGAGAAGATCGAAATGGTGGGTGGACTTGTGCACCAGAAGCCCGCCGGAATTTTCCTTGTGTCTGTGCCAGCGTCGGAAGTAATCCGCGCCATGCACGCGGTCGAGATGCCAGCGAAAATCGACCGCTGTCACCCTGCCGATCACGCCGGACGTCAGCATTTCCTTGATCTGGGTGCGGGCAGGGGAGTAGCGATAGTTGAAGGTGACCATCACCTTGCGGCCCGTGCGGGCCTGCGCATCCACGATCTGCTTCAGCCGCGAAAGGTCGATGGTCAGCGGCTTTTCGCAGATCACATCGCAACCGGCCTCGAAAGCCCGCACGATATAGTCGGAATGCAGAAAATCCGGCGTGGCCACGACAATCGTGTCCGGCTTCTGCTCGGCAATCAGCTGATCGAAATTTTCGGCAAGATAGGTCGGAACGCCATTGGTGCCCGGTTTGGAAATTGCATTCGCCGCCTCTCCCAGGCGATGCGCATTGCTGTCGCACAGAGCGACGATCTCATGTTTATCCGCATAATCCTCGGTGACGGAATCGCGGAACATCTTGTGACGTGATCCGCACCCTACAATGGCGATTTTCACTTCTCTTCCCTTTATGTTGCATGTGGTTTCGGGGTTCCGCACACATTGGACACGCCGCCAGAAACTCAGGCGGATGCCGGCTTTCCGCGTTAGACGGAAAGCAATTGCGTGGAGGGGAGCCGAAAGCTGGAGCGCATATCGTACCTGCAAACTGATATTATCTAGACATTAAAGTCATATTATCATTTCAAGGCAAGCAGATTTCTGATGCTGCACCGCACTCTTTTTAGGGATTCCGCATAAGATAGGAACAAAAGAAAAAGGCGACCTCAGAGGCCGCCTTTCTTTGATTGTAATGTGCCGGCTCTGATCAGGCCGTAACCGCAATCTCACGTCGTTCGCGATCAGTCACGATCGAGAGATCGAGCACCTTCTGCAGATTGGCTGCGTGGCGGAAGTCAGGATCGGCGGTGCCACCTTCCATCACCGCCTTGGCGAATTTCTGGTAGTTGGTCTCGACAGGCTCGACCTCGATGTCTCTCCAGATCGCCTTTTCCACATCCTCGCCCAGGCATCCGCGCAGCGTGGAATAGTCGGGCGTGTGGACGACTTCGACGGCACCCTTGTCGCCATGCAGGCGCAGGCGAAGCTCGTTCAGGTGTCCTGTCGCCCAGCGGCTGGCATGGATGACACCCATGGCGCCGTTTTCAAGTTCGGCAGTCATGGTGAAGCTGTCATTGGCGTCCAGATCATAGACGTCGATCCTGTTGCCTTCGTATTTGTCGAAGGTTTTCAGGCGAGTGAAGATGCGCTCCACATCGCTTGCCGCGCCGTAGGAGGCAAAGTCGAGGATGTGAATTCCAACGTCACCCAGTACGCCATTGGAGCCGTGCTTGGTGGAGAGACGCCACAGCCACTTGCTCTCCGTCATCCAGTCGCCCCAGGCCTTGGAGACCAGCCAGCTCTGGAGATAGGAGGCTTCCAGATGACGCAACTTGCCGATCTTGCCGTCCAGAACCATCTGCCGTGCGGCCTGTAGCGGTGCAACATTGCGATAGGTCAGGTTGACCATGGCCACCAGTCCGGCTTTTTCTGCCGCATCGGCCATTTCGGCTGCCTTGGCATAGCTTTCAGCCAGTGGCTTTTCGCAAAACACATGCTTGCCAGCCGCCAGCAACTTCAGGCTGGTCGGGTGGTGGATCGCATCCGGCGTCACATTGGCAACCGCGTCGAATTCACCCCAGGCAATCGCCTCGTCCAGCGAGGTGAAGGTCAGCGGAATATTGTGGCGCGCCGCAAAGGCGCGCACGATGACATCGTCCACATCCACCGCCGCAACCAGTTCGACGCCTGAGATCTGGGAGAAATGCATGGCATGATTATTGGCCATGCCGCCCGTTCCAAGAATAAGAAGTTTCATGATCGATTACCTGTAACCTGCTTCGCCGGCAGAGTGCAGCTTGGGGCCGCGCTCTTCGATTTTCTCCGGTGCCTTGTCGACCGGCACGTTCGGCGCTTCGTGAATGCTCTTCAGCGAGCCAGCCGGATTATAGGCCCACTTCACGGAATTGCTGATGACCTTCTGCACATTGGCATCGTGATAGGTCGGGTAGGTCTCGTGTCCGGGGCGGAAATAGAAAATGTTACCGGCACCGCGACGCCATGTCAGACCGGAACGGAACACCTCACCACCCTGGAACCATGAAATGAAGACGGTTTCCAGCGGCTCCGGCACGGAGAATTGCTCGCCATACATTTCCTCGTTTTCGAGTTCGAAATGCTCCGGCAGACCTGCTGTAATAGGGTGGCGGGGATTGATGTTCCACAAACGCTCACGCTCGCCCGCCTCACGCCATTTCAGCGCGCAGGGTGTACCCATCAGGCGCTTGAACGGCTTGGAGAAGTGGCCGGAATGCAGAACGATCAGGCCCATGCCTTCCCAGACGCGCTTGGCAACGCGCTCGACGATCTCGTCCTGAACCGCGCCATGGTCCTTGTGGCCCCACCAGACCAGAACGTCCGTGTTATCGAGCCGTTCCTGCGAAAGCCCGTGTTCCGGCTCCTGCAGGGTTGCGGTGGTGGCATTGATCTCGGGCGTCTGGTTCAGCGCATCTGCGATCGTGTTGTGCATGCCGTTGGGGTAGATCGAACGAACCGTCTCATTGATGTGTTCGTGGATGTTTTCGCCCCAGACGACGGTATTGATAGTCATGGTCATGCTCCTTGGTGGACCGGCGCGTTGAGAGGACTGCCGGTGAAGAGGGTCTCGATGGGTTCAGGCGGCGCGCGTTTGTGCTTTGGGCAGTGCGTTGCCCTGCGCGTCGAAGCGGTGAATATGTTCAGGCAGCGGTGAAAGCGTCAGCTTCTGGCCGGGCTGTCGGGCGGAAACGCCTTCTTCGCGCACCACCACCGGTTCGTCTGTGCCCATATCCACATAGATAAAGCTGTCCGAGCCCAGCATTTCCGAATGCACGATGTCACCTGTCCAGCCACCGGCATCGGATGCCGCAGTGATGTGTTCCGGCCGGATGCCAACGGTGTGGGCGCCATAGGCTTCGGCAAGCTTGCCCGTGAGGAAATTCATCTTCGGTGACCCGATGAAGCCCGCAACGAAGGTGTTGACGGGTGTCTCGTATAGTTCAAGCGGCGTGCCGACCTGTTCGACACGGCCATCACGCAACACACAAATTCTGTCCGCTAGCGTCATGGCTTCCACCTGATCATGAGTAACATAGATCATTGTCGTGTCAGGCATACTGCGGTTCAATTTGGCTATTTCGAGACGGGTTGCCACGCGCAGCGCCGCATCGAGGTTGGATAGCGGTTCATCGAACAGAAACACCTTCGGATCGCGCACAATGGCACGACCGATGGCAACGCGCTGGCGCTGCCCGCCCGAAAGCTGCTTCGGCAGGCGCTCGAGATAGGGCGTCAACTGCAGCATCTCCGCTGCCGCTTCCACGCGCTTGCGCCGCTCGTCCTTGGTCGATCCGGCCAGCTTCAGTCCGAAGGCCATATTCTCGAAAACGGTCATGTGTGGATAAAGCGCATAGGACTGGAACACCATGGCAACACCGCGCTGGGCAGGTGCAAGCCGGTTGACGACATCTCCGCCAAAGGAAAGCTCGCCACCGGAGATTTCCTCCAGGCCGCAAATGAGCCGCAGCAGCGTGGACTTGCCGCAGCCGGAAGGGCCGACGAAGACCATGAATTCTCCGGAGCGGATATCCATGTCGATGCCCTTGATGACGTCGAAAGCGCCGAAGGATTTGCGAATATTGCGCAATTGTATGCTGGTCATGAATGGGTCTCCTAACCTTTGACGCCACCGGCCGTCAGACCGGAAATGATGCGCCGCTGGAAGATCAGAACGAGGATGACGAGAGGGACGGTGACGATGACGGAAGCCGCCATGATCGTTCCCCATGGAATTTCAAATTGCGAACTGCCGGACAGAAGCGCGATGGCGACCGGCACCGTGCGCTGCTCGTTGGACGAGGTGAATGTCAGGGCAAACAGAAACTCGTTCCAAGCGGCAATGAAAGCCAGCAATCCGGTGGTCACCAGCGCTGGCCACATCAAAGGCAGGAAGACCTGCATGATGATGACCCAGGGCGAGGCACCATCGACGATCGCCGCTTCTTCTATTTCGACCGGCAGATCCCGCATGAAAGTCGTCAGAACCCAGACCGTGAAGGGCAGGGTGAAGATCATGTAGGAAAAGATCAGCGCAAGCGGCGTGTTGAAGACACCGGCCCAGCGGATGAGCTCGAACAGACCGGCAAGCACCGCAATCTGGGGAAACATCGAAACCGACAGGATTGTCAGCAGCAGAAGCGAACGGCCTCTGAAGCGCACCCGCGCCAAGGCGTAAGCGGCGGTTACGGCAAGGAAAAGCGACAAGGCGACGACGCAGGTCGCAACCATGAGCGAATTGCCGAGATTGCGCAGGAAGCTGTCATTGCCCAGCACGTCGCTGTAATTGCTGAACGAGATGTTCGTCGGCAGATAGTTGATTTCGAACAGCGCCGTTCCGGTTTTGAAGCTCGTCAGGATCGCGTAATAGAACGGAAACACCGCAACGATGACGATGATCGCAACCAGCGCATAAAACGCCGTGTTCTTGATGAGGCTGGAAGCTGTCATCGTGCTCCTCCATCGGTGTTAACCCGGCCAAGCCACATATAGATGATGGTGATGGACGCGATGATGAGGAAAAGCATGGTCGATGCCGCTGCGCCGTAAGCGAACTTGTCGAAGTCGAACAGGTTTTCACGCGCCAGCACAGACATGGTGCGGGTCTGGGAATTGTTCGGCGTCAGAATGTAGATGAGGTCGAAGACGCGCATGGCATCCAGCATGCGGAAAATCACCGCCACCATCAGCGCAGGCCGGATCATCGGAAGCGTCACGCGCCAGAAGACCTTGATGGGATGAATGCCATCCACCTTGGCGGCCTCATACATATCCTTCGGCACCATTTGCAGACCGGCCAGAATGAGCAGCGCCATGAAGGGCGTCGTCTTCCACACATCCACGATCAGCACTGCCGTCATCGCGGTTTCGGGGTTGGCGGTCCAGGCGATCTTTTGCGAGATAAGGCCGAGATTGAGCATCATGTCGTTGAGAATGCCGAATTGGTCGTTCAACATCCATGCCCACATGCGCGCCGACACGATGGTGGGAATGGCCCAGGGAATAAGGATGGCGGCGCGCACGAGCCCGCGCCCCTTGAATTCAGCATTCAAAACCAGCGCGACGATCAGGCCGAGCACGGTTTCGACGGAAACGGATATCAGTGTGAATTTCAGCGTGTTCCACACCGCACCCCACCAGGCGGGGTCGGCCAGAAGCCCACGATAAACCGTGCGGCCGCTGCTCAGCGTAATCCAGGAGAGATAGTTTTTCAGGCCGACGAATTGCGCATCGGAAAGGCTGGTCAACGAGGCATCGGTCAGGCTGAACCAGACCGTTCTCATCAGCGGCCAACCGGCAACCAGCGCTAGCGTCAGAAATGTCGGGGCAAGAAACAGCCATGCGGAGCGCAGACGTTCCGATTGTAGATCGGACCCCGTCATTGCTGCTGCCGCAGGCCGGTCAGAGGCGATTTTGGTCATGAGGAATTCCCACCGTTTTTAAACAGAGGTCAGGCGGCCGGTGACGACCGCCTGACGTGTAAAGCCGTGTTACCAGCTGTTACCCTTGAGATCGGTGAGCTCGACTTCGAGAAGTTCGAGGTTTTCGGCAGCGGTGCCGGTGCCGGACAGCGTGTTGTGAACCGCACCCCAGAACTTGGCGGAAACCTCGTTATATTTCACCTTGGTTGCCGCAGATGGTCGCGGCACGGCGGTTTCGAAAATAGGCTTCCACAGCGGCATGAAAGGCTGCGCGGCTGCAACATCCTTGTCGTCATAAAGAGAAGCAATGGTCGGCATGTTGGAAAGCTCGACCGCCCGCTTCTTCTGTGTTTCCTCGGAGCCGAGGAATTTCACCAGCGCAATGGCTGCTTCCTGGTTCTTGGAATATTTGGAAACCGCTGCGTTCCAGCCGCCCAGAGTGGAGGCTGCCGCTTCGCCTTCCGTTCCCGCAGGCAAAGGCACGACGCCGAACTTGCCCTTGATGGAACTGTCGCCGCCATTGCCCAGCGCATAGACATAGGTCCAGTTGCGCATGAACACGGAATTGCCGGTCTGCCAGACGCCGCGTGCTTCCTCTTCCTTATAGGCAAGTGCACCCGGCGGAGAAATCGTGCCGATCCAGCTTTTCGCCGTTTCAAGGGCAGCTGCGGCTTTCTCATTGTTGATGCTGATGTCGCCATTGGTCTCGACAATGTGGCCGCCGCCAGCAGATGCGATCCATTCCAGCGCGTTGCAGGTCAGGCCCTCATAGGCGCTGCCCTGAAACACGAAGCCCCACATGTCCTTCTGGCCAGTTTCCCGTTCCTTGTCCTGAACGTCCTTGGCTGTCTCAGCCAGTTCCTTCCAGGTCTTGGGCGGCTGCTTGCCGTATTTTTCCAGCAAATCCTTGCGGTAGAACAGGGCGGGGGCATCCGTATACATCGGCATGGCAACCAGCTTGCCATCCACCGTCTGTGACGCGATGACGGATGGGAAGTGCTTGGCAACGACGTCCTTGGCGGCCTCGGTCAAATCAACGAACTGCTCGGCCAGCTGCGGTGCCCACACAACGTCGGTCTGGTAGACATCGACATCGGTGTTACCGGCGGCCAGCCAAAGTCGGTATTGGCTGAACTGCTCGCTGGATGATGGTGGCATCGTCACCAGCTTGACCTTGTGGCCGGTCTGCTTTTCGAATTCCACCAGCTGCTCGCGGATAAAATTCAGGTTCTTGCCCGTCGAATTCGCAGCCATCGAAATCTCGGCTGCCTGCGCGGCAAAGCCTGTGGACAGCACGCTGCCGCACAGGAACAAAACTTTCATAGAAACATTCATCGTCAAAACTCCTCCATGCCGTTTTTCAACCATCCTCTAAATTGAAAACGCTTTCGACTTCGCAAAGCTGACAAATTCGCGAGACGGTGTCAATGGGTTTCGATTTTAGAGGGTTCATCGCCACTTAACGGCGAATAGCCCTTAAAGTTTCCCCCTGTTTTCGAAATTTGGCGTAAGCGATTTCCGTGTATTGAAATCGATTTCAAATTTTGGAGCTTGAAACTAAACGCTGTTGGCCGCATTCAAGGGAAAACGGCGGGGCTCATGAAACTCAAGGAATTTGCGGAAAAGGTCGGGTTATCTCCCACAACGGTCAGCCGTGCGCTGGGCGGCTACCCCGAGGTGCGCCCGGAAACGCGTGAGCGCGTCATGGAGGCTGCCCGCAAATTCGGCTATAGGCCCAACGCCAATGCCGTGCGGCTGGTCACCGGTCGGGCAGGTGCCATCGGCGTCGTCATGGGGCGCAGCGGCGGCGGGCATTTCTTCTCGGAATTCATGGGCGGCATGGCCAGCCGTCTGGAAGGTGAAGATACCGACATCGTCGTTAGCGTCACCACCGATAATGATCTGGGTGAAGAGCTGCGAATCTTCAGCCGTTTGGCCGAAAGCGGTCGGGTAGATGGCATCATCATCCACTCACCGCGCCCCGATGACGAGCGCATTGCGCTTCTGCACAAGCTGGGCGTTCCCTTCATCGTCCACGGTCGCTCCAGCTCGAAGCTTGAACATGCCTGGCTGGATATCGACAACCACTCCGTCACCTATCTCTCCACCACCCATCTGCTGGAGCGTGGCCACCGCAAGATAGCCTTCATCAACGGTCCCAACGGCAGAACCTTCGTGATCGACCGCGAAAATGGCTATCGGGACGCGCTTGCCACCATGAATGTCGACTATGATTCGCGGATGGTCCTGGCTGCTCCCTTCAGCGAAGAGACCGCCTTCCAGTTTGCCCGCTCGCTTCTCGAAAAAGCATCGCGACCAACCGCCTTCGTGGCGGGCGCCATGATGACGGCGCAGGGCGTTTATCGCGCGGCAAGCCAGTTGGGTCTCACCATCGGCAAGGATGTCTCCGTTATCGCCCATGATGACGTGTTCTCCTATCTGACGCCGGAAAGCATGCTGCCATCGCTCTCGACCACCCGTTCTCCGCAGAGAATGGCGGGCGAAAGGGTCACTGATTTGCTGTTGCAGATCATCGCCGGGCGGCCTGTCAGCGAGTGTCAGGAGCTTTGGCCGGTCGATCTGGTTCTGCGCCAATCCTCCGGTCCCGCAAGCTGATATTTTATTAACGAACCACCGTAACGGATTGTCAAAAAACCGTGTTGTATTATTGTTTTAATACATATCGGTTGTTGGGCTATGACGGAGGGAACACAGTCGGCAACTGATGCGTTAAGACGTTCGAATGGGAGGAAGCCATGTTCGATTTTTTGAAAACAGCACCGAATTCTGTCGTCGATGAAGACGAAACCGGCACCTATGCGGACGCGCTTCTGCAAATGCCCGACATGCAGGTTAACCGCGTCATTGCACGCGAACATGGCCACGAAGCCCATCTGCGCGACTATGGTGATCAGCGCGAAATTGCGCGCAGCTCGCTTGGCTTCGCCTGAACCTCATTTGGAACCGTGAAGGTATCCACACGTTTACCCGTCGAGAATTGCAAGGCGGGCAGCACCAAGTTTGAATGGACCGATATCGGCAAACGCAAGTGGACCGGTTGGCAATTTCAGACAAGGCGCTGCCCGCCAAATTCATGACAGGACATGCCGATGACTGTAATTCCCGTAGAGCCCGTACCAAACCCGGTGCCGCCGCCATCCATCCCGCCTCAGCCAGACGTTCCGCCCGTCAAGGAACCCGAGCCCGATGGCCTGCCGGACGATCTTCCGCTTCCCAATCCAGACGAAAATGACGATGTCCCGCGCGTGCTTTAGCGCGCATTGAAGCGACTAAATCGCAAACCGGTGGACGGGCGCACCCGCTACCGGTACATCCATGGCAATAACAGTCCCGACCGTATTATCGGTGGTCAAGCTCGTCACGTAGAGCGTTTTGAGATCGGCACCGCCGAAACACGGCATGGTCGGTCCCTTGAAGGGCAGGGCGTAGACCTCAACCATATCTCCATCAGGCGAAAACCGGTTGATTCGCCCGCCGCCAACGCCCGCACTCCAGTAAAATCCCGAGCTATCCGTCGCTGCGCCATCCGGCCTGCCTTCATCAGGTACGAAATCATGCAGCCGTTGCGCTAGCCCTAGCGTACCGGTTTCCGCATCGAAGTCGAAAACCTGAAGCAGCAAGCCGCTGCTGTCGGAATGAAACATGCGCCGCCCATCAGGGCTCCAGGCCAGCCCGTTCGATGTCAGCATGTTGCCATAGATCAAGCATTGAAAACTGCCATCCGGCGCAACGCGGTACAGACGGGCATTACCTGTCTGCGGCACGGCTTCATCGCGCGTGCCAACCCAAAAATGTCCGTCCGGCCCGACTTTGCCGTCGTTGAGCCTGCTATCCGCGCGGCCATTATCGGGGTCGCAGAGGCGCTCCAGCTTTCCCGTCGCAGGATTGAGCAGATGCACACCTGTTTGCAGCCCAACGGCCACGACATCACTTTGGCAAAGGCCGAGACAGCCCACGGGTGCAGGCATGTCGAACCGGTCCAGCGTTCCGCTCCGCCGCAGTCGAAACACGGCGGGAGCCAGAATATCGACGAACCATAGGTCACCGGTCCTGTCGTCCCACACGGGCGATTCGCCCACGCGTAGCGGCACATCGATCATCTGGCGAAAGGCTGGTTCGATTATCCGCGGCGCGGTCATTACCCTTGGCTCCAGTGCCTCTGTTCGGTGGGTGATAAGCGGAAGTTGTCGTCGTCTCAGCCGCCCACGCCCTGAAACATTCGGGCTCGCGCTTTCAATATGTGGTTTTTCATCGCGTCATGAGCATCCTGCTCCCGGCGCGCGAAAATGGCATTGACGATTGCGCTGTGCTCATTCTCCACGTCGCGCACATGCTGCGGTGTGCGCTTGAGGCTGAGGCTGCGCGTGACCGATTGGCCGATGGAAAAATGCGGCCTAAACCATGTGCGCACAGTGATGTGAAACTGGTTCTGGCTGGCAATGGCGATGGTTTCGTGCAAGGCGAAGTCTTCATCTGCGCCCAGATCGCCGCGCTCCAGACAACGTTCCAGCGCCAGGATAGCCTGCTCGATCCGTGTTCTGTCAGACGCCTGCCAGTTGCGCGCCGCAAGCTCCGCCGCTGCCGCTTCCAGCCCGGCGCGGAATTCGAAAAAACGCTGCACGTCGGCTAGCGAGCCCACAGGAATTTGTTGAAGTACCGACGAGTCCGGCTGTTGCCGCACATAGGAGCCGGAGCCTTTGCGAGAAACGATCAGATCGTCGTTGCGCAGCCTCTCCAACGCCTCGCGCACGACAGGACGGGATGCGCCGAACAGTGTCGCAAGGCTCTGCTCCGAAGGCAGACGCTCGTTTACCGGAAAGCGCCCGTCGGAAATCATGCCGACGATCTTTTCGTAGATGATATCGCTGAAACGCGTTTCGCTTCTTGCGGGCGTCGCTGTAGCCAGATTGTCCATCAGCGCCCCTTTTGTTGCAAACCGCTGAGTTTGTTGCGTCTTTTCGCTGCGTATGGACCATGAAAGAAACATTGCGAGGCGGGAATGATGAGGCCCGGACCACCCGTGTAAGGATGGTAAGCCTGAGTATTTTGCTCGTATCGCATCTCTTTCCTACCGCCTTGCCGGCCGCATATTTCCCCTCCTCAATAAAAAATCTGTAAAAATCTGTCAATACTTGTAATCATCTGAAAACGCTCATATGGTTTGCCTGCCGGTGGAGGATCGGTGCGCTGGCTGGCCGGGAGGGCCGTTGCGGCAGGGTGGGAGCCCTGTCGCTGCCGGGGAGATTTTGGGAGGATTATTTATGAGCGATGCTGATGCGTTTTCGCTGGGCGTAACGCGCCGTGGCTTTATGGCCGGAGTAGGGGGCGTTGCTGCCCTATCCCTCATCGGAACCTCGGCCATGGCCGCCGGGGGCAAGGAAGCGCCGGATCTGGCCGCCTTGGTCAAGGACGGCAAGCTGCCGCCGCTGGCAGACCGCCTGCCGAAAAATCCAATGGTGGTCACACCGCACGAAAAAATCGGCACCTATGGCGGCACGCTGCGTCGCGGCCTGCGCGGCTCTTCGGATCATAACGGCATTCTGCGCATGGTCGGCAATCAGGGCCTCGTACGCTGGAACATGGACTTCACCGAAGTTCTGCCGAACCTGGCGGAAAAATGGGAGGTCAGCGACGACGCCTCACAGTTCACATTCCATCTTATCCAAGGTGCCAAGTGGTCTGACGGCCATCCCTTCACCGCAGATGACGTCGTCTTCGCCATTGAGGACTGCATCAAGAACAAGGAGCTTTACAGCTCTGCACCTGCGCAATTGTCTGTCGCGGGCAAAGCTGTCAACGTCGAAAAAGTCGATGACTTTACGGTTAAATTCACCTTCGCCGCACCGAACGCGCTCTATCTCGAAAACCTCGCGACACCGCTCGGCCAGCATCCGACGATGTTCGCCAAGCACTATTGCAGCAAGTTCCTGCCGAAATACAACACGGCGCTGGACGCCGATGTGAAGGCCGCGGGCGTGTCCAGCTGGACCGAATTGTTCCGCGCCAAGTGCGGCGATATCGAAATTCCCTCGCGCTGGTCGAATGTCGACAAGCCAACGCTTGATCCTTGGGTCGTCAAGGAGCCATATTCCGGCGGCGCGACGCGCGTGGTCATGACCCGCAATCCATATTTCTGGCAGGTCGATACCGAAGGCAATCAGCTGCCTTACATCGATGAAATCAACTTCGGCATTTCACAGGATGTCGAATCGCTGATGCTGAACGTCATCTCCGGCAAGATCGACATTCAGGAACGCCATATCAGCGTTCTCGCCAACAAGCCGACCCTGTCGCAAAACATGAAAAAGGGCGATTATCGCCTGCTGACGCTGGTGCCATCTGCCGCGCAGCAGTGCCAGATCTACCTCAACATCACCCATAAAGACCCGGCGATGCGCAAAATGTTCGCCGATAAATCCTTCCGTCAGGCGCTGTCCATCGGCCTTAACCGGCAGGAAATCATCGACATCGTCTATTTCGGCCAGAGCGAAGGCTATCAGGCCGGGCCGCGCCCGACCCATCCGTGGTACCACGAAAAGCTGGCCCGCCAGAACACGGAATACGATGCGGATAAGGCTAACGAGTTGCTCGACAAGGCCGGTTACGACAAGAAAAACGACAACGGCATACGTCTGCGTCCAGATGGCCAGCCGGTCTTCTTCTCCATCGATGTCATCCCGACGCTTTATCCCGATCTGGTGGATTCGCTGGAACTGGTAAAGGCGCAGTGGGCGCAGATCGGCGTCGATATCAAGGTCAACACCATTGAGCGCGCACTCTACTACACACGCGGCGATGACAATGCCCATGATGCAGCGGTGTGGCCCGGCCCCGGCGGTCTTGACCCGATGCTCGATCCGCGTGACTTCTTCGCCTTCCATCCACAGGGCTCGCGCTACGCTATCCCTTGGGCGCTTTGGTACACATCCAACGGCCAGAAGGGTGAAGAGCCGCCGGAAAGCCAGAAGCAGCGCTTCAAGCTGTTCGATGAAGCACGCTCGACGGCCGATCTTGCCAAGCGCGGCGAGAAGATGAAGCAGATCTTCGATATTGCGGCAGAAGAGTTCGAGACCATCGGTCTTTGCCTCGCCGTCGGTGGTTTCGGCATCATCCGCAACAATCTGCGCAACGTGCCGGAGACGGAACCTGACAGCTGGACCTGGCCGAACCCCGGTCCGGCGCTGCCGCAGCAGTTCACCTTCACAAGCTAACAACGTCACTTTGGCGTCGCCGTCTCACGGCGGCGACGCTTTCAGTCTGTGTCGACCGCCCGCAATCCGTCGTTCAGTGACGGCTGGCGTGCGCGGTAAAATGTGATTGCGAGAGCGACATGCTGATTTTTATCGTGAAACGCCTGCTGTGGATGATCCCGTCCCTGTTTGCCGTCAGTTTTCTGGCCTTCGTCCTCATCCAGTTGCCACCGGGCGATTATGTGACGACCTATATCGCCACGCTGGCCGCCTCCAACGAAGTCATCGACCACAACACGGCAGCGCAATTGCGTGAACGTTTCGGCCTCGATGACCCGATGATCATTCAATATCTGAAATGGATATGGGGCATTATCAGCCGTGGTGATTTCGGCATATCCTTCGAGTGGCAGCAGCCGGTGTCGGGCCTCATCTGGGAACGCATGGCGCTGACGCTGGTTCTGGCTGTCGCAAGCCTTCTGGCAACATGGGCCATCGCCCTTCCCATCGGCGTTTTCTCCGCCGTCCGTAAATACTCGATTGGCGACTATCTCTTCACGGCTTTTTCCTTCTTCGGCCTTTCGGTGCCGTCCTTCCTGCTCGCGCTGGTGCTGATGTATATCGCAGCGGTCGAGTTCGGGGCCGATGTCGGCGGGCTGTTTTCGCCGGAATATGAAACCGCATCCTGGAGCATCGCCAAGATGGTTGATCTCATGGCGCATATCTGGTTGCCGGTCGCCATTCTCGCCATCTCCTCCACCGCCAGCCTTATCCGCGTCATGCGCGCCAATATGCTGGATGAATTGCCGAAACCCTATGTCACCACGGCACGCGCCAAGGGCCTGTCTGAGTTTCGCCTGCTGACGAAATACCCTCTGCGCATCGCTCTCAACCCCTTCATTTCCACCATCGCGTGGCTGCTGCCCAACCTCATTTCGGGCTCGGTCGTCGTTGCCATCGTGCTCAACCTGCCCACTGCCGCGCCGCTGCTTTTGCAGTCGCTGATGGCGCAGGACATGTATCTCGCCGGGGCCTTCGTGCTCCTGATCTGCGCACTGACGCTGATCGGATCGCTCATCAGCGACATCTTGCTGGCGCTGGTCGATCCCCGCATCCGTCTCGAATAGGAGGGCGTCATGAGTGACATTGCCATCACCACTGCTGTCCGCCCGGACCGTGCCGCCGTTGCCTCACAATGGCAGCTCATCTGGTGGGCGTTCAAACGCCACCGGCTGGCCATGGCCGCGCTGTTCATCACCGTTGCCATGTACATTGTGGCGCTCGTGCCGGGCTTCTTTGCCATCAACGATCCCGTTCTGCAAAACGCCCGCGCCACCTTCTATCCACCGCAGCGGGTCCATTTCATCGATACGACAAATGGTTTCTCCGTCGGCCTGCACTATTATCCGCTGAAGCTAACGCGTAATCCTGAAACACTGGCCGCCGTCTTCGTGGAAGACACGGGCAAGAAAATCCCGATCCAGCTTTTCGGTCGCGGTTACGAATATTCGGTCCTTGGCCTGTTTAACACCAACATCCACCTTCTGGCCTCCACCGATAAGACCCGCCCGCTCTTCCTATTTGGGGCAGATCGTCTGGGGCGCGATGTCTTCAGCCGCGTGGTGCAGGGCTCGCAGATTTCGCTGTCCATCGGTCTCGTCGGCGTGTTCTTCTCGTTGCTGCTCGGCGTCGTCCTTGGCGGCATCTCCGGTTATTATGGCGGGCGCATCGATTTCGTCATGCAGCGCGTCATCGATTTCGTGCTGTCGCTGCCGACCATACCCATATGGCTGGCCATGGCCGCAGCACTGCCGCAAGGTTGGCCCGCCACGCTTCAATATATGATGATCACCATCATCCTGTCGCTCACCGGCTGGGCGCAGCTTGCCCGTGTCGTGCGTGGCCGCTTCCTGTCGCTCAGAACCGAGGAGTTCGTGGCCGCAGCCCGTCTGGATGGCGTGCCGGAAGGCCGCATCATCTTCCGTCACATGCTGCCCAGCTTTTCCAGCCACATCATCGCTTCGGTCACTCTGGCGGTTCCGGCGATGATCCTTGCCGAGACGTCGCTCTCCTTCCTCGGCCTTGGCCTGCAACCGCCAACCATTTCATGGGGCGTGCTGCTGCGCGAAGCCCAGAATATTCGCTCCATCGCAACCGCACCCTGGCTGTTCCTGCCCGGCGTCGCTGTTGTCGTCGCCGTCATGGCGCTCAACCTGCTCGGTGACGGTCTGCGTGATGCAGCCGATCCCTACAACAAGTGAGGCCACAGATGAGCGATATTCTCTCGATCAAGCCTGCAAAGCCGCTCCTCGAAGTCCGCAATCTGGTTACGGAATTTCCGGTCCGTAATGGCGTCTTTCGCGCCGTCAACGACCTGTCCTTCTCGATTGATCCGGGCAAGACCTTGTGCGTGGTGGGCGAAAGCGGGTCGGGCAAATCCGTTACCGCACGCTCCATCCTCCAGATCATCGATAGCCCCGGCCACATCGCGTCCGGCTCCATCATCCTCAACCGTGCGAATGGAACGACGCTCGATCTGGCAAAGCTTGATCCGCGCAGCCGCGCCATTCGTTCGGTGCGCGGTGCCGACATCTCGATGATTTTCCAGGAACCGATGTCCTCGCTGTCGCCGGTGCATACGGTGGGTGATCAGATTACCGAAGTGCTGCGTCTGCATCTGAAAATGAGCAAGGCGCAGGCGAGGGCGGAAGCCATCGAACTGCTGCGGCAGGTGGAAATTCCCAACCCGGAAACCGCGCTGGACAAATATGCTTTCCAATATTCCGGCGGCATGCGCCAGCGCGCCATGATCGCCATGGCGCTGGCCTGCAAACCGCAATTGCTGATCGCCGATGAACCGACGACAGCGCTTGACGTCACCACGCAGGCCGAAATCCTCGACCTTATCGCCCGCCTGCAAAAAGCGCATGGCATGGCCGTGCTGTTCATCACCCATGATATGGGCGTGGTGGCGCAGATTGCCGATGACGTGCTGGTCATGCATCACGGCGTTGCCAAGGAATATGGCACGGTCGAGCAAATCTTCCACAGCCCCCAAGACCCTTACACCCGCATGCTGATCGGCTCCGTTCTGAAGCTAGAACAGAAGGCCGAGATACGGCTCGCCCGCCCGCCGCTTGATCTCACCGCTGCGCCCATTCTGGAGGTCAAAGACCTTTCCATGCACTTCGGCGAGATGAAAGCGCTGGATGGCGTCTCCATCAAGCTCCTGCCGGGCGAAACACTGGGCATCGTTGGCGAAAGCGGCTCCGGCAAGACCACCATGGGCCGCTCCATCATGCGGCTTTACGACCCGACCGGCGGCGAGATGCTCTATCGTAAGGTGGATGGTACGGTCGTCGATCTCGCCAAGATCGAAGGCGCTGAACTCAAAGCCGCCCGGCGCGAGTTGCGCATGGTGTTCCAGGACCCCTTCGGCTCGCTCAACCCGCGCATGACGGTGGCGCAGGTCATCGGTGAACCGCTACTGGTCAATGGCATCGCCAAGGGCAAGGAGCTTGACGAACGCGTCTGCGCGCTGATGGATCAGGTGGGGCTGGACCCTGCCGGGCGTGAACGGTACCCGCACGCCTTTTCCGGCGGTCAACGCCAGCGCATCGGCATCGCCCGCGCCATTACGCTCAAGCCTCGCATCATCGTTGCGGACGAAGCCACATCTGCGCTCGACGTCTCCGTCCGCTTCCAGGTGCTGGATTTGCTGATGCGCCTGCAGGATGAACTGGGCCTCGCCTACATCTTCATCTCCCACGATATCGGCGTCATCAGATATATGTGCGACCGGGTCGGCGTCATGTATCGCGGCAAGCTGGTGGAAGTGGGCGATGCGGAAAAGGTCTGCAACGCGCCGGATCATCCCTACACGCAGGCGCTTCTCTCCGCCATTCCGCGTCCCGATCCGCGTGACCGCGATCGCACCCGTCGCTTCCGTTACATTGAACCAACCATCGCCAAGACCGAAAGCAAGGCTGGATGACACGGCACGGCTTCTAAAATCCATGAGGAAGACAAAAGCATGAAAATCGATCGCATGCGGGTATTCGTCACCCGCGACAAGGACCGCCCGCGTGTCGTCGTGGCGCTGGATACCGATGACGGGCTGACCGGCTGGGGCGAATGCTACAATCATGGCCCAGACCTCGCACTGCCGCCGATCCTCGATTACCTCTATAATTTCCTCGCGGGCCAAGACCCGACGCGGGTCGAATACCTCTATAATCTCATGCTCCAGCAGAACCGCTTTCCGCCCGGTGCACTCGGCCTGTCTGCCATGTCCGCGCTCGACCATTGCCTGTGGGATCTGGCCGCCAAGGCCGCAGGCGTGCCGGTCTACAAGCTGCTGGGTGGCGAAGTGCGCGACCGCATCAAGGTCTATGCCGGGGTCTACACCGCACCGGATGCACCGGCGGCCAAGGAAGAATTCGACCGTTTGAACGAAGAGTGGGGCTTCACCGCCTTCAAGCTCAGCCCGTGGCGTCTCGATATCCACGCCCATCGCTGGGGTGAGGTCGTCAGAAGTTCGGCGGAGTATTTCCGTTCGCTGCGCGAAACCGTGCGCTCCGATTACGATATCGCCTTCGACGCTCACGCCAAGATTTTCGAACCCGCCGCTGCGCGTCAACTCGGCAATGCGCTGGCACCTTACGATCCGCTGTTTTTCGAAGAGCCTTTGCGCCCGGAAAATATCGAGATGTGGGGGGACCTGAAACAGGGCCTCAACTGCACGCTGGCCACAGGCGAAAGCCTGTATCACCGCAACGAATTTCTGCGACTGCTGCAAGTGAAGGGTGCCGATATCATTCAGCCGGATATTTGCGTCGTCGGCGGCATCTCCGAAATGCGCCGCATCGCCACGCTGGCGGAAGCCCATTTCGTCAGCGTCGCGCCGCATAATCCGATGGGGCCGCTGGCAACCGCCGTCAACGTCCACTTCGCCGCCGCCCAGCAGAATTTCCGCATTCTGGAATACCGCCTACCGAAGGGGCAATGCTACGTCTACGGCGGCACCGATGTGGAAACCCGCGAGGACGAAACCCGTTACGTGGTTGATCCCTATCTGCCGAAAGATGGCTATCTCGAATTGCGGCCAGACCGTCCGGGCTGGGGTGTCGAGATGGATGAGAAGGCCATGCAGGAAGACGGTTATATCCACTGGCAACGCCGCGTTCCAAAGCGACCCGACGGCTCCTATGCCTTCGCCTGAAGAGGTGAGCATTGCAAGCGGGCCGTTCACGGCCCGCATCCGCCCCGCCTGGGGTGGGCGCATGACGCATCTTGCGCATGCGGAGTTTGGCGATCTTCTTGTACCAACCACGTCAGAGGTTTTCGATCCGTGGAACTGGCCGAAAGCGGGCGCCTATCCACTGTTCCCCTATCACAACAGGCTCTATGGCGCACGCTTCACCCATGCCGGAGAGCAGTACATCGTCCTGCCGCACCCTGGACTGGGGGAGGATGCCATGCACGGCCCGTCACATCGCCGTCCTTGGCGTGTGGTTAGTCAGTCATCAGATCGTGCGGTGCTGGCACTGGCTTACGACGCGGATGATGAATGGCCTTTCTCTTTCGAGGCGCAACAGGCTTTCTCCCTCACGCCAGAAGGGCTGACGGTGGAACTTACCATCACCAATCGCGCTGAAGTTTCAGCCCCCGCCGCCATTGGCTGGCATCCCTATGTGTCTGCAAGTGTGGATCGGGAAGCATGGACAGATGCGCAAATGGCCTATCCTTTGGACGAGCACGATGTTCCCACCGGTGCATTCCCTGTTTCCCGCACAATGCGCGATCTTCCGGCGACATCTGGTTATACGCAGCATTTGACCAGCTGGTCCAACGCGCAAATTCTCTTGAATGATGGTTTTTCGCTCAGCATCGAGGCAGATCCGGTTTTGAACCATCTCGCGGTCCACCGCACCGAGACCTATCTTTGCATCGAGCCTGTTTCGATGGCAGCCGGAACGCTGAGCCTGCCCGAACATCAGCGTGCCGCTCTCGGCCTAAAAATGCTCGATCCCGGCCAGAGCCTCAGCGGGCTGATCAGGCTCGGCATCGAGCATGCGTCCTGATAGCAACTACGGCGCGACGGACGCGCGCAAATCTTCACCCGATTCAGAATCCGGCTCGCCAGCGGGGTGGGCAATCAGTACTTCGTAGCTTTCCGGCAATTCTGCCGCCTGTTCGCTGTTCATGATGCCGTAGGGGATCATGGTACCGTCACGGTCCGGAACGGAAACCTCGACCAATGTTTTCTGATTCACGGGAATAGTCCTTACGATGCGAGGAATCAAAAAGCCGCGCTTCGGGCCTCAAGTCTGAGGCCCGTCACGCTGCATTCAGCACATCTAATGTTTTCGCGGACTCGTGGTTCCCAGAAATATCAGCTTTGACGTTTTCGTGATGAAACGGTCAGGCATTCGCCGTGCGGCGGGCGGGCATCCGGCTGTTTACCAACCGGGCGACTTGCTGCGCCAGGCTCGTCGGAAGACATGGCTTCTGACAGAAAGCGGAATCGGGATAGGCTTCTTCCAGCGCCCGGCCATCGGCATGGCCGGAGTGGAAAACGAAGGGAACGTTGGTTTCCCGCAGGCGATCCGCCACCGGAAACACATCGCCATCTGTCAGGCGAACATCGAGAATGGCGCAGGTCGGCACATTCTCATCGAGGTAGGACAAAGCTTCGGCTGTGCTGGGAAACGGTCCTGCAACGGTCCAGCCCTCATCTTCGAGAGTCATCTGGATATCCATCGCAACGAAGATTTCGTCTTCCACCAGCAAAACAGTCTTATGCGTCATGTCGTACCTTGATCTGCATCGTCAGGGTGTGCGTCAAGCTTGCCCCGTCCACCTCGGTTGCAACGGCGCCACCCAGTTGCTTGGCGGCGCTCGTCAGGAGCACTGTCCCAAATCCAGCCGCTCCCGGCGCCTCAACGACCTCAGTGCCGATTTCGTTCCAAACCAATTTGATTGCGTGGTCGCTTTCCTGCCAGTTGATGCGCAATTGCCCACCCGCTTTGCCCAGCACACCGTGTTTCAGCGCGTTGGTGGACCACTCGTGCAGGATCAGCGTCAGCGGCGTAATGCAGTTCACCGCAATCAGAAAATCGCGACCCTCGACATCGATGGAAGCGTGCCTGTTGTAGGGCGTGAGGATGGTGTCGATCAGCTCATGAATATGAACCGCAGAGGTACGCTTCTGGTTGGATGCCAGCGAATGCGCGCTGCCCAGCGCCAATATTCGTCCTTCGACATCCTCCACCAGACTTTTGACGCTGTCATGCTTGCGCGCCGCCATGCGCAAAATGCCACCAATCATCGCAAACAGGTTTTTGACGCGGTGGTTCATTTCGTTGAGCATCAGCTCACGCGCTTCGGAAAGCTCATGCTCCGGCGTCACATCGACACTGACGCCGATGATCCGCACCGGCTCGCTGTCAGCCACATGCCGGGCAAATGTCTTCAGCCATCTCGGCTTGCCATTGAGGCCAGTGATGCGCGACGTCAGCTCGAAACCGGTGTGGTCGTCAACGGCGGCATCCAGCGCTTCGCGTAATTGCTGCCGATCGACATCGTTGAAGTTTTGCAGCACCGCCTGCAAGGCAGGCCTTCCGTCGCGGGTCTGAAGCAGCTCCATCGCCGCCCCGCCCAACACGAACTCGCCACGATCCGGCAGATATTCCCAAACGCCAATGCCTGCCGCCTCGATGGCAAGCTCATGGCGCTCCTGCTCGGCGGCCAACTGGCTTTCGACGCTCAGAGCATGCGAAATATCTGTCATGACGATGGTCGCGCCATCAATCGCGCCATCGGCGGTGCGATAGGGCAGAATGCGCAGCGAGAAAGTGCGCTCCTGCTCCCGGTCCATGACGGTCTCGTTATATTCCGTACCATCAGCCATGACGCTTTGAACGCGCGACGTGAAATCCAGAGATGGAAAACGGCTCGCGACATCGGAAAGAGGACGCCCGCGATCCGTCGGCTGCAACGGAAAAATCGCTGTCGCCGCGCGGGTGTAGGAGCGCAGTCGCATGCCCTTGTCCAGCACGATGACGGCCAGACTGGTGGAATCGAAAAAGTTGCGCAGGTCGGTATTGGCAACGGTTACCTCATCGACCTTGGTCTTCAACTCGTCATTGACGGTCGTCAATTCCTCGTTGGTCGATTGAAGCTCTTCGTTCATCGACATCATTTCTTCGTTGGAACTCTTCAGCTCCTCATTGGCCGTTTCCAGCTCTTCCGTGGCAGATCTCAGCCGGTATTTCGCAGACCGCAACTCCCGCTCCAGCGCTTCGACGTGCCCGTTACCCGGCTCCAGCTCGATGAGATCGCTGGGTTCCAGCGGCGTGAATTGCGAGGATTCGTGAAAGACGATCAGAAACGCATTCTCTTCCAGTGGATCGCAGATGATTTCCGTCTTCAACGCACCGAAATCGGTGACGACATTAACGTTGCGTGCCACCACGCGTCGCTTTTCCGTCCGTGCCTGCCGAACCAGCGCTCCCAGCTGCTCTTTCACACCGGGACGTGCCAGCGTCGCCGCGCTCGTCTCGTTGACGCCGGATACCGGAAATTCAAAAAAACGGCTCAACCGGCCAAAGGCAGCAACGATCTGCCCGTCGCTATCCAGCACCACGCTCGCTGGCACATAGCGCTCCATCAGGCGGCTGGTGGCAAGCTGCTCGATGCTGTCGGAAACCACAGGTGCTTCGGCCCGTGAGACGGCAGGGCGGCGGTCGTGCCGCTCTCCCGGCAGCGGAATGGGATAGCTGGGCGAGCCCGGCAGCCGCTCGAACAGCCTTGCCTTTTGGTCGATCACGGCAAACACGCTGTCGAAACGGCCAACGCTTTCCGAAGAGCCGAGAAACAAAAAACCACCGGGCCGGATGGCATAATGCAGCAGCGGCATGACCGTCTTCTGCAGCTTGTCGTCGAAATAAATCAGCAGGTTACGGCAGGAAACCAGATCAACCTTGGAAAATGGCGGGTCCTTGATCAGGCTATGGCCGGAAAAGCGGATCATATCCCTGATTTGGCCGATGAAGTTGAACCGCTCCTTGTGGGGAATGATGTAATATTCCTGCAATTCCTGCGGAATATCGGCCAAAGACGCGATGGGGTAGGAGCCTTCGCGCGCAATCTTCAGCATGCTTTCATCGATGTCGGTCGCAAAGATCTGCACGTTGCAGGGCAGGTTCAGCCTGCGCGCAGCCTCTGCAAACAGAATGGCAATCGTGTAGGCCTCTTCGCCGCTGGAACAGCCGGGCACCCACACCCGCACGCCGTCTTCGCTGCCCGCCGCATCCTGCATCAGGTTGGTGATGGCCAGTTCATTCAGCACATCGAAGGAATGCCGGTCGCGGAAGAACCGCGTCACATTGATCAGCAAATCACGAAACAGCGCATCGCATTCGTCATGGTCCGTCTGCACGCGTGCCAGATATTCATAGCCCTTGCTGATGCCAAGCACATGCATGCGGCGCTCCACGCGGCGCACGAAGGTCGTCTGCTTGTAACCGGTAAAGTCATGGCCAATCGTGCGCCGCAGCGCGGTGCAAAGATCGTCAACGATATCGGCAACCTTCGAGGCTTCTCGCTTGTCACCGCCCTGGCTGCGGCGGAAGAAGAACCCGCCGATGCAGGAGAGAATATTTTGCGGCGGCTGCACGAAATCGACAAGGCCGGTGCCGGTCGCAGAAACCGGCATGCCGTCATATTTCGCCGTCGAAGGCTCCTGCACGACACAAAGCCCACCATTTTCCTTGATGGCGCGCAGCCCCGTAGACCCATCCGCTCCGGTGCCGGATAGTATAACGCAGGCGGCATTCGCCTGCTGGTCGTTTGCCAGCGAAATGAAGAAATCGTCGATGGGTCGGCGCAGGCCCCGCGGCTGGGCGAAGTCGTTGAGGACAAGCCGCCCCTGTTCGATGCTCAAGCCTTTGCCCGGGGGAATGATGAAGACCGTGTCGGCCTCGATTGCTTCTCCGCCCTCGCATTGGCGAACGGTTAGCTGCGTATGACGGTCCAGAAGTTCGGCCAGCATGCTTTCATGGTGTGGGTCCAGATGCTGGACCACAACAAAAGCAAGGCCAGTCGGCACTTCCGCCGGGCTTAACATTTCACGCAACGCTTCCAGACCACCGGCAGAAGAGCCGACGCCGACAACGGGTACGGGATGAACACTAGAATCCTGAGGCAAACATGCGTCCTTGAAATTTCAAAAGCTGAACGATCAATAGGGGGAGTTTTGTTCCAGTTCCGCTAATGTCAGTTTTGCCTGTGCAATGGTGGTGGTTGAATTCGCAATCGTGGCAAGCGTGCCCTCGATCATGATGTTGTGGTCGTCCAGAAGCGGTTTGATCTTCGCCAATGTGTCCCCAAGCTCGAGGTCATAGGCTTGCAGCAAATGTGCATGCGCACGGCTGACATCGAACTGCGACGCCAGAATATAGCGCACCTGGCCAGACCCCGCCTTCAACTTTGACATGAAGAGCAGATTGACGAAGGGCTGGTCGTCTTTTCGAAAATTGACGATAGGTGTGCGCACCGTCGCCGGCCCATCCGCCTCCAGAAACTCATGAATTTTGTCGCGCGCCTCATCATTGGGCGCATGCGTGCCCTTGGGGCTGGTCTGCAACATCCGGCAGTTCCTGCCCACCACATCGCTGCTGTCATAACCCGTCAGCTTGCAGAAGGGCTCATTGACCAAAGCCAGATGATTATCGGCGTCCGCGTGGGCAAGTGCCAGGGCAATGGATGATTTTTCGAAGAAATCCTGAAGCGGACGGTCAATTTCAAGCTGGGGCATATCGCTCATCGTTCAAACGTAGGTATCGACTGCTACGATAACACGCTGTGTTAAAAAAGGCTCCGGCGAGACAGGACAACAATCCCGCTTCCACCAACCGCTTGGGCTTATTAGCACAGTATTGCGCAGCAAAATCAATGCGCACTGACTGGAAATCGACTGACTAACGTCATTGATGATTGTCAATTGTCCGTGCGTGGCCCGCATACGACGGTTCAATCTGGATCGTTAGAGGTGCATGAAAACGCGCAAATCAGATGGCGCGAAACTTAAGGTGCAGCGTAACACATTGCACACTTTATTGCGGTATCTTGGTGGCTCGTTTCAGCTGCGGTGTGCCAACTGCGGCAGGGTAAAGGGGCTTTCGGGGATGGCAGACAGGGTGGATTTTGTGGTGCAGAAGCTGTTTTCGCTTTATGCGGATCGGCAGGGTGCCACCGCCATCGAATATGGCCTCATTATCGGCATCATCTCCATGGCCGTCATCTTCGGGCTGGAAGGCGTGAGAGACGGTCTGCTGAGCGTGTTCGAGATACTGGCGACGACCTTCGCCAATGCCATGGCTTAAGGCCGAAATCTTCCTATCGCTCATCCTTTGACGGCAAAGTGATCTCCGCAGTCTTCAGCGCGTCCGCAAGGCGCACCTTTGCCGAGCCGGGCTTGAGCGGTTTTTGCTGGCTTTCATGTGGCGCCCATCCCGAAACATAGATGATCGAGAAGGTGGCGCGGATGCGGCCATCGGCATCGCTGTATTTTTCGGCGTAAAGTTCAGCTGCGCGCATGAAGAAGCGCCGGTTCAGCGGCTTGCGGCTGCGGCCCATCAGAGGGTTTGCCATGCCCATGGCGCGCAGGTCACGCATCAGCGGCAAAATGGAATCGTAGCGCACCGTATAGGTCTCGGCATCCGTCACCGGCAGGGCAAAGCCTGCCCGCTGCAACAGCGCGCCAACATCACGTACATCGGCAAAGGGGGCAACGCGCGGGCTTGCGCCGCCGGTCAGTTCCGCTTCCGCTGTCAGCAGTACGTCGCGCAGTTCCTGCAAGGTGCCGCTGCCGGGAATGGCGGCCAGAAACAGACCGTCCGGCTTCAAGGCGCGGCGGATCTGGATCAGCGTGCCCGGCGTGTCATTGGTCAGGTGTAGCGATAGCGGCGAAACGATCAGATTGGCCGATGCCGGTTCTAGCGGCAATTCCTCGATGGGCGCGACCTGAAGGGCATCGCCTTCGGCTGCAAAAGCCGCGTCCGTCTCCACGCGGATCACGGAGCCGACCTTGCCGGTCTGCATCAGCCGCTGCGCCGTCACACCGGTTGCGCCATGCAGCTCGACTGCCGTATCGAAATGCCGCTCCACGATGGCGATGCGATCCGCAATCTCTTCGGCGGCGATATCCAGCAGGAACAGCGCCTTGTCGTCTCTTGAACGCAAGGCGCGCTTGCGGTTTTTCTCAATCAGCGCCGGGTCGAAAACTATGTCCATGCCGTGGTCCATCCAAACTTTGCTGTCGCAAAGGCACCCGTTCGCGCCTATTGTCAACTGCATGGGCCAAGGGGAAAAGCTGTTTTCGAGAGATGACGGGGCGGGCGTGCTGCGCGGCCTTCTGCGTGCCGTCGCGGATTTCGTCTATCCGCCGTCCTGCGTCGGCTGCGGCTGCAAGACGCAGAATGGCGGCGCACTCTGTGTGCAATGCTGGGCAGGTGTTCAATTTATCGAGCGGCCTTTTTGCGAGGTGCTGGGCATTCCCTTCGCTCATGATCATGGCCCCGGCATTCTCAGCGCTCAAGCCATTGCCGAGCCGCCGCCCTTCGAGCGTCTTCGCGCCGCCACCGTTCACGATGGCCCGGCCCGCAAGCTGGTGCACCAACTCAAATATCTGGATCGCACCGATCTCGCCCGGCTCATGGCCTCGTGGATGCTGCGCGCAAGCGATGGCACGGTTGCGGCCTGTGACTGCATCATACCGGTGCCGCTGCACCGACGGCGGTTTCTGGCGCGGCGGTTCAATCAGTCGGCGGAACTGGCCCGGCATCTGGCCGTCTTGTCGGCCAAGCCGTTTCTGGCCTCCACGCTGGTCCGGATCAAGCCGACCAGCCGGCAGGTGGGCCTATCGGCCCGCGCCCGCAAGCAGAATGTGCGCGGCGCTTTTGCCATCGCGCCGGGGCGGGACGCGGATATTCTGGGAAAGCGCGTCATTCTGGTCGATGACGTCTACACCACAGGCGCAACCGTTGCGGCAGCGGCCCGCAGATTGAAGAAGGCCGGTGCCGCAGATGTCACTGTTTTGACCTTTGCAATGGCGATTTCCGGGCCTATATGACACGGCAGACAAAGGGCTCGGTCCCATAATGCGAGGATTATGACTGATGGCATCCGTTACGATTTATACGCGGGATTTCTGCGGCTTCTGCGCCCGCGCCAAGGCTCTTCTGGACAGCAAGGGCGTGGATTTCACCGAATATAACGCCACGACCAATCCTGATTATCGTCAGGAAATGATGGACAAATCCGGCCGCAACACATTCCCGCAAATCTTCATCGGCACGAGCCATGTCGGCGGTTGCGACGATCTTCATGCGCTGGAGCGCGAAGGCAAGCTGGACGCGCTTCTGGTCAACTGAAATCGATAAAAAGAAGACGACATAAGGGAACGGAAAAATGAGCTTCAAGGCCGCCGCAATCCAGATGTGCTCGGGCGTGGACCCGAAAACCAATGCCTCCACTATGGAACGTCTCGTGCGGGAAGCAGCGGCGCAAGGCGCGGTCTATGTCCAGACACCCGAAATGACCGGCGCCATCCAGAAGGATCGCGCGGCTCTGAAAGCTGCTCTCAAGGATGAGAAAGGCGATATCGTCGTTCTGACGGCGGCGAAGCTTGCGCGCGAACTCGGCATTTATGTCCATGTCGGCTCCACTGCCATCGCGCGGCCCGATGGCAAGATTGCCAATCGCGGATTTCTCTTTGCACCCGACGGCGAGCGCATCTGCACCTATGACAAGATCCACATGTTCGATGTCGATCTGGACAATGGCGAAAGCTGGCGGGAAAGTGCGGCCTATGAGCCGGGCACGGAGGCGCGCGTCGCCGAATTGCCGCTTGCCACATTCGGCTTTGCCATCTGCTATGACGTGCGCTTCCCGTCACTGTTTCGCACGGAAGCCGTCGCTGGCGCTCAAATCCTGACCGTTCCCGCCGCCTTCACGCGCCAGACGGGCGAGGCGCATTGGGAAATCCTTCTGCGCGCCCGCGCCATCGAAAACGGCGCCTTCCTCATCGCCGCTGCCCAGGCTGGCACGCATGAGGACGGTCGCGAAACATTCGGCCATTCCATGATCATCGATCCATGGGGCAATGTGCTGGCGGTCGCCGGTGGCGAAGGCGAGGAGATCGTCTATGCGGATATCGACCCATCCGCCGTTGCCGCTGCCCGCGGCAAAATCCCTAACCTCAAGAACGCCCGCGATTTCAACCTCGATACGGTCAAAAACGCCGCTGCTGCGGGAGGCGGTCTGCAGTGATCCGCTATTCGCTCCGTTGCGAAAAAGCCCATGAATTCGAGGGCTGGTTTTCCGGCAGTGCCGATTTCGACGCGCAGCAGCAGCGCGGCCTGATCGGCTGCCCGGTCTGCGGCTCGGCAACCGTCTCCAAAATGCTCATGGCCCCATCGGTATCGACGGCGCGCGAAAAAGAAGCGACGCGCACGCTCGCCCTTGATGCCGCCCAGAAACAGGCCTTCACCAAGATCAAGGAAACGCTGGCCAGCATCCGCGCCAATGCGGAAGATGTCGGCGATAAATTCCCGGAAGAAGCCCGCAAGATTCATTATGGTGAGGCTGAAGAACGCGGTATCATCGGCCAGGCATCCCCGCAGGAAGCCAAGGCACTGATCGAGGAGGGCATCGAGGTCGCGCCTCTGCCCGTGCTGCCTGACGATGTGAACTGAAGGCGGCGCTTGGCGTCCCTACTGCTGCTCGATAATTTTTTTAAAAGCAGTGTCGGACCGGTCTGTCGCCATCCGTCCTTGGTATCGTCAAACCCTTGCAGAAAGGATCACGATCATGCCAAACACCATCAACTTCCACCGCGTTCTGTCCACCAGCCCGGAAAAAGTCTACCGCGCTTTCCTTGAAGCCGATGCGATTGCCAAATGGCTTCCGCCCAACGGTTTTCTCTGCACGGTTCATGCCTTCGAACCCACCGTCGGCGGCAGCTTCAAAATGTCATTCCGCAATTTCACCACGAGCGAAATCCACGGCTTCGGCGGCGAGTATCTCGAACTCGTTCCCGGCGAGTTGATCCGCTACGCCGAGAGGTTCGATAACCCCGCGGTAGCTGGCGAAATGGAAGTGGTGGTGACAATGAAAAAGGTCTCGGTCGGCACCGAAATCACCGTGCAGCAGGCAGGCATCCCCGATCTCATTCCGGTCGACGCCTGCTATCTCGGCTGGCAGCAGTCGCTGCAAAACCTTGCACGCGTGGTCGAGCCTGAGATCAAGGACTGAGAGGTCGCCCGGATTATGTCGGACGCTTTGCCAGCACCATGTAGTTCACTTCCATATCGGACGAGAGATTCCACCGGTCCTGCAGCATGTTGTAGAACACGCCGGTGCGGTGGATGATCTCCATGCCGTCAGCGGTGATCGGCTTTTCCAACTCGTCTGGGCGCACCAGCTTTTCATACTGGTGCGTGCCGCGCGGCAACCAGCGCAAAACGTTTTCAGCCGCGAAGATGGCCAGAGCGCGAGCCTTTAGCGTGCGGTTGATGGTGGCAGCAAACATCAGCCCGTTAGGGCGCACCATCTTGGCGCAGGTGGTCACGAACAAATCGACATCCGCCACATGCTCCACCACTTCCATGTTCAAAACGACATCAAACGTCTCGCCCGCTGCCAGCAATTGCTCGGCGGTCACGGCACGGTAATCGACGGGCACATTGTTTTCCCGCGCGTGGGTGGAGGCGATGCCGATGTTCTTTTCGGAGGGGTCTGCGCCCACCACATCTGCACCCATCTTGGCCACCGGCTCCGAGAGCAGGCCGCCGCCGCAGCCGATGTCGAGAACCCGCAGGCCTTCCAGCGGGCGGTGTGCCTTGGGGTCGCGACCGAAATTCTCGCAGACACGGTTGCGGATATATTCCAGCCGCACCGGGTTGAACTTGTGCAGAGGCCGGAATTTGCCGGTCGGGCTCCACCACTCCGCGGCCATGGCGGAAAACCGGTCCACTTCGCTCTGGTCGACGGTCGTTTTTGCGCTCTCGCTCATGGTGGTACTCCATTCTGTCCTACCCCCTGAAGTCGGATGATTGCCCCGCGAAGTCAAGGGGCGGTCATCATGGTCGAGGTCTAAACCACCTGCGCTTTGCTGTCGCAAGGAACTGAAAACAGGGGATTTTCGTTTCATGCTGCGTTCATCATGAAGCGCGTATTTTCGAAAGCGTTGAAAGCCGATTTCGGCGGTCAAGCCTTTGCTTGAGGGAGAATGAAGTGAAGAAGAAACTGTTTGGTGCCATTGCGCTGCTTGCGCTTGTTGCCGCCCCGGCTCTGGCTGAAGCGGCGACGCAGGGCTTCGCCACCGCCAACGTCAATATGCGTTCAGGACCCAGCACGGCCTATCCCGCCGTTGTGGTCATCCCGAATGGTGAGCCATTGACGATCCACGGCTGCCTGTCCGACACGCCCTGGTGCGATGTCTCGTTCAGCTATGGCCGTGGCTGGGTCGCAGGCCGTTACGTTCAGGCGGTCTATCGCCAGAACCGTGTCTATGTAGAGCCGCGCTATTACCGTGATCTCGGCGTTCCGATCATCACCTTCGAAGCCGGACGTTACTGGGATCGCTATTACCGCGACCGCGATTTCTATCGTGAACGTGATCGCTGGCGTCGCCCGCCACCATCCGGTGGTTACTGGAACGCACCTCCACCGCGCGATTGGGGCGGCCCGCCACCTCGCCGTGATTTCGGTGGCCCGCCACCACGCCCACGCGATGACTGGCGCGACCAGCGCGGTCGCGATGACCAGCGTGGCCGGGACGACCAGCGGGGTCGTGGTCCGAATGATGGCCGTTGGGAACAGCGCCATGGCGATTGGAACCAGAATGATCGTCCACGCCCACCCATGCGTGGCGATGACCGCCCACGTTGGGACAACAACGACAATCGTGGCCGTGATGGCATGAGAGGCGACAATCGCGACCGTAACCGCGATTTCAACCAGGGTGACCAGCGCCGTCAGAATGATGAGGGCAGACGCCGCCCGGACGATAACCGTCGTCCCGACGATAACCGGCCACCAAGACCACCGCAGGAAGGTCAGCGCCCCGGTTGCGCCCCTGGCGCTCCAGATTGTCCATAACAGGCAGTTAGTTATGTAAAGAAAAACCCGGCGGATCACATCCGCCGGGTTTTTAGTCTTTAGCGATCCTGCTTCTTCGGGCCGCGCTTTTCAAAAGGCTTGTCTTTCTTGCCTTCAAACTTCGAAGGCTTGCCGCCACTGGAATGGTCACCGGCAGGCTTGGCCTTCTTCTTCCAAGGCTTGTCGTCGCCGGCAGGGCGTCCGCCCGCATTGTCGGATTTCACGAATTTCTTCTGCGCTCTTGGTGGGCGCGTGTCTTCGCGTGCGGCACCCGTCATGTCGGGCTTGCCTTCCATTTCCTTCACGCGGATGCCTTTTTCCAGCATCATGTCCTTGCCCAGCGCGGAGGTAAAGCGGTCCACCGCATCGGCGGCCAGTTCCACATAGGTTTCCGTCTGCTGCATGCGGATGGCGCCAATGTCCTGACGCGTCAGCTTGCCGAAGCGGCACAGCATTGGGATCAGCCAGCGTGGCTCGGCATTCTGCTTGCGACCGACGGAGAGCGTAAACCAGCCGCTGTCGGAGAAGTCGGAACGGTCGCGGCGCGGCGCGTTGTTTTCCACCTGCTCGAAGCTGTCACGGCGCGGCTTGCGGGCGTCGAGCGAAACTTCTGCAATGTCTTCCGGCGCGGAACGGCCCGCATGGTAAAGGCGCACGAAGGCGGCGGCGACCTTTTCGGCACCGTGCTGCTCCAGCAGCTTGGTGACGAAATCGCGTTCGTCGTCGTTGACGTTTTCCTGCAAGGCAGCATCGGCCAAAAGGCGTTCGCCATCGCGCTCGATGATTTCTTCTGCAGATGGCGGGCGAACCCAGGCCGGGCTGACCTTGGCGCCTTCCAGCAGGCGTTCGGCCTTGCGGCGCTGGCTCATCGGCACCACGATGGCGCTGACGCCCTTCTGTCCCGCACGACCCGTACGGCCGGAACGGTGCAGCAATGTCTCGGAATTGGTCGGCAGATCGGCATGGATAACCAGCTCGAGACCCGGCAGGTCGATACCGCGTGCGGCAACGTCGGTCGCCACGCAAACGCGGGCGCGGCCATCGCGCATCGCCTGCAGCGCATGTGTACGCTCGTTCTGGCTCAACTCGCCCGAAAGCGCCACTACGGAGAAGCCGCGATTGTTCAGGCGTGCTGTCAGATGGTTGACGGCAGCGCGGGTCGAGCAGAACACGATGGCGTTGCGGGCTTCGTAAAAGCGCAGCGCATTGATGATCGCGTTTTCGCGGTCGGATGGCGAAACCATCATGGCGCGGTATTCGATGTCGACGTGCTGCTTCTGTTCGGATGTCGTTGCCACGCGCACGGCGTTCTTCTGGTAGCTTTCAGCCAGCTTCGCAATGCTGCGCGAAACCGTGGCAGAGAACATCAGCGTGCGGCGATCTGCTGGGGATTCTTCCAGAATGAATTCCAGATCTTCGCGGAAACCGAGGTCGAGCATCTCGTCGGCCTCATCCAGCACCACGGCGCGGATGGAGGAAAGGTCCAGTGCCTTGCGCTTGATGTGGTCGCAAAGACGACCCGGCGTGCCGACGATGATATGCGCACCGCGTTCCAGTGTGCGGCGCTCGGAGCGAATGTCCATGCCGCCAACGCAGGATGCGATGGAAACGCCGGTAAATTCGTAAAGCCACTCAAGCTCGCGCTTGACCTGCATGGCCAGTTCGCGGGTCGGGGCGATTGCGATACCCAGCGGCGCACCGGCTGGGCCAAAACGACCGTTCTTTTCCAGCAGTGTCGGTGCAATCGCAATGCCGAAGGCAACGGTCTTGCCAGAGCCCGTCTGGGCCGAAACCAGCGCGTCCTGTCCGTCCAGCTCAGGGGCAAGCATTGCCTTCTGAACAGGGGTCAAATCTTTATAGCCGCGTTTTTCCAACGCCTGTGCAATCGCCGGGGCGATACCCTGGGTTTCTGTCATCTACCGTCTTTCGGATATTGGGCTGCCTGCATCCGCTCGAAACCATTAGATCATAAGGGTCATAAGCAGCCGATACCGGCCATTTCGGCCATTCAGCCAGTTGAATTGACGCGCTCATACTGTGAATAGCGGCGTTTGTACAGACCAAAGCGGTACGCTCCTTTCATGAGGACACCATGTCGCGCCACGCAAACGCACCCTCAAGGCGTACCGCATGGTTCATAAACGGCATTGCGTGGACCATGCCTTTTCGCTATGAGACCCGCAACTTGAGGCTTTTCGTCAGATAAAGCCGACTGGGGTTGTGCTCTTGTCCGCCGGGTCTGGCGGCAAAATGGGATGGTACTGGTCAAAACTATGGCTCGCATTGTCATGAAATTCGGCGGCACGTCCGTCGCGAACCTCGAACGTATTCACAACGTCGCACGGCATGTGAAACGTGAAGTTGATGCAGGCCATGAAGTGGCCGTCGTCGTTTCCGCCATGTCCGGCAAAACCAATGAGCTGGTGGACTGGGTTCAGAACACGCCGAAGGTCGCAGGCGCAAGCGCCGCGTCCTTTTACGATGCGCGTGAATATGACGCCATCGTTGCCTCGGGTGAACAGGTCACATCGGGTCTTCTAGCGATTGCGCTTCAGTCGCTCGGCGTCAATGCCCGCTCCTGGCAGGGCTGGCAGATACCGATCCGCACGGACAACGCCCACGGCGCTGCCCGCATTCTGGAAATCGACGGTTCCGATATCGTTCGCCGCATGGGCGAGGGCCAAGTCGCCGTCGTTGCCGGTTTCCAAGGCCTCGGCCCAGATAACCGCATCGCCACGCTCGGTCGCGGTGGTTCGGATACGTCTGCCGTTGCCATTGCCGCTGCCGTCAAGGCAGATCGCTGCGATATCTATACAGACGTTGACGGCGTCTACACCACGGACCCGCGTATCGTGCCAAAGGCACGCCGCCTGAAGAAGGTTGCCTTCGAGGAAATGCTCGAAATGGCATCTTTGGGCGCAAAGGTTCTGCAGGTCCGCTCGGTTGAGCTTGCCATGGTGCACAAGGTCCGTACCTTCGTGCGCTCCAGTTTCGAGGATCCCGATGCACCGGGCATGGGCGACCTCATCAATCCGCCCGGTACTTTGATTTGTGACGAGGAAGAAATCGTGGAACAGGAAGTCGTAACCGGCATCGCCTATGCCAAGGATGAAGCACAAATCTCGCTGCGCCGTCTGTCGGACCGCCCGGGTGTTTCCGCTGCCATCTTTGGACCGCTGGCTGAATCCCACATCAATGTCGACATGATCGTGCAGAACATCTCCGAAGATGGTTCGCGCACCGACATGACCTTCACCGTTCCGTCGGGCGATGCGCCCAAGGCGTTGAAGGTGCTGGAAGATAACAAGGCGCAGATCGGCTTTGACGTTGTGCAGAACGAGACAGGTCTTGCCAAGGTATCCGTCATCGGCATCGGCATGCGCAGCCATGCGGGCGTGGCCGCAAGCGCTTTCAAGGCACTTGCTGAAAAAAACATCAACATCAAAGCCATCACGACATCGGAAATCAAGATTTCCATTCTTATTGATGGCGCCTATGCGGAACTTGCAGTTCGCACTTTGCATTCTGCTTACGGTCTGGATAAGAGTTGATTCTGTAACGTCGATACACGTCATCCGATTCTTTTGAGTGACGTATTGATTCGATGTTAGATCGACTGTGCATCCCTGCCTTGCGGCTTGCTGTGCAGGCGGTATAGTTTTTGATCGATCCTTTCGTGCGGGTCATATCGATCCGCGCGTGGTAGTGTCAGGGAGCACACGCGATGAGAGACCTATCAGCAGGTCCGCGCGTCCTCCTCAAGCGGCTTCGCGAAATGATGGCGGAGCATCTTGAGCCGCAGGAGCGTCTCGACCAGATTGTTCGGCAGATTGCCAGCAACATGGTCGCAGAAGTGTGTTCCGTCTACGTGCTGCGCTCCGACAGCGTTCTGGAGCTTTACGCCACCGAAGGACTCAATAAAGACGCAGTCCATCTGGCCCAGCTGAAAATGGGGCAGGGCCTTGTCGGCACCATCGCCGCATCTGCTCAACCGCTCAATCTTTCCGATGCGCAGGCGCATCCCGCTTTCCGCTATCTCCCTGAAACGGGTGAAGAAATTTATCATTCCTTCCTTGGTGTGCCGATTTTGAGATCCGGTCGCACTCTTGGCGTTCTTGTCGTTCAGAACAAGACCAGCCGAACATACCGGGAGGATGAAGTTGAAGCGCTTGAGACAACTGCGATGCTTATCGCGGAAATCGTGGCGAGCGGTGAATTGAAAAAAATCACCCGTCCCGGCGTGGAACTGGACCTGACACGGGCCGTCTCCATCGATGGCGATGCCTATGGCGAAGGCATCGGCCTTGGCCATGTCGTTCTGCATGATCCACGCATCGTCGTGACCAATCTTCTCAATGAAGATGCTGATATGGAAATCCGGCGGCTGGCCGAAGCCATTGGCTCTTTGCGCCTGTCCATCGACGACATGCTTCAGCGCCGCGATGTCGCCACCGAAGGCGAACACCGCGAAGTGCTCGAAACCTACCGCATGTTCGCCCATGACCAGGGCTGGGTGCGTCGCATGGAAGAGGCCATTCGCAACGGCCTGACGGCGGAAGCGGCGGTCGAAAAGGTCCAGAGCGATACCAAGGCGCGCATGATGCGCCTGACAGACCCCTATCTGCGTGAGCGGATGCATGATTTCGACGATCTCGCCAACCGCCTGCTGCGCCAGCTGATCGGTTATGGCGGTCGCGGGCCGGAACAGGAATTCCCGGCGGATGCCATCGTGCTGGCGCGCGCCATGGGTGCAGCTGAGTTGCTGGATTATCCGCGTGAAAAGCTCCGCGGTCTGGTGCTGGAAGATGGCGCGGTCACAAGCCACGTCGTCATCGTCGCGCGCGCCATGGGCATTCCCATCATCGGTCAGGTCGCTGGCATCGTCGCGCTCGCGGAAAACAACGACCCCATCATCATCGATGGTGATGACGGGCAGGTGCATTTGCGCCCGGTTCTCGATTTGCAGCGCGCCTATGAGGAAAAAGTCCGCCTGCGCGCCAAGCGTCAGGAACAGTTCCGCGCACTGCGCGATGTCGAACCCGTGACCAAGGATGGCCAGCGCGTCGATCTCAAGATGAATGCGGGCCTGCTGGTCGATCTGCCGCAACTGGACGAATCCGGCGCTGACGGCATCGGCCTGTTCCGCACCGAACTTCAGTTCATGATCGCCTCCAACATGCCCAAGGGCGAGGAGCAGGAAGCCTTCTACCGCAGCGTTCTGCGCAACGCGAAGGGCAAACCGGTCACCTTCCGCACGCTCGATATCGGCGGCGATAAGGTTGTGTCCTATATGCGCGGTCAAGAAGAGGAAAACCCGGCTCTCGGCTGGCGCGCCATCCGTCTGTCGCTCGACCGTCCGGGCCTGATGCGCACCCAGCTGCGCGCTTTGCTTCGTGCTGCCTCTGGTGCCGAACTGCGCATCATGCTGCCAATGATCACCGAAGTCTCGGAAATCCGCGTCGCGCGGGAACTGCTGCAAAAGGAAGTGCAGCACCTGTCGAAATTCGGCCATTCCCTGCCGCGCAAGCTGCAATTCGGCGCCATGCTCGAAGTGCCGTCCTTGATGTGGCAGCTGGATGAGCTGATGGCCGAGGTTGATTTCGTCTCTGTCGGTTCCAACGATCTGTTCCAGTTCACCATGGCTGTCGATCGCGGCAATGCCCGCGTGTCGGATCGTTTCGACAATCTCGGCAAGCCCTTCCTGCGCATCCTGCGCGATATTGTCCGCGCCGGTACGCGCAACAACACGCAGGTCACGCTGTGCGGCGAAATGGCTAGCAAACCGCTGTCGGCCATGGCGTTGATGGGGCTTGGCTTCCGCTCTATTTCCATGTCCCCAACCTCCATCGGCCCGGTCAAGGCCATGCTGCTGGGGCTGGATGTGGCCACCCTGTCGGAAGAGCTGGAAGCGGCACTTGACGATAACAAGTCGGTGGAAAGCACGCGTCAGCTGCTTTTGCGCTTTGCAGCGACCCATTCCATCCCTATTTGAAAGCCAAGAAAAATTGGAGTGCGTGACAGGTGGCGAAGCTTCCCGTCGAAAAAATGCGTGAGCTTGAGCGGCGTTTCGGTGAAATCGAAGCGCGCATGTCGGCTGGCCCTGCCGCCGATGTCTATGTGAAGCTGGCGTCGGAATATTCGGAATTGCAGCCGGTGGTCAAAACCATCCGCGAATATGAGAAGGCGCTTGCCGAAGTGGCCGATCTCGAAGCCCTTCTGGCCGACAAGTCCACGGATAAGGACATGCGCGATCTCGCCGAAGCCGAGCTTCCCGAGATGTCTGAGCGTATCGATGGGCTTGAAAAGGATATGCAAATCCTTCTTTTGCCCAAGGATGCAGCGGATGAGAAAAGCGCCATCGTCGAAATCCGCGCTGGCACCGGTGGTTCGGAAGCCGCGCTTTTCGCCGGCAATCTGTTTCGCATGTATGAGCGCTTCGCCAGCACCAAGGGCTGGAAGGTGGAAATCCTCTCGGCCAGTGAAGGCGAGGCGGGCGGCTTCAAGGAAATCATCGCCACCATCACCGGGCGCGGCGTTTTCTCCAAGCTGAAGTTTGAATCCGGCGTCCACCGCGTCCAGCGGGTGCCGGAAACCGAAGCCAGCGGTCGCATCCACACCTCGGCCGCCACTGTCGCGGTGCTGCCGGAAGCCGAAGAAATCGACATCGAAATCCGCGCCGAAGATATTCGTATCGATACGATGCGCGCGTCGGGCGCTGGCGGCCAGCACGTCAATACCACGGACTCGGCGGTGCGCATCACCCACCTGCCCACCGGCCTCATCGTTACCTCATCGGAAAAATCCCAGCACCAGAACCGCGCCAAGGCCATGCAGGTTCTGCGCTCGCGACTATATGATATCGAGCGTCAGAAGGTGGACAGCGAACGTTCCGCAGACCGCAAGAGCCAGGTCGGCTCCGGCGACCGGTCAGAGCGCATCCGCACCTATAACTTCCCGCAGGGCCGCGTCACGGACCACCGCATCAACCTCACGCTCTACAAGCTGGACCGCATGATCGAAGGCGATATCGATGAAATGGTCGATGCGCTGATTGCCGATTATCAGGCCGGTCAGTTGGCCCAGCTCGGCGAGCAGCATTGACATCGTCACCGCAAACCGTCCAGCAGCTGGTCGCGCAGATGCGCCACCGGCTCGATGCCGCAGGCGTAGCCGATCCGCTGACGGATGCGCGCCTGCTGATCGGGGAGGTCATCGGCTTTTCGCTGACCGATTTCGTGCTGAACGCCACCCGCATCGTCAGTGCCGGTGACATCGCCCGTATCGAAACCATGATTGTCCGCCGAGGAGAAGGCGAGCCGGTCCACCGCATTCTCGGCCATCGTGAATTCTACGGCCTCGATCTCATCCTCTCCCCTGGCACGCTGGAGCCTCGGCCCGATACGGAAGTGCTGGTGGATGCGCTGCTGCCACATCTGCGCGGCATCGTCGCCCGGCAGGGGCAGGCCCGCATTTTGGACATGGGCATCGGCACCGGCGCCATCTGCCTCGCGCTCTTGCATGAGTGCCCCGGCACGTCGGGCGTTGGCTCTGATATTTCCCGCGACGCCATGGAAACGGCGCGCAAGAACGCGCAGCGCCACGGCCTTGAAGATAGCTTCGAGACGGTGGAAAGCAACTGGTTTGAGCGCATTTCCGGTCGCTTCGACATAATCGTGTCGAATCCACCCTATATAAGAAGCGATGTCATCCAGACGCTGGATCGGGATGTGCGCAATTTCGATCCGATGGCGGCGCTCGATGGCGGCGAAGACGGTCTTTCTCCCTATCGTGCAATTGCCGAAAAAGCAGTGGATTTCCTTGTAGATGGCGGGTTGATCGGGCTGGAAATCGGCTATGATCAGAAGGCGGATGTCACGGGCATCTTTGTGGCGCACGGCTATAACAGTGTCGAAGCGATCAAGGATTATGGTGGCAACGACCGCGGCTTGATCTTTTGCAGATAGGTTTGATCGTTCCTATATCTGTTTTGTTCAAGGATATTTTGTAAAGCAAAAGAAAAGGCTTGGATTTCCGCAGGAAGCGGGCTAGTTTGCGGCCACATGCTGGGTGGCTGAAGGCGAATTTTAGATTCGCCATGGTATGGATCAGTCCCGAAGCGGGTTTCTTTTTGAGAACCCTGAAAGGCTGGGCATTCCCGGCATGTGAATCAGTAAACTTTGTTCGCAGGCGGCTCGATGCAGCATTTGCGCATCCGGGCATTATACGCGAGGTTTTGGTCCTTGGGTCAAGACGCGCGATGGGAGCAATTTCGGAAATCAGGACTTCGGGCGCCTCCTTCCGGATTGCATCGTAACAACGAGAATTATCAGCAAAACAGAATTCAGGTGAGCAATTGATGAGGCCAGGACAGCAAAACAAGCGCGGCCGGGGGCGTGGTAGCAACAACAATAACAATGGCGGCGGTGGCGGCAATAACAACAACAACAATTTCAACCGCAAAGGCGGTAACCCGCTAACCCGCACCTATGACAGCTCCGGCCCCGACGTCAAGATCCGTGGCACGGCCCAGCACATAGCCGAAAAATATTCGACGCTTGCGCGGGATGCTCAAAGCTCCGGCGACCGCGTCATGGCCGAAAACTATCTGCAGCACGCGGAACACTACAACCGTATCATTGCTTCTGCCCAGGCGCAGATGCAGGAGCGCTTCCAGCGCGATGATCGCGGTGAGTTCCAGCAGGAGCGCGATGGTGACGATATCGACGGCGATGACAACGACGACGTCATCGTTTCCATGCCCGGCGAACAGGATCACAACCAGCAGCGCGCCCAGCGTAATGATCAGGCCCAGCGCAATGACCAGCCTGAACGGCAGGAGCGTCAGGACAGACAGGATCGCCCAGAGCGTCAGGACCGGAACGAACGCCGGGACCGTCGCGAGCGTCCCGCCCGTCAGGAACGCCAGCCGCGCGAAGAGCAGGATGAAAACACTGTTTCGCCCGTTGCTGCCGCTCCGGTTGCCGCAGCCCCCGTCTACGACGCCAGCTCCGCTCCGCAGCCTGTCATCGAAGGCACGCCCAAGGAAGTTGCCGTAGAAGAGGAAGCGCAGGTCAGCACCGCTCCAACCGAGCGCGCCCCCCGCCGCCCCCGCAGCACCAGCCCCCGCCCCCGTCGCCCCCGCCGCGCAGCCGGCAGCGAAGATGGCGAAGCAGCAGCCGAAGGCACCGAAGGCGGCGAAGCCCCAACATTGGAAAACGCCGCCGAGTAATCTGCGTGCGCTTTTGTGAGTTGAAGAACCCTGGTCTTGCCGGGGTTTTTTCGTTTTTGTGGTGTGTGGGGGGCGTCGAGGTGCTGCGCTGCATGGTCTTTTGGCAGGTTTTGGGTGAGGGCAGGGCGCGCGACAGGCTTCTCGATTGCTCTAGTTGTAATTCAAAATCACTGTAGTTGACGTGAAAGCCAGGGCACACCGCAGCAACCCTCATCCTGAGGCGGGCGCAAAGCGCCCCTCGAAGGACGAGGGTTGCGGGCTTGGAGCAGAGTGCGCGGCGGATGCTTCGAGGGCGCTTCGCGCCACCTCAGCATGAGGGCGGAGGGTGTGGTTGCCTAGAGGCATTAACAAGCGGAGAGCATGGCACAACGGCAGCAATCCTCATCCTGAGGCGGGAGCAAAGCGACCCTCGAAGGACGGGGGTTGCGGGCAGAGTGTCCTCGACATCTCAGCTGGGTTACCTCTCCCCCTGTGGGAGAGGAAGAAAAATCATGATCTTAGCAACGCTAAGTCATAGATTTTTCAGGTGAGGGGTCTGCCACTTGCGCCGAGTGAAAACCCGCAGGCCGCAGAGCCAGCCGCTCACCCCCCTCTGTCCTGCCGGACATCTCCCCCACGGGGGGAGATTGGCAAGAGGCACGCTCACCACTCCAATAGCAGAGATCGCAGACCAGTAAATTTAAGCCCGTGCATAAGAATGGCTGCAGAAGGAGACGGGCTTGGAGCGGTGCATGCCGCCAAGCAATTCTCCAGCTAAGTTGCGGTGAAGTGAGCGATAAAAGTAGGCAGGAAGACGTGAGCCACACCCGACATCGCGTGCCGTTGATGTGGCCCAACCCCATTTGCCTTACAACTTCACCCATCCACCATTCTGCTTGGACGAAGCAATACATGCCTCAACAAAGGCCACGCCTTTAACGCCGTCATCAATGGTCGGATAAATAACCGCCTTATCCAGTTCCGTACCGTTGCGCCGTGCATCGATGGCATTGGCGGCTTCGGTGTAGATGGTGGCGAAGGCTTCGAGGTAGCCTTCCGGGTGGCCGGATGGAATGCGGCTGACGCGGGCAGCGGCTGCACCGGCACCGGCGCCGCCACGGGTGATCAGTTGTTTGGGCTCGCCAAGCTTGGTGAACCACAGATAGTTCGGGTCCGCCTGTGTCCACTCGATGCCAGCCTTGCTGCCATAGATGCGGACCTTGAGGCCGTTCTCGTTGCCCACGGCTACCTGACTGCACCATAGCAGGCCCTTGGCAGGCGCTTTGCCGTCCTTGGCTTTGAAACGCAGCATGACATGGGCGTTATCGTCCAGACGACGGCCCTCCACGAATGTATGCACATCCGCTGCCAGCTCATCGGCTTCGAGGCCGGAAATGAAGCAGCCGAGATTGTAGGCGTGTGTGCCGATATCGCCGGTCGATCCACCGGCACCGGATTGAGCCGGGTCCGTGCGCCACACCGCCTGCTTGGCACCGGTCTGCTCCACGGGTTCTGCCAGCCAGTCCTGCGGATACTCCATCTGCACGAGGCGAATGTCACCCAGCGCGCCGGTTTCCACCAGTTCACGCGCATGGCGCGCCATCGGGTAGCCGGTGTAGTTGTGGGTCAGTACGAAGAGCGCATCGGCCTTGTCGGCCACGGCCTTCAGCTTTTTGGCGTCTTCCAGATTGGAGGTCAGTGGCTTATCGCAAATCACATGGATGCCACGCTCCAGAAAGGCCTTCGCCGCCGGATAGTGCACATGGTTGGGCGTGACGATGGCGACGGCTTCGATGCCATCTTCGCGTGCCGCTTCCTTTTCTGCCATCTCCTCGAAGGAGCCGTAGCAGCGGTCTTCATCCAGCCCCAGTTCCAGGCCCGACGCCTTGGACTTTTCCGGGGTGGAGGACAGAGCGCCTGCGACCAACTCGAAGCGATTGTCCAGACGTGCCGCCATGCGGTGCACGCCACCGATGAAGGCACCTGCGCCGCCACCCACCATGCCAAGGCGAATCCGTTTGTTCGCCTTGTCGGTCGTCTTTCCTTCAATAGCCATGAAATATCCTCGAAAACTCTTTTAAAGACCCAGCATGCGGCGGTTAGCTGCATCATCCGTGCCGCTGGAAGCGAAGTCGTCAAACGCCTTTTCCGTAACGCGGATGATGTGCGCCTTGACGAATTCAGAACCTTCGGCAGCGCCGTCTTCCGGGTGCTTCAGCGCGCATTCCCACTCAACCACGGCCCAGCCGTCAAAATCATTGGCGGCCATTTTCGAGAAGACTGCGCCGAAATCCACTTGGCCGTCGCCCAGCGACCGGAAACGACCGGCACGTTCGACCCAACCCTGATAACCGCCGTAAACGCCCTGACGACCGGTCGGGTTGAACTCGGCATCCTTGACGTGGAACATCTTGATGCGGTCTTTATAGATGTCGATATTGTCGAGATAATCCAGGCATTGCAGAACGTAATGCGATGGATCGTAGAGCATGTTGGCGCGTTTGTGGTTCTTCACCCGCTCCAGGAACATCTCGAAGGTCACACCATCATGCAGGTCTTCGCCGGGGTGAATTTCGTAGCAGACGTCAACGCCCTGCTCATCGGCATAATCGAGGATTGGTGTCCATCGCTTGGCCAGCTCATCGAATGCGGCTTCTACCAGACCAGCGGGGCGCTGCGGCCATGGGTAAATGAAGGGCCAGGCCAACGCACCGGAGAATGTCGCATGGGCGTTGATGCCCAGATTGCGCGATGCCTTCAGCGCAAGCTTTACCTGCTCAACGGCCCATGCCTGACGTGCCTTGGGGTTGCCGCGCACTTCGGGTGCTGCAAAACCATCGAAGGCTTCATCATAGGCTGGATGCACTGCTACCAATTGGCCTTGCAAGTGAGTGGAAAGCTCGGTGACCTCAACGCCGTTCTGGCGTGCGACACCGGCAAATTCGTCGCAATAATCCTTGGATTCCGCTGCTTTTTTCAGGTCGATCAACTGTCCGGCCCAGGTTGGCACCTGTACGCCCAGATAACCCTTTTCAGCGGCCCACTTGGTAATGCCATCCCACGTATTGAACGGCGCAGCATCACCCGCAAACTGACCGAGAAAAAGCCCCGGTCCCTTGATTGTCTTCATGAATTATTCCTCCTGCATCGATACAGTTGAACGGTTCCAGCCTCCGCCCGTCAACGGCACACAAGCTAACCGCTCGTAAATTTCGTGCAACCCTCAATCATCACTGAGGCATGATAATTTGCATCTTCACCTCGCCCGCAGGTGCGGAAGCGGCGATATCGAACGCCTTGATGCTGTCTTCGAATTCGAAGGTGCGCGTGATCAGCGGCGCGACATCGATAGCGCCGGAGGCCAGCATGTCCACGCAGCGGCCAAACACATTGGCGTAGCGAAAAACATGCTCGACGCGCGCCTCGCGAATTTGCGCGGCCACCACGTCATAGGCCACAAGCTTGGTCGGCATGCCCACGAAGACCACCGTGCCAGCAGGCCGCAGCGGTTCGAACACATGGGTAATGGCCGCTTCCGCACCGGAGCATTCGAAAATCACATCCGCGCCCCAACCGGCTGTTGATTTCAAAACCTGCTCGGCCAGATTATGCTCGCGGACATTGACGGTTTCGACTGGCCCAAGACCACGCGCCATGTCTAGCTTCACCGGATCGACATCCGAGACGATAACGCGGGCGCAACCGGCGGCCAGCGCTGCCAGCACGGTAACAAGGCCGATGGGACCGGCACCGATAACGACGGCGATATCGCCCGGCTTGACCTTGGCCTGCGTTGCCGCCTGCACGCCAACGGCCAGCGGCTCCACCATGGCGCCCGCTGCAAACGACACATTATCCGGAAGCTTGAACGTATAGGCAGCGGGGTGAACGACCGAAGCCCGCAGCACGCCATGGATCGGCGGCGTCGCCCAGAACCGAACGGCTGGGTCGAGATTGTAATGGCCGGTGCGGCTTGCGCGGCTGATCGGGTCCGGGATGCCCGGCTCCATGCATACGCGATCACCCACGGAAAGCGTCGTTACCTGCGAACCAACCTCCGTCACAGTGCCGGATGCCTCGTGCCCGAGAATCATCGGCTCGCGCACCACGAAATTGCCGATAGCGCCGTGGGTGTAATAGTGCACGTCGCTGCCGCAAATACCCACGGTGTGGATGGCGATGCGCACGTCGTGAGGGCCGACTTGCTCCTCCAGCGGAAATGAACGCAGGGACAGCTTGCCCATTTCTTCCAGCACAAGTGCGCGCTCTTCGCCCGATTTTCCCTGAGACTGCATTCTGTCCTCCTCGACTCTCAAACTGCATGTTGCGGATAACAAAATCGCGAAGAACCCGAATAAGCAAGGTCTAAAAGAAACTTTTCAAGGGTGAACCTGTTTGCTCTCGAGGACACACCCAGAGGAGACCGACACATGTTAATGACAAGACGCGCCATCATGGCGGCAACCGCCGCAACGGCGGCAGCATCCGCCCTTTCCGCGCCTTCCATTGCCCAGGCCGCATTGCCGCTGAAGCAGCCCGCGCTGCCCTTTGCCGAAGATGCGCTTGCACCGCACATTTCCGCCAAAACAGTCGCCCTGCATTACGGCAAGCACCACAAGGCCTATTTCGACAAGCTGAATACGCTGGCCAAAGGCACGCCCTACGCAGACATGGAGTTGGAGGCGATCGTCAAAGCCTCCGCTGGCAAAACCGCGGACAAGAAGATTTTCAACAACGCAGCACAGGCTTGGAACCATGTCGTCTACTGGGAGCAATTTAAGCCCGGCGGCCCGAACAGGCCGGATGGCAAGGCCGCAGAGGAGCTGAACGCCGCATTTGGTGACTACGACAAGTTCATCGAAAAAGCCGTTGCCACATCCGACGAAGTCTTCGGAACAGGCTGGGTATGGCTGACCCGCGATGACCAGAACAGGCTCGCGCTTGTCGGTTATGAAGATGCCAATAACCCGGTTGCCGTCAGCAGGCCCGCCTATCTCGGCATCGACATCTGGGAACACGCCTATTACGTCGATTACGAAAACCGCAAGCCGGAGCATATCAAAAAGGTGCTTGAAAATCTCGTCAACTGGCGGGTCGTCGGCGACAAGATAACCCAGGCTTAACGCCTGTCATATGGTCTTCACGTTGAAAGCGCTCTGATGGTTCAGGGCGCTTTCATTCGTTTGGTGCAGGTGTTTCTGACAAAAACACAGTGGTTATTTCCTGTTTTCGAAACAAAGATTCTAATCCATACGCCTAAATTAGTATCAAAATCGCGGGAAGTTGAACATTTGGTCAAAAATGACTTGAATCGTTTCGGTTGCCCGCTTGAGTATGTGCAAAGTTTCTTATAACCACGTTGCATCGGTAGTCGCGGAATAAGCGAGCCGGATACAAAAATTGGGAGCTCAATTATGAGATACAAACTTGGCCTAATCGCTGCAGCCTTGCTTTCGGCGACGTGCTTTGCACCTGCCGCTGCAAGCGCAAAAACCTTCGTATATTGCTCTGAAGGTTCGCCGGAAGGTTTCGACCCCGGTCTCTACACCGCCGGCACCACTTTCGATGCCGCTGCCCACACCGTTTACAGCCGCCTTCTGGAATTCGAACCCGGCACCACCAAGCCAGTTGCTGGCCTGGCCGAAAGCTGGGACGTGACCGAGAACGGTACCGTCTACACCTTCAAGCTGCGCAAGGGCGTGAAGTTCCAGACCACAGATTTCTTCACGCCAACGCGTGAATTGAACGCCGACGACGTCGTTTTCTCCATTGAGCGCCAGATCAAGACCGACAACCCATGGCACCAGTATGTGCCGGGCACATCCTGGGAATATGCTGAAGGCATGGGCTTCCCCAAGCTGATCAAGTCCGTCGAAAAGGTCGACGACATGACGGTCAAGTTTACGCTGAACCGTCCTGAAGCGCCGTTCCTTGCCAACCTTGCCATGCCGTTCGCTTCCATCGTTTCGAAGGAATACACGGACAAGCTGGCTGCTGATGGCAAGCAGGCACAGTTGAACCAGATGCCAGTCGGCACCGGCCCGTTCGCCTTCGTCGCCTACCAGCAGGATGCCGTCATCCGCTACAAGGCCAACAAGGACTATTGGGGCGGCGCACCGAAGATCGACGATCTCGTTTTCGCCATCACCACCGATGCCGCCGTTCGTTTCCAGAAGCTCAAGGCTGGCGAATGCCACCTGATGCCTTACCCGAACGCAGCTGACGTTGCCTCCATGAAGAAAGACCCGACCCTGACGGTTATGGAGCAGGAAGGCCTCAACGTTGCCTACCTCGCCTACAACACCACGCAGGCTCCTTTCGACAAGCCGGAAGTCCGCAAGGCGCTGAACAAGGCCATCAACAAGAAGGCCATCGTTGACGCCGTGTTCCAGGGCATGGCAACACCTGCGAAGAACCCGCTGCCGCCAACCATGTGGTCTTACAACGACAAGGTTGAAGACGACACCTACGATCTGGAAGCAGCCAAGAAGATGCTGACAGACGCTGGCGTCAAGGACCTTTCGATGAAGGTCTGGGCAATGCCGGTTTCGCGTCCTTACATGCTCAACGCCCGCCGCGCTGCCGAAGTCATCCAGGACGACTTCGCCAAGATCGGCGTGAAGGTTGAGATCGTTTCCTACGAATGGGCTGAATATCTCGACCGTTCGAAGGCAAAGGACCGTGACGGCGCCGTGTTCCTCGGCTGGACCGGTGACAATGGTGATCCGGACAACTTCCTTGACACGCTGCTTGGTTGCGATGCCGTTGGCGGCAACAACCGCGCTCAGTGGTGCGATAAGGACTTCGACGCTCTCGTGAAGAAGGCCAAGATCACCACCGATCAGGCAGAACGCACCAAGCTTTACGAAGAGGCGCAGGTCGTCTTCAAGAAGCAGGCACCTTGGGCCACCATCGACCACTCCCTGTCCGTCGTTCCGATGCGCAAGGAAGTCACTGGCTTCGTCCAGAGCCCGCTGGGTGACTTCACGTTCGAAAACGTGGATATCGCCGAGTAACATTCGACGCATCTGCAAATGCCGCGTGTCTTGTCTCAAGGCGCGCGGCACTTGCGTTCTGAAGCACCCCTAAACAACAAAGAAGCAGACCGAAAAGGTCGCTACTGCCAGCGCATAGGTTCCAGGCGGAACAGATCGAAGGTTTTTCATGATTGGCTTTCTCGTGCGGCGCATTGCCGTGCTCATCCCGACTTTCATCGGGGTTTCCATTATCGCGTTCATGTTCATCCGGCTCCTGCCGGGCGATCCCGTCGCATTGCTGTCGGGTGAACGCGTCATGTCGCCGGAGCGGCATGCGCAGATCAGCGCCGCCCTTGGCATGGACCGGCCCATGGTCGTCCAGTATCTGGATTATCTGAAGGGCATCCTGTCGGGTGATTTCGGAACGTCCATCGTTTCCAAGTCGCCGATCATCGACCAGTTTTTTGCGCTGTTTCCAGCAACTGTCGAGCTGTCCTTGTGCGCCATCATCCTTGCCATCGTCATCGGCGTTCCTGCAGGCGTGATCGCAGCCATCAAGCGCGGCTCTTTCTTCGATCAGACCATGATGGGCGTTTCGCTCGTCGGCTACTCCATGCCGATTTTCTGGTGGGGACCGCTGCTCATCATCCTGTTTGCGGGCATTCTGCAATGGACGCCGGTATCGGGTCGCATTTCGCTGATGTTCTTCTTCCCGCCCGTTACCGGCTTCATGCTGATCGACTCGTTGCTGTCGGGCCAGAAGGGCGCTTTTGCCTCTGCCGTCAGCCACCTGATCCTGCCGTCCATCGTGCTGGCAACCATTCCGCTTGCCGTTATTGCGCGCCAGACGCGCTCGGCCATGCTGGAGGTTCTGTCGGATGACTACATCCGCACCGCCCGTGCCAAGGGCCTGTCACCCTTCCGCGTGGTCGGGCTGCACGCTTTGCGCAACGCGCTGATCCCGGTCATCACGACGATCGGTCTTCAGATCGGCGTCATGCTGGCGGGTGCTATCCTGACCGAGACGATCTTCTCTTGGCCGGGCATCGGCAAGTGGATGGTCGATAGCGTCTTCCGCCGCGATTATCCCGTGATTCAAGGTGGCTTGCTGCTGATCGCCGGCATCATCATGTTCGTCAATCTGATTGTCGACGTGCTCTACGGCCTGATCAATCCGCGCATCCGCCACTAAGAGGTGACTTTTCCTATGGCTGAAACCACTCAGAGCCAGCCGGTCAGCAGCGCGGCGATGCGCCGCCAGATGCTGTCCGAATTCTGGCATTACTTTTCCGAAAACCGCGGCGCCGTCATCGGCCTCTATGTTTTCGCCATCATCGTCTTCGTGGCCGTGTTTGCGTCGTTCATCGCGCCGCATTCGCCGTTCCAGCAGTACCGCGAGACCATCCTCCTGCCGCCCGCATGGTTGCAAGGCGGTAACTGGAGCTTCCCGCTCGGCACCGATCCGCTGGGTCGCGATATCCTGTCGCGCCTGATCCACGGTGCGCAATATTCGCTGTTCATCGGCGTCTTCGTGACCACGCTGTCCCTGTCCACCGGCATCATCATCGGCGTTATCGCCGGTTATTATCGCGGCTGGTTGGACACCGTCATCATGCGGTTGATGGACATCATCCTCGCCTTCCCGTCGCTGCTTCTTGCGCTGGTTCTGGTCGCTATTCTCGGCCCCGGCCTCACCAACGGCATGATCGCCATCGCGCTTGTTCTTCAGCCGCATTTCGTGCGCCTGACGCGCGCCGCCGTGATGACGGAAAAGGAGCGCGATTACGTTACCGCCGCACGTCTGGCCGGTGCCGGACCGCTGCGCCTGATGTTCAAGACCATTCTGCCCAACTGCATGGGCCCGCTCATCGTGCAGGCCACGCTGTCGTTCTCGAACGCTATTCTTGATGCAGCCGCCCTTGGCTTCCTCGGTATGGGCGCACAGCCGCCAGCGCCCGAATGGGGCACCATGCTTGCCGAAGCGCGCGAATTCATTCTGCGCGCCTGGTGGGTCGTCACCTTCCCCGGCCTTGCCATTCTCATCACCGTTCTCGCCATCAATCTAGTGGGCGATGGTCTGCGAGATGCGCTTGACCCGAAACTGAAGAGGTCCTGACATGGCACTTCTGCAAGTCGATAATCTGACCGTCGAGTTCGAAACCGCCAGTGGCTGGTTCCGTGCCGTGGACGGCATTTCCGTGTCCGTCGAAAAGGGCGAGGTTCTCGCCATCGTCGGAGAATCCGGCTCCGGTAAATCGGTCTCGATGCTCGCCGTCATGGGCCTTCTGCCCTGGACGGCAAAGATCACCGCCGACCGCATGCTGTTTGAAGGCAAGGATATCCAGAAGATCAGCGCGTCAGAACGCCGCAAGCTGATCGGCAAGGATATCGCCATGATCTTCCAGGAGCCGGTGGCAAGCCTCAACCCGTGCTTCACCGTTGGCTTCCAGATCGAGGAAGTCCTGCGCATCCACATGGGTCTGGATAAAAAGGCCCGCCATGCGCGCGCCATCGAGTTGTTCAAGCTCGTCGGTCTGCCAGACCCGGAAGAGCGCCTGAAGCACTTCCCGCACCAGATGTCTGGTGGCCAATGCCAGCGCGTGATGATCGCGATTGCCATCGCCTGCAATCCGAAACTCCTCATCGCCGATGAGCCGACCACTGCGCTCGACGTGACGATCCAGAAGCAGATCCTCGATCTCCTGATGAAGCTTCAGGCCGAAAACGGCATGGGCCTCATCATGATCACCCATGACATGGGTGTGGTGGCTGAAACGGCTGACCGCGTGGTGGTGCAGTATAAGGGCAAGAAGATGGAGGAAGCCGATGTGCTGTCTCTGTTTGAAAACCCCAAGAGCAATTACACCAAGGCGCTTCTGGCTGCCCTTCCTGAAAATGCGACGGGTGATCGCCTGACCACCGTTTCGCAATTCTTCGATGGTACGCCGACACCGGCCCCGACATCTGCGGGAGAAACAGCATGACCGACAAAAATACCATGCTCGAAATCCGCAATATGAAGCGCGATTATCACCTGCCGGGTGGCTTCATGAAGCCAGCCAAGACCGTCCACGCGGTCAAGGGCGTGTCCTTCGCGTTGGAAACCGGCAAGACGCTCGCCATCGTCGGCGAAAGCGGCTGCGGCAAGTCCACGCTCGCCCGCATGCTGACCTTCATCGATGAGCCGACCTCCGGCGATCTCTTGATCGACGGCCAGAAGGTCGATACGCGTCCGGGTCATCTGACCGCCGAAATGCGCCAGAAGGTGCAGATCGTGTTCCAGAACCCCTATGGCTCCCTCAACCCGCGCCAGAAGATCGGTGACGTTCTGGGCGAACCGCTGCTCATCAATACCAATATGTCCGCCGCCGAGCGTCGCGAAAAGGCAAACGACATGCTGGTGCGTGTGGGTCTGGGGCCGGAACACTACAATCGCTACCCGCACATGTTCTCCGGCGGCCAGCGCCAGCGTATCGCCATTGCGCGCGCGCTGATGCTGAACCCGAATCTGCTGGTGCTGGACGAACCGGTCTCCGCACTCGACCTTTCGGTTCAGGCGCAGGTGCTGAACCTACTCGCCGACCTGCAGGACGAGTTTGGCCTGACCTATGTCTTCATCTCCCACGACCTGTCCGTCGTGAAATACATCGCGGATGAAGTCATGGTGATGTATTTCGGCGAGGCCGTGGAATACGGCACCCGCGACGAGGTCTTCTCCGACCCCAAGCACAGCTATACCCGCACTCTCTTCGCCGCCACCCCCAAAGCCGACGTGGACTCCATCCGCGCCCGCGTGGAAGCAAAGAAGCTGGCAAAAGCCGGTTGAGATGGAAAAGGAAAAGCCCGGATATGATCCGGGCTTTTTTGTTGGGCGGGTTGTTAGCGTTGGCTTGGGAGTAAGATCGCAGACACGCCCATCAATTCGATGAAACTCTCTAAATCACTGGATAGAGCGACCAGAAGAACAGCTCGTGTTCCTGATCGCGATCGTGCTGTTCAGAGTCGTCCTTGACCTTCGACTCTGATGGGGAACCGCTGTCGCGTTTCAGTTTTTCTTCCTGGGCCTTGCGACCAAGACCGAACAGATCGAATGAAAGCATATTGAAGCCAGCAACCATTTTTCGTTCCTCTTCGTCACAATCTTTAACAAGGTGTAAAGTTTTGCGCGTTGCCACGATTTCGTCAAGATTGCCTAGCGAATTAGTCTGTTACAGCTGTGGACGAGTTTAGAAGATTCATTTCTAAAAACCGCTAATATACGAAGCTTCATTTCTACATTGAAAAACAGTGCGTTCAAGCGAAGCGGCTTGAACGGTAGATTTCGGTTGCGGTTTTGAGCGCTTTGTCGAGGTTGGTGCGGTGTCCATGCGCCTCTAGCGCCTGAGAAAATGCGGTGAGATTTGCCAGAACCGCCTCTTCCGTTGCGCGCCTGCCGGTATGGTTCAGCCGCACGAGACGTTCCGTGCCGGGGCCAACGCCTGCCGTCAAATCCGCACCAGCGATGTTTCGGCGGGAGAGGAATGTGTCGCGGTTTATGTCGGGCGGCAGGATGGCGGTTGTAACCAGTGCGGATGCCGATGTGGCCGGTGTCCATAAAGTGGCGCCGAGCGTTTCCAGCCCGGCGCGGGTTGCGTCTCTGGCAAGGCGGTGGCGTTTCTGAACCGCCTCGATGCCTTCCGCCTCGATCCGGTCCAGAGCGGCTTGCAGGGCGAAGAGTTCCAGCGGGGCTGGGGTGCCTGGCAGTGTGGGCCGTCCGAGATCGAGCCATTGCTCCTTCTGATCGAGAAGAGAGAGCATGGAGGTCCGGGGAGCCTTATCGTGCTGCAACAGGCCCCACGCCTTTGGGCTGACGGAGAGAGCGGAAATACCCGCTGGGCCAGCAAGCGATTTCTGTGGGCCGATGACGGCAATGTCGATGCCGAGGCGATCCACATTCAGCGCATGGCCGCCGATGGATGCGACCGCATCAACGACCGTGACAATGCCGCGCTGTTTGGCAAGCGCGACGATATCTTCCAGCGGGTTGAGAATGCCGCTGGCGGATTCCGCGTGGACGAGGGACAAGAGAGTGACGCCGGGATAGCCATCGATGGCGGTTTTAACAGCCTCGACGGCGATGGGGCGGGCGGGTTCGGCGGTGAGATTATGGACCGCTGCGCCACCGCGTTCCAGCCATTGCCCGAACCATGTCCCATAGGGGCTGGTCACGATGTTGAGCGCGGTGACGCCGGGATGCGCGAGGCTGGTCGCTACCGCCTCCAATGCCAGAACGGCCTCCGCCTGAATCAGTAACACATCGTTTTTCGTGCCCATGAGCTTGCCCAGACGGTCGGCGAGGATGGCGTATCGCTCTGCCGGGAAAGAGGGAATGTTGAGCAGATGGCTCCAGTCACGGTTGGGCATGGCGGTCTCCTTGATTATGCTGGAGCTTTGGGAACGGCTGCAATCAGACGCCGGGCTGTGTCGGATTGCGGGGTGGAAATGATGCGCCGGGTCTCACCATATTCGACAATATGGCCTGCTTCCATGACGGCGACGCGGTGACAGACGGCGCGGATGACGGCGATATCATGGGAGACGAACAGGCAGGCAAGGCCGGTTTCGCGCTGGATGGAAACGAGCAGATCCAGAATCTGCGCACGCACCGATACATCGAGTGCGGACACAGCTTCATCCATGACGAGGAGAGCGGGGCGCGGTGCCAGCGCGCGCGCCAGCGCCACACGCTGCCGCTGACCGCCAGAAAGTTCCAGCACAGGGCGCGCCGCAAAATCCGGCGACAGGCCTACACGCTCCAGAAGCTTCGCGATTTCTGCGGGTCGATCTCGGGCGGGCACGATCTGGTGAATGCGCAGCGGTTCGCCAATGGCGGTTTCTACGGTGGAGCGGGGATTGAAGGCAGCGTGTGTGTCCTGAAACACCATCTGCATATGGCGGCGCGCATGGCGAAGGTCTGAACCTGAGAGCGCCAGCCAGTTGCGGTCTTCGAATGTGACGCTGCCCGTATCCGGCTCGATCAATCTCATGATGAGGCGGGCGAGGGTGGATTTTCCGCAGCCGGATGGACCGGCAAGGCCGAGCGTTTCACCGCGATTGAGGGAAAAGGAGACATTGGCAACGGCCTTTATCTCGCGACCTTGAGCGCGGTAAGTTTTCGAAAGGCCTTCGACGGTCAGGAGCGCGGCCATCAGCTCACACTCTCGATCAGCGGCGGCGTGGAGAGGTCCAAATGCGCCGCAATCAATGTTCTGGTGTAGGCATCGGTTGGGCCAGATAGAATTCGGGATGCCTCACCCGCTTCTATCAAGCGACCAGATTTCAACACCGCGATATCATCCGCCAGAGACGAGGCGAGGGCGATATCGTGTGTGATGAAAATCAGCGTCATGCCGTTTTCCCGCACAAGCCTGTTGAGTAGGCGGGCGATGGTGGCCTGCGTGATGGTATCGAGCGCGCTTGTGGCCTCATCCGCAATCAGGATTTTGGGGCGGGCGGAGATGGCGGCGGCAATGGCCACGCGCTGGCGCTGGCCGCCGGAGAGTTGGTGCGGATAGGCCTTGAGCAGCGATGAGGGGTGCGGCAATTGCACCTGTTCCAGAAGATCACGGGCATGGGCGGTCGCCTGTTTCCACGACAGGCCAAGATGGCGGACGGCGGCTTCGGCCACCTGTTCGCCAATCGTCAGCACGGGATTGAGGCTGGCGCCGGGGTCTTGGAAGACATAACCGATATCGCGACCGGGGCGGGGAGCTGTGGCGGGCTCCAGATTCCATGTGATGGTGCCGGAGGATTTGACGCTGCGTGGCAGCAAACCGGCGAACCGTTTTGCAAGGGTGCTTTTGCCTGAGCCGCTTTCCCCGATAATGGCGAGACGGCGATTTGCCGCCAGCGAAAGGGATAGGTCTTTGAGTGCTGGCTGTGTTGCTCCGGCATAGGTGACGCTGAGGTTTTCGATGCGGCAGAGCGGGGCTTGGCTCATGGCGTCTTCACCTGCGCTACCAGCGCCTTGTTGATGCCTTCTGCCAGAAGATAGACGCCGAGAACCGTGAGCAGCAGCGCGATGCCGGGAATGATGGAGAGATAAGCGGCGGAGCGCAGGACATTTCGGCCCTGCGCAATCATCGAGCCCCATGTGACGACATTGGGATCACCCAGGCCAAGGAAGGAGAGGGCGGCTTCGGTCAGGATTGCAGCAGCGACAATGATGGCAGCCAGCGCTAGAACCGGCGGCAGGGCGTTTGGCAGGATTTGCCGGAAGGCGATCTCCAGCGGGTGCATGCCGATGGTGCGGGCAGAGGCCACATAATCGCGCTCGCGGATGGAGAGAACCTGTGCCCGCGTCAGCCGCGCCGGATCGGCCCACGCGCCGAGAGCAATGGCGAGAATGACGACGGGTATGGATGCGCCAATGGTGCTGACGAAGGCGAGAGCGAGGAGGAAGCTGGGCACGATCTGAAAGGCATCGGTGACGCGCATCAGAGCTTCATCGATAAGGCCTCCGGCAAAGCCGGCGAGCGTGCCCATGACCGCGCCGATGAAGAGGGCGGCGGCGGCGGCGCTGATGCCGACGGCAAGCGACACGCGCGCGCCGTGGAACAACCCGGCTAGCACATCACGCCCGAGACTATCCGTGCCGAGTGGCCATGCGGGATTGACGAAAGGCGGCGTGAGTGGCGCGCCGACAATGGAGAGCGGGTCTTTGGGAAATAGAAACGGTGCAGCGATGCCGACACCTGCGATGAGAACGAGGATCAGCAGACCGATAAGACCTTCCGGGTTTCGGGTGATGTTTCGCAAAAACCTCACGCGCTGCCCTCCTGCGCGCCGATGCGCGGATCGAGCACGGCATAGAGCAGATCGACAACCAGATTGATGAGGATGACGAAGACGGCGCTTGTCAGGATGATGCCCATCAACAACGGGACGTCGCGCCCGGTGACAGCCTCCTGTGCCAGTCTGCCGAAGCCGGGAACGGCAAAGACGCTTTCGATGACGACACTGCCGCCGAGCATGGCCGCAGACTGAAGGCCGAGAACGGTGACGAGCGAAAGCGCAGCGTTGCGGGCAACATGGCGAAGCACGATGCGGCTGCGGGACAGGCCTTTCGATTGCGCGAAAGCCACGAATTCCAGCCGCCAGATTTCTGCCATGGCGCTGCGCATGACACGCAGGAAAAGGGCGAGATAGATGAAGCCGAGGCTTGCAACGGGAAGAACGAGATGCCGCCCGATATCCAAAGCCCGCTCCAGCCCCTGCTTGGCCGAGGCAATGGTTTCGATGCCTGATGTGGGAAACCAGCGCAGCTTGACGGAGAAGGCGATGACCAGCACGAGGCCAAGCCAGAAGCCCGGCATGGCGTAAAGCGCCAGTGACAGGGTGGAAAGCGCGCGGTCCTGCACGCTGCCCGGTCTTGCCCCGGCAATGATGCCAAGTGCCGAGCCAAGCGCGAAGGACAGCGCTGTTGCGCTGCCCATCAGCAACAGCGTGTTGGGCAGACGCTCGAGAATAAGCGACAGGACCGGTCGGTCGAAAGCGACGGACCAGCCGAGATCGAGCCGGGCCACGGAGGAGATATAGAGCCACAGCCTTGCGAGCACCGACTGATCGAGCCCGTATTGGGCGCGCAGCGTTTCCCGCAAGGCAGCGTCTCCGCCGCCAATCGACACGAGATAGGCATCGACCGCGTCGCCAGAGGCATTTTCAAGCAGCAGGAAGGTCAAGAGAAGCACGATGACCAGCACCGGAATGGCGCTGAGCATTCTGCGACCGACAATGCGTGCTGCTCGCTTCACCGCTACTCCTGTAAGGCCGTGTCCGCCCAGTTCGAAACGGCCCAGCGCGGATTACTGGCAACGTTTTGCACCGTATCGCGCGCCACGGTGATAAAGCCCCATTCGGCAACATTGATGAGCGGCAAGTCCTGCGTGACCTGTTTCTGGAACTGCTTGTAGAGGTCTGTGCGGGTTTTTTCATCGACGGTTTCTGCCGCCTTGTCGATCAGTGCATTCAGTTCCTTGTTCTCATAACCGCCCTGATTGGAGAAGCCGACGCCCGCAGGCGTGCCGGATCTGACAAGGATGGTAGTGGAAATTGCCGGGTCACCCCGGAAGACGGGCGGCGCAACAGCCAGATCGAAAGCGTGATCGGTATAGACGGCTTTCTGGTGGGCGGCGGCATCGTTGTTGACGAGTTCCGCATCGATACCGATTTCCGCCAGCGCCTGGCGTAGATAAGCGCCGAACTGCTTGGTCTCATTGAAATACGGTGCCGGCAGCAGTTTCAGTGAAAAGCGGGTGCCATTTGCGGCGCGCTTGTAACCGGCCTCATCCAGCAGCGCATTGGCCTTCTCGACGTCGAAATCATAGGTCTCGACATCGGATGTGTAGAACTGAGGGGCATTTTTCGGCACCGGGCCGGTGGAAGCGGTGGCATAACCGAGAAAGACGGTGTCGATGACCAGCTTCTTGTCGATGGCGTGGGCAATTGCTTGGCGAACCTTGAGGTCTGCCAGCTCCTTGCGGCGATGGTTGATTTCCACGACGAGCTGATAGGTGAGCGCCTCATAACCATCCGCAATGACTTTGATGCCGTGTTCCTTGGCAATGCGGGCGAGATCGGACAGCGGCACGGCAGAGAAGGCGGCCAGCTGAATTTCTTCGGCTTCGAGCGCAGACGCTGCACCCGCACGGTCCGGCAGGACGCGATAAATGATTTCCTCCAGCTTTGGCGCGTCCTTCGCCCAATATTTGTCATAGCGAGTCAGCCGGTAATATTCGCCCGGCTTATATTCCGCAAAGACGAATGGCCCGGTGCCGACAGGCTTTGTGTTGGCGGGATTGGTGGCGATATCCGTGCCTTCGTAGAGATGCTTTGGAACAACACTGGTGACGACCGGCAGGGCGTTTCGGATAAGCTGAAACGGTGTGGGTTTGGAGAAGCGGAAAATCGCGGTGTGATCGTCAGGCGTATCGACCGATTGCAGGTTGGCGAAGATCAGCCGTCCGAGATTCTGGAGAGGTTTCCAGACCGATAGCGCGGAGAAGGCGACATCTGCGGAGGTGAAGGGTGTTCCATCATGCCATGTCACGCCTTCGCGCAGCTTGAACGTGGCGCTCAGGCCATCATCGGACCCTTCCCAAGCCGTTGCAAGGCGCGGCTCCAACCCGTCCTTGCCCTTGAAGGAGGCTTCGGCCAGCGGCTCCACGATCTTGCTGGAAATGTAAAACACGCCGTTTGAAGCGACGATGGCCGGGTTGAGGTTCTTCGGCTCCGAATCCGCTGCCACCACAAGCCGCCCGCTGCCACCTGCCGCCCACGCAAAGCCCGGTTGCACAAGCGTTGTGGACGCCGCCAGAATGGCAGCACTTTTCATGAGAGAGCGGCGTGAGAGCGGTGTTGAAAGCATGGCAAACTCCGGAAATGGAACGGCTGTCGAAAATGCCGCGCGGTACAGTGTAAAGCCTCGGCCTGCGCAGTGTCCATGAGAAATCAAATGCTTGATAGCAATGATTTTATCCGGCCCGACCGCTGGAACAATGAATGTTGCATAGAGGGGCTGAGAGGAAGAATGCTTTGCTCACCCTAGCGGAATTATGCGTTTGGTGTCGGCGTCCATGGCACCTCGTAGAGCACGCATACGACGCATGTTGGTCAGAATATGCGGCTCCGGAAGCTGTTGCTTAATGATTCGATAGCGGTTTTGCGCCGGTCAAGGCCAGACTCGTCCCAAAATGATCCATCTCAATCAAATATTAGTGATATCTAATTGTCCGGCCTTCTTAATTAAAGCAAATACTTATATATTAGCAATCCCAGTGGGTTAGATTGTCTTTGTGTCTAACGCAACCCACGGAGGAGGAGAGAGAAATGAGAACAATAACATCTTCTTTGTTTATCACGGCCTGTCTGGCGCTGCCGTTTCAGGCGCAGGCACTGGATGTCAGCGTGGGAGGCGTCAGTGCAAGTGTGGGCGGTAACGACCGTGGCGGGGTCAGTGCCAGTGCTTCTGTGGGAGGAAGCGGCGGTGTGAATGCGGGCGCCGATGTTGGCGGTCGAAGCGGCGGCGGACTTGGGGCCGATGTTAATGCTTCGGTTGGCGGTAGCCACGGCGTTAACGCCAATACCAGCGCTAGCGTTGGTGGAAGAAGCGGCGTGAACGCCGATGTCAACGCGTCCGTGGGGGGCGCGAGAGGGCTTAACGCGAATGCCAATGTCGGCGTTGGACGAGCGACCGGCGTGGGCGTGAATGTTGGCGTAGGTATTGGCACACCGGGTGTTCCCGGCGGGCCGGCCAACCCGGGAACAGTGCCTCCCGGTGCCATTCGTGAAGCTATCAACTCCTATAATAACATGTCGCGCACCGAGCAGATAAAGCTCGCCAAGCGTTGCGTGGATATTCTGGGCGGTGGATATGACGCAGCTTTGACGAAGCTGTGCAAAATGATCCAGACAGCATCTCGCTAAGGATTCGATGAGGAGAAGGGGTGCACGTCATCCCTTTTCTCTGCCTGCTATCAGATCGTTACTTGCGACCGAGAGACATGATACGCTCGCGCAGAACCTTGGCGAGGTTGCGGGTGTTGCGATACATGTGGACCTGCGCTGCCACCTGACGCACATCGCGGTCGCTGTTTTGCGCCAGACCAATGACCAACGTGCCCATCTCAGCAGTCTCGCCCCAGAAGCCATCCAGATTGCGATCTTCATAAGCACCGCAGCTATCGGTTCTAAGAATATTGGCATCGTCCAGATGCCATTCCGTCAGGCGCTGCATCAGCAGGCGGTCGATGGAATGACGGTCGTGATCCTCATTGACCGCCAGTTTCCAGACATAGGCCTCACCCATGGTCATGAAGACGACGGCTGATGCAATGGCCACGCCGTTGAGATTGAGCGTGTGGATACGAACCGCATCGATCTCTGCCAGATTGGTTATTGCTTCACGGGCGAAGGCCGCGCGATAACGATCGCTGACGAGTGCGGAGCGCTTGCGGCCCTTGGAGCCGCTGGCTTCCAGCGCCAGAAATTCTTCGGTGCGCAGCCTGATATCCTGCGGCTGTCGGGCGATGTCGTGAGAGAGAGAGCCCAGCCCCTCCAGATGCTGCCAGTGCTGTTTCAAGGTTTGCAGCTGCGCAGGTGGAAGCGTGTTGTGCAGATAAGCTTCCGCATCCACCTGGCTTTCCAGCATCATGCGACGATGCGGCTCAGCGGTGGCCAGAGGCAGGTTGCGGCTGAGTGCGATGGCCTTGATCATGCGCACGAACGCGCCATCCAGACGAAGCTGGGGTAGAACGAGGATTTCGGGTAGACGAAGGTCCGGCTGTGACAGCGCATCCAGCAGGTTATCGATGGTCTCGGCTGCACCTTCGGAATCCACCAGCGGTGTGCCCAGCGGGCCAAACGGATTGGCCCAGGCGCGCAAGATGGAGGGGCCAACGGAAAAGCCGGGCTTTTCCACGGTAAAGGGCATCAGAAACCGCATGCGGCTGCGCGCCCCATTCTCATCGCGCATGAGTGCGAAACGCACGGAACGGTCATCGACGCGGGGCATGGCGGGTGCCAGCAGCTTGCCGGTAAAAAAGATATTGGGTTCCATGACCCGGTTCGACAGGAAATCCAGTTCTTCCTGAAGGTCGTAGCCCAGTTGTGCGGGGTAAATGCAGAATTCGCGCCCGGCACGACCGACACGGACACTGCTGTCTGCGGCCGGACGATCCGACGCAGCTTTCGCCAGCAGCATCGCGAAACGATTGTCTCGCATATCTGGATCGTTAGGGTCGCTTGCCATTCCTGCCTTATACCGTCTCTCTCATGCGTTTCCGTGACAATCTGGTTGCAAACGCGACCTGTTCCTAAGCATCAACTTTTTCAGTCGAGAACCGATCCATATCATGTTTTCAATTTTAACGATCTAACTATTTCAATCTTACATCGAAACATTAGCAATGTTGAGTGTACGGCGATAGTAAATTGCGCGTGCGTATCAATAAGTGACTCAACTCTTTGATCTCAAGGCAAAATCGGAGCATTGCGGCGCTTGGGATAAAGCCCCAGGACCAGCGCGCAACCGGCAATGATAATGACAGCGCCGACGAACTGAATGGCAGACAAGGGCTCGTCCAGCACAACCGCGCCGACGATGACGGCAATGACGGTGACGACGAATTCGACGCTGATGGTTTTCGTCGCGCCAATCAGGGAAACAAGTCGGAAATAGGTGACGTAAGTCAGCGCACTCATGATGATGGCAAGGCTGAAGAGGTAAGCGAAGTCCGAAAGGCTCGGCGTTGTCGGCACAGGCACCGCGATGAGGAATGGTAGAGTGATGAGGCCACCAGCCAGAAAAGAGCCGATGGTGATTTCCCACGAGCTCGAGCTTTTGAGGTGGCGGCTTGCATAGTTGCTGCCAAAGGCGGCGCAGATGCACCCGAGCAGGCAGGCGACACAGCCGATGACAAAACTCGTGGTGACGGGCACGGCAGGAAAACCGACAAGAATGACGATGCCGCTGAAACCGAGGAACATGCCGAGCAGGCTTTGCGGCGATATTTTCTCCAACCCCCACAGTTGTCCGATCAGCATGGAAAACAGCGGTATGCTGGCCACGAGGATGGCCGCCATGGCTGTGCCGATCACCGGCGTCGCATAGGAGAGGCCAATCAACTGGCCAGCAACCGTGGTGGCGCCCACCACCGCAAAGGCCCGCCAACCGGCGCTGAAATCGAGCTTTCGCTTGGTCATCCGCGCGATGATCAGCAGCGTGAAACTGGCGATAAAACACCGCAGCGTCACGGCACCGACCCAGCCAAAGGCAGCAACCGCATGAAGGACGAGCAGAAACGACAGGCCCCACGCCACGGCGAGAAACATATAGGCGGCCAGTTCTGCGGGTTTCATGTCGTTACGTCCGGCAATGGAAAGCTGGCTAAACGGATAGGAGAGCCGATCCGCAGCGTCAAACGAATTGTAGGCGAAGCTCCACATCCACGATCCGCCCGCAGCGGCTTCTCGACGCAGGAGCCTTCGCCTGGACCGTGATTGGGGGCTAGCTTACTCTTCGATCGTGTATTCGCCGAGTTCGCACAAATCCTGCGTATCGGTGGTCGTATCCAGATCAGGGCTGTCCTGAAACTCGAAACGCATGTCGTATTTGCACACCTCACGACCATCGGCGATGGTGATTCTCATGCTCTCGCCTGGGTTCAGGGTCTGATTGCCAAAAACGTCGCCTTCCCAGCTGTTCTCGTTCACCGGCGATGTGAAGAAATGGGTCAGAACCGAATCGGTCCCGTTCTTCAACGTAAACACCAGATCTTCCGCAATGGACGGCGTCGTCAACGCAATGGAAGTGGCTGCTGCAAGGCATGCAATGTAAAAATGACGCATGGTGTTCGCCTAAAAAACGAGGTTGAGGTTATCGACCGTCTTAGGCGTAAAATGGAAGGGCGGTAAGTGGGTAGCGGTTGGTATACGCGACCATTTTTGGCTTTGCTTTCAACATTTCCAGAGCTTAGATAGCATTGAGCGCTGGTAGGCTCTTGACGTAGACGAACTCCACGCAGCAAGACTCAGTGAGCGAATCTCGCCCGAATGCGTTTGATGAGGTTCTCAACGAACACATCCATTTTTTTCCACTCGCGGCGGATACGACGCCTGGTGTTGGAGACCAAGGGCTTGTTTTTCCAAGGCGTGTTTTGCCGCTGCGTCAGATACAGGTCACGAGCGGGATGTTCACAATGCGCGAGGTTAGGCTTGCGCCAAGTGTAATGCAGAATGCCTGCTTGGAGAAAATATTCGCGCGGGAAATTCGTAGATGTTCGTTCCGTGAAATTCCATTTTTTCCCGATATCGATCCATTGATCGCCAAGCGCCATGTTCAGCGCGTCCTGATCAGGGTACCCGCCCGTGTTGTTATCGAGGTGGTCTAGGCATTTATCGCCAATGCCGTAAGAGCGCCAACGCTCTAGATCGATCAGCAAAGTCCCAGAATTCAGGTAACGCGTATCTGGCGAGCGACCAAGCCGGATATTGCGTCGCTTGATATGATCGGGATTGTCCGCATCGGGAACCGCGCCGACGGCGCAATCCTCGAGCGAAAGCTCAAACAATGGCCTGAGGCTTTCCAGTACCAGCATGTCGCTGTCCAGATAAAGCATGCGACCGTTGTCTTTGATCAGATTGGGCAGTAGCAACCGGCAATACATGGCACGAGACCAAGAAACGGTGCGCATATAAGATGAGAGCTTGTGTTTGATCTCGTCTTCGATGCGAATAAACTCGACAGGCCTGCCCATCGCGCAGGCGCGGATGTTTTGCCTGTCTTTTTCCCTTAAATCATAATCGCAGATTATAATTTTAGCTTCCGGTACATCGCCATTCGTCACTACGGAATTGACCATTACGCCCGCCAGTTCTGCGTAATGGCGGTCTGTCGCACAAGCTATAATCATCGTCTGCTCTATGATCCCCAAATGAGCTTAGAGCAGGCTTACGCCTGCTCAAAAATCCCGTGGCAATGTTTGTATTTTTTGCCGGAGCCGCAAGGGCAGGCTTCGTTGCGGCCGATTTTGCCCCAGGTGGCGGGGTTGTTGGGGTCGCGTTGTTCCGGTGGGACGAAGACGGCTGGTTCGCCCTGAGCGGCCTGGGCGAAATCATCTTCGCCGGTCAGCGGGTCGAGATGATGGGCTGTCATTTCCGGCAGTTCGGGCTGCGGCTGGTCGCGCACGAGTTCGACTCGCATCAGCTGGGCCGTGACTGCTTCACGTAGGTTGGCGAGAAGAGCCTGGAACAGTTCGAAGGCTTCGGCCTTGTATTCCTGCAATGGATCGCGCTGGGCGTAACCGCGGAAACCGACGACGGAACGCAGGTGATCGAGGTTGACGATGTGTTCGCGCCACAGGTGATCAATGGTCTGGAGGATGACCGAGCGCTCGACATAGGTCATGACCTCTGGGCCGAAACGTTCGGTCTTTTCAGCCACGGCCTTGTCAGCCGCTTCGGTGATGCGCTGCAGAATGTCGTCTTCGGCAATGCCTTCTTCCTTCGCCCATTCATCAACGGGCAGGTCGAGGTTGAGCGCCTGTTCGACGGCGGCTTTGAGGCCGACGATGTCCCACTGTTCGGCATAGGCGTTTTCTGGAACATGCTTTGCGACGAGAACTTCGATGACCTCGTTGCGCATATCGGATGCGGTTTCACCGATATTTTCGGCTTCCATCAGTTCCAGACGCTGATCGAAGATGACCTTGCGCTGGTCGTTGAGGACATCGTCATATTTCAGAAGGTTCTTACGGGTTTCGAAGTTACGGGCTTCTACCTTCTTCTGAGCGCGCTCGAGAGCCTTGTTGATCCATGGATGGACGATGGCTTCGCCTTCCTTCAGACCAAGCTTTTGCAGCATCGAATCCATGCGGTCGGAGCCGAAAATGCGCATCAGGTCGTCCTGAAGCGAGAGGTAGAACTTCGAACGGCCAGGGTCGCCCTGACGGCCGGAACGACCACGTAGCTGGTTGTCGATACGACGGCTTTCGTGGCGTTCTGTCGCGATGACGAACAGACCACCGGCAGCAAGTGCCTTGTCCTTCAGAACCTTGATTTCTTCGCGGATCGTCTTTTCGCGCGCATCGCGCTCTTCGCCCGGCTCCATGCCTTCGAGCTCACGCTCTAGACGCATATCGACGTTACCGCCGAGCTGAATATCGGTACCACGACCAGCCATGTTGGTGGCGATGGTGACCGCACCCGGTACACCGGCCTGCGATACGATATAGGCTTCCTGCTCGTGATAACGGGCGTTCAGAACCTGGAAGTTTTCAAAGCCCGTCTGGCGCAGCATGGTGGCCAGAAGTTCGGACTTCTCAATCGAGGTCGTACCAACGAGAACCGGCTGGTTACGCTCATGCGCAGCCTTGATCTCTTCGATGATAGCCTTGAACTTCTCTTCGCCGGTCCGGTAAACTTCGTCGTCTTCGTCGATACGCTGGATCGGCAGGTTGGTCGGCACTTCGATGACGTCGAGGCCGTAGATGTTGTTGAACTCTTCGGCTTCAGTCGATGCCGTACCGGTCATGCCCGCAAGCTTCTTGTACATGCGGAAATAGTTCTGGAAGGTGACGGAAGACAGCGTCTGGTTTTCCGGCTGGATCTGCACCTTTTCCTTGGCTTCGAGCGCCTGGTGCTGGCCTTCGGAGTAACGGCGGCCCGGCATCATGCGGCCGGTGAACTCATCGATGATGACGATTTCGCCGTTACGGACGATGTAGTCCTTGTCACGCTGGAACAGCTTGTGGGCCTTCAGCGCGTTGTTGATGTGGTGAACGATGGCAACGTTTTCGACGTCGTAGAGCGATTCGCCCTTGAGAAGACCTGCGTCCCGCAGCAGGTTTTCGAGCTTTTCGGTGCCTTCCTCGGAAAAGTTGGCCGAACGCTGCTTCTCATCGATCTCGTAATCTTCCGGTGTCAGCACCGGAATGAAGGCGTCGATGGTGTTGTAGAGTTCCGAGCGGTCGTCCAGCGGGCCGGAGATGATGAGCGGTGTGCGCGCCTCATCCACCAGAATGGAGTCCACTTCGTCGACGATGGCGTAATGGTGGCTGCGCTGCACCATCTGCGACTTTTCGTACTTCATGTTGTCGCGAAGATAATCGAAGCCGAGTTCGTTGTTGGTGGCGTAGGTGATGTCGCAGGCATAGGCCTCGCGACGCTGGTCATCGTCCAGACCGTGCACGATGACACCGGTCGTCAGGCCGAGGAAGCTGTAAAGGCGTGCCATGGTGGCGGCGTCGCGCTGGGCGAGATAGTCGTTGACGGTAACGACGTGAACGCCCTTGCCTTCCAGCGCATTCAGGTAAACCGCCAGCGTTGCCACCAGCGTCTTGCCTTCACCCGTCTTCATTTCCGAGATGTCGCCGGAATGGAGAATCATACCGCCGGTCAACTGAACGTCGAAGGGGCGCATGCCGAGGACTCGGCGGGACGCTTCACGCGCCACGGCGAATGCCGGCACCAGAAGGCTGTCGAGCGTCTTTCCTTCGGCAAGCTGCTGGCGGAACTCCACCGTCTTGGCTGCCAGTTCGTCGTTCGAAAGAGCCTTCATCTGCTCTTCGAGTGCGCCGATGGCGTTGATATTGCTGCGATAGGAGCGGACACGGCGTTCATTTGCCGAACCGAACAACTTGCGGGCTATTCCGCCGAGACTGACCATCTTAGTGGCCCTTTCTGAAATTCCGTTTTTTCCGGGGCGTGGCGGTCTGGCACTGCAATAAAGTACAAATGACAGACTTGACCCTGAAACGTATCTGGACGCGAGGTTACGCGACAGATAAGAGGGGGGGCAAATGATGTCAACGGTTCTGCCCGTTACAGAATGGCCACATTCCGGTGTTTGGAAGTTTTTTCAGCCGGAAAACCACGTCTGGAGCCGGCATTGTCTCCGAAAGGTTTAATATGTTGCGCTATAATAGAATTGCGGCTGCTGTCATCGTGGCTACGCTTGGTCTTCAGTTTCCCGCTTTCGCGCAGGAAGACGCCGTGGTCGCGAAAGTCGGCGATCTGGAAATCCGCCAGTCCGAACTGGATCTGGCCATGAGCAATCTCGATCCGCAGCTTGCCCAGCTTCCCGATGAACAGAAGAAGGTTGCGGCCCTCTCCGGTGCCATCGACGTGAAGCTGCTGGTGAAGGATGCCACTGCCGAAGGTCTGGAAAAGACCGAAGACTTCAAGAAGCGTCTCGCTTTCATTTCCGACCGTGAGCTGCACAACGCTTATTTCCGTAAGCACGTCGTGGACGCCGTCACCGATGCTGAAGTGAAGGCCCGCTACGACAAGGAAGTCGCGGCACTGCCACAGGAAGAGGAAGTCAAGGCTGCCCACATTCTGGTTGCGACCGAAGAGGAAGCCAAGGATGTGATCAAGCAGCTGGACGCTGGCAAGGATTTCGCAGCGCTGGCCAAGGAAAAGTCCACCGATTCCAACAAGGATGACGGCGGCGATCTGGGCTGGTTCGGTAAGGGCCGTATGGTTCCTGAGTTCGAAGAAGCTGCGTTCAAGCTTGAAAAGGGCGCCTACACCAAGGAACCCGTCAAGTCGCAGTTCGGCTTCCACGTCATCAAGCTGGAAGACAAGCGCGTTGCTCCGCCACCGGCATTCGACCAGGTCGAGGCACAGGTTCGCCAGCTCGTGATGCGCGACAAGTATGTCGCTTTGATCGAAAAGGCCAAGGCCGAGCAGAAAATCGAAATTCCGGACGAGACGCTGCGCAAGGGTTATGAAGACGCGAGCAAGCAGCAGGCCGATGCGCCTGCGCAGCAGTAAGTCTTAGGCAATATGCGGGGCGGCGATGAGCCGCCCTGTTTCATTTCATCTCTTCACGAAAAATGCAGGTTCCGTCGCAATGTCCGCTGTCGTTTCTCCGCTTGCCCCGAAATCCTATCCTGACATGCCTGCCCTTCGCGGTGTGCGCATGGCAACGGCTGCCGCCGGTATCAAGTACAAGAACCGCACCGATGTTCTGCTGATGGTGTTTGACAAGCCTGCCAGCGTTGCAGGCGTGTTCACGAAATCGCGCTGCCCATCCGCCCCGGTGGATTTTTGCCGCGCCAATCTGGCAGGCGGCGTTGCCCGCGCGGTTGTTGTCAATTCCGGTAATGCCAATGCCTTTACAGGCGTGAAGGGCAAGGCCGCGACCGAACTGACCGGCAAGTCTGCGGCTGAAGCCGTGGGCTGTTCGACAAGCGAAGTATTCCTCGCCTCCACCGGCGTCATTGGTGAGCCACTGGACGCCACGAAGTTTGCGGGCGTTCTGGGCCAGATGAATACGGATGCCCAGGGCGATTTCTGGCAGGAAGCCGCCAAGGCAATCATGACCACGGATACCTATCCGAAGGTCGCGACTCGCACCGCCGAAATCGGTGGCGTCACCGTCACCATCAACGGCATTGCCAAGGGCGCTGGCATGATTGCGCCTGACATGGCAACGATGTTGTCCTTCGTGGTGACCGATGCGGACATCGCCGCACCCGCCTTGCAGGCCTTGCTGGCGGCAGGCGTTGGCCCGACCTTCAATTCGGTGACTGTCGATAGCGACACCTCCACATCCGATACGCTGATGCTGTTTGCGACCGGTGCCGCGAGTGCGGACGGCCAGGCACGCATTGAAAGTGCTGAAGACCCGAAGCTTGCTTCTTTCCGTGATGCCTTGAATGCCCTGTTGAAAGACCTCGCGTTGCAGGTCGTTCGCGATGGCGAAGGCGCGCGCAAGATGGTGGAAATCACCGTCACGGGCGCAGAAAGCGATGCGGCTGCGAAAAAGATTGCGCTCTCCATCGCCAACTCTCCGCTGGTGAAGACGGCTGTTGCCGGTGAAGACGCCAATTGGGGCCGTGTTGTCATGGCAGTGGGCAAGTCCGGTGAACTGGCAGACCGCGACCGCCTTGCCATCTGGTTCGGTAATGTGCGCGTGGCTGTGAATGGCGAACGCGACCCGGCTTACTCCGAAGCCGAAGCCAGCGCCGTGATGAAGAACGAGGATATTCCGGTCAAGGTTGACATTGGTCTTGGCAATGGCACCGCCACCGTATGGACCTGCGATCTGACCAAGGAGTATGTCGAGATCAACGGCGACTACCGGAGCTGATCGGTGGGGTCTCTCGATATGCGCAGTGTGCCCGTCAACCTTCCCCTCGTGCGCCGTCTGGAAGCCGTAAGCTTCCGGGCCTGGCCCGCCTCATCCGTGATCTATGACGGCAGCTGGCAAATCCGGCTGACCGGTTCGCATCCATCCAAACGCATCAATTGCGTCGTGCCGCTCGATCCATCGGATTACGGCAATTGCGATGTTCGTCTCGAAAAGGCGCGCAAGCGTTTTGAAGATTTCGGACGTCCGCTGATCGTGCGCGAAACGACGCTGATGCCGCCGCAGTTGCGCGAGCATCTATTCAACGACGGCTGGACGGTGTTCGAGGAGGTCGATGTGATGACCGCCGATATCGCCTCCGCCGAACTACCGGAAACCCTGGCACACCTGCCCAGCCACGATATTGGCCGCTTTGTCGAGGCGAGCCTGAAGGTGAGCGGGGACGATCCGTCTTTGCGGTCAGCCATTGCGGAAATCGTGAGCTCCATCAAGCCGACACTCGGTCTCTTCACCAAGGAAGAGGTGGAAGGCGAGCCGCAGGCGACGGTGATCTGCGTGCAGGATAATGATCTCGCCGGTATTCTTTCGCTCGATGTGGCCGCCGAGATCAGACGGCAGGGAACGGGTTCGCAAATCCTGACCTCGGCGCTGCGCTGGGCGCGGATTAGCGGCGCAAAGACCGCCTGGCTTCAGGTCGTCTCCACCAATCTTCCGGCGATCAAGCTCTACGAAAAATTCGGTTTCACCACGGCCTATACCTATCGCTACTGGCGCAAGGACGCAGCCTGATGGCCGAAACTGGCAGAAAAGTACTGCTCGTTGCCGCATGCGCCCTGATCGATCAGGATGGTCGCATTCTTCTGGCGCAGCGTCCTGAGGGCAAGTCGCTGGCCGGGCTGTGGGAATTTCCCGGCGGCAAGGTGGAGAGCGGCGAAACGCCCGAGGAAACGCTGATCCGGGAACTGGAAGAGGAGCTTGGCATCAAGACCAAGGTCGCTTGCCTTGCTCCGCTGACCTTCGCCAGCCATACCTATGAGACATTTCATCTTCTGATGCCGCTTTACGTCTGCCGTCGTTACGAGGGCATTCCGCGCGGGGCGGAAGGTCAGGCCATCAAGTGGGTGAAGCCGCAGGCGCTGCGGGATTATCCCATGCCGCCCGCCGATGAGCCGCTGATCCCTTATCTTCAGGACTTATTGTAAAGGCTTTTTTAAAATAATCCTGTGAAGAAGGGACTTACACATCTTCGTGCGTGCCAAAACGGGCCGCCATTAACCTTTCGTTTAGCACCCTCTGGCAAATTCAGAGGCTGAATAATTGGTAAATGGCGCGTAGCGAGGCCTGATATGAACGAAGATTTCTGGAAAACAGTCGAGGATCGCCAATCCTATTCCGAGAAATCACGCAGGATCGGCGTTTTGAACGTCGCGCTGCTGTTCGGTATGGTGGCCATTGCTCTTTCTCTCATCGTCACGCCGATGCTGGCCGGCAAAATGCCGCCTTCGCGTTTCGCGCAGGTGCCCGATAGTTTCGATATGATCAGCACCGGCTCGATCCACCGCGTGGAACAGCCCAAGAAATCCTACAGCATCCGCCGCAGCATCACCCAGCCCATGCCGGGTTCGGTCTGCATCGTCGATGGTTATTCCAGTGGCCGGGATTGCTGATCGCTTTCATTTTCCTCCCCATGCAGAAACGCCGCAGATGATGTCTGCGGCGTTTCTGTTTCTGATTAGGGCTGAGCTGGTTTCGGCTCATCGGGTGCCGGGTCTTCCACGGGCCTTTTCGTTCGCATCAAGGTGAGGACGAAGACGAAGAAGGCCGGGACGAAGAAGACAGCGAGGATGGTGGCCGAGACCATGCCGCCGAGAACGCCGGTGCCGATGGCGTTCTGGCTGGCGGCGCTGGGGCCGGTTGCGATGGCGAGCGGCACCACGCCGAGCGTGAAGGCGAGCGAGGTCATGATGATCGGGCGGAAACGTACGCGGGCGGCTTCCACGGCGGAATCCAGCAGGGATTTGCCTTCCGCATAATAGTCCTTGGCAAATTCCACGATCAGGATCGCGTTCTTGGCCGATAGACCGATAATCGCGATCAGGCCCACCTTGAAGTAGATGTCGTTGGGCATATCTCGCAATATGACCGCAAGCACCGACCCGATGATGCCGAGCGGCACGACCAACATCACCGCAAGCGGGATAGACCAGCTCTCATAGAGACCTGCCAGCAGCAGGAACACGAAGAGAATGCTGAGGCCGAAGAGGAAGGGCGCTTGCGTGCCCGACTTGATTTCTTCCAGCGCCTGACCGGTCCACTCATAACCTATGCCGCCGGGAAGTTCTGAGGCGAGCTTTTCCATTTCGGCAATGGCGGCACCCGTGGAATTGCCGGGGGCCGGTGAACCGGCGATACGGATGGTCGGGTAACCATTATAGCCGACGATCTGCGGAGAACCCTTCTGCCACTGTGCGATGGCGAAGGAGCTGAGAGGCACCATGCCGCCGCTGGAATTGCGCACGTTGAGCTTCATCAGGTCCTCGACCTGAAGACGGTCACGGTCCTGCGCCTGCACGATGACCCGCTGCATGCGGCCCGAATTGGGGAAGTCGTTGATGTAGGACGAACCCAGATTGGCGGTGATGGTGTTGTTGATATCGGCAAAGGTGATGCCGAAGGTGTTGGCCTTCTCGCGGTCGATGACCAGCAGGATCTGCGCAGCATCCGGCAGGCCTTCGATACGCATGCCTGCGAGAATGGGGCTCTTGCTTGCCTTCTGCATCAGCTCACCAGCCGCTGCAGACAGAGCTGCCTGGCCGATGCCGTTACGATCCTGAAGGCGGAAGCTGAAACCACCCGATGTGCCGAAGCCTTCGATGGGCGGTGGCGAAAGGGCGAAGGTGGTCGCGTCTTTGAGGCCAAAGAGCTTCATATTGGCGCGATTGGCGATGTCTTGCGCCGAATTATCGGCACCGCGCTCGCTCCAGTCCTTCAGGGTGACGAAGGCGAGAGCCGCATTGGCACCATTACCGGAGAAGCTGAAGCCCTGAATGGCGACGACATCCTTGACCGAAGGTTCAGCGGCGAAAATCTTTTCGATCTGCTGAATGGACGCGGTCGTGCGGTTGGCACTGGCTTCCGGCGGTCCCTGAATATCGACGATCAGGAAGCCCTGGTCTTCATCTGGCACGAAAGCGCTTGGCAGACTGACGAAGAGATAACCGAGGCCCGCGACGAGAGCGAGATAGATAACCATCATCCGGCCCGCACGGCGCGCGCCGCCGGTGGCTGCCTTGGTGTAGCCATGGGTCAGGCCGTCGAATTTGCGGTTGAACCAGCCGCCAAGGCCACCTTTTTCGTGATGCCCTTTCTTGATGGGCTTGAGGAAGGTGGCGCAAAGGGCAGGTGTCAGCGATAGCGCCAGGAAGGCGGAGAAGAGGATCGACACGACCATGGTCAAGCTGAACTGGCGGTAGATGATACCCGTCGAGCCGGGGAAGAAGGCCATGGGAATGAACACGCAGGCCAGAACCAGCGTGATGCCGAGAATGGCGCCGGTGATCTGTGTCATGGCTTTTTGCGTGGCCGCCTTCGGCGACAAGCCTTCCTCGGCCATGATGCGCTCGACATTTTCCACAACGACGATCGCATCATCCACCAGAATACCGATGGCGAGCACCATGGCGAACATGGTCAGCACGTTGATGGAAAAGCCGGTGGCATACATGACCGCGCAGGTGCCGAGCAAGGCCACCGGTACGACAAGGGTGGGAATGACCGTGTAACGGAAATTCTGCAGGAAGACGAACATCACCACGAAGACGAGAACGACGGCTTCGATCAGCGTGCTGACCACCTTTTCGATGGAGGCAGAGACGAAGGGGCTGGTGTCGTAAGGAACGGAATAGGCAACGCCGCTCGGGAAGAAGCGCGACAATTCCTCAAGCTTGGCCGAGACAGCCTTGGAGGTGGCCACAGCGTTACCAGTAGAGGAAAGCTGAATACCGACGGCGGCACTGGCCTGACCGTTCAGACGGCTTGAGAAGTTATAGGTCTCCGCACCGAGTTCAATGCGCGCGACATCCTTCAGCCGCACGCTGCTGCCATCCGGGTTGGCGCGCAGCACGATGTTGCCGAATTCCTCGGTATCGGTCAGCTGTCCTTTGACGAGAACGGTGGCGGTCAAATCCTGTGTAACAGGGTTGGGGGCCGCGCCAATCTGGCCTGCGGCAACCTGCGCGTTCTGAGCGGTAATGGCGCTGTTGATATCGGCAGCGGTAAGATTGAGGCCGACGAGCTTGTCAGCATCGATCCACACGCGCATGGCGCGCTGCGCCGAGAACAGCTGGGCACGACCGACACCTTCGATACGGCGTAATTCGCCAAGGACATTTCGGTTGAGGTAATCGCCAAGCGCCACCTCATCCATCGTGCCATCGGTGGAGGTGAGCGTGATGAACATCAGGAAGCCGGATGCGGCTTCCTCCACGGTCACACCTTGCGCGGCAACGGCGGAGGGCAGGCGGGCTTCGACACGGCGAATAGCGTTCTGCACATCGACCGAGGCCTGATTGATGTTGGTGCCAGCCTGGAAGGTGGCGTTGATGGAAACCTGACCGGACGTGTCCGAGGTGGACTCGAAATACATCAGCCCTTCGACGCCGTTCAGCTCGTCTTCGATGAGCCGGGTGACGCCCTGATAGATATCCTGCGGCGAAGCGCCGGGATAGGTGGTGGAGATCGTCAGCTGCGGCGGCGCGACCTTCGGGTACTGCGCAATCGGCAGGAAGGGCAGGGCGATGAGGCCCGCAATGGAAATGAACAGCGCAAAAACCCAGGCGAGGATAGGCCGTTTTATGAAAAGCTGTGCCATGGGGTAACCTTACTGCTTGGGTGCTTGCGCGGACGCGTCGGCGGCCTTTTCCGGCTGCCATGGTTCCGGCGCGATTTTGCCGCCGGGCTGAACCTTCTGCGCGCCATCGACCACGACTTTTTCGCCAGCCGTCAGGCCTTTCTCGACAACCCATTCCGAACCGATGGCCTGACCGAGTTCGACAGGGCGTGCTTCGGCGGTGCTGTCTTCCTTGGCCACATAGACCTGTGGCTTGCCGTCGGCTGTACGAACGATGGACCGCTGAGGCACGGTGATGGCGTTTTCACGCACGGCCTGCTCAATTCTCACCCGGACATACATGCCGGGCAAGAGATCGCGGCCTGCATTGGGAAACTCCGCACGTAGCGTGACCTGACCAGTGGTGGAATCGACGCTGGCGCTGGCGAACAGCAGACGACCGGCTTGGGCGTAGAGCGAGCCATCATCAAACACGAGACGCACGCTGGCCTGATCCGGGGCGGGGCTGGCGAGCTTTCCATCTGCCACGGCGCGTTTCAGCGCCATCATATCCTGTGCAGACTGGGTGAAATCGGCATAGGCAGGGTCAATCTGCTGGATCAGGGCAAGGTTCTGCGTGCCATCGGCAGTGACCAGCGCGCCTTCGGTAACGAGAGCGCCGCCGATGATGCCGGTGATGGGTGCGCGGACTTCGGTATATTCCAGATTGATGCGTGCTTCATCCAAAGCGGCCTGCTGAAGCGCGACGTCGGCATCGGCCTGAGCGAGATTGACGGCAGCCGTATCGTAATCGATGCCAGTCGAAACATTGCGCTCGCGCAGGTTTTTCTGACGTTCAAGCTGCTGGCGGGCATTGTTCTGCGTGGCCTGGGCGCGCTGCAAGGCGGCCTCGGCGCTGGCGACGCGAACTTTGAAGAGGCGCGGATCGATGCGGTAGAGTACATCGCCCTTCTGCACCAGCGTGCCCTGCTCGAAGACTCGCTCCTGCAGAATGCCGGAGACCCGGGCGCGAACTTCGGCAATGCGCGTGGCGGCGATGCGGCCCGGCAGTTCGTTGACCACGGGTACCGATTTCGATGTCAGTTCCAGCACGCTGACGGCAGGCGGCGGCATCTGCATGCCTTCCTGAGCGTTGGCAGCAAGGGGGGCGACCATCAGAGAAACGGCAGCCATCACGGTTAGCAGTCGCGGCAGAGATGTTCTGCTGTGCATTGTATAGTCCTCGTTTATCGCCCGCAGGCGATCGTCATGTTTCGTCAGGAGAGTTCAGGTATATGGCGCGAATATCGTCGAGAATTTCCAGCCGGGCTTCTGGTTCCCACTGGTAGAAATTGAAATATTCCGTGCAGTAGAAACCGGTCAGTGCAAGATAGGCGATCAGAGCTGCTTTGGGTCTTTTGCCGCCGCCTATGTCTGCCAGATCTTTGCGCGTCCAGTTCCGCAGTTTTTCGTGTAGTTTTTCTTCGCTCGACATGGCCGCACTCATGGCAAGGCAGACTGCTTTGTCGGTATCGTCTGGCTCTTTTTCCGCAACGGCGATGCGACCGAAAAGCTCCGGATGCGCCTTGTCGCTGTTGGCGTCCACAGACGCACGGACACGCTCCTCTTCCGAGGTCAAGCGGCGGTCGATCAAGGCTTCCAGCAGCGCGGATTTGGATTTATGATCATAGACGACCCGCGATTTGCTGACGCCCGCTTCCTGCGCTACCGCATCGATGGAAACGCCAACGGCGCCCAGACGCAGAATAACGCGTTCGGCGGCGTCCAGAATATCATCTGCACTGATCTTGCGTGTTCTAGCCATAATTGCTCACAATCTAAAATATGGTTTTCAATACGAACGTTCGTGTTTTTAAGCAAGCGCAAAAAACATCACGATTAGTTATGACTTAAAATCAATATGTTGCTTGGGCAAGGCGCGATGGTGGCGCACCTAACTGGCGACTGATAGCGCGCGCATCTTCTCGGACGAACCCCGGATGACCTCGGAAATCGGCATCAGCTGTTTGATGAGCGGGGAGGCATTTCGCCAAATCATTCCAATGGAGCGCACCGGCGCGGGCGCTTCGAAATGCGATATAGAAACATGTGCCGAGCGGGTTTCCATCGGCACCGCCATTTCCGGGATGAGGGTAATGCCGATACCGGCGCTGACCATCTGCACCAGTGTGGACAGCGAGCTTCCCTCCATGACTTCGCGCGGCTGGGAGGAGCCGACATTGCAGAAGGACAGAGCCTGATCGCGAAAACAGTGGCCTTCTTCCAGAAGCAGCAACCGCATCTTGGGCAGGGCGGTGCGCTCCGGCACGGGTTTTCCGCCATCCTCATGCCGCCGGACCAGCACGAATTCTTCATCGAACAATTTGAGTTCCGTCAGTGCTGGCTCAGAAATGGGCAGAGCGACGATTGCGAGGTCGAGATCGCCCTGTTTCAACTCCTCTATTAATCTGGCGGTCTGCGTTTCGCGCACCTGGATCTCGATGCCTTCGAAGGCCTTGTTGAGATCATTGATGATGGTGGGCAGCAGGTAGGGGGCGACGGTGGGGATGATACCGATCCGAAGTCGAGAGAGGAACGAGTTTTTCGAAATCCGGGCCAATTCATCCAACTCATCCACCGCGCGCAGGATTTCTCGCACGCGGATGGCGAATGTCTGGCCAAAGCCCGTGAGCCTGATTTCCCGGGCGCTGCGTTCGAACAACTCATGGCCCACATCCTCCTCCAGTTCCTTGATCTGCATGGACAGAGCGGGTTGGGAAATGGCGCAGGCATCCGCAGCGAGGCGAAAGCGCCGGTGGCGTGCAAGGGCCTCGAAATAACGCAGCTGTTTCAGGGTCAGATTTTTCATAAGCTTAGCTTATCGCCTTGATCAGTAAATCCAACTTAAATTTATGGATATCAGTCGTTAAAAGGTCTTGGGGAGAGATTAGGTTGGGTTTGCCGGTCGCGAAGGTTGCGGCTGGGACGACTGAAATCCTGCGATTTTTGACTGCGAACTCTCTTTTTGAACGCCCACTCATAAATGACATGGAGGATATCATGGACCAGAAAACCGATAGCGCGGCTAAGTGTCCCGTCGCCCACGGCCAAACGCCGAAAGCCGTCAGATCGAACCGCGATTGGTGGCCGAACCAGCTGAACATTCAGATTCTTCATCACGGCTCATCCCTTTCGGACCCGTTGGGCAAGGAATTCAACTACGCAGAAGAATTCAAGAAGCTCGATCTGGATGCGCTGAAAAGCGACCTTCACGCACTGATGACCGATTCCCAGGAATGGTGGCCCGCCGATTTCGGTCATTACGGCGGTCTGTTCATCCGCATGGCGTGGCATAGCGCCGGTACTTACCGCATTACCGATGGCCGTGGTGGCGCCGGTGCCGGTCAACAGCGTTTTGCGCCGCTCAACAGCTGGCCCGATAATGCCAATCTCGACAAGGCCCGCCGCCTTCTCTGGCCGATCAAACAGAAATACGGCAACCAGATTTCCTGGGCCGATCTGATGATCCTGACCGGTAACGTGGCGCTTGAATCCATGGGCTTCAAGACCTTCGGATTTGCCGGTGGTCGCGCCGATGTCTGGGAGCCGGAAGAGTTGTTCTGGGGACCGGAAGGCACATGGCTGGGCGATGAGCGCTACAGCGGCGAGCGCGAATTGGCAGAGCCGCTGGGTGCGGTGCAGATGGGCCTGATCTACGTCAACCCGGAAGGCCCGAACGGCAATCCCGATCCGCTGGCATCGGCTCGCGACATTCGCGCGACCTTTGCGCGCATGGCGATGGACGACGAAGAAACCGTCGCCCTGATTGCAGGCGGTCACACCTTCGGCAAGACCCATGGTGCGGGCGACCCGTCGCTCATCGGTGCGGAACCTGAGGGTGGCGACATCGAAGACCAGGGGCTGGGCTGGAAGAGCAAATTCGGTACCGGCTTCGGTAAGGACGCCATTACTGGCGGCCCGGAAGTGACCTGGACGCAGACGCCAACGCAGTGGAGCAATTTCTTCTTCGAAAACCTCTTTGCTTTCGAATGGGAACTGACCGCAAGCCCGGCTGGTGCCAAGCAATGGGTGGCAAAGAACGCCGAGGCATCCATTCCCGATGCCTATGATCCATCGCGCAAGCATCTTCCAACCATGCTGACATCGGATCTGGCGCTGCGTTTCGACCCGGCCTATGAAAAGATTTCGCGCCGCTTCCTCGAAAACCCTGACCAGTTTGCAGACGCCTTTGCGCGGGCATGGTTCAAGCTGACCCACCGCGACATGGGACCGAAGGTTCGTTATCTCGGACCTGAAGTGCCAGCCGAAGATTTGATCTGGCAGGATGTCATCCCTCCGGTCGATCATCCGCTTGTCGATGATGGCGACATCGCCAGCCTGAAGGCAAAGGTGGCGGCGTCGGGTCTGACGGTGCAGGAACTGGTTTCCACAGCCTGGGCCTCTGCCTCGTCCTTCCGCGGATCGGACAAGCGCGGCGGTGCGAATGGTGCGCGTATTCGTCTGGAGCCGCAGAAGAACTGGGAAGCCAACCAGCCTGCACAGTTGGCCAAGGTTCTCGCCACTCTGGAAGGCATTCAACGCGACTTCGATGCGGCGCAGACCGGTGGCAAGAAGATTTCGATTGCCGACCTCATCGTGCTGGCCGGTGCCGTGGGTGTCGAAAAGGCGACGAAGGATGGCGGTCACGACATCACCGTTCCCTTCACGCCGGGCCGGACCGATGCGTCTCAGGAGCAGACGGATGTTGCATCCTTCGCAGCGCTTGAGCCCCGCGCCGATGGTTTCCGCAACTTCATCAGCAAGACCCGCCACCAGTTCATGAAGCCGGAAGAAGCGCTTGTCGACCGCGCCCAGCTTCTGACGCTGACAGGCCCGGAAATGACGATCCTTTTGGGTGGTCTTCGTGTGCTTAACGTGGGTGAGCCGGAACAGGGTGTCTTCACCAACCGTCCGGGAACGCTGAGCAACGACTTCTTCGTCAACCTGCTAGACATGGATGTTCAGTGGGCGCCGGTTGCCGGCAAGGAAGGCGTTTATGAAGGACGTAGCCGCAAGACCGGTGAAGCGAAGTGGACAGGCACGCGCGTCGATCTGATTTTCGGCTCGCATTCGCAGCTTCGCGCACTGGCCGAGGTCTATGGCTCATCCGATGCCAAGCACAGCTTCGTCAAAGACTTTGTTTCCGCCTGGAACAAGGTGATGAATGCCGACCGGTTCGACCTGAACTAAGGACGGTGATTCGAACCATGGTTCCTTTTGGGAGCCGGGTTTAACCACAGATAGCACCGGGCGTGGCCGTTACCACGCCCGGTGTCTAAGTGTTTTATTTTCCTAAACCATTTTGCAAAAATTTACCGATTTTTCTAACGACTATCAAAAACATTCGGTAAACGTGTCTGACGCAATTGCTTTTCAAGCAAATGCGCTGCTCAATATGCTAAAAGCCCAAGCCTTTATGTTCATCAAATCTCAGTAAGCATATTGTATCGAATCCTGATATAAGATTTTAGAAAGCTCGTGATGTGGCGAGTGGTCAGCCATCGAGGTCTATCGAAGGACAAAAACAATGCGTTTTGTGCGGTTAATTCTCAGCGCCGTTTTGGCGATCACATGGCTTTCCACTGCTCAGGCCGGTTCCCTGCCACAGCCTGCGGGCAAACCCATTCTCACGATTTCCGGCCATATATCCAACACCAATGCCGACGGCGCGGCCAAGTTTGACCGGGATATGCTTGAGGGCATGGGGCTGGTCACGGTCGAGACGAACTCACCCTGGTACGACGGGCGCACACGTTTCGAAGGCGTTTCGCTCAAGAAGCTGATGGAGCTTGTCGGGGCCAAGGGCGACACCGTGACCGCCGTTGCCTTGAACGATTATGTTAGCACCATTCCAATGGCCGATTTTGAAAAATACAATGTCATTCTGGCGATGAAACGGGATGGCAATTACATGGAGGTCCGCGAAAAGGGGCCTCTCTTCGTTATCTATCCCTATGACAGTGCGCCGGAACTTCAAACGCAGACGTACTATACGCGCTCCGCTTGGCAGGTTGCGAAGCTTATAGTCGAGTAAAGGTGCCGCTTGCGCAAAGTATTGGCGGTCATCATTTGCTGTTTCGTTTTGGCAACGGGCTATATTGCCTACGTCATTGCACAGCGGCAAACCGCGTTGCAGAAATTCGCCAGATACAATGATTCATGGGCGGTCAGCCAGACTGTCTCGGAATATCTGCGTCTGCAGAACAATCTCTACGGTTTCGTCCTCGATCCCAACCGCATAACCCGCGACGACCTGCGGCTGCGTATGGATATCATGCTGGGCAGGCTGGAGCTGCTAAAGCAGGGCAAGCTCGGTGCCTTCATTGCCGAGCGTGCGGACTGGCTGGAACTCGTCGCAAAGCTGGACGCGATCCTGACGGATCTGGACAAGAACCTCGCTCAGTTGCAGCCGGAAACCGTCAAGGCGCTGCTGCCGACGATGAGCACGCTGGACGGGCCGCTGACCACGCTTGCATCCTCTTCCGTCGCCTATGACGTCGACGTCATCGATGCCGCACATTCGGAAGTGCGCAAGCTGCACATCATCTATACGGGGCTGGCGGGCGGACTGATCATCTGCGGTGTGGCGCTGATCTTCCTCTTGAACCGCCATAACAATCTGCTGGATCGCGCGCAGAAAGACATGCGCGGGCTGACGGATGATTTGCGTGCGGCAACGCTGGAATTGCAGGCCAACAATGTGCGTCTTGCGCATGATGCCTATCACGATGCGCTGACCGAACTACCCAACCGCGCGCTGTTCAGGAAAGAACTGAACGACAGATTGAGTTTGGACGAGCCCGAAACGGCGACCATTCTGCTGCTGGACCTTGATGGTTTCAAGGACATCAACGATACGCTCGGCCATGATGTGGGTGATGCGTTGCTACAAGCCGTCGGCATACGCCTGTCTTCACTACGCACAGATGGCGACATGGTGTGCCGTCTGGGTGGTGATGAGTTTGCGGTGATTTCGAGTGGCTTGAGCGAGGATGAGGCGCTAACTTTGGCCGATGCGCTGATCGCCGAGATCAGCCATCCCTATAATCTCGGTGAGCTTGAGATCAAAATCGGCACCTGCGTAGGGATTGCGGTATCATGTGATGTGATGAATGCTGACGAGCTGTTCAAGCGTGCCGATCTGGCGCTTTACGAAGCCAAGAGATTGGGGCCGGGCCGCGCCAGCGTTTTCAAAGTCCATATGCAGCAGCAGCTAACGGAAAAGCGCTCATTCGAGGCCGATCTCCAGATGGCACTGCAAAACAATGAGATGGAAGTCTATTACCAGCCGCAGATGTTGACAAAGACCCGCGAGATTTGCGGCTTCGAGGCATTGCTGCGCTGGACGCACCCCGTGCGTGGCCGCGTGCCGCCTTCTGCCTTCATTCCCGTGGCCGAACGGACAGGTCTGATTCATTCACTTGGTAAATGGGCGATGGATACGGCATGCCAGGAAGCCAAGAGCTGGAAAGGCGATTTGAAGGTTGCGATCAACCTTTCGCCGGTTCAGTTCCATAGCACCAGCCTCATCCAGAACGTCGTCAACGCGCTTGAAAAGAGCGGGCTGAATGCAAACCGGCTGGAGCTTGAGATTACCGAATCCGTGCTGCTCAACAAAAGCGACCAGACACTGGAAACGCTGGAGAAGCTGAAAGAAGTCGGCATACAGATCGCCATGGATGATTTCGGCACCGGATATTCCTCGCTCGGAAACCTGCGTGGCGTGCCCTTCGATAAAATCAAGATCGACCAGTCGTTCCTGCGCGATGTTGCCACCGATACGGATGCGCTGGCCATCGTGGAATTTGTAGTCGGCATGGCCAAGAGCCTGAGAATGACGACGATTGCGGAGGGCATTGAAACGCAGGAGCAGTTCGATTGCATGACCCGGCTTGGATGCGACCAGATGCAGGGTTACCTGATTGGGTACCCAGCGCCCGCTGAAAAGCTCGATGTTTTCAGGCGTTCGATTTAAGAGAAATCATGTTGCAGTTTATCTTGGCCTCGGCCTTTAAGGGATTTTGAAATGGAACGGCTTGACGTGCATGGGGTGCGGCTCGATCTGGCGCGGGAAGAGGTTTCTCCCGTCATCTGGAAAGCGCTGGAAGATGGAAGCTATGAGGCGAAAGAAGCCCGCAGCATTCTAAAAGCGATCAAGCCCGGCGACCGCGTGCTTGAGCTTGGCTCCGGCATTGGCATCATCACCTCCATCATTGCTGGCATCAAGGATGTGTCCGTCTGGGCGTTCGAGGCCAACCCCGGCACGGCGGCGCTGGCTGCGCGTGTCATCAAGGCGAATTGCGCCGACAATGTCACCTTCTCGCAGGGGCTTTTGACGGCGCATGCGCCGCATGTTCACCCGTTTTACGTTCGCAAAGACCTGTGGATGTCATCGATGGATGAAAATCAGGGGCCTTACGAAGATCGCATCGAAATCCCGTCCGAAAACATCGATGAATTCATTGCCCGCCATCAGATCAATGCGCTGGTCATGGATATCGAGGGTGCGGAACATGATTTGCTACAGAATGCCGAGCTTATCGGTGTGGAGCGGATATTCGTGGAACTGCACGACCACCTATACCATCTGGCAGGCATTCGCGACATTACGCAGGCGCTGGCGCTGAAGGGATATTCCTACGATCCGCGCGGCTCTCGCGGACCTTGCGTGCTGTTTTCGAAAGACGACACGCCGAGAGAATACGATCCCGACGTGGATTGAGCCTCGTCTTTCAGGCGTTCGCACCTTCATATTCCAGCGATGCGCCGATGAGTTCGCGGGCATAAGGGTGGGTTGCGCCATTGGCTGCAATGGCGTTTCGTGGCAGTATTTCGGTGACTTCTCCACGCAGCATGACTGCAAACCGGTCACACATATGATCCACCACGGCCAGATCATGGGTGACCATGATGTAGGTGAAGCCGCGTTCTTCGCGAAGGCGTTGCAGCAGGTTCAGGATTTCCGCCTGAACCGAAACATCGAGCGCAGAAGTCGGTTCATCCAGCAGCAGCAGCGATGGTTCAAGGATCAAAGCCCGGGCGATTGCCACGCGCTGACGCTGCCCGCCCGAGAGCTGGTGCGGAAACCGATCCAGAAACGAGACGGGCAGGCCGACATCGGTGATGGCTTTGCGCATCCGCTCTTCTTTGTTACCCAGCTTGTGGATGGTCAGGGGCTCGTTGAGAACGGTTCTGACCGACTGGCGCGGGTGCAGTGAGCCGTAAGGGTCCTGAAACACCATTTGCAGCGTGCGGCAACGGTCGATCAGCGGCATGTCGCGCACGGATTTTCCGTCGATCAGGATGTCGCCCTTCCAGAAATCCGTCAGCATGGACACGCAGCGCAGGACGGTGGATTTGCCGGAGCCAGATTCGCCGACGAGGCCGAAGCATTCACCCGGCTGCACGGAAAAGGACACGGACGGCAGAACCTTGACGGCGGAGGGGCCTTCACCGAAGCTGATCGATAGATCGTGAATTTCAACAGAAACTGACATCAGGCTTTTTCCTCCAGCCATTCCGGGCGGCGGTCCAGAACGGCGAGCGGCGAACGGCTGCCGCCAATGCGCGGTTGGGCTGCCAGAAGGCCGCGTGTGTAGGGGTGCTGGGCACTGTCCAGATCCCGCGCCGAAAGGGTCTCGACAACTTGGCCCGCATACATGATGAGAACGCGGTCGCAGAAATTGCGGACCAGATTGAGGTCATGGCTGATCATGATGAGCCCGATGCCGCGATCCCGCACGAGGCTGTCGAGAATGTTCAGCACCTGCAGGCGAACGGTAACGTCCAGAGCTGATGTCGGCTCGTCCGCGATGACGAGGTCCGGGTCTGCGAGAAGCATCATGGCGATCATGACGCGCTGTCCCATGCCGCCCGAGATTTCATGCGGATATTGGGCATAGACGCGTTCAGGATCACGAATTTTGACCGCCTCAAGCATGACAAGCGCCTTGATCCTGGCTTCCGCTTTCGTGCATTTGAAATGCCGGAGATAGGTTTCCGCGACCTGATCACCGACACGCCTAATGGGGTTCAGTGAAAACTTGGGGTCCTGAAGGATCATCGACATGCGTCTGCCGCGGACCTTCAGCATCTCTTTTTCCGACAGAGACAGAAGGTCGAGTTCATCAAAACGCAGCGTATCGGCGGTGATCGTCGCACCGGGCAGGAGGCGCAGAAGCGCGCGTCCGACGGTGGATTTACCCGAGCCGCTTTCACCGACGATGCCGAGACGTTCCCGGCCAAGGGTGAAGGACACACCGCGCACGGCTTCCGTTTCGGAACCACCGTAGCGAATGCGGAGATTTTTCACGTCCAGAATTGTCCGTTCCATGGCTTATCTCCGGTTCATCTGCTTGGGATCCAGCGCATCGCGCAAACCATCACCCAGAAGGTTGAAGGCAAGGCTGACGGAGAGGATCGACACGCCGGGGAACGTTACTAACCACCAATTGTCCAGCATGTAACGACGGCCTGTTGCAATCATCGCGCCCCATTCCGGCAAAGGTGGCTGCGCGCCGAGGCCGAGAAAGCCGAGACCGGCAGCTGTCAGGATGACGGTTGCCATGTTCAGCGTCAGGCGAATGAGGACCGAAGGCAAGCACATAGGCATGATCGACTTGACGATGATGCGCATGGGCGACGCACCCTGCAGACGGGCTGCGGCGATGTAATCCGCATTGCGGAAGGTCATGGCTTCTGCGCGTGCCAGGCGGGCAATCGGCGGCCATGAGGTCAGCGCAATGGCGATGATCGCATTGTTTAGGCTCGGACCAAGCGCTGCAACGAAGGCCAGCGACAGGATCAGGCTTGGGAAGGACAGGAAGATATCGGTGATGCGCATCATGACCGTATCGAACTTGCCGCCGAGATAGCCCGAGGCGGTGCCGATGATGAGGCCGATGGGGCCGACCACGATGGAGACGAGGAAGATGATGGTCAGCGTAATGCGTGCGCCGAAGACGAGGCGGCTGAAGATATCGCGACCGAGTTCATCCGTGCCAAAGAAATGCCCATCACCCGGCGCTTTCAACACGTTCGTCAAATCCTGCACATAAGGGTCATGCGTGGCGATCAGCGGCGCGAAGATTGCCGAAAGGATCAGGACGGCGAGGACGAGTAGTCCGAAAGTCGAGGTGGGGCTGCGCAACAGGAAGAGGACGATGTTCTTCAGCGCGTTGAGCGAGGCGGGAAGCCTGATTTTTTCTGCTTGCGCGGTCATCAGCGTGTCCTCGGATCAAAGAAGCGATAAAGAATATCGGACAGGAGATTAAGGCCAATGAAGATGACGCCGACAATCAAGACGCAGGTCATGACCGCATTCATATCGCCGATGATAAGATTGCTGGTCAGATACTGGCCAAAGCCCGGCCATGCGAAGACTGTTTCAATCAGCACGGCGCCTTCCAGCAGCGAGCCATAGGCCAGCGCAACGATGGTGACGAGTTGGACGCGGATGTTGGCGAATGCGTGACGCCAGATGGTCTGGCGGCTGGAGAGACCTTTTACCCGCGCCGTTGTTACATATTCCTGACCGAGCTGGTCGAGCATGAAGCTGCGGGTCATGCGGGTTATGTAGGCGGAGGATGAGTAACCCAGCAGTGCGGCGGGGAGGATAAGGTGGTTCACGGCAGACCAGAAGACATCCATGTCTCCGGCCAGAAGGCTGTCGATCAACAGGAAGCCGGTTCGTTCATCGACAAGGCCGATATAGAACTGGTCCATGCGACCGCTGCCGCCGACGAGATCGAGTTTGGCGTAGAAAACGATAAGCGCAATCATACCTGTCCAGAAAATCGGCATGGAATGGCCGAACAGGCTGATGACGCGAACGACATGGTCGGGCCAGCGATCCTTGTTGACGGCTGCAAAGACGCCCATGGGCACGCCAAGGCCAGCGCCGATCATGATGGCGAATGTCGCCAGCTCGATTGTAGCCGGCATGACATGCAGGATATCCTGAATGACAGGTTGGCCGGTTCTGATGGATGTGCCGAAATTTCCGGTGAAGACATCTCCAAGATAATAGAAGAATTGCTGCCAGATCGGCTTGTCGAGACCCAGCGAGCGGAAAACCTGCTCGTAGGTTTCGCGGGTCGCATCTTCACCGACGATGGCACGGACCGGGTCCGCAGGCATCAGACGCCCGATGAAGAAGGTGAGCAAAAGCAGGCCGAGCAGCGTAATGGCAATGGTGCCGATTTGCCCGGCCGCGCCGGCAAGGCGCGGGCTTCGTATGTGCATATTTCCTCCCTCTGCCAGTCTCCCGAAGCGAGCGCTTCATGTCTGACAAGTTTTCAAAAATCTGTCACATGTTGTCGTATCTGTCAAGCGCGACGCTGGAGGGTTGAGAGACAGGTTGGGGACGAGGAGCTTCACGTCTCTTTGCACCCTGTCGGTTGAGAAGAGGGTGCGGCAGAGGGATGAGCGGGGCAGGGTAGGTGAATACGAAGAGCTAGCCCCTCATCCGTGCCTTCGGCCGACCTTCTCCCCAGCGAGGAGAAGAAAGATAACGCACCGCTGCACCATAGGTGGACTAAGCAGCGTAATCTGAACTTAATCTGACTCTCTTAGGCCTGCTTCAGCCCGTGTCTTCGACATGGGCGGTCTTGGACCGCAAAAGCACCTTGTAGCGTTCGAGGCTTCCGCGCAGATGGATGCGCATCTGCTCGCGGGCAGCCTCTGCATCGCCTTCGATGATGGCGTCCACGATACGTCCGTGTTCTTCCTGAAGATGCAGATTATAGTCCTTCGGGCGTGAGCCGGGTTCGGCGCCCTGCAACTCTCCGCGCGGAATGATGCCTGATCTGATGAGGCGTAGAAACTCCGGAAAGCGGCGGTTTTGCGTGGCTTCCGCGATTTTGAAATGAAGATCGAAATCCGCATCGCGGGTTGGCTGTCCGTTCTGAAGACACGCGCCAATCTTGTTGTGTGCGTCAAGAATAGCCTCGATCTGGGTGGCTGAACGGCGCGAGGCGGCGAGGCCAGCCGACTCGACTTCGAAGACCGTTCTCAGTTCCAGAAGCTCTATGACGGAGGAGATCCGTTCCGTCGTCAGATCCTTGAAGGGTTCGTCCTTTTCCTGCTGGATTTGCAGCGCGAAAATACCGGCGCCCTTGCGGGCTTCTACCAATCCGTCCGCGCGCAGGATGGCGATAGCCTCGCGAACCACGGTACGACTGACGGAATATTCCCGTGTCAGTGCGCTTTCGCTGGGCAGGCGATCACCCGGACGAAAGACGCCTCCAACCAGATCGCGCCGCAAAGCCGTGCTGATCTTGGATGCGAGTGACGTCCCTCGCTCGACTGTGCGTGCAGCGTCCATATTGGCCTCACCTGGCTGTTACCTGTCTGGCATGTTAGCAACTCGCTGCCGCAATGCAAGTTTTCTTGTCTACCTCAATTTCCACTGACACGGTATCGGGGTTTACAGCCTGTGTCGGCCTGATAACTTTAATCGAATTTCTTTATCTTCTTTTGGTTGTAAATTTCACATTTATTGATCTAAATACGGGTATGTCGAGTTCTACGATAATTTAAATTGCGAATTACCTAGTTACAGAAAACGGCATTTTTACTCACATCATGGGTTTTGAAATTTGTTCGGATTTTTCCAACAGTCGCCGTCGCAGCACAGGGCTGCTGCGGATGCTCCGTCACTCAAATGGGTCATTTCAGCCATCGCCCTGATCAGCGGCGTTGTGAATGTGCTAGCGCTGACATCTCCACTCTTCATGCTGCAAGTCTATGACCGCGTGCTGGCCAGCGGCAGCGTCGAAACGCTCATTGGTCTCGCCATTCTGGCCGCCGCCATGTTCATGGTGCAGGCGGTGCTTGACATCATCCGGTCGCGTGTTTTGTTGCGTGTTGGCGAGCAGTTCGACAATCAGCTGTCGGGCCGCGTGCATGATGCGGTTGTGCGTTTGCCGCTGATCAGACGGATGCCGGGGGATGGGCTTCAGCCTCTGCGCGATCTGGATAATGTTCGCGGCTTTTTATCGGGGCAGGGGCCGACCGCGCTTTTTGATCTGCCATGGATGCCGCTTTATCTCGGCATCTGTTTTCTCTTCCATTTCTGGATCGGCATGACCGCGCTGGTCGGTGCCGTCGTTTTGATCGCGCTGACGTTGTTGACCAATGCCCTGTCACAGAAGCCGATCCGCGATACGATCAGTCACAACATGCATCGCAACGGTTTGCTGGAGGGGGCACGGCGCAACGCTGAAGTCATCCAGTCCATGGGCATGGGGAAGCGTATCGCATCCCGCTGGGGTGACGCGAATGGCAACTACCTGACGGCCAACAGGGCGGCTGGGGATGTTTCGAATACCTTGGGTGGCATGTCCAAAATGCTGCGCATCATGCTGCAATCCTCCATTCTGGGTGTTGGTGCCTATCTCGTCATTCGTCAGGAGGTCAGCAGCGGTGTGATGATTGCAAGCTCCATCATGATGGGGCGAGCGCTTGCACCGGTGGATTTGGCGATTGGCAACTGGAAGCCGTTTTTGATGGCACGACAGAGCTGGAGCCGTTTGCAGGATTTGCTGGCGAAAATTCCGCAGGACCGACCGGTCACGGCTTTGCCTGTGCCCGTCAGAGACCTGCACGTCGAAGGTGTGGTCATCGTGCCGCCGGGAGAAACAAAGCCGACGGTTGCCGGGCTGAATTTCATACTGCGGGCAGGCAGTGCACTCGGTGTGATCGGTCCATCGGGATCGGGAAAATCGACGCTTGCGCGGGTGCTGGTCAATGCCTGGGTGCCGGCGTCTGGCAAGGTTCGGCTCGATGGCGCCAGTCTCGACCAATGGGATCGTGAGATGCTTGGGCGGCACATGGGCTATCTGCCGCAAGGCGTGGAGCTTTTCGATGGGACCATCTCTGACAATATTTCCCGCTTCGATGAGGAGGGCGACCATGCCGCGATTGTTGCAGCTGCGAAAGCGGCAGGCGCTCACGAACTGATCCTGCGTTTCGAGAAGGGCTATGAAACCCGCATTGGTGAAGCAGGCTCTGCGCTCTCCGCCGGGCAAAGGCAGCGCATCGGTCTGGCCCGCGCGCTTTATCGCGATCCGTTCGTCGTGGTGCTGGATGAGCCCAACGCCAATCTGGATGCGGAGGGGGAGGCGGCTGTGGTCAACGCCATTGCATCCGTTCGCGCAAGGGGCGGCATTGCCGTGGTCGTGGCGCACCGGCCAAGCGCCATCGGTGTCGCCGATCTGGTGATGGTGATGGAGAATGGACAGCAAAAGGCGTTCGGGCCGCGAGATGAGGTCCTGTCCAGAGTTCTCAAAAGCAGCGTCGCAGCCACGCCGCCTGCCAAAAGTTTCGCGGCGACGGGTTACGGCGTAAGACCGCTCCGCGCCGTGGCCCAGCAGGCAGTTCAGTCTGATGAGGTCACTGCAAGTGAGGTGGAAACGGAGGACAGCAGCGATGTCAAACATTGAGGCTTTCGATGTCTCTCGGTCCATCCGGGCTCATCTGCTTGCGGGCGTCGTCATGGGCGTAGTGCTGGTGGGTGGGGCAGGAGCATGGGCATCCGTCACCTCGCTTTCAGGTGCAGTCGTCGCCCCCGGTCACTTCGTGGTCGATTCCTATGTCAAGAAAGTGCAGCATCCTACCGGGGGTGTGGTGGGAGAGATTCTGGTTCGGGATGGCGATGTCGTGAAGGCGGGCGATGTGGTGATGCGTCTGGATGCAACGCAAACCCGCGCCAATCTGGCCATCGTCACCAAAAGGCTTGATGAGTTGACGGCACGGCTGTCGCGACTGGAAGCCGAGCGGGATGATATGCAACAGATATCCTATCCCAGTGAGCTTCTGGCTCGACGTGGAGACCCGGATGTGGCGTCGGCCATCCACAGCGAAACCCGGCTTTTCGAGTTTCGCAAGGAATCCCGGCAAGGCAAGAAGGCCCAACTTCTGGAGCGCATTGCCCAGTCGCATCATGAAATTGAAGGCTTGCAGGCGCAGGAAACAGCCTATGCGCAGGGCATAGACGTTCTGAAGAAGGAAATTGCCTCGCTAAGCTCGTTGAGGGAACAGGGCGTCGTCTCAGACCAACGCCTGAACAGCCTGAAAACACAGATTGCGACATTTGGCGGTGAGCGCGGTGAGAAAATTGCCTATCAGGCACAGGTTGGCGGGCGTATAGCCGAGACTCAGTTGCAAATTTTGCAGGTCGATCAAGATTTAAAATCTGAAGTCGGGCGAGAGTTGCGCGAGGTGCAGGCGCAGATCGGCGAATATGTGGAGCGCAAGATTTCCGCAGAAGACAGTTTGAAGCGCATCGATATCATCGCACCACAATCCGGCACGGTGCATCAGCTCATGGTGCACACGGTTGGCGGTGTCATCAGCCCGGCAGAGGACATCATGTCTATCGTGCCGGAGGGGGATGAGCTGGCGCTTGAGGTGCAGATCGCGCCAAAGGATATCGACCAGATCAGCATCGGCCACGAAGCGGTGCTGCGCATGTCTGCATTCAGCCAGCGAACAACCCCGCAACTAAACGCACGTGTCACGCGGATCGCTCCAGACCTTGCCACGAATGAAAGGACCGGGGCTTCTTATTATGTGGTGCGTCTTACGGTTGCTGAGCCTGAATTGGCAAGGTTGAAAGATTTGACGCTTGTTCCAGGCATGCCAGCAGAGGCAATGATAAAAACGCGAGACAGAACTGCGCTGTCTTATCTCGTGAAACCGCTGTCTGACCAGATCAACCGCGCATTTCGAGAAGAGTAAAAACCGAGGAAATTTGACAAAGGACAATATTGATTCCAATGCAACTTATTCTTTTCTAGCGCCGCTGAACTTACGTTACGTGAGAAATATCAAACTTAATTTATTTGAATTATCTAACCTAAGGTCACTGAATTTGTTGAGTTATTTCGCAAATAAAGGGGCTCCCCGTTAACTCTGCTTAAACAACTTTTGCCCAAACTTAGGGCCATGCCGCTTCATGAAGAAGTATCCTCCATTCTGGCAGCACGATGGTCGTCGCACAATCTATTGGGCGACGTGGATGTGTCTTTCCGGTTTGCTCGAAGCGCTTATGAGATGACACATGTCTTTCCCGGATCACGCGAGTTTTGCATCTGCGGCCTTAAACTCGGTCGAAGGAATGACACGTGTCTGCAACCGCAATAGTTGCCATACGGTGAGAATAAGTCTCGCTTAACGCCCCACTTTCACGTCTGAAGCGCTCAGTGCTCAGAACATAGCTCCACATGCGTATTTGGGAGGAAATACGCATCCAATCAGGGATTTAGCCATGCTCAATAATATTCGCATCAAAACGCTTTTGCCTCTTATGTTCGCAGTCGTGGTGTCTCTTGGCATCGGGCAGGGTTTGTTTTCCATGTACTCGGTCAACGGCCTCCAGAAGCAACTGGAAACCATGGGTTTCCGCCTTTCCCGCCAGATGCAAATAGCCGAATTGGATCGCTTACTCGGTGATGAACGGCGCAATTATGCGCTGGCGATGGCTGCTCAGGGCGAAGCGGAGATAACGAAAGCAGCGGGTTTGGTTCAAAACGCCATGCAGATACGCAAACGCGCGTTCGATGCATTCAGCGCAAGTTTGACGACAGCGGCTATGACGTCAAAGTCGCAGGTGACGGAAAAAGCTATCGAGGAATACGAAAAGTCTGGCGATCAGATGATCGAGTTCAAGCGGGCTGGCAAGACTGAAGAGGCCAAGGAGCAGATCAGGAAAATGACCGAAGAGGGCGGCATTGCTGTGGCTGCTTTCAACGAAATGATTGCGCTCAACAAATCTGGTGGTGAGACCGCTTTGGCCGAAGCCAGGTCCGTTGCTTCGTTTTCCTTCAGTGCCACAGTTATACTAGCGTCTATTGTTGGAATCATCGGCGCATTTGCGGCTTTCTTCAGCTTCCGGAAGGTTGCGATGCCTATTGCCGAAATTACGTCATCGATGAACACACTGGCCGCTGGCGACACCTCACGCGAGGTGCCACATGGCGATCGGAAGGATGAAATTGGCGCAATGGCCGCTGCCGTGTCTGTTTTCCGTCAGAACGCCATTGAACGATCGCGTCTCGAGGCGGAAGCCGAGGCCAACCGCAGCGTATCCGAAAAGGAGCGTATTGCCCGCGAAGAGCAGAAAGCCAAGGAAGCCGCAGACACGAGCTTTGCTGTCGATAATCTCGCTGCCGCCCTGTCGCGCCTGTCAGACGGTGATGTGTCCTATCGCATCAGCCAGCCCTTCGCGGCCCATCTGGATGCCGTCCGTAGCAACTTCAACTCCTCTGCCGAAAAGCTTCAGACGGCGCTAAGCCGCGTGGCGGAAAATGCCCGGGGTATCGATGCCGGTGCCAATGAAATCCGCTCGGCTGCCGATGATCTGGCCAAGCGCACCGAACAGCAGGCAGCGTCTGTTGAAGAAACCGCAGCGGCTCTCGAAGAAATCACCACGACGGTCAAGGATTCGACCAAGCGTGCTCAGGAGGCCGGTCAGCTGGTAGCCCGCGCTCGCACCGGTGCAGAACAATCCGGTGATGTCGTCCGCAAGGCCGTGGTTGCCATGGAGCAGATCGAGAAATCGTCGTCTGAAATCTCCAACATCATCAGCGTCATCGATGAGATTGCCTTCCAGACCAACCTTCTGGCACTGAACGCCGGTGTTGAAGCCGCGCGTGCAGGTGAGGCAGGCAAGGGCTTTGCGGTCGTTGCACAGGAAGTGCGTGAGCTTGCTCAGCGGTCCGCCAGTGCGGCAAAGGACATCAAGGGCCTGATCACCACCTCCAATGCTCAGGTCGAGCAGGGCGTTCAGCTAGTTGGTGAGACCGGTCGTGCTCTGGAAACCATCGTGGCCGAAGTGCAGGAAATCAACCGTCACGTCGTGGCCATCGTGGATGCGGCGCAGGAACAGTCTTCCGGTCTGCAGCAGATCAACACGGCTGTAAACCAGATGGATCAGGACACGCAGAAGAACGCGGCCATGGTCGAAGAGCAGACCGCGGCAAGCCATGGTCTTGCGAAGGAAGTGGCATCGCTCAACCATCTGCTGGGCCAGTTCAAGCTTTCAGGTGGTTACGAAGCACCGGTGCGTGCCGCGGCTCCCACCGAACGTCCTGTCCAATCTCCCGCACGCGCGCTGAGCCGCAAGGTTGCTGCAGCTTTCAACGGCAACGCAGCCGTTAAGTCCGACTGGGAAGAGTTTTGATCGAACGACGCTCGCATGAGCTTTGACTGAAGATAACGCCCGTGCTTGTCGCGGGCGTTATGCTGTTGATAAGCACTTCTTTCACGCCGCTGTTGGTGCCGTATCCTGCGTTGTGACTGTTGATGTGTCCCGGCTTCTTAGCTTGTCCAGCAGCAGATAAATGACGGGCGTGGTGTAGAGTGTCAGCAACTGGCTCACCAGCAAGCCGCCGACGATGGCATAGCCGAGCGGTTGGCGCAGTTCCGAGCCGGATCCGTGGCCGATGGCGAGTGGCAGCCCGCCGAGAAGCGCGGCCATGGTTGTCATCAAGATGGGGCGAAACCGCATCTGTGCGGCTTTGGTAATGGCGTCCTCGCTGCTCAGCCCCTCCTCTCGTTCCGCCTGGATCGCGAAGTCGACCAGCATGATGCCGTTTTTCTTGACGATGCCGATCAACAGGATGACGCCGATCATGGCGACAAGCCCGAAATCGAAACCCGCAATCTGAAGCGCCAGCAAAGCCCCGAGGCCCGCCGATGGCAGCGTGGATAGAATCGTCAGCGGGTGAATGAGGCTTTCGTAAAGAACGCCAAGGATGATGTAGACCACCACAAGTGAGGCGAGGATGAGCAACGGCACCGTGCCCAGTGAGTCCTTGAAAGCCTTTGCGCTGCCTGAAAAGCTGGTTTGCAGAGAAGCGGGCGGCTGCATGTGGGAAACGGCATTTTCAATCGCTGCCGTTGCCTGTCCCAGTGCGACATTGGGCGCGAGGTTGAAGGAAACGGTTACCGCGGGTGATTGGCCCTGATGCGAGATCGAGACCGGCGAAACGCCATCCGTCGACCATTTGGCGACGACGGACAGCGGTACAAGCGTTCCGTTGCTGGCCCGTACAGACAGTCTTTCCAGCGTTGCAATGTCGCGCTGAAGGCTTGGCAGAACTTCCAGGATGACGCGGAATGTATCGGTCTGTGTCGAATAGGAAGCCACCTGCCGTTGGCCGAAGGCGTCATAGAGCGTGTCATCGATGGTGGAGGGTAGCACGCCATACAGCGTGGCTGCGGCTCGGTCGATCTTGATGGACAGGTTCGGCGCTTCTGCCTGCTGGTCGCTTCCAACGTCTCTGAGTTCTGCCAGCCCTTGAAGACCGCTGGTGATCTTCCCGGCCCAATCTCCCAGTTCCTGGATGTCGGCATCCTGAAGGGTGAACTGATATTGGGTTTTCGCAGGGCGGGCACCGATGTTGATATCCTGTGCCGATTGCATGAAAAGTTTGATGCCTTGCTGCGCATTTAAGGCAGAACTCAGCCTGTCGATAACTTGCTTGGCGCTGACGTCGCGCTGATCGAGCGGCTTCAAGGTGATATTGACGTGGCCCTGATTGAGAGCATTGCCGCCATTGCCGCCGCCAATATCCATGAACACGCTATAGACAGCCGGGTCTTTCAGGATGATGGCGCTGACACGCTCCTGAAGTTTTGCCATTTCGGTGAAGGAAATGTCGGGGGATGCCTGCGAAAGACCTGCGATGAAGCCGGTGTCCTGTTCGGGGAAGAAGCCTTTTGGCGCGATGACGAAGAGATAGCCAGTGGCCGCGATGGTGCACAGAAAAACCACCAGCGTGATGTAACGGTGGCGCAGGACGGGTTTCAGACTGCGGATGTAAAGTGAGGTCAGGCCATCAAAAAAGGCCTCGCCCGCCTTGTAGAAACGCCCGCGCTTGCTGTCATCGATAGGGCGGATGAAGCGGGATGCCAGCATGGGTGTGAGCGTCAGAGAGACGACGGCGGAAATGATGATGGCAACAGTCAGCGTCACCGCAAATTCCCGGAAAAGCCGCCCAACGATACCTCCCATCAACAGGATCGGTATCAACACGGCAATGAGCGAGAGGCTGATGGAGACGATGGTAAAGCCGATTTCGCCCGCACCTTTGCGCGCCGCTTCCAGGGGCTCCATGCCGTCCTCGATGTGGCGCGATATGTTTTCCAGCATCACGATGGCATCGTCCACGACGAAGCCAACGGCGACGACGAGAGCCATCAGAGAGAGATTGTCGAGGCTGAAACCAAGCACCCACATGGGCGCAAGCGCGCCGACAAGTGCGATGGTTAAGGTGAGGACGGGAATGATCGTGGCGCGCAGATTGCGCAGGAACAGGAAGATCACGACGACCACGAGGCCAATGGTCAACATCAGCGTAAACTGCACATCCTCAACGGATGCCCGGATGGTCGTCGTGCGATCTGTGACCAGTTCGAGCTTGATGGATTTGGGCAGCGAAGCCTGAAGGGCCGGAAGCTGTTCCTTCACCGCATTGACGACGGCAATAACATTCGCGCCGGGCTGCCGGAAAACATCGAGCGCGATGCCGCGCTGACCATTGGTCCAGTGCGCCATCTTGTTGTCTTCAGCGCCATTCACCGCCTGGCCGATGTCGCGAATACGCACCGGGCCGCCATTGCGGTAGGCGATGACGGCGTCGTTCCACTCTGCGCTGCTGCCGATCTGATCGTTGGTGTAAATGGGGAAGGTACGCGTCGGGTCGTCGATATTGCCTTTCGGCGCGCTGAGGCTGAGATTGCCGATGGCAGTGCGCACATCTTCCATGGTGACGTCTGCCTGCGCCAGCCGTCCCGGGTCTACCGCGATACGGATGGCTGGTTTCTGTTTGCCGCCGATATTGACGTAGGCAACGCCGGACACTTGGCCGATTTTCGAGGCGACATTGCGCTCGATATATTCGTGCAGTTCCGGCAGCGTCAGTGTGTCCGAACTTGCCGATAGCTGCATGACGGGGGCGTCAGCGGGGTTGACCTTTCGCACAGTGGGAAGCGATGTCATGTCCTTGGGCAGTTGGCCAGCAGCCTCGCTGATGGCGGTCTGAACATCGCTTGCTGCTGTCTGGATATCCTGATCCAGACCGAACTGAACGGTGATCGACGTCGTGCCAAGCGAACTGTTGGACGTCATTTCCGTGATGCCGCTCACGCGCGACAGCGCTTCCTCGATGGGCTGGGCAACACTCGACGCCATCGTATCCGGCGATGCGCCGGGAAGGTTGGCGGCGATCTGGACTGTTGGAAAATCGATCTGCGGCAGGGCAGAGACGGGCATGAAGGGATAGCAGACCGCGCCGAGGAGGAATATCCCCGCCATGATGAGCCCGGTTGCCACCGGATGCATGATGAAAAAATCGAAAAAGCCGTGTTTGGTTTTTTGTTCTGTGTCTTGAGGCTTGTCCATCATGGATTGGCCTTTTCAGCAAGCTCGCCGGTGGGGGAGCCCGTCCAAGGCGTGACCTGGACCTTATCGCCATCGCCAATGCGCGACTGGCCGTCCATGACGACCTGATCGCCTTCGCCGATGCCATCGGTTACCAGCGCTCTGGCATTGGTCACATAGGCAGTTTTGACGCTCTTCTTCTGGACCTTGCCATCCTGCCCGACCACATAGGCGTAAAGACCATCGCGACCGCGGGCGAGTGCCTTGTCCGGAACGACGACGCCGTTGCGTTGCTCTACAGTCAGCGTGGTTGCGACAGGCAGGCCGGGCCAAAGCGCGCCGTCCTTGTTATCGAATGTTGCGCGCAGATGAATGGAGCCGTTCGATGCATCGACGGCGTTGTCCATGGTGGTCAGTTTGCCTTTGGCAAGGACATGGCTGCCATCCGTGCTAACCAGTTGAACCTCGGCAATGCCCTGCTTGAGCGCTTCACGGATTTCGCCGAACCGATCACCGGGGGCGACGAAGGACACGGCAATCGGGTCCATCTGCGTAATGGTGACGATGCCATCGGTGGAACTTGCGCTGATCAGGCTGCCGACATCGACCTGTTTGAAACCCGTGCGGCCGGAAATCGGCGCGATCACGGTGGCGAAGCTGAGTTGCGTTTCGGCGTTTTTAATTTGCGCATCGTCATACTGCACGGCTGCTGCATATTGCTCGCTGGATGCGGTTTTCTGCTCTAGCGTCGAGGCGGATGCGACACCCTTCTCGGCAAGTGCGGCATAGCGCTGAGCGTCAGTTCGTGCGCTGTTGAGCTGCGCCTGATCCTGCGCTCTTTTTGCCTGAGCCGAGGTCAAGGCCGAGACCAGTTCCCGGTCATCGAGCTTGAGCAGAACGCTGCCCTTTTCGACCAACTGGCCTTCGGTGAAGGAGATTTCCGTGACCTGTCCATCGATGCGCGGACGAACGTTGACCGATTGCAGCGGGGCGACGGTGCCGATGCCGTTTATGACGCGATCGATCGTCTCGACACTCGCTTTTATCGCCGTCACGGGAACGGGCGGCGGGTCATCGGCGAAAGAAGATGTTGATTGAAGAGCGATGAAACCTGCCAGCAGGGCCACCCCTTTGCGGGTGCCAATCTTGGCAAGCAATTGAACCGAAGGTCTTGTCATGCATGCCACTCCTGAAAGCGGTCAATTAACGCTGTGACAGTGACTTTGGTTCAATGCGCGCGATAAAGTCGGGCGCGATTATTGTCGGTATCTGGCGGGTGCGTGCAGCGGTTGATGACGCTACGTGTTCGGCCATCGAAAAATCAAATCACGCCCCATGCGCGGAAGCGCCCGCGACCCGTCATTTCCCGCAATTCCAGCTGGTTGGCGAGGCCGACCGCACCCTGCGGCGTCGTGCCCAAAGCTTTAACGATCATGGATGTTGAGACGACCGGGCGGGCGAGAACGAGGTCGATCAGATCCGGTAGGCGGGAGCTTGATCTGCGGCCAAGAAGTCTGCGCTCCATCCGGCTTTTGGCGTTCAGCAGGCGATCATGTTCCTTAAGCCCGAGCATCGCCGCTTCCTGAATGCCCTCGAGGAATGCGACGAGGCGTGCAGCTTGGTTGCCAGCATTTCGCCGTTCACGGGAAACGGCACGCAATCCTGTATTCAGCGCGGGCAGATGAGCGGGGGACAGCCCTTCGTCGCGCAAAATGGCGGAGGCCAGCTGGCGTCCGAGCCACGGGCTGCGCTGCAACACTTCCAGCTTCTGCCACGCGTCGAGCGCAATGGCGGCGCGCAGCGTTGCTGGAAGACCGGCACTGACTTTGACGACCTTCTTCCATTCATCGAGACGCTGGTCCTCGTTCCAGTCCGGATCGCGGGTCGGATTTTCAAAGGTGGGATATTGAGGCGGGCGTTCGTCTTTCGCGATGATGTCGAGCGTGGCAGAGCTTCGGGCAATCAGCCGGTCTATGGCTGACAGCTCATCGCTGAGCGGCATGTCCGCGTCGTCAGCGTCAAGATTTTCAGTGGCATTCTGTGCCGAGCGATCTTTCGTCTGCGAAGGCGCTTCACTTCGGGGTGCTTCGCCGCGCAGCCTCGATAGACCGGCGGCGCTCAGCGCCCATTTCGGTTCGTTGCTGAATATCTGTCGACGCGCGCGCAGTACCCGGTTGGCGATGCCGATTTCATGCGTGGGTGGACGAATATCCATATGCGCATCATTCAGTACGAGGTCTTCGATATAAACCAGCTCACCATCGACCCAGAGCGACGAGACCGCATCGGTAAAATCCTGTCGTTCCAGAAAGCCCTGGCTAAAAGGCGAGCGGGACACGCGCTCATCCAGCCGTGCTACGGCTTCCGTTGCCCGCGTGCAGGGCAGCAGTAGCGTATCGAAGGGCAATCGCTTGATATCGTAGAGCATGGAATCTGATAGGATGCGGCCACTATGAAAGCAATTTCGGATTTGGCTTTCATTTGGTTTTGCCCGCTTTTATGCGTCTGGCAGCGTAATTTTGACCTCAAATCCATCTTCACGTCCCGTGGCGGGAGATGCCATGGCCAGCGAGCCGTTCATTTGCGCGACGAGATGTTGGACGATGGCAAGGCCTAAACCCGATCCGGTTGCCTGCGTCGAGCCTCTGGTAAAGCGGGTGGTCAGCTTGGGCAACAGGGCCTTATCGACAACAACGCCATGATTGACGACCCGGAATGAGTTGTCATTGCCGATGTGGACATCGACGGGACTGCCACTTGGGCTGTGTACCAACGCGTTTTCCACCAGATTGCGCACGGTGATGCCAAAGGCATCCGGGTTGACCATGCCGTGCAGGTTGCCATCCGATGGCAGGTGAAGCTGGATACGTCTTTCTCCGATTTCCGAGCGTCCGATGTCTTCCAGAACCAGTTCGACGATGGGGAGCAGGTCGCTATCCGTCTCAGAGGAGCCAATACCCGCCTCGGCGCGGGACATTTGCAGAAGCTTTTCGGCCAACTGGGCGAGATGAGAAAGGGAGCGCTCGATCTGGCCAACCCGTGGCGCAAACTCAGGCGGAATATCTGCTTGCAGCCTTTGTGCCTGCGCCAGCGCACCGGCAATGGGCGTTCGCAATTCATGGGCACTGTTCGAGGCAAAGGCCCGCTCGGATTCCAGCGCTGCGCGCAGTCGCTCCAGCAGCAGATTGACCGATCTGGCGATGGGGTGCAGTTCGGCTGGAAGATGGGCATCATCCACCGGGGCCATGTTGCCGCTGTCCTTGCTGCCGATTTCATCTCGCAGCGTCTGCACGGGAGCAAGCGTGCGCCTGACGACCAGTATGACCGCGATCATGCTGGCGGGAATCAAAAGCAAGAGCGGCAGGATGAGCGCTGTCCCGGCCTCGAGGATCGCTTCCCGGCGATTGGCGAAAGCATCGGCCATCTGCAAATAAAGACTGCCGTCCTGCGTGGCGACGGTGTAGATGCGCTGGGTGGCCGTATCGGCGAAACCGGGTGTCAACGGCACATCGAAAGGTTCTGTGGCGCTGTCTTGCGAGCGAAGCAGGACTTCTCCTTCGCTGTCGCGGACCTGATAGGTCAGATATTCCTCACCGCTGGAGGGTTGGACCAGATGCCGCTCGGCTTCCGGGCTGCGTTCATTCAAGTCGTCGGCGATAAGTGGGAGCAGGCGGTCAGCTGTTTCTTGCACGCTGCTGTCGAAGATTTCGGCAAATTCGTCCTGCATGACCATGATGCCGAGAGACGAGGCGATAAGCCAGGACAATGCAACGACGCTGGTCAGAGCGATCACCATGCGGCGGGTCATGCTGTCGCTGCGCTTCATAAGCTTACCTGATCGTGTAACCGAGGCCACGCACTGTCTCCACCCTGTCAGAACCGATTTTCTTGCGCAATCGGCTGACGTAAACCTCGACTGTATTGCTCTCGATTTCCGCGCCGAATTCATAGAGCGTTTCATGCAGTTGCGCCTTGGAAACAACCGCGCCGGGCCGTTCCACCAGCTTTTCCAGAACTGCCCATTCTCTGGCACTCAACGTCAGCGCCGTGCCGTTGACGGTGATGTTGCGTGCGACCTGATTGATCTCGATGCCCGGCAGTTTCACTACCGGTGCCGAACGCCCCTCATATCGGCGGGAGACAGCCAGCATACGCGCGGTCAACTCACCCAGATTGAAGGGTTTGACGAGATAGTCGTCGGCACCGGCGTTCAGGCCTTCGATACGGTCCGAAACCTGATCGTGTGCCGTGAGGATGATGACGGGGGTAGGGTCGTTGCGCTTGCGCAGGTCTTTGAGGATGGTCAGCCCTTCGCCATCCGGCAGGCGAAGATCGAGCAGGATAAGGCCGTAACCGACCGTCTGGGTTGCCGCGATGGAGTCCGCGACGGTCTTGAACCAGTCAACCGCATGTCCTGCCGCCGCCACATGGTCACGAAGCGCTTCGCCCAGCACATGGTCGTCTTCTACCAGCAGAACACGCAAGCATACCTCACTTTCAGGCCCGGATGTGGTCGGACATGGATAGTGGGTATGCCGCGTTATTTGTTCCGTCAAGCGTCCTGTGCTCAAGTCGTGGGTCTGTGCTTGCAGCCGCTGAAGACATCCAGTGATGGGTCATAAGCGGTTGTGGATATATTCATCATGCCCAGAATGCTGTGGAAGAAGTTGTCATGGGAACGTCCGCCAGCTTCAGCTTCCTTCGAAAGGCAGGCGGCATCCAGCCCCATGGATTTGGCGAAGTCATCATCGAACCACACGAGGAAGGGAACGTGGGTCTGTTCTGCCGGTGCCAGAATATAGGGCGCTCCATGCAGGTAGATGCCGTTTTCACCAAGCGACTCGCCGTGGTCGGACGCATAGATCATGCCCGTCGCCAGCCTGTTCGAGCGCGCCTTCAGCTTGTCGATGACGCTCGCCAGAAAATGGTCGGTGTAGAGAATGGTGTTGTCATAGGCGTTGACGATTTCGTTGTCCTTGCAGTTGGGCAGTTCCGCCGTCTGGCAATCCGGTGTGAATTTCCGGAATTCGTCCGTGTATCGCAGATGGTAGGTGGGGCCGTGGCTTCCAAGCTGGTGGAGAACGATGACGCTGTCTTTCGTCACGCCGTCGAGCCAGCTGTCCAGCCTGTCGAGGAAGATATCGTCGCGGCATTCGCCCGTCGGGCAGAATTTTGGATCGAGAGCAGCCGTCAGATCGAAGTAGGGAATACGATCCGCGACGTTCTTGCTGCCGGTATTGTTGTCCCACCAGCGGGCATCCACGCCGGCATGAACGAGGACATCGAGGACATTCTCGTTGGAGAGCGCCTTGCTGTGGCTATATTCTGAGCGGGTGAAGCGGGAGAACATGCAGGGAATGGAAATAGCCGTCGCCGTGCCACAGCTCACCGTGTTCGGGAAATAGGTGACGTTGCGCTTCTTTAGCTCCGGGTTCGTCTCGCGCGCATAGCCGTTCAGCGAAAAATTGACCGCACGCCCTGTCTCACCGGCCACGATGACCGTGATGCGCGGCTTGGTCACGCCGCCCAGCGCTGGCATGACTTTGGCATCCTGGCCTGTCGGAGAAACGGTGAGCTTCGCTTCCTTATCGGCCTGCGCGAAATACTGGATTGTCGAATTGATCGGCGTGAAGGGGTTTAGGCTTTTGGCGATATCTTTGTGCTGGCGCACAGCCGTCGTGAAGGTCTTGGAGTTGGCGGCAGCGATAGCACCGACCACGGAGAGGCAGGCGAGAATGGCAATCGTGTTCCACAAAAGCTTGCTGAAGAACGGCCGGTGATCGATGCGGATGAACAGCAGGATCGCAAGTGGAATGCCCGCGAAAAGGGCAAGATGCAGGGCAAAGCCCGGCGTCATCAGGTTGCCCGCTTCGGCCTGCGTCGTCTCGAACGCATTGCGGACCATGTCGCTGTCGATGATCGCGCCGAAGCGGTCCATGAACCAGGACGATACCGCTGATATGATGATCAGCACCGCGAAGATGGGCTTAGTGATGTATTTCGCAGAGAAGAAGATAAGAACTGCCGAAAATGCGGCACTCATGCCGATATAGAGCCCATAGATCGCTACCGGATAGGCCGACAGATAGGTATGCACCTTGGCCCAGAACGTGTGGTTCGTGAAAAACAGCAGGTAGAGAGCGGTGACGAAACTCAGCGTCATGCTGCCCATTGTGGGTCTTTTGATATCGCTGCGTCCGCTTCTGCTTGCCTGGAAGGATATTGCCATAGTGTGGTTCCTGCTGTTCGAGCCATCCCATGCAAGGCGATATATTAGCATGTGGACGGCGATCCGGAACCGGGATGTGTCATCTAGCTGACATGAAACTGAACGGTGGGGGTAAAAACACGCGCGGCGGCACTATGCCGGAATAATGGGCATGCTCAGGATTGTTAAAATCCACCCTTTAAAATGCATGGTTTTTCTTTGGGCTCATATCTGTACAGTTCACGCTTATGTGAAGATTAAGAGTGGAGCTTGCCCAATCGCAATTCTTCACCATGTCAGATCAATCCTTGATCTGTCCTGTCCGCCGCTATGAATGGAATTCAGATGACTCCGTTGGTTTTTTCAAAGACGCTGCTCTTGGTCGCTGTGCTGTTTCCATTTGCGGCTTCCGCTTTTGATGAAATGCCGAGAAAAGACCAGGTCGCCCTTATGGCTGAGGCCAAAAAGGCGGAGATGGTGGGCGTTGCCCGCAAAACGAGGGAAGTCGATGCGCGCCCGGCGTCACCCGGTGAAATCGTCATAACCTTCATCAAGGGCCAAGGCGTCGAGACCCGCTCCAAGCCAGCGGAAGAGGGCGACTGGGTCGTGCGCAATCGCTGCGAGGAAACCGGCAACGAGGAAATTCTCGTCAAGGCCCGCAGTTTCAAGGAGCGTTACGGCGAGCCTCTGTCTGAAGCCGACGCCACCGGCTACCGCGCCTTCAAGCCGAAGGGCGCGAATATGAGCTATTTCATCGTGACGGATGAGATCGGCCCGTTCAACTTCAGAGCGCCGTGGGATGAGATGATGGTCGCATTACCGGGCGATGCCATCGTGCAGGTGCAGACCGATGAAAGCGATACCTATCGTGTCGCCCAAGCCGCCTTTCAATGCACCTACGAGATTGTCGATCCGGCAAGAACCATTGTCGATGCTGCGCTGAGATAGGTCAGGGCAGGAATTCCAGAAGCCTTCTCTCATCTGCGCGTAACCCGGCTACGGGCTTTATTTCGGCAGTCAAAATCCTGTTCAAACGCTTCACGGATTTCTCATCCGTGGCCAGTTCCAGCACAGCCGGGTGCACATAGCTTTTTCGACAGATCGCCGGTGTGTTGGACAGTTCTTCAGCCGCTGCCATGCACATGCCCTTGATCGTGGGGCGTTCCTCGCTGGCAAGTGCGCGTGAGGCGTTGCCGAAAGCAGCAAGCGTGCCGCCCCAGGTGCGGAATGTTTTGGCAGATATGCCTTCTCCCGCGACCTGCGAGATATAGGCATTGAGCGCGCTGGAATCGACCGGATGCACCAAGCCGCTTTCGTCCTGCCAGACAAAGAGCTGTCTTCCCGGCAAGTCCGCAATGTTTTCGAGAATGCGTTGTAGACGTGGGTGCTTCAGCTTGCGGTTCACACGCTGGCCACCCTTGGCTGCAAAGCGCAACTCGATGGTTTCTCCGAAGGAGACATGTTTCTTCAAAAGTGTGGTTGCGCCATAGGTGCCGTTGGTTTCCAGATAGGTCTTGTTGCCCACGCGCAAATAGGCTGCATCAAGGAGGAGAACGAGGGCTGCGAGCGTTACGTCTTCGCTGTGCACCTGCTTGGAGATATCGGATGCCGCACGTCGGCGGATCGCTGGCAGCGCTTCACCGAATGTTTTGAGCTGGTAGAATTTGGTTTCGCCACGCAGCAGGTGCCAGTCCGGATGATAGCGGTACTGTTTGCGACCCCGCGCATCGTAGCCGGTAGCCTGAAGATGGCCGGTGGGGTCAATGCAAATCCAGACCTTTTCATAGGCTGGCGGCACGCCCAGAGATTTGAGACGGGTGATTTCGATTTTGTCGGAAAGGAGGGTGCCATCCGGCAGCCGGTAGGAAAAGCCCTTGCCGCGTCTTTCGCGTGAAATCCCAGGCTCCTGATCGCTGACATAGGTCAGACCGACTTTTTTCAGAAGGCGAATTGGAAGCTGGTTCATTGCAGTTTTCTGCTCCTCATCATTGTGAGGAATAATGCGCCCGACCTCTGTCTGTTCCAGTAACAGTCGGGGAGTTGGGGGCGGCGAGCGTGCCGCCCCCGGTGTGGAGCATCATGCTCCGGGGGTAAGCTTGAGAATCTGTGATTTTCCGCCGCCGCGCTCTTCAGTCACGGCAAAGATCGATCCATCGCTGCCGACTTTCACGTCGCGAATGCGGGCTTCGAGCGGCAGGCGGCCTTCAGAGACGACCTTGTCGTTTTCGACTTTCAGCACCACGATGCCCTGACTGACGAGGCCGCCGATGATGAGCGAGCCCTTCCATTCCGGAATGGCATCGGAATCATAATAGACCATGCCGGACGGGCCGATGACCGGGTCCCAATAATAGACCGGCTGTTCCATGCCCTCTTTCGCCGTCAAGCCTTCGCCGACTTCGCCGCCGCTATATTCGATGCCATAGGTGATGACCGGCCAGCCGTAATTGAGACCAGCTTTCGGAAGGTTCAACTCATCGCCACCCTTGGGGCCATGCTCGACGGTCCACAGCCGTCCGTCGCCATCGATAGTCGCGGACTGGATGTTGCGGTGACCGTAGCTCCATATCTCAGGCAGAGCATTGTCCTTGCCGATGAAGGGGTTTCCTTCAAAGGGCTTGCCTTCAGTATCGATGCGAAAGACTTTTCCAAGACCGCTCGAAACATCCTGAGACTGGACGCGTGGCTCAGCGTCGGAGCGCTCACCCACTGTCACATAGAGTTCGTTGTTTGGGCCGAAGGCGAGGCGGGAGCCGAAATGCTTGTCGCCGTCATAGGTCGGCATCTGGCGGAAGATGACCTTGGTGTCTTCCAGAACGGCCTTGCCGTCCGCTTCCACCAGCTTTGCCGATGCAACGGACGTGCCGTTACCGCCATCGCGTGGCTCGGAGAAGGAGAAATAGATCATCTTGGAGGTATCGAAGTCAGGCGCCAGCGCGACATCAAGCAAGCCGCCCTGTCCGGCGGAGGCGACTTCGGGCACGCCTTCCAGCGCTGGGCCCGGCTTGCCATCGGCTACGATGTGCATGGCGCCTTCTTTTGCAGCAACCAGCATGCGGCCATCAGGGAGGATTTCCATCGACCAGAGATGCGGCAGATCATCTGCTACGACGGTCTTTTGAAGCGATGGCATCTTTTCCGGCTGTGCGGCGCGTGTCTGGCCTTCGAAGGCCGGTTTCTGATCAGGCGCGTTGGCCTGTTTCGTTTCGGCTGGGCCGGTGGATTGCGCGTGTGCAAGCGGGGCGAGTGGTGCAAGAAGGCACATCGAAAGAACGGTCGTCGTCAGCAGGTGATGAGTGCGTGGCATAGGTCTCCCTTCCGTGGATTGGTTGCGGACGGCAAACATGTAAGGGCAGCTTTCGTTTCATTCAGCGATTTCAAAAAAACTTGATACCGGCGTGTATTCCACCGCCCTCTTATATTTCATGGTCGAAAAATAGTGAGGAACCTTCGGCTTCTTAGTGAGTTTTGCTGTGTCGCAAATCGCAGGAGGGTGCCATGCAAATCATAGACAATAGGGAAATCGAAGCGACAGAAATCAAGCCTATCCTGAGCGTCGTAGAATTCTGCCGACGCTACAGACTGGATGAGGCTGAGGAAACACGGTTGCGTACGCTGTTTGGAGATTTCGCGTCGCGCCATGAGCTTCTGATGAACGCGCAACGGAAAGCCACTTTCCGCTAATTGGCGCTTCAGGCAGTCGTTTCGCTCAAGATCATGAAGACATCATAGCGCGTACTTTTACCCAGAAGCTGATGAGAAGGTTTGCGGATGCCGGGCATGGGCTCGGCACGCAACGGCCACTTTAGCACCACGCGCTTGGTAGCATGCGCCAACGCCACTTTCATAAGCTCCGTCTGGTCAGGGTCTGACCCTACCAACTCCCGCAAAACCCGCATTTCCTTTTTGACCAGGGCCGTATTACCGCGTGGCGGATGCATGGGGTCGATCAAAACCACTTCAGGTGAAAGCGTAGGGATCAGTTCGCGGGAATCGCCGTGAAGCAATGTCATCCTCGAAACGATTTCCTCATAGACACCGCCTTCGGCTATGGCGCGCGCAATAGCATCCGACAGCATGGCGTGCATCTCGGGTGATCGCTCGATCAGAGTGACCTCAGAGCCCAGCGATGCCAGCAGAAACGAGTCGCGCCCGAGACCAGCCGTGGCATCGACGATCCTTGGCGTCTTGCCGTTTTTCAGCCCGGCAGCTTTTGCCAGCGCCTGACCGCGTCCCTCGCCGGAGCGCAATCTGTGGCCGACCGCACCGCCCACAAAATCCACGATAAAGCTTCCGTCGCGATCTTCGTCCGTCATCGTCATCTCAAAAAGGGCAGGGAATCGTGAATGTCATATCGCGACCATCCGGGTGGCGAAAGCCTAGTTCTTCGGCATGCAGCAACAAACGGTCGGAAGCGGCAAGGGCTTCGCCATCCGCGTAGAATTCGTCTCCGAGGATCGGGTGGCCAAGGGCTTTCATGTGCACCCGCAACTGATGGGTTCTGCCCGTCAAAGGGTGAAGCCGCAACCGTGTGGCGGGAAGCGGCAGGCGTTCCAGAACATGCCACTCGGTCTGCGCGGATTTCCCACCCTCATAATCGACATGATGGCGTGGCTTGTTGTCCGGGTCGATGGCAAGCGGCAGGTCGATATGGCCGTCATCGTCAGCAACGGTACCCCAGACAACAGCAATATAAGACTTCTGCGTCGTGCGGTTTTCGAACTGTGATGCGATGGCGGCGTGGGCCTTGCGGTTAAGGGACATCAGCACGATGCCGGATGTATCCTTATCCAGTCTGTTGATCATCAATGCTTTGGGAAACTGTTTCTGCACCCGGCTCGCCAGACTATCCGCCAAGGCCGGGTCACGACCGGGGACGGACAGCAGGCCACTCGGCTTGTCGAGCACGATGAAATCCTCGTCGCGATAGATGATCGAAACGTAGGGCTCCATCGGGGGATTATAGACCGGGTTGGCAAGCTCGGATGTCATGCTGCCTCATAGCATGAAATTGAGGGAAGGCGAGGTGCATTGCTCACCGATCCGGCAGGGGAACCGTCACGCGTCCGCTGGTCAGGTCCATCACCATCTTGGCCACCTCATCCGTCGATGAAAGTGGGACGGACAGATTCAGCCGTGCGCCATCAGCGGTGAAGTTTTCGGATGTGATCGTCAGATTTGGCACGGCGACCAGACGCGACTTCACCAGCGCCAAATCGGAAAATCCGCACTCGATTTCAGTTGAAAACGTGGGAATGACGGGCGTCTTCTCACCGCTTCTCAGACAGGTCGCAGCCGTGCCGCCATAGGCGCGCATCAGCCCGCCGCTGCCTAGAAGAATGCCACCGAACCAGCGGATGACCAGCACCACGACGGCATCGAGGGATTGTCCGTCTATGGCTTGCAGAATGGGTTTACCCGCCGTGCCGGATGGTTCGCCATCGTCGTTGAAGCGATAGACCTGCCCGATTCGCCATGCCCAGCAATTATGTGTGGCAGTGGGGTCGGACTGCTCTTCGATGAAACGTCTCGCCTCTTCCTCATCCGCAATGGGGCTGGCCAATGCGATGAACCGGCTTTTCTTGATCTCTTGCGAAAATGTTTCAGGGCGATTGAGTGTGAACATGTCTCGTCAATAGCGCATGTACCGCGACGGGCAAATCGTTATAAGGCGGGTAACGAGCAACCATGTTGGAAAAATTTGGACGATGCACGGCAGGCAGGTGACGATCATTGGTGGCGGACCGGCAGGGCTGATGGCGGCAGAGGTGTTGTCTGCGGCGGGCATTGCCGTGACGGTATTTGAAGCCATGCCGACAGTTGCCCGCAAGTTTCTGATGGCGGGCAAATCGGGACTGAATATCACCCATTCCGAAGACTATGGCGACTTCGTCGGGCGGTTCGGCGCGGCGCAGGACAGACTTCAAACTGCGCTTGATGCGTTTACCCCCAACATGCTGCGCGAGTGGGCGCTTTCGCTCGGGCAGGAAACCTTTGTTGGAACCTCCGGCAGAGTGTTTCCCATTGCCATGAAGGCATCACCGCTTTTGCGCGCGTGGTTATCGAGGCTGGAAAGCCAGGGGGTGGAGATCAAGACCCGCCATCCTTGGGTGGGTTTTGAAGATGATACGCTTGTCTTCGAGACCCCAGCCGGAGAGATCACGGTCAAAAGTGACGCCGTACTCATCGCGCTTGGTGGTGCCAGCTGGCCAAAGCTGGGTTCCAATGCTGCCTGGGTTCCCTGGCTTTGCGATAAAGGCGTTGCCATCAATAATTTCCAGCCCGCCAATTGCGGCTTCGACGTGGATTGGAGCGATTACTTTCGCGAGCGATTTGCTGGAACGCCGGTCAAGTCTGTCGCGGTGAGTTCTGAGGCGGGACGTTTCGAGGGCGAGTTCGTGATTACGCAGCACGGTGTTGAGGGCAGTCTGGTTTATGCCCACGCTGCAGCTTTGCGTGATGCCTTTACGATTGCGGATAGGCCCTCGCTGATCGTTGATCTGGCGCCCGGTCGGACAGAAAGCCGTCTCACAAAAGATCTGGAACGCCACCCACGGAAAGACAGCTTTTCCAACAGATTGCGAAAGGCGGCGGGGCTTTCGCCGGTCAAGATCGCGCTGTTGCGAGAGTGCAGGCCTGATATCGCGACGCTTTCCTCCACAGAGGTCGCATCCCTGATGAAAGCACTGCCGATTGCGCTGACCTCGCCACGGCCCATTGCGGAGGCGATTTCCAGCGCGGGTGGAATCGACTGGCGCGAGATTGATGCAAATTACATGCTCAGACCGCTGCCGGGAATCTTTGCGGCTGGTGAAATGCTGGACTGGGAAGCGCCGACAGGCGGTTATCTTTTAACCGCTTGTTTTGCGACAGGAAAAGCGGCTGCCGAAGGTGTTATCTCTTGGCTGAAACACGAGAGCTAACTATATCATGCAAGCGCTATTGCGTCTGCGCCAAAAAAAAGCTTGATAAGTTTCTTCGAATAAATTGGTGAGGCCCGTCGGGATATCTGACTGCGGCTATGGGTGGATAAGAGCCGTTGCTCTTGTTGGTGATGTTTGATGACTGATAGTTTTGCATTTGGCCAATGGCCGATCGGTGGTGGCGAAGCCGGTACGCTCGTCCGGAATTTCGATTGGTCGAAAACTTCGCTCGGCCCGATTTCATCGTGGCCCGCCAATCTTCGCCATAAGGTCAATTCCGTCGTCAACTCGCCCATTCCGCAGGTTTTGATGTGGGGCAAAGACCACGTCATGATCTACAATGACGGCTACATCGAAATCGCCGGGAATTATCATCCCAAGGCGCTGGGCGATACGGTTCCGGCTATCTGGCCAGAAATTTGGGATTGGAACCAGAAAATCCTCGAAGCGGGCTTTCGTGGAGCGGTCCAGTCTTTCCGCGATCAGAAAATGGTGCTGAACCGCAATGGGCAGCCGGAAGAGGTCGTGTTCGATCTGTTCTACACGCCGATCCATAATGACGGCGGCACTGTCGATGGCGTGCTGTGCACGGTGCTGGAAAATACTGACAAGGTCAAAGCGGTTATTGATCTTGCCGAAAGCCGGGAAGAGCTGGGGCGTCTGACGGATGCGTTGCCCATTCTCGTGGGCTTCATCGACCGCGATCACGTCTATCGCTTTGCCAATCAGGGCTATCTCGACTGGTTCAATTATCGTCCAGAGGACGTCCTGGGACGAAGGGCCGTCGATGTTGTCGGTGAGACATTCTATCATGCCCGACTGCCCTACATCGAACGCGCTATGGCTGGAGAGACCGTCATCCACGACACGGCGATCTTGCGCCCGGATGGCACCACCCGCACCGCAGAAATTCGCCACGTTCCCCGCCGCACAGCAAAGGGTGAGGTCGATGGCTGCTATGTTCTGATCATCGACATCGAAACGCGCAAGCGTGCCGAGCTGGAATTGATGGTCTCCAACAATCGCTTCAGAGCGGCGGTCGATGCCGTTCATGGCGTGTTGTGGACCAACAGCCCGGATGGAAAGATGTTGGGCGAACAGGCTGGCTGGGCCGGGCTGACCGGGCAGAGCATCGATGAATATCAGGGCTATGGCTGGGCGGAAGCCGTTCATCCCGCAGACCGCGAAGGCTCCATCGATAGCTGGAACCGCGCCGTTGCCACCAAATCCACCTATGTCTGGGAACACCGCGTGCGCCGCCACGACGGCGTATACCGCACATTCGCTATCCGCAGCGTTCCCATTCTGGACGAGAGCGGCACCATTACAGAATGGGTTGGCGTTCACACCGACATTACTGAACAGCGCGATGCGGAAGCGGCGCTGAAAGAACATTCCGCCAATCTGGAGCGCGAAATCCGCCACCGCAGGCGGGCGGAAGACCAGCTTCGGCAGTTGAATGAAGGCCTCGAAGTCCGCGTCGCTGCGGAAATTGCCGAGCGTCGGCAGGCGGAACGCGCGCTGCAACAGGCGCAGAAAATGGAATCCATCGGCCAGTTGACCGGTGGCGTTGCCCATGACTTCAACAATCTGTTGCAGGTCGTTGCGGGCAATCTTCAGCTTCTAGCCAAAGACGTTGCTGGCAATGAGCGCGCCGAGCGGCGGGTGGGCAATGCCTTGGCGGGCGTCAGCCGTGGCGCGAAGCTCGCAAGCCAGTTGCTGGCCTTCGGTCGCCGTCAGGCGCTGGAGCCGCGCGTTATCAATGTCGGCCGCTTCGTGGCTGGGATGGATGATCTGCTGCGCCGCTCCATCGGTGAGGCTGTCGAAGTCGAGGTCATTACGGCGGGCGGATTATGGAATACCTATGCCGACCCGACGCAGGTGGAAAATGCACTGTTGAACCTTGCCATCAATGCCCGTGACGCGATGGAAGGCTCTGGCAAGCTGACCATCGAAGTTGGAAACGCGGCGCTGGATCAGGATTACGCCCGCACCCATGCCGAAGTCGAGGCAGGTCAATACGTGATGCTGGCTGTGACAGACACAGGCTCCGGCATGTCGCCTGAAATCCTGGACAAGGTCTTCGAGCCGTTCTTCTCCACGAAGCCAGAAGGCAAGGGCACAGGTCTTGGCCTTTCCATGGTCTATGGTTTCGTCAAGCAGTCCGGCGGTCACGTCAAGATTTACAGCGAAGTCGGGCAGGGCACGACGGTAAAGGTCTATCTTCCTCGGTCGCTTTCGGATGAAGACCGGGAAATCGTCGTGCAGAGCGGCCCGATTGTCGGCGGTACGGAAACGGTTCTTGTTGTCGAGGATGACGATGAGGTCAGAAGCACTGTCGTGGAAACACTGACGGATCTCGGCTACCGCGTTCTGACGGCGCGTGATGCGCAGGCGGGTCTGACCGTTGCTGAAAGCGGCGTTCCCATCGACGTCATCTTTACCGATGTCGTCATGCCGGGGCCCCTGAAAAGCAGTGAAATGGCGCGGCGCGCGAAGGAGCGCTTGCCTCATCTCGCTATTCTTTTCACGTCGGGCTACACGGAAAATTCCATCGTGCATGGTGGCAAGCTGGATGCAGGTGTCGAGCTTCTTTCCAAGCCCTACACGCGCGAGGCGCTGGCCAGACGTTTGCGCCATGTCATCGCCAACCAGAAACAGCGTGCGGAATCGAGCAAGGAGCGATCCACGGATCAGGACCTGATCGCGAAGCTTCGTAGTAAGGCTTCAATGCGGGTGCTGCTTGTGGAAGATGACGAGCTGATCCGTATGAATACGACCGATATTCTCATTGAAGGCGGTCATATGGTGGTGGAGGCAGCGAATGCCACCCAGGCCATCGACCTCATCGACAGGGAAGAGATCGACGTGCTGGTAACGGATGTCGGTTTGCCTGACATGAATGGCGCCGATCTCTCGGTCATCATCAAGGAGCGCAAACCCTCTGTCGGGATCGTCTTCGCAACAGGAGACAATTTCCTGCCGAGCAATGCCCCGGCAGGCTCCGTTCTGCTTTGCAAACCTTATAACGAAGCCGATGTTCGCTTCGCCATCGCGCAGGCGCTGAGCGAGTAAATTGGATCGAGGTCAGTAACCGCGGGCCATATCCACGGTTACTGGCAGAGTTCCCGTTTGCCGCCAGGCCTTGATATTACCCGCCACGATTTGCGCGGATGTCTCCCTGTTCGTGGGGGCCGAGATATGCGGAAGAACGGTTACTTTCGGGTGCTGCCAGAAGGGTGATTGTTCCGCCAGAGGCTCTTGCTCGAAAACATCCAGAACGGCATGTGCGATCTGCCCTTCATCCAGCGCTGCGATCAGATCATCTGACACGATGACAGCACCGCGTGCGAAGTTGATGATGGATGCGCCCGACTTCATCTGGCTGAGGCGTTCCTTGTTCAGCAGCCCTTTCGTATCGGCGGTTAACGGCACGAGGCAGACGAGGATATCGCTCTTTTCCAGCAGTGTGGTCAGCCCCTCCTCGCCCGACAACGTTTCGACGCTATCCAGTGCTTTCAGCGAGCGGCTCCAGCCGATGGTGTTGAAACCGGCATGGAGCAGCCGCTCCGTCGCAACAGTGCCCAGCGTACCCAAACCCAACAGACCAACCGTCACGTCTTTGGGGTGGCGGTATTCGAGTTCTGACCATACGGCCTTTTGCTGGTTCTCGCGGTAGGCGGGCATGTCGCGATGGAGATAATAGGTCCAGGCCAGAACGGCTTCCGCCATCACGCGCGACAGTTCGGGATCGGTCAGGCGCACGATGGGCGGTGCCGTGGTACCAAGCTCTGCAACCAGACGCTCCACGCCTGCCCACAGGCTATGTATCCACTTCAGTCCCGTGAGCTTGGCAATATCGGTGGGATCGGGATTGGCGACGATGGCAATTTCCGCCTGCGCCTTCTGCTCTTCCGTCATCGTCTTGATCGACACAATCGTCTCGCCGGGCAAGGCGGATGACAGGATTTCAATCCACTCGGCCTCATTGGCATCAGTTGTGCGGGAAACGAAAGCGATGGGGGAGACCATGGAAAATGTCCTGCGCTGATATCGATATGGGTGACATCAATGCGGAAAACTCCCCGCCAAATCCAGCATTTAATTCCCAAACGTCGGGCAAAAAAATGCCCGCATGAAGCGGGCATTCTGGTTTGGCTTATGCCGGTTCGGTGACCGGCTTCTTGGCATCGCCGTAATAGGCGGAGAACTGCTCGTGATAATGTTCAGAGCCGCCCGGACCCGCATAACGTTGCAACTCGGTCATGTCGGTCTTGTTCAGCACGATGCCGAGTGTTTTGTTGGCAATCTGCGGCTCGTGGCTCATCAGGTTTTGCACCATCTGGATTGGCGTCTTGCCCCATTCGGTCACAAAGACGAAGCCATCCACTTGTGATGCAAACGCTTTGGCATCGATGACAGGTACGACAGGTGCAAGGTCGACGATGATGTAGTCGCAGGCTTCACGTGCGGATTCCATGAATTTTCGCATGCCTGATGAGGCAAGCAATTCGCTGGAATGGGCGAACTGGTTGCTGGTGGAAACCGGCAGAATGCCCATCTTCGTCCGGCTATCCACCTTCACGGCCTTCGTCCACGGCACCTCATCCAGCACCACTTCCACCAGACCTGCGGACTGGCGTGTGGTCAACATGCGGCTAAGACCGGGATTGCGGATGTCAGCGTCCACGACGAGCGTTCGCTTGCCGGTGGTGGCGATGAGACCAGCGAGATTGAGCGCAACAACCGACTTACCTTCATTGGGTAGGCAGGAGATGACGCCGATGACGCGGCATTCCCGTTCCTGAATGACGACGTCGGCGGTCAGTTTTACGTTGCGCAGCGTCTCGGTGAAGCTGGAACGCGGGCTGTCCACCGCAAGGCGCAGCATCTTCTGGAACGACACCTGCCCGTTATCCTCAATGTCCGTATCCGGCAGTTCCGGTGTTGCTGCACCCGTTTCTGATTTGGCCGTCTCGACGCCCTTCTCCCCGATAAAGGGTAGATAGCCGAGGAAGCGCATACGCAGATTGTCGCGCACATCGTTGCCGGTGTGGAAGTAACGGTCACGGAATTCCAGAACCGCGGCCACGCCGCCACCCAGCATCAGGCCGAGGATGATGGACAGCGCCATTGTCATCGTCTTCTTCGGGCTGGACGGAGAGGTCGGCAGACCGGCATCGGAAATGATGCGGGCCTTGGCAATCGGGAAGGACTGCTTCTGGGATGCTTCTTCGAAGCGTCCGAGATAGGATTCATAGAGCGTCTTCAGTGCCGCTGCCTGCTGCTCAAGCTCGCGAAGCTTGACCAGGGTCATGTTGGCTTCGGAGTTGCGCCCGGCAACGCGGTCGATGTTTTCGCGCAGAGACTGAACGCGTGACTGCGTAACGTCGAAGTCGTTCTTGAAGCTACCCGTTAGCTGCTGAAGCTCCTGATAAATCTGGCGAGCGAGATCGCCCTTTTCGCTCTCAAGAGCAATAGCTTGGGGGTGATCCTTGCCGAACTGCTGGACGACGCCGCGTTCGCGGTCGGAAATCGCGATGTAACGCTTGCGAAGATCCTGAATGACGGTGTTATCAGTATCGCGGGCAGAAACGATCGCGTTGTTGACCGCGTTATCCGGGCCCTGATCGACAATCGACTTATACTGGGTGTAACGCGCCGAAGCGGTTGCGGCATCTGCCTGTGCTGCGATGAGTTGGCCGTTCAGATCCGAAAGCTGGCTTTCAGACATCAACTCGCCCCGAGACGAGACGATATTGTTGGCAGCCTTGTATTTTTCGACGGCAAGAGAGGCTGCCTGCGAACGCTGGTTGAGGTCGGTCAGACGCTCCTGCAGCCAGACGGAAGCACGTTCCGTGGCATCGAAGTTGGCGTTCAGCTGCTCGGTCAGATAGGAATTGGCATAGGTCTTGGCAATCTGTGTTGCCAGCTGCCGGTCCGTGGAGCGGATGGAGATGGCGATGACGGAGCTTCGTCCCACGCGCTCGACCGTCAGCGCCTGCTGTATGATAGCGGCTGCCTTTTCACGACGACCGTTGCGCAATGCGTCTTCGGAGGCTGGCGGAGAATTCGGTGTCAGGAGATCGACCACGCCTTTGACGGAGGATTTTACCAGATCCATCGGCGACATGGGTGGGTTGACGATGGTCTCGTTTTTATCAAGCGCCGCCTTGTCCACGACAGTCAGCGCCATTTCCTTGGATTTCAGGATTTCGACGGCGCTTGCGATGCGGTTGTCGATGACCTGCGCGGCGGGAATGGGAGCTTCCTCTTCCGCGTAGCGAGACAGGCTGTCATCGAGAAGCACTTGCGTCATGGCCGTGTAAACGGGCGTGGCAAGAACGAGATAGAGCCCCGCGAGCGCCATCGTGGCAATGACGCAGGCCGCGATGATGTTCGCACGGCGCACCACGGCGGCCCAGAGGCGGTCGAGGTCGATGAACGTGTCGGAATCCTTGGACTGATCCGGGAAATTGATGTTCGATCTAAAGGTCTTGTGGTGCATGGACCCACCTTGTGTTTAAAAATGGCGAGCGGGAAGGCAGTTCTTCTGCCTTCCCGCCTCCCTCAACGTTATGTCTCAGGCCGCTTTGACGCGGCTTTCGTGGTTCAGGACCAGTTCCTTGATGGAGGCCAGAACCTGGGCTTCCATGTCGGATCGCATCAGTGAAAATGCGACATTGGCTGCGATAAAGCCCTGTTTGCTGCCGCAATCGAATGTGCGTCCAGTGAATTTCTGGCCGTGGAACGGCTGTGTATCGGCAAGACGCTTCATTCCATCCGTCAACTGAATTTCATTGCCCGCGCCGCGCTCCTGCTTGGCGAGGATATCGAAGATTTCCGGCTGCAGAATATAGCGGCCATTCAGGTAATAATTCGACGGAGCCTTGGAAGGTTCCGGCTTCTCCACCATTTCTGTGACCTGGAAGCCGTGGCTGACCGCGTTGCCAACGCCGACGATGCCGTAGGAGGAGGTTTCCTCGGGCGAGCATTCCTCGACACCGAGAATGTTTCCGCCCACTTCATCGTAAAGTTCCATCAGACCGGCAATGCAGCCGCGCGCGCCGTAAGACACCATGTCCGGCAGAAGCAGCGCGAAAGGCTCCTTGCCCACGAGTTCGCGCGCGCACCATACGGCATGGCCAAGACCGAGCGGAACCTGCTGGCGCGTATAGCTGACGGTGCCAGCGACCGGCAGCATCTTCTCAAGCTGGAGAACCTGCATGGTCTTGCCGGAGCGCGTCAGCGTGTTGACGAGTTCGGGCGCGCTATCGAAATAGTCTTCGATGGCGGTTTTGTTGCGACTGGTCACGAAGATGATATGTTCGATACCGGCCTGCATGGCTTCATCGACGGCATATTGCACAACGGGCCGGTCGACAATCGTCAGCATTTCCTTCGGCATCGCCTTGGTCGCAGGCAGGAAGCGCGTTCCGTTTCCTGCAACGGGAATAACAGCTTTTCTGACAGTCCTACTAAGGTCCATGGCATTCTCCTTGATTGATTTCGAGTATCGAATTTCAGGCAAAAATTATAAGGCTTGCCGTTTCATCCCCGTGGTAACGGAAGAGGGGAATAGGGAGTCGCGCAGCTTTCTCAGTCGCACCTCAATCGGCATACGCAGATGCCGCAACGCGACCGGATCGCGCGCGGCGATTTTCAAGACGTCGGAAATCGAGCGGCGCTTGATGCCGGATACCAGCATCAGGAAATGGCGCGCTTCGATGAGGCTGCGTGTTCGCTGGGTCTGGGCGGTCATGGCGGCGGGCGAAAGCGTGTGGCTGGCCAGAAATTCCCCATCCGCCGCAATCATCGCATCGACATGGTGAAGCTCAAGCACACGCGAGATCGAGCCTTCGCGAATATTGTAGACATAGCCGGGTGAGGGCTCGATGGCGCAGATGCCGCCAACGGCGAGCGCCGATGCCAGAAGCAGATAGTCTTCCCCAATCCGCAGTGTCGGATGAAAGCGCAGCTTCCGCGCGTCGAGAAAATCACGCCGGAACATCGGCTTCATGTAGCCGAAGTTGAAGGTGGAGCGGAACAAGATGTTCGAGGCGATGAAGTCTTCCAGCGTCAGGACACCGCGCTGCTCCAGAAACGCATTTTCGAACATCGTTTCCTTAGCGCGGCCATCCGTATAGACGACATCGAGATTATCGACCGCGATATCGGCCTTGGCCGTTTCGGCACGCGCAATCATGCGTGTTGTGCGGTTGGGGTGGATCACGTCATCGGAATCGAGGACGGCAATCCAGCGGCCGAGGGCCGCGTCGATACCGGCATTGCGGGCGCCACCGGGCCCGAGATTGTTCTCCAGCGCAATCAGGCGAACGCGCGGGTCGCGCTCTGCGATGCTGGCTACGACATCACGGGTGGTATCTGAGGATTTGTCATCCACGACGACAACTTCCAGCGTCACAGCCTCTTGCAACAGGGCGCTTTCGATGGCCGGGACGATTGTGTCGGCAGAATTATAGGCTGCGATGACGAATGTCACATCCAACTGGTTCGTGGTGTCCATCATGTGGCCTCCACGGTGCCGTACTGGCGTATTTCACGAACGCCAAATGCACCGCTGACCGAGCCCATATGCAGCGCAGTCCGCAGCATCTGGCGGTTCCGGCGCACCGGATCGAAACATGTCAGCAATGCGAAACCTGCGCAGAAGAGGACTTTCGAGCCTGCTATCGCGACCTGCGCGACGCGGCGTGCACCGGGCTTTCTTTCCGCCAATAACCGGCCATGGGTCTGGCCTGAGCGGAAGCGGCGCTTGGCAAGCCACATGAAGCTGGCGCGTGTTTCCGGCACCGGTTCTGAGAGGACGGCCTTTTCAGCATAGGCGATGCGGCCACCGGCGGCGTGCATATGCGAAAAGAAATGCGTGTCCTCACCACCGCTTTGCCCCAGAGACAGGGCAAAGCGTCGGCCTTCGACCGACGGCGCTTTCATGCGCAGCAGCGTGTTGCAGGTGTAGCCTGTGATGATATCGCCATTGACCCAGACCGGGAAGGTGGAGTGAAAATCACCCTTGCGCATCCAGCCCGGCGCATTGGATTTATAGATCGCCGTCACAGGGCCCAACACGGCCTCAGCGCCGGTTTCCTGTGCGGTTTTCAGCAGCTCCGATAGCCATTCGCGCGGCGCGGTTTCATCGTCATCGATGAAGGCGAGAAAGTTGGCCTCGCAGGCCGACAGGCAGGCGTTGCGCGCGATGGAAATATTCGATTTCGGGCAATGAACGTATGTGATCTCGAAGGGCGATGCTTCCCGCAGCTTGTCGATGGATGCCTGCGCGCTGGGTTCGGCATCGTTATCCGCCACGATTAGGCGAACACTGACGCCATGCGGAATATCCATCTCGAACAGGGATTTCAGCGTCGCGACGACCGCCGGGCGGCGATAGGTGCAGATGCCGATATCGACCTTGATCGTTTCCGATAGGGGAGTGAGCGAGGTGCTGGTCATGTCGTTGCCTTTCTCGCCATGGGGGCCGGTGTGCCGAGCGAGCTGACAAGCTCCAGCCAGAAGCCGGTAGACCATGCAAAGTGCATGACCATCGCGGCAAAGGCAGCCAGCGGGCCATATGAATTCTTTTCGGCGATGGCCATCCACAAGCCGTAGCCAAGGCATGCGGCAATCCAAAGGCAGAGAGGAATGACCGCTGCCCAATGGAACACGCCCAGCAGTGCGAAGAGCGCGACAGGCATGACGGAGAGCGGAATCATCTGCCGGATTTTCGGCAGGGACCGGTGCTTGAGCAGATTTTTCGCGCGTCCCCGGCCATAGGCCAGGTATTGCTTGAACAGCGGGCGCACGTTGGAACGCGGATAATAGGTCATGCGGGTCTTATCGGTCATCCATATGCGGAAACCCGCTTTGCGCAGCCGGTAATCCAGTTCGGCATCTTCATTGTGGCTGAAGCTCTCGTCGTAACCGCCAACCATCATGAAGGCGGATATGCGCATCAACGCGTGATGGCCGTGATCGATCCAATGACCCTTTGCGCCTTCGCGATGTTTCGAGCCGCCATTGCCGAGTTTGGAATTCTGGGCAATCGCAGTGGCTTTCTGGAAGGTGCCATGACCGACGGTATCCATGGCCACCACAACGGAGTCCGCGCCGGTCTGAACCGCGTCCTCCAGGAGACGCTGGCAATAATCATCGGGGTAATCGCCATGAGCATCGATGCGGATGAGATAATCATAACCGGCACCGAACATTTCGATTGCGAGGTTGATGCCCGCGCTCTGGATACGTTTGGGATTGGCAAGCAGAACGACACGAGGGTCCTGCATGGAAAAATTGGCGACGATATCTCGCGTGCCATCCGTGCTGCCGCCATCGGCGACGATGATGCGGTCTTCGGTATTGTTCAGGGTGCTGGAAAATTTCAACAGCAGGTCATCAATCGTCCGTGCTTCGTTGAGGCAGGGAATGACGATCAATGTTTTCACGTTGGGAATATTCTGTGATTTCATGGCTGTTAGCCCCGTCAAGCTGTTGAGAGTGCGGCTTCCACGGCGCGGCCATTGTGCGGCGCTGCCAGGGAGGCAAGTTTGTGAACGAGCTGAATGCAATCCGTGCTGTCGGTGACCCATTGCGTGCGGTCGACCGCAGCGAGCTTTGCGAAGGCATCGAGATAGGCCTGATCGCTCAAGCCCCTGAAAAACGTTTCCAGCGTGCTGGCGTCGGCAGATTGCAGGACGTGGCCGATGTTTCTTGTTTCCAGAAAACGGGCGGTCTCCGTTCCTGCAACGGCGATGGGCAACGTGCCGTAAAGACACCCCTCATACAGCCGGTTGGGCAACAGCCAGCTGGAGTTCTGACCTTCCTCGAAGAAGTCGATAGCCCATGTGAACTGCACCTCGTTGTAGATAGAGGCGAGGTCTTCCGGGTTCTTGTAGGCACCCTGAAAGCTCAGATGAGGGGCATTGGCCACGAAGCCATTGAAATCATCGAATTCGGAATAGGCCGGACGCCCGCGCAGGATGACTTCGACCTTGCCATCCATCCGCTTGGCGAATTCAGCCAGAATCTCAAGCGATTTGCGGCAGCGCAGTGCGCCGAACCAGCCGATTTTCCAAGGCTCGCCGGCTTTCGGCAGGCGTGGCGCTGGCGTTGCGGCCATCGTTTCGTCCAGCATCAAGACCTTGTTTTCCTGCAAAAGCACGGGCAGTTGCAGGCCGGAGCGCGGCGCGAAATAGTGACTGACGAAGGCAGGTGAGCTGGTGATCAACAGCTTTGCATCTCTTGCGAAATAACGCTGGGCAGTGTTGACGAGCTTGCCCGCCGCCCCCTCATTCAAAAGCAGGCGGTGTATATCGAGGCATTCGTAGACGACGGGAACATCGCGACCGTAGATGCCTGACGCCCGACGCGCCAGCGCCAGCATTTCGAGGTTACGGGCGATGATGACATCCGGCTTCTGGACCTGACGCAAAGTACCGGGCAGGGAAAAGCTCGATTTCACGACGGACATGATGCGCTGGGCAAACCGGCCATCGGCAGTTTCACCCAGCACGATGGGCATAACGCCATCGACAGTGGCAAGCTTGTTTTCACCACGGGTGAAACCCGCAAGACTGACTGTCGCTCCACCCGCCTGCAACGTCATGACCCGCCGGCGAATGGCCGGGTCGGCAAGGTCATGAGCGAGATAAAAAACATGCGTCATAAGTGGTCCTGAAGCGAAAAGGGATCAACGAAAACTAAGCTGGGCGTGTCTCGTCAGTTTGACAGGCAGGCGACGGATTCAGGAAACTGGCAGGCATCGCCGAGCGCGGTGAAAGCCATGCGATCCACATTCATCACCGTCGGGCCGCTATAGGCGAACTTGCCCATCCAGCTTTTCAGTGTGTCGGTGCCCCAGAGGCTGAAGAAAATCTTCTGCGGGTTCTGTGGAATCTTGGATGGGTCCGTGACCTCATGCACCATCTTGCCGTTAACAAAGTAACGAAGGCGCTGCGGCTCCCAGATGAAAGCGTAATCGTTGAACGCCTTGTCGGCGCCGCCAGCAACATCCACCAGCTTTTCGTTGCCGCCCTTGGCGGAAATATACTGGTTGAGCTGAACCTGGGACGTGTCCTTGCCCAGAACTTCCATGTCGATTTCATCATGCGGCTTTTTATCGGTCGGGCCGATATAGGTGAAGAAAGCCGAGTTCAGGCCAGAGCCTGTCGCCGCCTTTATGCGGGCTTCGTATGTGCCATAACGATAACGGCCCTTGGTCTGGATTTCACCGCAGGAGTAATTGCGGTCTCCAGCTTTGCCTTCCTGAAAGCCAAGCTCAAGCTGTCCGCCTTCGAATTTCACTAGCTTCTTGGACCAGGTGCAATTCTGATGCGGGCCATTGTTCCAGCCATCGGAGACGTACCAGAAGGATCGGTCCATGACGTCGAAATTTTCGACGAAGGATTTTCCGTTGCTTTCCTGCGCCATGGCGGCGGGTGTGCCGAGGCTGAAAGCAAGAAGTGCGGATGCCATCATGCGCGACTGAACGCGGGTGAGAAATGCGGTCATTGGTTCACCTTTGCCGTTGCGGACAGGGTATCTGGCGCAGGCTGCAGGGGAACAGCCTTTGCAGATGAGGGATTTTGAGGAAGCGTCTTCGGCTTCCCACTGCGGCTGCCCGTCAGCACGGCATACAAGGCCGGCAGTTTCGAGCGCACCTGAGCGTTGCTGACGATCAGAATGATGAAAGACAGCAGCACCGCCCCGATGTAGAAGGCGGGATAGAAATCCGGGCCGCCCTTATTCCAGACCATCCACATCAAAACCAGAAGTGGGTAATGGGCGCAGAAAATCCAGAAGCTCAAGCTGCCGGTGTCAGCAAGGCGCTTTCCGGCCCGGCTGCGAATGAGAATCGAGGACGAGGCCCAAAGGCCCATCGCACCAAACACGGCCAGCAGATTTCGCAGCAGGTTCAGCTCGAAGGTGAATTCTGGCCCTGTGAAGTAGAGGCCAGTTGCCAGCAGCGCCGCAGAAACAAGAACTGCCACGGTGATTTTAGCGGCGTGGGGATCGAGAGCCTTCAAATTCACCTTGTGCAACGCAAGCGCGATGCCGAGCGTGAAGCTGAACAGAATGGATTTCTTCTGAACGATGAAAAGCGTCAGATCAGGCCATGCCGTGACGATGAGAAGCGCGGCAAGGGTCGGCAGAGCAAAGCGCTTAACGAAGAAGGCCAGCACTGGCGACAGAAGAATGCAGACGAAAAGGTCGCGCAGGAAATAGAGCGGCACATTGACGGGCAGCTCTTCTACGGCGGCGCCATGGCTGATCATTTCGCGCGGTGTCGCGTTCCAAAGATCGGGGAAGTAACCAATGCCGACATCGAAGAGCTGGATCAGAAGGACTGCCGCAAACAGCGCACCGTTCCAAAGAAGGAAAGGCAACAGCACCGTTCTGGCTTTGGATTTGACCGTGGCGGAATAGTCGAACGCCTGCATGCCGCGACGAAACAGCAGATAGCCGGAAATCGCGCTGAGGCAAGGCACGCCTATGCGAAACAGGGCATCGCCCAGAAACACGCGTATCCAGTCAAAGAAACCGTAGACCCCGAGAAATGGGCTGGTTTCAGGATTGTGCGGCACATGTACGAAAACAATGCCGGATATCAAAACGATACGCATCAAATTGATGCGGGAAGATAGGTTCTGATCAAAAGTCACATCAGTTCCCCTTATTGGGCGGTGTCTCCCTCCACCGCGTTACAAACAGGACGAACGTAAGCCCGGGCCAGAGTCTCCGGTCGAGTTGAGGGTAAAATGTGGCAACGCGGGAAAAACGGCTCTCTAAATGTGAGGGGTGAATCTCTGGAGCGCTTTGGCTATCCTAAGGTGAATTTATATAAGATATTGATTAAAATGGATATTAAATACATGCGTATGTTTGCATGTGCTTGGCATAAAGGCACGAAGACATTTTTCTTTTGCTGCACTGCAAAAACAAATCACGGCACCCGTAACGAATTCGTGAGGTGAGGGGCCGCAAAGCTGCCTGATTGCGGCAAAAAAGTGGCCGCAGCTGCGATGGCGTTTCTTACGCCATCGCCTGCTTTGCTTTCCGATCCCGAACGAGGCCCAGGATTTTGCGCAAAAGCGCTCGCTCCGTCAGCAGAATCAGCACCGCATAAATCGCGCCGCCAGCCACGGCTCCAACGAGAACCTGCATATAGGCGTGCGGCAGACTGTCTGCGAAGACATGCAATATGTAGCGAACGGCAATCGCCATGATGAAGGAAGCGATCATCGGACGGCTGCTGACGTAAAGCCCTTTCAGCAAAGGCGTTTCGCTGGCCTTGAATACCGCCCAGGAATAAAACACCAGCGTCACTCCGTTGACGATGCAGAGCCACACCATGGCATCGATCAGCGTGCCGTAAATTGCGGCGAGCCAGACCGCACCGGTGGTGACGAGTGCACGAATCGTTGCCGACCAGAAGAGCACGCGACCGTAGCCCGCGCCTTTCAGATAGGGGATGAAGGTGCTGCATGGGGTGAGGATAGCTTTGGAAAGTGCCAGCAATCCCAGTACTGGCCACGCATAGGCCCAGTTGGGTCCGAAGATCACCAGCATGGCGGGTTCGGCAATGGCCCAGAGCCCGAACATCATGGGCGCCAGCAACACGGTCAGCACTTGCGTGCTGAACATCAGCGCATCACGACGGCGCTGCTTGTCGTCCATCATGCGGCTGAAGGCGGGGAAGAGAACGCCCATGACGGCAGACAGCACCACCTGATTGGGAATGCTGGCAAACCGGTTTGATGCCGAATAGGCACCCGCATCGGCAAGGCCGAGATAACGGGCGATGATGACCATGGGCGACTGGAAGGTCACGAAATTCGCGATTTCGGAGCCCATGAGGCCGGAGCTGAAGCCCAGAAGCGGGATCAGCCGTTTCGGCTTCATGACGAAGCTGGGCTTGTAGCGGGACACGGCATAGAGCCCGACCAGCCGAATCAGCGCCGCAGCAAAAAGCTGGATGATCAAAGCCCAGACGCCAAAGCCTGCAAAGGCCAGCCCGACCGCGAGGATGGCGGCGGCGCTTTCCGAGGTCATGCTCCAGATCGCGTCCTTGCTGAAATTCATCCGCCTTGCCAGCAGCGAATAGGCGACATCGCCTGCCAATTGCAGCGGAATGAGGAAGGCCATGATTCGCAGGAGATAGGCGCTTTCAACAGCGCCCAGCAGTCCTCCGAAGAATTCTGCCCCGAAATACAGTATCGCGGCCATGGTGCAGGAAATCGCCAGATTGGCCCAGAAGACGGTATGGATCGTGTCCATATCCTCTTCTTTTTCCACAATCAGCGCGGATGTAAGGCCTGCACCTGCAATCATCGTCAAAAACTGCACGACGGTGAGCCCAACGGCCACAACACCGAATTCTTCTGGGGTCAGCAATCGCGCCAGAATTGGCACCGTGACAAACTTAAGCCCGAATGTGCCTGTTTTTGATAATACGCTCCAGCCGACATTCGCGGTAATCGTCTTGACGCTCGGAGCTGGGGGCATACGTGCATCCTATAATTTGGAGGCCAGCAAGTGGTGGGCTGGCGGGAGGTTTGCCACTCATCGGGGCCGCTCTTTAATCGGGCCCGACACTTCTTGATCAACACAAGGGGCGAAACAATGGCGAAATTTACAGTCGTTATTCCTTATTATCAAAAACAGCATGGCGTACTTGGTCGTGCATTGGCATCAGTTTTTTCCCAGACGCTTCAGGATTTCGATCTCGTTATCGTAGACGACGAATCGCCCTATCCGATTGAAAAAGAAATAGACGAGCTGAGCGAAGAGCAAAAAAATCGCATCAAAATCGTCAAGCAGGCAAATGGCGGACCGGGTGGTGCGCGCAACACCGGGCTGGATCATGTCCCTGCCGAAACATCCTATGTTGCCTTACTCGATTCGGATGACATCTGGACGCCGGACCATCTGAAGAATGCTGCCTACAGCCTCGAAACCTTCGGTGGCGAATGCTACTGGGCATCGATGCAGGCCAGCGACGAGTTCTACTACCACTTCGCCATTTCCGAACTGGAGAACAATGAAGGCGCCACGCGTCTGTCTGAATCTCCCAAGGTCATCGAACTGCCGGATCTTGCCAGCGTCATGCTGCGCAACTGGAGCTTCCTGCATCTTTCCTGCATGGTCATCGGCAGGCCGCTGTTCGAAAAGGTACGTTTCGACCCGGCCTTGAGGCTTGCGGCAGAAGACGTTCTATTCTTCTGCGATTGCATTCTGGCTTCGAAACGCACGCTTCTGTGCGATGATGCCGGTGCCATGCGTGGCATGGGCGTCAATATTTTCCACAGCATCGACAACAGCTCGCCGGAATTTCTGCGTCAGCAATTCAATACCTGGGTGGCGCTCGACACACTGCAGGGTCGTTTTTCCACACGCCCCGCAGATGTGGCATCCATTGCCTCTTATAAAAACACGGCGCGCAAGCAGGCGCTGTGGAGCCAGGCGGGCAAATTGAAGCAGCGCAAGGCCCCGGAACTGGGTCTGCTGTTCAAATGGATGATGCGTGATCCTGCTATTTTGCGTGCAGCACTTGAATTGGGAACGGGCAAACTTGCCCGGCCGAAATGAGCCGCTGTAACCGATATTTTTTATTCAGGAGTAGTCCATGAAACCCTATCACTGGGAATCGCATCACGGCAATTTCGGCGATGACCTCAATCTTTGGCTTTGGGATTTCCTGCTGCCCGGTCTGCGTGATGTCCATCCGGATGTTCTGCTGGTCGGTGTCGGCACCGTTCTCAACGATGTTCTTTTCCCGCCGGAGCAGCGCAAGCTCATTATCGGTAGCGGTTATGGTTATGGCGCGGTGCCGGATATTTCCAACAAGGAACTCTGGGACATACGCTGCGTGCGCGGTGAGATGACAGCTGCCAAGCTTGGCCTGCCTGCCGAGATGGGCATTGTCGATCCGGCCGTTATGGTCACCGAAATGCCGGACTTCAAGAACCTGCCGAAGCTGCACAAAAAGACATTCGTGCCGCACTGGGAATCTGCCGAATTCGGCATGTGGGAGACCGTCTGCGAACCGGCTGGCCTGACCTATCTTGATCCGCGCGGCGAAGCCAAGGCCGTCATCAAGCATATCGCGCAATCGGAATTCATCGTCGCCGAGTCTATGCACGGCGCGATCCTAGCCGATGCTTTCCGCGTGCCGTGGGTCGCCGTCAGCACATCGACCTCCATCAACAGCTTCAAATGGAGCGATTGGGCAGGCAGTGTCGGCGTGAAATATGAGCCGCGTTATGTGCCGGTTTCCACGCGCGCAGAAGCTGCCAAAAAGGGCTCGAAGTTCTGGGGAATGAGCTTTCCGCCACCACCTCCGCCAGAGATTGTTGAGAATCACACGCCTGAACCATCACATGATGGCGAGTTGCTGGTGCGTCCGCATCAGGAGCAACGCTCTCTGCGCAAGCTGGCAAAGCAGGTTCTGGCCGCACCTTCGACTCTTGCCCTGTGGCAGGCCAGCCGGGCTGAGCCACGGCTGAGCCCGGACGGTCGTCTGGAAGAGCGAAAAGAACGTTTTCAGGCCGTTCTTGAGACGATCAAGAGAGATTATTTCTAACGCAATAAACGCCGCTCACGGGTTGAGCGGCGTTGCTCTCAGCAGATAACGGATATCCGCAACCTGTTGCGGCTTCTTGCGATACCGCGCCGACTTATCAAGCCATATGCCCTGAGCGATGGCTGGAACAGCAGGCAGACGCCTCAACGCGTGCGTCATCGCACCGCCGAGACCGGCTTTCGACTTTGCATCCAGGAAATCACGCAGTTCGAACTTCTCGCGAATGTGACGCTCGTGTTCCTGCAGAACAGCAGTTTCCTGTGGCGTCAGGGAATAGGTCGCAAGAATTTTGCGGTCTGCTTCATAGAGCTGCCGCAAATCTTCGGTGCGGTGGCGACCGCTCAGGGAGTCACCGCGAACGATGGCGCCGTAGCCGCAGTTGCGGATGACCTTGTAGCGCGCGCCGCAGGCCAGCGCCCGCACATAAAGCTCGTAATCCTCGCCAAGGCGCAAGGCCTCGTCATAGCGCAGGCCATGATTTTCGAGGAAAGCGCGTCTGATGACTGGCTTCAGAAAGCCGGTCTCACCACGCTCCACGCCGCGTTTGGAAATATTGCCTTTAACGAATTCGGCCAGTTGAAGAAAATGTTCTTCCGGCGCAAATCGGGTCGGCACCATGGAGGATGCGCCTGATACCGATTGCTGAATGAAGGCGATGTTGTCAGCGACCAGATCCCAATCGTCACTTTCCAGCATGGCGGCGAAGCGCCCGCGGAAAAAGAAATCATCGGCATCCAGAATGGCGATGAGGGGAGCCGTCGATATGGAAATGGCGTGATTTCGCGCCGCCGACGGGCCACGATTGACCTCGAAACGCTCGACTTTCAAACGTCCGGTGCCATCATCGAAGGATTGCGCCACCGCTGCCGTCGCATCCGTCGATCCGTCATCGATAACCACGACTTCGCTGACTTCCGGCTCCGCAAGTGCGGAGACGATGGCGGTTGCGATGGTATCGGACGCGTTTTTTGCAGCGATAATGACGCAAATGGATTGCAAGTCCGGGGTCATGCCTACTCCCTGCTTTGTTACATCGACTTTTTCGACGCAGAAAATGTCAGAGATAAGGAGGAGGCAAGATTATTTCGCACCTGCGAAATATGGCATGCGGCAAGCAGTGGCTCTCAAAAATCACTCAGCTTGGCGCTGTGGGCGACGGGGGTCAGGGTTTCCGAAACGGACTTTTCAGGTGCCGCAGGAATATCTTTCTGGAAGGCGAGCGCATCGCGCATCTGTTTCTTCTCGCGCGCGACAAGCACGAGAACGCCAATGAAATACCCGACCTGAATGATGATGAGACAGAGCAGCGTCTGGAGAAGCGTGGTGTAGAAAGAGCCATGGATAAAATATGTCGCAACCGCAAACACCAGCAAAGCGCATATCATGCTGACGAAAACGCGCGGGGCGTACATATCTCTCTCCTCCGCTTAGGCATTCTCTCACAAAGGAGAAATGCGTTTTAATAGGCGTCTTTTGAGTGGAATATATTATGAAACGGATGTCGTTTCAACACAGTTATACTTCCCTTACCGCGCGCACCATGAAATTTCGGTAATCTTTAATGGTAAAATTTACGCAAATTTTCAGTATTTTCACGGATGCGTGAGGGATTATGACGCATGTTGATCAGTCTCTATGGTTGACGAGGCATTAATACTGCGCCTCCATCATGCTGATCTTCACTGGCCCACCCATGCACAGAAAGAGATTTCTGCCATAGCAGCCACGATGATCCTGCTTCTGTAGACTTCGTTAACCATGTCACCGGTAAAGATAAGGCGTTGATTCCCCAAGCTGTAAGGTGTGCGTGTGACAGAGCGTTCAGAAGTAATTGCGTTTCCCGCCAAAAATCGCGTCGCTGATATAAAGCGGTGCGTTCAGATGCTTGAAGTGCTTCACGGAGAAGAAGCCAACCGCTTCTGGCGGGATGAGTGCCGGGCGCTTGCCGCGCATCTCCTCAATCTCGGTTACGACGATTCTGCCATGCGTCAGGAAGTTCTGGAATTCCAGAATGTGGTTCAGGCCGAACTCTGGGCCGGTTGCCAGCAGGACGAGCCTGCGCGCCGCGAAGGCTATTGATATAAGACATTGTAGTAGGTGAGGGGGGGGGCAGTACCTGCTGCCGTCCCTTTTATTTGTGGGCCAGCCGCTTGGCGGGTGCGCCGACCGAATTTCGAACGATGAGATCCGGTGTCAGCAAAATTTCCGGATGCTCCGGCTGCTGGCCACCCAGGAGATCAAGCAGCAGCGCCATGGCGTGCTTGCCGATGGAAGTTCTGGGCTGGCGGATTGTCGTCAGCGCGGGCGACATGAAAACCGCCTGCGGCACGTCGTCAAAACCTGTGACCGAAAAATCCCGTGGAATGTCGTATCCTCGGGCAGTCAGCCCTATCATCACGCCGATGGCCGTCTGGTCGTTCACACACATGAAGGCCGTCGGCAACGTATCGCGCATGAAAAGCTGCTCGATGGCGAGGCGCCCGCTCTCCAGCGTGCCATCCCCTTCGATGATCATGCCGGGGATGGGTTTTAGCCCCGCCGCCATCATGCCGTCATCGAAACCCTTCCGCCGCCGATTATAGGCAAGGCGAACGCGGGAATCGCCGATGAAGGCGATACGCTCGTGACCCTCCGCAATCAGCATATCCACGATTTTGCGTGCGCCTGCGATGTCATCCACGCCCACATAGGGAATGCCGCCATTATAAATCGGCTCGAAAACACCGACGCTTGGCGGTAACTGCGCGGTCATCGCCTGATGCCCAAACGGCAGGATGCCGGTGAAAAGGATCAGCCCCGCCGCCTGGTTGGAATTGAGGAACTTCAGATATTCCAACCCGCGCTGCGCATCGTTCTGCGTATGGCCGATCAGGATGCCATATCCATGCGCACGCGCTTCGTTCTCCAAGCCAACGAGAATGTTGGAAAAATTGGGGTCACCAATATCAGGCGCGACCACAAGAATCATGTTGGAGCGACCAAGCCGCAGGCTGCGCGCCATGGCATTCGTGGTGTAGCCCGTAACGGCAATGGCCTGATTGACCTTCAGCCGCGTAGAGTTCGCCACCTTCTCCGGTGTGTGGATGGCGCGCGACACCGTCGCGATCGAAACCTCCGCAATCCGGGCAACGTCTTCGATTGTAGCAGATGAGGAAATGGACAATGAGGGCCTCGGATAGATGCGCGACCGGACACTACACAGACTTGCCGATCCGTCAAACAGGATCAACCAAATGTGTTGATTGTGGACAATGTAAACCTTTACATAAGTAGTGTAAAGGTTTACATAAGCCACAGACGTAGGGAGACGTCTGGAGGACAACATGGAGACGGACATTGCTGATGTCGGCGGCACAGTGCTGTCTGCTCGGCGTATTTCAAAATCATTCAACGGCGTGCAAGTGCTGTTCAGCGTCAATTTTGACCTGAAGCCGGGTGAAATTCACGCGCTGATGGGTGAGAATGGCGCGGGCAAATCCACGCTCGTCAAAGTCCTGTCTGGCTTCGAGCAGCCCAGTACGGGCGAAATCCTCCTCGATGGCAAGCCGGTGAAGTTGCCGCCGAATGGTGCGGCGGAAGCACTCGGCATCGTCATCATCCACCAGGAATTCAACCTCGCGGAACATCTGACCGTTACGGAAAGCCTGTTTCTGGGCCGGGAAGTGACGAACTTCGGTGTGCTTAACCGCAAGTCGATGCGTGCGGAGACGCGCCGCGTTCTCGATCAGCTCGGCTGTCACGTCGATGAAAATGCCATGATCGGGTCACTCTCCATTGCGGAAAAGCAGATGGTGGAAATCGCCAAAGCCATCAGCCGCGATGCCCGAATTGTCTTCATGGATGAGCCGACGGCAGTTCTTTCTCGCGAAGAAACCAATTATCTGTTCCAGCAGGTCCGTAAGCTGCGCGACAAGGGCACGAGTTTCGTCTTTGTGTCGCACAAGCTGGACGAGGTGATGGAGCTGACGGATCGCGTAACGGTCCTCCGCGATGGCCACTGGGTCAAGACCGCCCCAACCTCGATGCTGGATGGTGAAGCCATTGCGCAGCTGATGGTTGGGCGCGAGCTTTCCAGCCTGTACCCGGCCAAGCGTGAACCCGATGTCGACGAGAAAGTCGTTCTGAGCGTCAAAGGTGTGTCCACCCGTTATGTTCAGGACGCGACGTTCGATCTGCGCAAAGGCGAAATCATCGGGTTTTCCGGGCTTATCGGTTCCGGTCGCACGGAGCTTGCCGAAGCGATTGTTGGGTTGCGCGCACGCTCTTCGGGCGAAGTCCATGTGAATGGGCAACTCTTGCCGCCGCATGATCTGCACGCGTCGATCGATGCCGGGCTTGCCTATATGACGAAGGACCGCAAATCCAAAGGCCTGCTTCTGGGCGCCGGAATGGGTCTGAACCTGACGCTGCAATCGTTAGAGCGGCACGGAAAGTTCGGCTATCTCAGCGCCTCCAGTGAAGCCAGATCGCTGGAAAGAGCGCGCCGCCGTTTCGATATCCGTGTGCGGGATGGCAGTGTCGTCGTAGGGCGCATGTCCGGGGGCAACCAGCAAAAGCTGCTGCTGGCGAAGGTCATGGAGACCGAGCCGAAAATCATCATCATCGATGAACCGACGCGCGGCATCGATGTCGGCACCAAGCAGCAAATCTATCATTTCATTTCCGCTTTGGCGCGGGACGGCCACTCGGTCATCGTCGTCTCGTCGGAAATGCAGGAAGTCATCGGGCTTTGCACCCGCGTGGCGGTTATGCGCGAAGGGCGCATGGTCGGCATGCTGGAAGGCGACGAAATCAACGAACGGGAAATCATGCGCTATGCGGCGGGGCTGAAAACAAAGTCGGCAGCGTAGCGACGGCCAATGGCCGATATGACAGGGCGGGAGGTCTGTTTTGGGTATGAGTGTCAGTGAGGACAGCAAGGAAAAAAGGCCAGGACGGTCGCTGCGCGATATAGATCTGCGTGCGGTCGCGCCCTTCGTCGCCCTGCTTTTATTGTTAATCGTCGGGGCGATGGTCAATCCGAACTTCATCAGCATCAACAATCTGGCCAATGTGGCAACGCGTAGCGCCTTCATCGCCATCATCGCGGTCGGCGCGACCTTCGTCATTTCCGCGGGCGATCTCGATCTGTCGGTTGGCTCGATGGTGGCCTTCGTGGCCAGCCTCATGATTCTGCTGATGAATTCCGGTGTGGTTGCCGATCCGGCATCGATGCTGGTGCTTGCCGTGGTCTTCACACTCGTTGCCGGTGCGCTCTGCGGCCTTGCCAACGGCTTGATCACCACAGTCGGCAAGATTGAACCCTTCATCGCCACGCTCGGCACCATGGGCGTCTATCGCGGCCTGACGACATGGCTTTCACAGGGTGGCGCAATCACGCTGCGCGAGCCGCAGCTGCAATCCATGTATCGCCCGGTTTATTTCGGATCGTTCCTTGGCGTGCCGATCCCTATCCTGGTCATTCTGGCCGTGACCGCTATCGCAGCCTTTATTCTTTATCGCACGCGATATGGCCGCCATGTCACCGCCGTCGGTTCGAACCGGGATGTCGCCAAATATTCGGGCGTTGCTGTCAACCGCGTTCGCACCGTTGCCTTCGTTATCCAAGGCCTTTGCGTTGCCATTGCCGTGCTTCTTTATGTGCCGCGTCTGGGCTCGACATCTGCCACGACGGGCATGATGTGGGAGTTGCAAGCCATCACCGCCGTTGTGGTAGGTGGAACGGCGCTGAAGGGCGGAGCAGGGCGTGTCTGGGGCACGATTTGTGGTGCCTTCATTCTCGAACTGGTCGGCAACATCATGCTGCTGTCCAACTTCATCAGCGAATATCTGATCGGCGCAATTCAGGGCGCAATCATCATCATCGCCATGCTGGTCCAGCGCTCTCTGATGCGCAGATCATAAAGAGTTACCGGGTCAACAGGTCGCCCGGGTCCAAGAAATCGAGACCTATCTATGTGGGAGGAACACACATGCGCAAGAGACTGTTGGGAATGGCTGTGGCGCTGGTTGCGCTATCGGGGGCAGTGCAGGCACAGGACAAGAAGGTGACGATTGGCGTCTCCATCCCTGCGGCGGACCACGGCTGGACGTCTGGTGTGGTGTACCATGCAGAGCGCGTGGCAAAGCTGTTGATGCAGGAACATCCCGGCCTCAACGTCATCGTCAAGACATCGCCAGATGCGGCAACGCAGGCGAATGCCGTTCAGGACTTGGAAACACAGGGCATCGACGCGCTCGTCATTCTGCCGTCTGACCCGGATCCGCTGGTCAACGCCATCAAGGAAGTGAAGGCCAACGGCAAGTTCGTTGCGCTGGTAGACCGCGCGCCCAGCGTCAATGACGATACGGTTCGCGATCTCTATGTCGCTGGCAACAACCCGGCACTGGGCGAAGTCGCCGGTAAATATATTGCTGAAAAAACACCCGATGCCGAAGTTGTCATCATTCGCGGTCTGCCGATCCCAATCGATCAGCAGCGTCAGGATGGTTTCGACAAGGGTATTGCCGGTTCCAAGGTCAAGGTTCTGGACCGTCAGTTCGGCAACTGGAACCGCGACGATGCCTTCAAGGTCATGCAGGATTATCTGACGAAATATCCGAAGATCGATGTCGTCTGGTGTCAGGATGACGACATGGCCGTTGGCGTTCTTCAGGCCATCGAACAGGCCAAGCGCACCGACATTAAATATGTCGTTGCTGGTGCCGGTTCGAAGGACATGATCAAGAAGGTCATGGATGGCGACAAGATGATCCCTGTAGATGTCCTCTATCCGCCAGCAATGGTGGCCACCGCCATGCAGCTGACCGCCGCCAATTTCTACGATCAGGTTCCGGTGCGCGGCACGTACATTCTGGATGCGACGCTGGTGACCAAGGACAACGCCAAAGACTTCTACTTCCCAGATTCGCCGTTCTGATTTTTGAGACGGATATCAGAGGCCCGTTCGGAAGAGCGGGCCTTTTTCTTTTTATGCGATCAGCCGAAACGGCTGGCGCGGAAGGGATCGACGGAAATGGAGGTTGCCGTGCCGCTGACCAGTTCGGTGACCAGCCTTGCGGTAGCCGCTGATTGTGTCAGCCCCAGATGTCCGTGGCCGAAGGCATAGATAACCGTATTGCTGGCGAGTGAGGGACCGATAACCGGCAGGCAGTCCGGCATGGAGGGTCGGAAGCCCATCCATTGTTTTCCACCTTCCGTTTTCAGACCCGGCAGAAACTGGCTCGCCTTTTTCAGCAAGGCTTCGGAACGGCGGAAGTTCGGAGGCAGATCGAGACCGCCAAGTTCGACGGCGCCGCCAACGCGAATGCCCGATGAGAGCGGCGTTACGACGAAGGCGTGGTCGTTGAAATAAAGCTGCCGGGTCAGATCGAAAGAACCTGCGGGAAGCGTGGTGTTATATCCCCGTTCGGTTTCCAGCGGCACGATATTGCCGAGAGATGCGGCAAGCGTCTTCGACCAAGCGCCACAGGCAATCACCACCTTGTCGGCATCGATTTTCTCGCCGGTTTTCAGGGAAACGATGGTGCTTTCGCCGACTGTCTCCACGCGCACCGCTTCACCTTTGCGCAATGTCGCGCCGCGCGCGATGACGAGGTCAGCAATCGCTCTCGTGAATTCGTAAGGGTCTGCGACCTGAAGGCCACCGGGCGTGAACATCGCATGCTGGAAACGGGGCGCGAGGCCAGGCTGGAGCTGTTCTATCTCTGCTCTCCCGACACGAGAGAAGGTCACTCCGGCCCGCTCTTTTTCGTCCCAGTCCCGCCGGGCGGCATCGAAGCTGGCCCTTGTGTCATACAGGTCCAGCGTGCCGGTATTGGAGATGTGGTGCGCGAGTTCCGGCATTGCCGCGACCGTCTGCATCTCACTGGCGGCAAGACGCATCATAGCGATCTGGACATTGAGGCCGTGCTGAAACCGACGCGGCGAGCTAGCTTTCCAGAATTGCCACAGCCAGGGTGCGATCTTGAGCGCGTAAGCGGGCGGAACGCTGAGCGGGCCGAGGGGATCAATCAGCCACCGAGGTGCCTTTTTCATAACGCCGGGCGCTGGAATGGGAATGATTTCTGGAAAGGCCAGAATGCCCGCATTGCCAGCACTGGCCCCCCGGGCAATCTCGCCGCGCTCAAGAAGCGTGACGGTTTTGCCAGCATTTTGAAGGTAAAGAGCTGTCATCACGCCGATAATGCCAGTTCCGATCACCAGCACTTCGCATTTTTTTGAAGCGTTCATCCAAATCATCCCGAAAATCGATGCACACCGATTACACGGTTAAATGCAAACTGTCGACAACGTGGCTGCGGTCTTACTTTTCGATATTGGATGGTTTGACCAGCGCGTAGTTGAAGCGCAAGGCCTTGTCTTTGACAGGATAGTATAGAGGCACATCCAGAACAGATGTCTGAAACCCATTAACGTCAGCGTTCAACTGTCCTTCGAGCCATTTCGTCAGGGTTGGAGCGCCAGCGTCATTGCCCGTCCAGACGAAAAGAGCCGGATGCTCATCGGAAATCGTAAAAGGCGGATCGTAATCGTCGTAGATGGTCGTTGCGACTGGCACGTCAGGGAAAATGAAGCGAAGATTTCCGCCCGCTGGCCAATTCGGTGTTACGATAACAGAGGGAGAGATGCCCTCCTTCTCAACCACATGCTGACGAAACGCTTGCCAGTCGTAATTCGAGCTGGACGTCTTTTCGAGTAACGCCATGACGGGCTGTGACAGCAGCAAAGCGACGGGCACGAGGACTAGCATGATCAAGGGGATTGGCAGGAAGCGGACGAGAAAACGGTCAACGTCCGCAAGGTGCTGCTCCAAAATTAGCGCGGCGAGAATGGGGAATGGCAGCAGCAACGGCAGCAGCCACCTGTCTCGTAGTTCCGTCATGGTCGTCATCAGAATGACGAGCGTCATCAGGACCGAAACCGCAATGAAATAATGCAGGAAGAAACGTAGCCACGGGCTGGATGGCGTTTTTGATTTCCAGATCTGGCTGCGCGCAGACAGGGCAAGCAATACGGATGGGATCGCGAAAATGATCAATGAACCAGCGACGAAGCGGCCGAGCCCGCGCCCCACCTGAAGGAAGCGGTTTTCCGGGGCATCTTCTGCCATCCGCTTCAGCGTCACTTCGGAGGCGAAGCCGAGATTGTCGATCAGCCAGAACACATGCGGCAGGAAAACGATGACGCTGACGAGGATCGTCAAAAGGAAACGTCGGTCGAAAACTCGTGCGCGTCCCTGTGGGTGAAGCAAAACGGCGAACAGCACGGCTGGGAGCGCGAGTGCGAAATTGTATTTCGACAGCATGCCTAGGCCAGCGACGAGGCCCACCAGAATATAGCCCATGACTGTCGGACGCTGGATCAGCCGGACGCTGGTATAAAGCAGCAAAGCGAATGTCAGCATTAGCATGGCGGTGTGGGTGAGATCGCGCTGCGCCTGCCAGAAGACCTGCGGAATAGTGAAAAGCGCCATCGTCGCGATAACGACGAAGCGCTTGTTCTCCAGTACCAGTTCAGCCGTTTTCGCAAAAACGGCAAATGTCAGGAACAGAATGAAATTCTTGGCCAGCGCAAGCGTCGCCATCGACGTGCCGAATACGGCAAACACGGCCTGCTGATACCAATTGTAAAGCGGTGGCTGGGCGTCATACCCCAGAGCCAGCCACTGAGAAAAGAGAATCTGCTGAGCTTCATCAATGCGCAGCGCAGGCGGCACGAGTTGACGCACGATGGTCTGGATCAGAAAATATGCGCCGAATAGCACAATAACGGCGTTCGGGTTTTCCGTGAGGCATCTGGCAAACCTCTTGAACAACCCTACGTTTTTCACATTTATCGGCTTTTCAGCCGTGTGCCCCGTAATATCCATGCCCGGTCCGTCTTGCTGCCAAGCGGCAGAATCCCTCACCCATCCCGTAATGGCGGTGACAAAACCGAACTATGTGGCCGAAGCATGAAGTTAGCCCCATGTTTTTTGACATGAGGCCATTTGTTCTGTGGATAGTTTCGCAAGCCAGAAAGACGCCCCCCATTCAGGGGGCACCTTTCGTCAGTAACCGGCGTTATAAGCCGCGATAGCCGCCATGTTGACGATGTCGCTGTCTTTGGCACCCATGGACGTGATCTGGACCGATTTGTCGAGGCCGACGAGGAGCGGGCCGATGACGGTGGCGCCGCCCAGTTCCTGCAACATCTTGGTCGAAATCGATGCCGAGTGAATGGCGGGCATGACCAGAACATTGGCCGCACCCGAGAGGCGCGTAAACGGATACTGGCTCTGCATCTTCTGATGATTGAGGGCAACATCCGCTGCCATCTCGCCGTCTACCTCGAAATTCACGTTTCTCTTGTCGAGAATACGCACGGCTTCGCGAACCTTGTCGGAACGCTCACCCACGGGATGACCGAAGGTGGAGTAGGCAAGCATCGCGACACGCGGCTCGTAACCAAAGCGGCGCGCAAGGCCAGCAGCTTCCACGGCGATATCGGCAAGGTCTTCGGCGGAAGGCATGTCGTGAACGGCCGTGTCGGCCACGAAGACGGTGCGGTTGCGAGAAACCACCAGCGAAACGCCGATGACGCGGTGTCCCGGCTTGGTGTTGATGCAGCGGCGAATATCTTCCAGCGCTGTGGAGTAGTTACGCGTCGTGCCAGTTACCACCGCATCCGCATCACCAAGCGCCACCATGCAGGCGGCGAAGTGGTTGCGGTCGTTGTGAACGAGGCGCTGCACGTCTCGCAGCAGGAAGCCCTGGCGTTGCAGGCGCGCATAGAGGTAATCGATATAGGCATCGACGCGCTCCGACAGGCGGGCATTGGTAATCTTGATATTCGGACGGTCGAGATCGATGCCCGCACGCTCTGCATTGGCGCGGATGATATCGTCACGACCCAGCAGGATTGCGGTACCAAGGCCTTGCGAGGTGAAGGAGATGGCAGCGCGCATGACCTGTTCTTCTTCCGCCTCGGCAAAAACGACGCGCTTGGGCGAACGGCGCACACGCTCATAGAGGCGCTGCGTTGTCGATGCCATCGGGTCGCGTCGGGCTGAGAGTTCGCGGGCATAGGCCTCGAGATCGCCCAACTCGCGACGTGCTACGCCGGTTTCCATGGCGGCCTTGGCAACGGCAACCGGAATTGCTGAAATCAGACGCGGATCGAACGGAACGGGAATGATGTATTGCGGCCCAAAGCGAGGGCGCACGCCCTGATAGGCGGCGGCAACATCGTCAGGAACGTCTTCACGGGCGAGATCAGCCAGCGCCTTGGCAGCAGCGATTTTCATCGCATCATTGATCTGGCTGGCGCGCACATCCAGCGCACCGCGGAAGATGTAAGGGAAGCCGAGGACGTTGTTGACCTGGTTCGGATAGTCGGAGCGACCGGTCGCCATAATGGCGTCATCACGAATGCGTGCAACCTCTTCCGGCGTAATCTCCGGGTCAGGGTTGGCCATGGCAAAAATGATCGGCCGTGGCGCCATGGAGCGGATCATGTCTTCGGTGAAGGCGCCCTTCTGCGAGAGGCCGAACACCACATCCGCGCCCTTCATGGCTTCTGCCAGCGTGCGGTTATCGGTCTTTGCGGCGTGGGCGGATTTCCACTGGTTCATCCCCTCGCTGCGGCCCTGATAGATGACGCCCTTGGTGTCGCACAGGGTGATGTTGGCAGGGTTGAAGCCCATGGCTTTGATCAGGTCCATACAGGCGATGGCCGCAGCGCCAGCACCGTTGCAGACGAGCTTTGTGGTGTTGAAATCACGGCCTGTGAGCGCAATGGCATTGATCAGGCCAGCGGCAGCGATGATGGCGGTGCCATGCTGGTCGTCATGGAAAACCGGAATATCCATGATCTCGCGCAGGCGGCTTTCGATGATGAAACATTCCGGCGCCTTGATGTCTTCAAGGTTGATGCCACCGAATGATGGACCGAGATAACGCACGCAGTTGATGAACTCGTCCGCATCCTCAGTGTCGACTTCCAGATCGATGGAATCCACGTCGGCAAAGCGCTTGAACAGAACGGACTTGCCTTCCATCACTGGCTTTGAGGCGAGAGCGCCGAGATTGCCAAGACCGAGAATGGCCGTTCCGTTCGAGATGACGGCGACCATGTTGCCACGGGTGGTGTAGTCGTATGCCGTATCCGGATTTTCAGCGATTGCCTTGACCGGCACGGCGACGCCGGGGGAGTAGGCCAGCGAAAGGTCGCGCTGTGTGGCCATGGGCTTGGTCGGCGTGATTTCCAGCTTGCCGGGTCTGCCCTGAGAGTGAAAGTCCAGCGCTTCCTGATCTGTCACAGACGTTTTGCCGCTCGTGGATTTCGCTTTGTCTGACATGGCCCCCACCTTTTCTCGTGAATTACAAAATGGTGGTCGTTGTTATTGTATTTTCCATGAGGCTGCCAGCACTGAGTGCCATAAGCGGCGATAAATCGAAACATACATAGGGTAGGCGAACGCTTCAATCGATTAGCTGGTCTCAAAATTTCGGAACCGCAGCCCGGTATGGTCGTTGGTGAACTGGCTGGGTCGGGCGCAATCGGTAAATCGATGCAGGAAATGGTTGCGATCTTCGCGCCACACGACCTTGGCATTCGTGTTCACACATGTTTTGCTGGCAGCCGTTAAAGAGTGATGAGTTTGAATTGGAAAGGTAGTTTCAGTGAACGGACAAATTCGGAAGATTATCCCGGTACTTCTGGCAGGCGGAGCGGGATCGAGATTGTGGCCGGTATCACGCGATCAATTGCCCAAACAGTTTCAGCCGCTCGTCGGAGATCTCTCCACCTATCAGCAGACATTGCAGCGCGTGAGCGACACGGCGCTTTATGATCAGCCGCTGGTCATCACCAATGAAGACTTCCGTTTCTTTGCACGCAGGCAGGCCGAAGAAATCGACCTCTCTGCAACGGTCGTACTCGAGCCCGCCCGCCGTGATAGCGCAGCCGCGATGGCCGCTGCTGCCGTGCTGGCCGAACGCCGGGAGCCGGGGTCTCTGGTTCTGGCGCTCGCAGCCGACCATGTGGTGCTGGACAACGACAAGTTTTCGGATGCCGTCAGGCTCGGTGCAGAAGCGGCGGAGGAGGGCAATATCGTGGTCTTCGGTCTCACGCCGACCGAACCCAGAACCTCCTACGGCTATATCAATCCGGGCGAGCCAATCAACGGCAATGAAGACCTGTGTGTGGTCGAAGCCTTCGTGGAAAAGCCGGATGAAGAGACGGCGATTTCCTATGTGGAAAAAGGCTACCTCTGGAATTCAGGCAACTTCCTCTTCCGCTCCGATGTGATGATTGCCGAGCTGAAAGCCTATGTCCCTGACATTCTCGACGCCGTCACCCGCTCGGTGGATGAGCATGAGAACGACCTCGGCTTCGTGCGACTGCACAAGGAGAGCTTCGAGGAGTCGCCGAAGAACTCCATTGATTATGCGGTCATCGAAAACACCAAACGTATGGCTGTTGTTCGAGGCCATTTCCGCTGGTCGGATATTGGCAGCTGGGATGCGATCTGGGAGATTGCCGACAAGCAGGACAATGGCAATGCGGTCGAGGGCCAAGGCATTTTCGTTGATTCAGAAGGGTGCCTCATCCATTCGAGCAGCATTCTAACGACGGTTGTTGGTGCCAAGGATTTGGTCGTGGTGGCGACGAAAGACGCCGTTCTCGTGACGCCGAAAGACCGGGTGCAGAGTGTCAAAGGTCTGGTCGAGTCCCTGAAAGACAGCGATCATGTGCGCAAGACGGAAATTCATCGACGCGCCTATCGCCCGTGGGGCCACATCGAGCAGACCGATTCCGGTCCGCGTTACCGCGTCAGCCACCTGAAGGTGGAGCCGGGTCACAGAATATCGCTTCAGCAGCATTACCACCGCTCCGAACACTGGATCATCGTGCGCGGCACGGCGACAGTGACGATCGGCGAAGAGACGCGCCTGCTGACGGAAAACGAGTCGATCTACATCCCACTCGGCAAGCCGCACCGCCTAGCCAATGACGGCCAGATTCCGCTGGAACTCATCGAAATCCAGACCGGCTCGTATTTTGGTGAGGATGACATCAGACGCTTGCAGGATGATTACAAGCGCGAGTGATATGTTTGGCGATCAGGGTCTGATTGTTTCAGACCCTGACATTTGCCGCAGATGCAGTCCGGTGGCTACATTTCCTGATTGTCAGGCCACGAGTTTTTCACCGCTCAGGTGGCGTTCCAGAAATGGCAGGCTGTCCTGCCCCCAGTAAAGCTCACCCTTGTAACGGAATGTCGGTAGTCCGAATACGCCGGCATCCTTGGCGGTGTGGTAGTTCGCTGCCCATTGGGCTTTGACGTCGCTTGCTAACGCATGTTCGGCCAGTTCTTTTCCGTTGAGACCGACAGCATCGGCAATGGCGATGTGAACCTCTGGATTGCCGATATCGCGCCCTTCGCTCCAGGATGCGTGTTGAAGGGCAGAGGCCAGTGTCGCCCAGTCCTCGCCTCTCAAGGCTGCGGCGATGACGAGATAACCTGCCGGTGTCGGGTCCGAAAGCGCAGCGCGATTGTCGAAGTTCAGCACTTTGCCGCGGAGCGCTGCCCAACGCTTGAGATCCTTGGTCCAGTAGGCGCGGCGGGCATCCGGGCGGTTACGGGAATAAATCCCGCCATTTTCTTCAATCAGTGGAATGACGTAGGGCTTGATCTCGACATCGAAACGCTCTGCAAGATCGCGAAAAGCATCAAAGCCGATGTAGGCCCAGGGCGAGCCGATGCCGAAGAAATAATCGATGGTTTTCGTCATTGATGTGTCCTGAATTATAGTGCGGCGAGTTTTGATAGCGGCTCTTGGAGAGCTGCTTTCGGGAAAACATCTGCAATATCGATGGAGCCCGGTGCCGATCCTGAGCGGGCCAAGCTGGCTGCTGCCTGCTGGATTGCCCTGTTGAACGGCGTTTCGATGCCATGCAGGCGCCCGAGCCTGACGATTTCGCCATTGAGGTAATCCACCTCGCTGGAGCTTCCGCGGCTGAAGCTCTGCCAGGTCGATTGCTGGCCGCGTTTTACACCGCTGTTGTCGGCAATACGCCAGCCGTCCAGACTTATTTTGCGCTCAGTGGCTTGCGCGGGGTCGAAACCAGCGGCCTTCAGCACGCGCGCCGCTTCCTGGCTGAGATCGTCACCCGCCTGTTGCAGTTGCTCCGGTGTCCCGGCAAAAAGCTCCACCGCATTGCGCACGTTGTGAAGCAGCTTCGCCGCTTTCCAGCGACGGATATCATCGCGTGGTTCGGCCAGATAGTTGGCTGCTGTCAGATCAGCCGCGATCTCATCGGCAATAGCATCCCTTCCGTTCGGATATCGCCCAAGCGTGAGCGCACCAACCTGCGGGTCGCCCGCGACGGATACTTTTCCCGTCTCTAAGAAAAGCGCAGGCGTGAGAATGCTGGCCGCATAGACATTCTGGAATCGTCTGAGCGTAATGTCTTCCGAGGAAAGCCCGTTCTGGAAGGTCACGATGGGCAGGTCGGAGGAGGTTTCTGAGCGGCTGTCTTCCAGCGGCAGTTCCGCCCAGTCCCGGGTCGCCTCTTCCACATCCTGCGTTTTGACGGTCAGTAGAAGGATGTCGCTTTTGCGCAGTATCGGCGGTTCGCTGACATCGAACGTATTGAGGCGAATGGTCTGCGCGCCGCTTGGGCGGCGATATTCCAGGCCATGTTCCAGAATATGTTTGATCTGACGACCCCTGCCAACGAGCGCATAGTCGATGCCCGCCTGCTGAAATTCAGCGGCAAGGCTTGCTCCCACGGCGCCCGCCCCGATGATGATGTAACGCGTCATGCCTGTCCCTCTTGAACCTTCAACCAGCTTTACGGATCGGGTTTGAGCTAACGGTTTCCGGCCGGGGATTCAATGTCGCTGGCGTCGGTGCTGGCGCTCCCCGTTGCAGGGCAGCGCGGCCTAGCATGGCCACGGACGTATCTTCCTGCGGTGCGTGCACCAAAACCGACTGAATGTCGCGGAAGTTCCGTTCCAGACCAAGATCGGCGCCGAGACCCGGATTGCCGAGTGCGCCGACTGCGATCTGCACGGCTTCTTTCAACTGCCGTCCGGCGAGCAGACGTGCCCGGATCATTTTTTCACCGTCCGCCGGCGCATGGTTCAGGCCATCGAAAATGATCTGTCGTGCGCCGGAAACGAGAAGATCGATCTCACCGGCCAGATTGATAAAGCGCTCCGTGCGGGCAACGGGATAGCCCAGATTGGCCGGTACACGCTCATGGGCGAAGCGGATGAAATTGTCTCGCGCCGCCTCTGCCACGCCGAGATAGATGGCCGTTAGCGCAAGTGTCATACCGGCATGGGCGAGATTGTCCTGCGTACCCGATGAGATATCGGTGAGATCGATAACGTCTTCATGCGGGATTTCAACCGCATCGAATTCGACATCATGCGAGCCGCTCGCGCGCATGCCAAGGCTGTTCCAGTTCTGGATGATGTTGATGCCCCGGCTGTCGGCAGGAACGACGAAGGTGCCGACGCGCTGGGGCGTTTCATCCGTGGTCGCCCAAACCAGAAAGTATGTCAGACCGAGCGCGCCAGTCACGAAGCGCTTGCGCCCGCTGATCGACCATCCATTGCCTGTTCGCCGCGCAAGTGTCGAAGGCAGGCCGCCACGGGCAGGGGAGCCGAGTTCCGGCTCCACGCGGGCGGCGTTGAGCAGCACGGGACGCGTTTTCGTTTCCTCGAGAATACGGCGATAGATTGCCTGTGGCCAGCGGTTGCGGCTGGCTTCACCGAGATGGGTGTATAGCGTCATGGCAGTGATGAGCGCCACTGAAGGATCGGCGCGACCCAATGCCGCCAGAACATGTGCCGTATCGACAAGCGTTTCGCCTCTACCGCCAAAGGCTGCGCCGACGGTGCCGTTCAGAAATCCGCCCGCATGCACGGCGCGAATGCCCGTCCATGGGAATTGATCGCCTCTGTCGGCTTCCGGTGCCGCTTTTGCGACGATATCCGCGACCTTGTCCAACTCTGCATTGTCGTGTGGCACGTTGATCCTGCTTTCTGATCTTCGGACAGGAAACATCCGGCCGCTCCATTTTTAGGCGCGGCGTTGAATCGTCTGTGTAGAAATGGCCCGCTGCTTGTCAGGAAACAGCGGGCGTCGAAGCATCAGGCGACCTTGCGTTTGCCTTCTCGTTCCTCAAGGCCTTCGCGCACAAGTGGCAGGACATAACGGCCATAGTCGATGGCATCGTTGTAATTGTCGTATCCGCGAATAGAGATCAGATCGGCACCGAGATCTACATAGTCGAGGATGGAATCGGCAATCGTCTGTGGTGAGCCGACAAGCGCGGTCGATGCGCCGCTGGCATTGGTGGCAGTCACGGTCGGGTACCACAGTGCACGATCATGCACGTCGCCACGCGCCGCAATCTGCAATAGGCGTTGCGAGCCGACATTGGCCGGTGCAGGTGCGGCTGGCGGTGCCTTGCCCAATCCTTTTTCGCGGTTGGCATTCAGCGCTTCCAGAACACGGTGCGCCTTGGCCCAGGCCAGATCGTCCGTTTCGGCCACGATAGGACGGAAGGTCACCCAGATGCGCGGGCGGTCCGTTCGCCCGGCCTTCTTGGCTTCGCCGTAGATGCGGTCGATCTGTTCTTTCGTCTCCGCAAGCGGCTCGCCCCAGAGGCCGAAAATATCCGCCAGCGATCCACCGATACGATAGGCCGCGTCGGACGATCCGCCAACCGAGACAGGGATCGTGCCATGGGTTGGACGCACGGCATTGCGGAACTGTTTGAACTGGTAGTGCGTGCCATCGAAATCGAATGGCTCACTGCTGGCCCAGGCCTGACGCAGAATGCGGATATATTCCTCGAGCCGCTCATAGCGCTGTTCCTTGGTCAGGAAATCGCCTTCACGCGCCTGCTCCTGATCGCTGCCGCCTGCGATGAAGTGAACCACCACACGCCCACCGCTCAGCTGATCCAGCGTCGCCAGAGCCTTGGCGGCGACGGTCGGGTAAATCGTGTTTGGGCGCAACGCGATGATGATCTTGATGTTTTTGGTATGGGCCGCAATCGTCGCGCCGATGGTAAATGGGTCGTGCGATGACGATCCATAGGGCACGAGCGTATAGTTGAAGCCGTAATCATCCAGCGATCGGGCGTAGCGCACGAGAAAAGCCGGATCGATAGACGGGTCGGGGATCGGATCGAGTTCCGTGGATGGATTTGTAAAGGTAACGCTTATGAATTCCGTCGTCATGCCCTGTCCTCGCGGCTGATATTCGAAGAATGCCCAGAACCTAAGACCGGATACCCGTGTGAGAAAGACAGGCTGTTCTTTGTCTATAGAAATAATAGAAATAAAATTCCAATCCGGCCAGGCATGATGAAAGCGTGCCGACGAGAGACTTTTGCTCATTTAAGGACGTGCAGAGCGCCATAACTTTCGCGCCCTAACTGCGCCTCAATGGGCTTTTAGCTCGTGAACCAGTTCTTAACCCAATGGCAGAGTTTGGTTGAGTGGCAGGTGCAGTGGATCGTTTTTCAGGAACAAACGTTAACGTTGCGCCATTCATTATCCGAAAAGGGCAAACGGGCTGCTGCGGGTCAAGAATCAAACAGGAGAAAACAAAATGAAAAAAGCTTTTGCCGTAACCTTCGCCGCAATGACGCTGGGCCTCGGTGGCACCGCAAGCGCAATCGCTGCGGACCTCGCAACCTATCCCGAAGCGACATATCAGGACCAGGATGACCGCAACGGTGTCAAGATCGGTTACCTGACCTGCGACGTTGGTGGTGGCGTTGGTTATGTTATTGGCTCTGCCAAGGAACTTGATTGCACATTCCAGTCCACGATGGGCGCTCGCCGCACCGACCATTACAGCGGTGCGATCCGCAAGATGGGTGTAGACCTCGGCTTCACCACGCAGGGTCGCCTCGTTTGGGCCGTCTTCGCTCCGACTGCCGGTTACCACAAGGGCTCGCTCGGTGGCCTCTATCAGGGTGCTACAGCTGAAGCCACGGTCGGTCTCGGCGTTGGCGCAAACGTTCTGGTTGGCGGAACAGCCGGTTCCATCCAGCTTCAGACTGTCAGCGTCACAGGCCAGGTTGGTCTGAACCTCGCTGCAACGGGCACATCGGTCACGTTGAACCCAATCAACGGCTAAATGCGTTACGTCAATCTGACGCATCAACACCACGCCCTTCTCGTCGTATAGACGGGGAGGGCGTTTTTATTTGGCATAAGGATAATGCAGGATGACGAGAAAGCTGGGTTTGCTGACGGGCATCTGTCTCCTTCTGTCCATGTCCACCCTATGGGCGGATGGCGATCCAGAGCGCGGTGAACGCGCTTTCAGCAAATGTTCCGCCTGCCACAGTATCGAGAACCCTCGTACCCGCATGGGACCGCATCTCATGGGCGTCGTCGGCAGACCGGCAGGCTCCGTCGCGGATTACAGTTATTCGCAGGCAATGAAGGATGCTGGTGCAGGTGGCTTGATCTGGAACGACGAGAAGCTTCATGCCTTTCTGTCCAGCCCGAAAAAGACGGTTCCCGGCACTTCCATGCGCTTTTTCGGTCTGTGGAGCGATAGCGAGATCGATGATCTCATCGCCTATCTGAAAACGGTGCCTTTGCCGCCGCAGTGATCGTCAGGGTGAGCCCTGAGCCAGTATCTCTTCGGCATCATCGAGAGACATCCGGTACACTTGGTTTGCGATCTCGAAACTGTAGCCGTTCCGGGCAAATGCGGAGATTTCCTTCTGCATTCTCTTCTGGTCGGCCTCATCACGCCGGAATGGCCCGAAGCGGCGTTTTCGCGCCATGATAACAGCTGCGTAGAGATCGTCGGCTTCGCTCAAAGCCTGCGCGGTGATGTCTTTGCCGACACCTTTGATGCTGAGCTTTTGCGCAATCGCCCTGCGTGATTTACCGCCGCGAATGGCGGAGCGGGTGGCAATTTCGGCATAGGCGACGTCATCCAGCGCCTTGATGTCATAGGCGAATTTGACCGCGGCATTGGCCAGCGCTTCAATCTGCTCGGCGGTGATGTCTTCGAATTTCTGCTTTGCCTTGCGTGCAATGGCATCGAACAATTGCCGCTCGGTCATCATCCGGCGTTCCAGCCGGTAGATGGTGGAGTTGCGCACCCAAGTCAGCATTCTGGCGGTGGGAGCACTCGGCGCTTCCGTTTGATCAGTCACCGAAATCAGTCCCTGTCGTCCATATCGATGAAAGCTGTCTAGATAAAATCCGCCGATTGTTAAACCCAAATTGTTTGCCAGCCATCATGTCGCTGGAAGGGCGTAGACATTGATTGGGGCTTCGAGGCCCCGCAGCGTATGGGCACCGATGCTCTCAAAATCTCTGATGTTTCCGGCCATGTCCACGAATGTCTCTGACATCAGTACGGATCGTTTGATTTCCTTCGTCAGGCTTTCCAGCCGCGATGCGATGTTGACGGCTGGGCCGATGACGGTGAAATCCAGCCGGCTTTTCGAGCCGATATTGCCATACATGACATCGCCCACATGCACGCCAATGCCGTAACCAAGCGGCTCGTGACCACGCTTCATATTTGCTTCGTTCAGAGCTTCCAGATGGACTTGTGCTTCTTCAATGGCGGAAATCAGGTTGGCGCAGGCGTTCGGGTTGCTCAGTGGGAAAATGGCGAGCAGGCCATCCCCCATGAATTTCAAAATTTCACCGCCGAATTTTTCGATAGGCTCGGACATTGCGTCGAAATAGCCGTTGAGCAGCTCGATGACGTCGTCGCGTGGCCATAGGTCGGAAATATGGGTGAAATCGCGGAGGTCACAGATCAGGATGGCCGCACCCACCGTGGCGCCGCTGCCGCGTCGCGTCGCGCCATCCAGAATTGCTTGGCTGGCATGGGGGCCGACATAGGTTTCCAGCAATGTGCGCGCCATGCGGTTTTTAAGGCGAATTTCCGATACCAGAGCGATGGCTGGAACAAGGCTACGCAGCATGTCTATCTCTGCATCCGTAAACCCGCCCGGCCTGTCGCTGGAAAAGGTCACGACATGGCGCTTGTCGAACGTATGGTTCAGCGGCCATGCGCAATATTCCGTCAGCCCTTCTGCGCGCAGTTCGGCATAGATAGAGTATTCCGGTTCGGTTGGTGGAATGTCCAGGCGGTAACGGATTTCTTCGGCTCCGGACTGTATCGCGTAGATCGGGCTGTTGCGAAATTCCTCCGAGTCTTCCATGCCATAGGCATAGGTCGTAAATTCCGCTTCCAAGCTACCCTTGGACCACAACATGCGCGCGCCGCGCCATTGCGGATGCTGCACGAAAAAGTTCAGCGATGCGCGGGCGACGGCAACACCGGCAGCATTCAGCCGCTGGCAAAGCTCCACGAAGAGATTGTCGATGAAGCGCTGGTTGCTCGTTTCAAGCACCAGCCAGTTCAATATCTCATAGGGCTGCGAAGGCCAGAATGGCTTTGGTGCAGGAGCGTGGGACAGGCCAGCGAGGTTTGCGTCTGTCATTTCAGTCTCACATGTCAGGTCATGGAATAGGAATGCGCGCATCACCAAAACGTTACATCGGGTGATGAGACCTGCATGTGGTATGCCGGAAAGCGGTTTTTAAGGGGGCGCGAAAAAACGCGTGTCGATCTGTGCGATTTTCTCGCCCGTCCTGGAGAACAATGACATCTCCGGAGCGACGGGCGAGGAAAAGCCCTCTTCGGTCGAGGGCAGGGTCAGTGCATCAAACGATGCTGGAAAGCGGAATCTGCAAAGCCGCTGCGACCCGTTGGATATGCGACGGATTGTTGTCCAAGCCGTTTTCGAGGGCGACGATTTCCTGCACGGTCAGGCCACAGGTAATGGCCAGCTGCTCGACCGTGTAACCGGCGCTGTTTCTGGTTGCCGCAATTTTTTCGGCAAATGGTGCGTGTGTCTGATCGCTGGAATGAGGATGTGAAACAGATATTGTCATTATAATCTCCCTAGAATGGACATTGAATGGAACCGGTGTCCATCGGAGTTCCCGGCATTTAATGCGACCGCGCTGCATAAGGAGAGGGGATATGGTGCAGCGCAGCAGGAAAATAGCCATCTTTGCCGTGCTAGCAATAGTTAAATTTTAGTAAGGATTCTGAACGTCCGTTCATCGGGGTGTATCGTACTGTTTTTAAACCATATTATTGGACCGCATATCCCGGCGAAAGTCGGATGGTGACATGCCCGCAACCTGCCGAAAAGCCTTGTTGAACGCGCTGACAGAACCGAAGCCACTTTCCATCGCGACTTGCAGAATGTTGTCGTTATCGTTGATCAACATAGCCTGCGCGCGGGAAAGACGCAGCAGCGTCAGATACTTGATCAATGTCATGCCGGTCGATTTGCGAAACAGATTCATCGCATATTTCGGGTGAAGGCCTGCCGAGCGCGCGATATCCGTCGCATCGATATCTTCCAGAAAATTCGCCGCAACAAAATCGCACATCCGCACAACGCTTAAGGAAGGGGAGCCCTCTGCATCGACGACCTTACCTTCTTGCGAGGCAGGCGAAACGACCGTGTAGGGTTCCATGAACATTCGCTCCACCCGCAACAGCAGTTCTTCCACTGCATTGTCTGCTTTCAGCGGATCATCAGAATTGGCATAGCGGAACCAGCGGGAAAAATTCTCGTCGTCGGATGGATCCGTTACCGAGGTCAGCATGGTCGCGCCGCCCATCAGCTTTGTGGAGACGGCAACGGGCAGCCGCATGCGAAAGAAGTGAAGCAACGGAAGGTGGGCTCCGGCATAGAAAGAATCCTCGGAGGATTGGTCCATTTGGTGGGCCTGCCCACCCCAGAACAGGCACATCTGCCCGGCCTCGACACGCAGGGAATGGTCGCCCATGCGGTAATGGACACTACCTTGCATGATGTAATTGATCTCGATCTGGGCGTGCCAGTGGGGCATGAGCATGACGGGGGGGTGGGTGCGGAAAAACTGCAGCTTGGTCGGCGTACCCTCGATGCTGCTGGCACCGGGATGATAGACCGCTCTCTCCCTGATCTTACTTTCCGCCAAATCCATGTTCCCTTTCTACGAGACAGATATTATCCCGCCGCTAATCTGCCCGTGTCGTTGGAGGACGGCAATTGAAAAGGGAGGTTTTCAATGGGCTTTAAATTTATCGGCGCATCTGTATCGCTTGCGCTGCTGGCTGCTGCACCGGCGGCCGCACAATCTACCACCATCACAATCTGGAGCTGGGATGTTGCCGCATCGGCGTTGAAGTCCACGCTGGAGGGTTTCAACAAGAAATATCCCGATATCAAGGTGGATGTTCAGGATCTCGGAAACAGCAAGGTTTACGACAAGTCACTGGCCGCCTGTGCAGCCGGTGGAGAAGGTCTTCCGGATATTGTCACGGTGGAAAATTTCGAGGCAGAGGTGTTCTGGTCGCGCTTTCCGGATTGTTTTACGGATGTGACTGCACTCGGCTATACCCCTGAAAAGCAGGCACTCTTCCCGGAATTCAAGCGAACCGAACTTGAGGTCGATGGCGTGGCCTACGCGGTGCCGTGGGATTCCGGCCCGGTTGCGATGTTCTACAGACGCGACTTTTATGAAAAGGCAGGCGTCGATCCGGCCACGATCAAGACGTGGGATGATTTCATCGCTGCGGGTAAGAAGGTCATGGAGGCCAATCCCGGCACTGTCATGACGCAGGCGGATTTCAACGGCGACAGCGAGTGGTTCCGCATGATCGCCAATGAACAGGGATGCGGTTACTTTTCGACCGATGGCCAGAGCATCACCATCAACCAACCAGCTTGCGTGGCAACGCTTGAAAAGCTCAAGCAGATGAAGGACGCAGGCATCATCACTGCTGCTATCTGGGATGAAAAAATCCAGTCCAGTGTCGGTGGCAAGGCGGCAACGCAGATGTACGGCGGCTGGTACGAGGGAAGCATCCGCTCAAATGCCCCCGACTTGGCCGGAAAATGGGGTGTCTACCTCATGCCGAGCCTGACAGCCGATGGCCCGCGCGCCGCCAATCTGGGTGGTTCTTCTCTCGCTATAAGCTCTGCCTCGCAGCATAAGGAAGCAGCCTGGAAGTTCATCGACTACGCCCTTCTGACCAATGACGGTCAGATCGATATGCTGAAGTCCTTCGGTCTGGTCCCATCGCTCCTCTCGTCCGACAAAGACCCCTTCGTCAAAGAGCCGCAACCTTTTTGGGGCGGTCAGGCCGTCTGGTCTGACATATTGGCCACCCTGCCGAAAATCGTGCCAAGCCGTGGCACGGCATTCCAGTCCGATGCCGAAGGTATTTACCGTGCCACCCAGACCAAATATCTGAGCGGTGGTTTCCCGGACGCCAAGACGGCGCTCGATGACGCTGCCAAGCAGATCGAGACTGCAACCGGCATTCCGGTTGCGCAATAGCTCCCAGGCCGACCGTTGCCGGACGCTTCCGCGGGAAGCGTCCGGCTAAACTCTCTTCTGGCTTTGTGAGGTCGATATGCCGTTGCGCAACAGGGTCGCATATGCGTTTCTTGCCCCCTATCTCTTGATCTTCGCCACCTTCTGGCTGTGGCCGATCATCAATTCTTTTCTGCTGTCGTTCCAGAACACGCGCATCAACCCCTGGCGTTTTGCGCCGTCGATGAACTGGGGTCGCCTGATTGCGGACCCGGCCTTCTACAACGCCTTGCAGAACACGCTGATCATTCTGGTCGTGCAGGTGCCTGTCATGATTGCGCTGGCAACGATGATGGCGGTGTTGCTCAACTCGCCGCTTCTCAAGGCACGCCCGCTTTACCGTTTCGCCTTCTTCGCGCCCGTTGTCGTGGGTGAGGTGGCCTATGCCGCCGTGTTTCGCCTGATGTTCAGCGCCGATTTCGGCATTATCAATAAACTCATCACATCCGTTGGTCTTGCGCCCGTTGCTTGGTTCGACAATTCCACGGCTGCCATGGCACTCATCATCATCGCCGTCACATGGCGTTGGGCGGGTTATAATGCCATCATCATTCTCGCCGGTCTTCAGTCCATTCCCGGCGATGTCTATGAGGCCGCGCGTCTGGATAATGTCAGCAAGCGCCAGCAATTTATTCACATCACGCTGCCGCTTCTTAAGCCCATCATCATGTTTTGCGTCGTGCTGTCAGTCATCGGCACCATGCAGCTGTTCACCGAACCCTTCCTCATCACCAACCGCGGCGGTCCCGGCGGAGCAACGGAGACGCTGGGTATTTTCCTTTATCGTCAGGGCTTTACGTCGCTCAACTTCGGTTATGCCTCGGCCATTGCCTATACGATTGCGGCTCTCGCCATCGTGATTTCGTTGTTTCAGCTATGGGTTGGGAGGGACGCGAAATGAAGTCCAAGTCGAGATCACTGCTCTGGCAAAAAATCGCTCTCCACGCCGCATTCACGCCGCTTGCCATCATCTGGCTGTTTCCGATCTGGGTAATGTTCGTTTTCTCTACCATGCCGGATTACGGCATCTTCAGCCCAGAAATCGTGCTGCTGCCTTCCACGCATTTCCTGGAGAACTTCCGCAATCTTCAGGCGGATACGGATTTCCTGCGCGCCATGTCCATCTCCATCGGTGTGGCGGTTATCTACACGGTGCTGTCAGTCATGTTGACATCGATGGCGGGCTGGGCGCTGGCGCGTTATCGTTTTGCCGGGCGTTCCGTGGTGGTCGCCATCATCCTGGGCACGATAACGCTGCCCTATGCCGTGGTCGTCATTCCGCAGTTCATCATGGTGGCGCGGGAGTTCAAGCTGGCAAACACCTGGGTCGCGCTGATCGTACCGCCGCTGTTCAACTCACTCGGTGTTCTCTTCATGCGGCAATCCTTTTCCATGATGCCGGGTGAACTTTTCGATGCCGCGAGGGTCGAAGGCGTCAAGGAATGGCAGATTTTCCTGCGCATCGCCTTGCCACTGGCACGGCCCACCATGGCCGCATTGTCGATCATCCTCTTCCTAGCCTCGTGGAACAATTATCTCTGGCCGCTGCTCATCAATTCGCGGCCGGGCATGATGACGGCTCCGGTCGCACTGGGAACTCTGATCGGCCTCACCAAGGTGTCCTGGGGCGGCATCATGGCCGGTGCCATGCTTTTGACCGCGCCCATCCTCGTCGTCTTCGTGCTGTTGCAGCGCCATTTCATCGCCGGCATTTCTGCCGGTGCCGTCAAGTAATCCGGGAGGAACCGCATGGCGGAACTGTCACTGAAAAATGTCATCAAACGTTACGGAGCTCTTGAGGTCATCCACGGTACCGATCTGGAAATTGCCGATGGCGAATTCGTCGTCTTCGTTGGCCCCTCCGGCTGCGGAAAATCTACTCTTCTGCGCATGATTGCCGGGCTGGAGGATATTTCCGGCGGGGAAATCAGCATTGGTGGCACTGTGGTCAACGATGCCGAGCCGATGGATCGCGGCATCGCCATGGTGTTTCAGTCCTATGCGCTTTATCCGCACATGACCGTGGAAGAGAACCTGTCTTTCGGGCTGCGGATGAACGGTAATCCAAAAGCTGACACGGAACAGCGCGTCCGTCGCGCTGCCGATATCCTGCAGATCAATGAGCTGATGCAGCGTCGGCCAAAGCAGCTTTCGGGCGGCCAACGGCAACGCGTCGCCATTGGTCGCGCTATTGTGCGCCAGCCACGGGTCTTCCTGTTCGATGAGCCGCTGTCGAACCTCGATGCGGAGCTGCGCGTGCAGATGCGAGTGGAGATTTCCAGACTTCACAAGCAGCTTGGCACAACCATGATCTACGTCACCCATGACCAGACCGAGGCCATGACGCTTGCCGATAAGATCGTGGTTTTGCGGGCAGGGAGCATCGAGCAGGTCGGTGCGCCGCTCGATCTTTACGACGACCCCGCCAATCGTTTCGTGGCCGGTTTCGTCGGCTCCCCGAAGATGAATTTCCTGCCCGGCAAGGTCTTAGGCCAAACAGCGGATGGGGTGACGGTTCAGGTGACGGACGATCCCGGCGTGACGCTGACGCTGCCGATCCACTCGACCGTCACGGTCGGCAGCGAGGTCGCCCTTGGTGTGCGGCCCGAGCATTTCGGTGATGTCGGCATCGGCGACGCCGATCTGACGGTCGAGATCGATGTGGCCGAGCATCTCGGCAATACGAGCTATGTCTATGCGCGTATGGCCGGAGATATCCCGCTCATTATCGAGCGCCCGGAATCGCGGCACTCCAGCGACCAGCAACAGCTGACGGTCTCGATTTTCGCCAGCAAGACTTTTGTTTTTGACAGTGCCGGTGCCCGCCTGCGCTAACCATCTTCCCAAGACAGAAATGAGGAAAGACATGACTGACGTTCAACCCATCCGTTGGGGCATCATCGGCCCCGGAACCATCGCCCGCACTTTTGCCGATGGCGTTGCCCACTCCAAAACGGGAAAGCTGGTGGCCATCGCCACCCGCAACCCGGATAAGCCGGGTCTGGCTGACGCCTTTCCGGGCGCGCGTATCGTGCATGGGTATGAGGCTTTGCTGAGCGACGCGGAAGTCGATGCCATCTATATCGCAACGCCGCATACGGGCCATGCGGAATGGGCCATCAAGGCCGTACGTGCGGGCAAACATGTGCTGGTCGAAAAGCCAATCGCGCTTTCCGCCTATGATGCGGATGTGATTTTCCATGAGGCGAAGAAAGCCGGTGTGTTTGCCGGTGAGGCCTATATGTACCGCCTGCATCCGCAGACGGCGAAGATCATCGAACTGGTGAGGAACGGCACGATTGGTGACGTCCGCATCATCCGCTCAAGCTTTGGTTTCAACATGGGTGGCTTCAAGCCGGAGCATCGGCTGTTTGCCAATGATGCTGCCGGTGGCGGTATTCTCGATGTGGGCGGGTATCCCGTTTCCATGGCGCGACTGATTGCCGGTGCGGCCTCAGGCACATCGGTTCTGGAGCCGGAAAAAGTATCCGGCGTTGCCCATCTGGGCCAATCCGGTGTGGATGAATGGGCGTCTGCCGTTTTGAAATTCCCGAATGATATCATTGCCGAAGTTTCATGCTCCATCATGGCGCAACAGGACAATGTGCTTCGCATCATCGGCTCGGAAGGACGCATCGAAGTCGAAAACTTCTGGTTTGCCTCCGGTCACAAGGGCGGTGTCGGCAAGATCGAGATCATCAAGGGCGATGATCGGCAGACCGTCGAGGTGCGCGAAGACGGCTGGCTTTACGCCTTTGAGGTCGATGCGGCAGGTGAGGCCATTCGTGCTGGAAAACCCGAATTTGCCTATCCCGGCATGAGTTGGGTAGACAGTCTCGGTAATCTGCAGGTCATGGATCGGTGGCGCGCGTCGGTGGGTCTGGAATATGGCGTGGAAACCGCTGCCAAGCGCGTTTCGAATATCATCGGCGCAAAGGTTGTTGCGAGCAATACGGTGCCCAAACGCAATATTCCCGGTCTTTCCAAGCCGGTATCGGTCGCAGCGCTGGGTTTCGAATTCTTCCCGAATTTCGCATCCGCTTCGCTCACGCTCGACAAGTTCTACGAGGCAGGCGGCAATCTCTTCGATACGGCCTATATATACGGCAGCGGCAAGACGGAGAGCATTTTCGGAGACTGGCACACCAGCCGTAACGTCCCGCGCGAAGACATCGTGCTGATCGGCAAGGGCGCGCATTCGCCGCTCTGCTACCCGGATATGATCGGCAAGCAGCTGGACCAATCGCTTGAGCGCATGAAAACCGATTACGTCGATGTCTACTGCATGCACCGTGACAATACAGAGGTGCCGGTCGGCGAGTTCGTGGACGCCATGGATGCCGAGGTAAAACGCGGTCGCATTCGCGGCATTTTCGGCGGCTCCAACTGGACACGCGAGCGTATGGACGAAGCCGCCGCTTATGCGCAGAAAAACGGCAAGACGGCGCCTGCTGCTCTTTCCAACAATTTCTCGCTGGCGGAAATGCTGGTTCCCATCTGGACGGGCTGCGTTGCCGCTTCAGATGATGGCTGGAAGGAATGGCAGCGCGAACGGCAGATCCCCAATTTCGCATGGTCGAGCCAGGGGCGCGGTTTCTTCACTGAGAAGGCCGGACGTGACAAGCGGGATGATGAGGAGATCGTGCGCGTCTGGTATTCGGATCGCAACTTCGAACGACGGGACCGGGCAATCCAGCTGGCAAAGGAACTGGGCCGAAGCCCGATCCACATCGCTCTCGCCTATGTCGTCGCCCAGCCCTTCCCGGTCATCCCGCTCATCGGCCCACGCACCGTTGCGGAGCTGGAAGACAGCCTTTCAGCGCTCGATATCAAGCTGACGCCGGAACAGGTACGTTGGCTGGAGGCATAGCCGCCAAGAATATGAAGTTACCCTCGGGGGAAACCCGAGGGTATCCTTAAAGCGTTGATCTCACTGCAAGCTCTGCTTCAGCACGTCTTCTGCTTCATAGATCGCGCAGACGATATGATAAAACGTGCTGGTAGGTGCGGGCTCATCAATCATCGGTGCATCCACGGGCCATTTATCGAACCACAGACCGGCAATCGGCGTATCGAGAAAAGGCTGCAAGGCGCCGATGGCCCGCACGGCTGATGTCAGGTAGCGATAGCGTTCTTCACCATGGCTGACGGAGGCCAGTCGCACGGCGGCTTTCAGCCACTCCGTCTGCGGCCACAGCCGCGCCAGCGGATCATGGGTGGTGAAGTCATCGTAAAGGCTCATGATTGCAACTTTGCGGCGTGGGCAAATCCCGTATTTTTCACCGATCTCGAACAGGCGCTTGGCCTTGGCAATCGCGCTGTTATCGTCACGCAAGCTGCCCCAGCGCGTGAGCAGCCAAGCCCATTCGAACTGATGGCCGGGCTCCATGATCCGGCCCTTGTCGCCGGGCATCGGGTTCCAGTCGTGGTCGAAAAACTCACGCAGCCCACCAGATTGGGCGTCGATGAACTTGTCCATGGCAAGATGGGCAATGTCATCCGTCAACTGGTACCAAGGCCCATCTGGATCGACCTTTTCCCACGCCAGCATGGCTTCGAAAAAATGCATATGCGGGTTGGAGCACAGCGGCTCGATTGGCGGGTTAGCTTCTTCAAAACCAGCGACCGGATGGGCATAGTCCTGTTGCAAAACGGAAAGAATGGAAAGTGCACGCTCGCGCATCTCATCCCGGCGCTCGGGAAAAACCATCGCCGTCTGCGCGGCTGCGAACAGGGCGAACGCCTGATTGTAGAAATCGAATGTCGGATCAGTGAGCTTGCCGGAGGCATCCGCCAGATTGCCGTAAAGGCCGTTATCGAGACGATAAACCTTGTCGAACCATGTCAGGCCGTGGTTGACGGCCTTCTGCCACTCGCCGTTCCAGCCCTTCTGGCCAGCCGCCGCATAACAATAGGCTTGTCGTGGCTGCACGCGGGAACGGCGGTTATCGCCCAGCATCGGCTTCGCGTTTTGGCCAATGCGCTCGTAAAAACCGCCATCGGGTTTGGCGGCGCCGACTTCCCACCACATGGGCAGGGCATCTTCATCCAGCCACCGGCGTAATCTCTTCACTTCGTCAGAAAGTTGGCTCGTTATGCTCATCGGTTGATCTGCCATATCCATCCTGTTGCTGCCTGCTTTCTACGTCTGGTTTATTAAAACTGCATCAATGGCAATTCCCTGACACACGCAAAGTTCCAATTAACGTCATGACGGCGTGTTTGGTTATGGCGGATTACATAACGTGTGAGCGAAATATGATATTGATAAATCAGTGGCCTCACGTATTTCATAGCCATGGTCTGGTCATATGTGATTCGTTATGCGCGCGACCTTGCCAGCATTGGTAATGTGGCGGGTGCAGCGGCGATAAAAAACGCTGCTTTTGTTCTATTGCCGAGTATCGCCGTGGTGCTTTCTGGCTGCAACAACCCAGGGGGCATCAGGCCTTCCGGCGCGCCTAAAATGCTGCCGCCTGAAGAAGCACTGATTTTCCCGCCGCCCGGTGGTCCTGAAATCATCAGTGTCATCAACCGTACCTTTTCCAATGCCGTTCAGCAGGATGTGATTTTGCGCTCGGATGCGAGAACGCCCGGCCAGAATTATCTGAAGATCGAACTGTTCGGACCGCAGCGCGCCGAAGATACCGGCAAGGATGGATTGTCCAGCGGCAGCCTGCTCGCCTCGTCCATATCTCGTGAAATCCGCGCCGCAGTCCCGGGTGCAAGTCTCGCGACCTCGGCTGAATATCTGCAAAATGCCTATGGCGCATTTTCCTACGCATCAGGCAGAGGCTCGGGTGATGACACCTGCATCTATGCGTGGCAGCACATTCGCTCGCCCGTAGACATGCGTCAGGGTTTCAAAAATCTCGGGCGCATCAATGTCACGCTCCGGCTTTGCCAATCCGGGGTAACGGCGCGCGATCTGCTGACTGTGATGTATAATTATACGATTACCGGCAGCTATGATGCGGAAGGCTGGAACCCTTACGGCACCGCCCAGAAGCCAGCTGAGGGTATGGGCCGTTCCGGCAATCCGATCTATCCGGTAACGGCAAACGAGTTTCCCATGCAGCCGGGAATACAGACGCCATCTCGGCCGCCGGTTCAGCAGACCAGCCGCCCCGCTATGCGTCAGGTCGTGGCGCAGCCTCAACCACAATTGCCGCCAGAGCCGCAGCAGATCACCAATCCCGCGCCAGCGCGTGTGGTGATCCCTTCGCCGACGGTCGCATCTCCCACCATTGCGCGCCCGGCAGATGTGCCGAAACCGGGCGCGCGTGCGGAAACAAGACGTGTGGTCATCCCATCACCCGATTGCGCCTCATCGGGAGAGGGTTCGCAAAGATGCAATTAACCAATTTAGTATTGTCTTGCGTATAGAGCGTGCCGCGTCGTTATGGTCGAAAGACTGTCATTCCTGATCTCGAGGCAAGTCGCCTCTGGTTGATTTGAAAGCAAGGGTTTGCAGATGAGCAAGGCCATCTCCGTCATCGTCTGGATGCTCGTCTCGGTCTGCGTTCTGGTGATCGTCACGCTGCCTGTCAGCTTGCAGACGCATCTCATCGCCACCGCGATCTCGCTGTTTCTGCTCGCCACCATCAAATCGCTGAACGGCAAGGGCGCATGGCGGCTTATCGGCCTTGGCTTCGGCACGGCCATCGTGCTGCGCTATGTCTATTGGCGCACGACCAGCACCCTGCCGCCCATCAACCAGCCGGAAAACTTCATTCCCGGCTTTCTGCTCTATCTCGCGGAAATGTATAGCGTGCTGATGCTGGCACTCAGCCTCGTCATCGTGTCCATGCCACTGCCGTCGCGAAAGACGAGACCGGGATCACCGGGCTACGTGCCGACGGTCGATATATTCGTCCCGACCTATAATGAAGACGCCACACTCCTTGCCAACACGCTGTCGGCGGCAAAGAACATCGACTATCCAGCAGACAAATTTACCGTCTGGCTGCTGGATGATGGCGGCACGGTGCAGAAGCGAAATGCTTCCAACGTTCCCGATGCGCAAGCCGCTGCCCGTCGACATGAGGAGCTGAAAAAGCTCTGTGCCGATCTGGGCGTTAACTACCTCACGCGCGAGCGCAATGTCCACGCCAAGGCCGGTAATCTCAACAACGGGCTGGAGCATTCCACCGGCGAGCTCATCACCGTATTCGATGCGGACCACGCGCCTGCGCGCGACTTTCTTCTGGAAACCGTGGGCTATTTCGATGAGGACGAAAGGCTGTTCCTCGTTCAGACCCCGCACTTCTTCCTCAATCCCGATCCCATCGAGCGAAATCTGCGCACTTTCGAAATCATGCCGAGCGAGAACGAGATGTTCTATGGCATCATTCAGCGCGGTCTCGACAAATGGAATGGCGCATTTTTTTGCGGCTCCGCTGCCGTGTTGCGCCGAACTGCGCTGAAAGAAACGGATGGATTCAGCGGTGTCAGCATTACTGAAGATTGCGAAACGGCGCTTGCCCTGCATTCGCGCGGATGGCACAGCCTCTATGTGGATAAGCCCCTGATTGCCGGGCTTCAGCCCGCCACCTTTGCCAGCTTTATCGGCCAGCGCAGCCGCTGGGCGCAGGGCATGATGCAAATTCTGATCTTCCGACAGCCGCTTTTCCGCCGCGGTCTCTCGTTCACCCAGCGCCTTTGCTACATGTCGTCGACGCTGTTCTGGCTCTTTCCGTTTCCGCGCACCATCTTCCTGTTTGCGCCGCTCTTCTACCTGTTTTTCGATCTTCAGATTTTCGTCGCGTCAGGCGGCGAGTTTCTCGCCTATACGGCTGCATACATGCTGGTGAACCTCATGATGCAGAATTTTCTCTATGGCAGTTTCCGATGGCCATGGATTTCCGAGCTTTACGAATATGTGCAGACGGTGCACCTTCTGCCTGCCGTCGTTTCGGTGATTTTCAATCCGTCGAGACCAACCTTCAAGGTTACGGCCAAGGATGAGTCCATCAGCGAGGCGCGGCTTTCCGAAATCAGCCGACCCTTCTTTGTGATTTTCGGCGTGCTGGTCATCGCCATGATTTTCGCGATCTACCGAATTTATGCCGAGCCCTATAAGGCAGACGTGACGCTGGTCGTGGGTGGCTGGAACCTGCTCAACATCATCTTTGCGGGCTGTGCGCTCGGGGTTGTCTCGGAACGCGAAGAAAAATCCGCTTCACGCCGCGTCACCGTCAAACGCCGGTGCGAATTGCAGATTGGCGATAGCGAGGCTTGGTTACCGGCGACGGTGGAAAACGTTTCCGTTCACGGCATGCTCATCCACATTTTCGAGCCGGGACTGGTGAATGTGGAAAAGGGCACCACGGCCACCATTCGCGTCAAACCCTATAGTGAGGGCGTACCGGAGACGATGGGTATCAACATCGTCCGCTCGGTCAAGAAGGATGGCTTCATTTCCGTGGGTAGTACATTCTCACCCCAGCAGGCGGTGGACCACCGGTTGATTGCGGATTTGATTTTTGCCAGCTCCGAACAGTGGAGCGAAATCCAGCGTGTTCGCAGAAAAAATCCCGGCCTGATCAAAGGCACGATAACCTTCATGGCCATCGCGATCTTCCAGACGCAGCGCGGGCTTTATTATTTCTTCCGCTCGCTCAAGCCGGAACGGCAGACAAAACCCGCCTTGGGAACCGCGAAACCATGAGAAAGTCCCTTCTTCTCACCGCATGTCTGACCTCCATTTCAACGCTGGTGTTTGCGCAGTCAGCGCCGTTCGATATGTCGCCGGAAAAACCGGCAACACCGCCCGCACCGGCGCGGCCCGCGCCCGTTGCGCCAGTACCGCAGGTACAAACACCGGCTCCAGTCGCTCCCGCGGCGCCTGCCGCTCCCAGACCGGTACCAAGCGTGGCGGCACCTGCGGCCGCTCAGCCAGCAAGGGCGGCAACCGCCACAGCGCCCAGCAGCCCGGATGACAGGCGTCGGTATATTCTGCCTTTTCCAGACCTCAGCCTTGCCGGTGAAATAGACCAGCGGCAGTGGACGCTTTATCTGACGCCGGAGCAGGCGAAGGCCGCCGTTTCCCTGAACGTCGGCTATCAGAACGCAATTGTCGTTGCGCCTGAAAGCTCCAATCTGGAAGTCTCCGTCAACAATGTGCCACTGGAGCGCAAAAGCGTCTCGTCGCCGGATGGCGAGGGTAATGTGTCCATGGCAATTCCGCCGGGGGCGCTGCAAGCGGGTGCCAATGCCATTTCGCTCGGTGTGCAGCAGCGCCACCGCACGGATTGCACGATCCAATCGACCTATGATCTCTGGACCGATGTCAGCCCTGCTAGCACCTACATCGCGTTCAATGCCGATGTCGGCAGCCGGTTCAGCACGATTGACGATATTCAGGCGACCGGCGCCGATCTCGCCGGTTTGACGGCAATCAATATCGTGGCCCCGGGGCTTGCCAATCCGGTCTCCGCACAGCCGCTTCTCAAGCTTGCACAGGCGCTTGCCTTGCGCACACAGATGCCGAACCAGCAGGTGACCTTTACGACGCGCCTGCCGACGGAACGCAAAGCCGGAACCCTGACCGTTCTTGCCGGAACGTCGCGCGAGATCGCTGCCGCCACGCAGTCGGTACCGCCGGAAGCCTTGGCCGGCCCCTATGCGGGGTTTGAGAGCAACATCGTCAACGGCATTTCGGCGCTGATCGTCAGCGGCCCGACGCCGCAGACCATGCAGCTTGCCATCGACCAGTTGACCGCCTCCGTGGAGCGCCCGGCGGGCGGCTCCCGTACCACGCTGTCCACCAAGGCATGGCATACGCCGGACGCGCCGCTGGTCATGTCCGACCGCCGCATCTCGCTCTCTGCTCTTGGGGTAAAAAGTACCGAATTTTCCGGCAGACGTTTCCGGACCGATTTCACTATTGGCGCACCTGCGGATTTCTACGCTGCCGCCTATGGCGAAGCGACCTTGCTGCTGGACGCTGCCTATTCCAATGAAATCCTGCCCGGCAGCCATATCGACATTTATGTCAATGGCAACATCGCCTCGACCGTGCCGATCTCCAACCGGGGCGGCGGCATTTTCCGGCATCTGCCCATCAATGTTACCCTTCGCCACTTTGTGCCGGGGGTGAACACGATTGCAATCGAAGCCGTGTTGATGACGGATGCGGACACTGCCTGCCTGCCGGGCGCAGCTGCAAACCAGACGCCGCGTTTCGCGCTGTTCGACACGACTGAACTGCATATTCCCAACTACGCGATGATTGGTCGCGCGCCCGATCTTGCCGCCACCAATGGTGTGGGCCAGCCTTACCGTGCAAGCGATCAGCCCGTGGCCGTGTGGTTGGAGCGGGTGGATACGGACACCATGTCCGCCGCTGCCACGCTTTTGAGCCGACTGGCGCTTGCCGGTGGGCATCCGGTCCCAGTCGAACTCGTTGCAACGCCCGCTGCCGTGGGCGAGAGAAACGCGCTGTTCTTCGGCACGCTGGCACAGATGCCGCAGGCCTTGGTCAACCAGCTTGATCTGGCCCCAGCAAGCCAGGTCGCGTGGAAGGAAAGCGCAAGTGCGGTTCAGCCCGCGCAGACCGATCAGTTGTTCGATGACTGGCGCGAACGCGTAGATGGCGGCGTCTGGCAGGGACAAATCTCCTCTTTCGAGGAATGGATGAAACGCAATTTCGACATCAGCTCGGATACACTGCGTTTTCTCCCCGGCGCCGAGCAGATTTACACGCCACCGGGCAATGTCTCCTTCATGCTGGCGCAGGGCATGAGCCCGGGTGGCCAGGGCGTGTGGACCATGGCGACGGCTCCGACCTCGGCAGATTTGCGCACTGGCATGGCAGCAATGGCTGAACAGAAGCGCTGGACTACGATGGCCGGGCGCGTCGCGACCTATGATGCGACCGCCGACAAGGTGGACACGGTTGCCGCCGAGCAGCCCAGCTTCATCGTCACCCGGCCTTTCACTTTCTCGAACTGGCGATTGATCGCGGCGAACTGGTTGTCCAGCAACACGCTATCCTACTCGCTTGTTTTCATTGGTTTTCTAACGCTGCTGGGTTGTGTCACCTTCCTGATGCTACGGGGCATGGGGCGTCACAAATGAAAGACGTCTTCGGCCTTCCGTTCAAAGCCCTGGTGATGCTGGCGATGATGCTTTTTCCAATCAGCGCTACAGCCGCTTCGGTCACGGAAGCCGACTGGACTACATACAAAGCTGCTTTTCTCGATCCTACCGGGCGCATTATCGACACGGCAAACAACAATATCAGCCACAGCGAAGGGCAGGGCTACGGCATGTGGCTTGCCGTGCTGGCCGACGCGCCAGCGGATTTCGAACTGATCTGGTCTTTTACGAAAACGGAACTGCTGGTTCGGGATGATGGGCTGGCCGCATGGAAATGGGATCCGCAAACGGACCCGCATATTTCCGACATCAACAATGCCACGGATGGCGATATTCTGATTGCTTACGCCTTGGCACTCGCGGCCAAGCAATGGGGCAAGCCGGATTACGCCGACGCTGCCCGCGCCATCGCCCGCACTGTGCTTGCCAAGACGGTCGTCCAGCGGGGAGGGCGCACACTTCTCTTGCCCGGTACAGCCGGTTTTGCGGAAGCTGACCGGCCCGATGGCCCGGTCGTGAACCCATCCTATTTTATTTTCGAAGCCTTCCCCGTTTTGAACGAGCTTGTCCCGTCGCCGCTCTGGGCTGCTCTGACCAAGGACGGCGTCGCCCAGATCGCGGCCTATTCCTTCGGCCCAAGGAAGCTTCCGGCGGATTGGGTTTCCGTGAAAGCCAAGCCAAGGCCAGCCGACGGTTTTCCGCAGGAATTCGGATATAACTCGGTCAGAATACCGCTTTATCTGGCACGGGCAGGGCTGGGTGATGCGAAGCTTCTGGAGCGGTTGCGGGCGGAAACGGTGATCGACGGCGGCAATATGGCAACCTTCGATCTGCGGACGGGAGCGACGAAGGATGTGCTGTCGGATGCGGGATATCGGATCATTCCGGCGCTTTTGGCCTGCGTTACTAATAAAATACGCCTTCCAGACGACCTCCGTCGCTTCACGTCAACACTTTATTATCCATCTACGTTGCATCTCTTGGCTTTGTCATTCGCGACTCAGCATCAGGAGTGCTTGTGATCGGAAAGCCGCTTTACATATCAGCCGCGATATTGGCTCTGTGTGGTGTTACCGCATACCAGTGGCGCGATGAGCTGTTGGGCAGGGTTTCGCGTCTTCACACGACAGGTTCGATAGAGGCTGCTGAGCTTGGCGGACGCTCGCCTGCCGGGCAGATTCCAATGACAGGCAATGCCAAGGCACCGCTGGCGACAAGCCGCGTGGCGCAGACGGAGGGTTCGACCCCACCGGTCACCATGCCCGCTTTGGGCAGTTCTCAAGATACGACACTGGCGCAGGCACCCCGTCGGGCCCCGCCCACTCAAACGCCAACGCCGCCAGCAGCGACCCAGCCTCCCGTGGTGGATGAAAGTGCGCTGCGATACTTCGCAAGCCAGGGCGATACGGTCAGGCTTCAGGCAGAAATTGCCCGGTTGAGAGCGCTTTATCCGCAATGGACGCCTCCCGCAGATCCGATGGCTGTTCCCGAACAGGGCGATCCGCAGCTGGAAACCATGTGGCAGCTTTACGCCAATGGTCGTTATGCAGAGGTGCGAAAGGCCATCGCCGACAGGCAGGCCGCAGATGCCAATTGGCAGCCACCCACCAATCTCACGGATATGCTGACGCTGGCCGAGGCACGGCAGAGGCTGGTCAACTCGTCCGATCTCAAGCAATACAACGCGGTTGTGGAGACAGCGGCAGCCAACCCCGGACTGCTGACCTGCGGCGAGGTGGATGTGCTGTGGCGTCTGGCGGAAGCTTTCGTCCGCATCGACAAGCCCGAGCGCGGGCGTGACGCGTATAGTTACGTTCTCGGCAATTGCGATGGCCCGAGCGAACGTCTCGCGACCGTCCAGAAAGCATCTGCTCTCTTGCCGATGGCGATGATGAATGACCTTCTGGCCAGGGAAAGACCGGGTGCGGACGGGCAGCTGGAGTTCGAGCCGATCAAGGACGATCTTGCCCGCCAATTCGTGGCCAATGCCGGTGAGAACAAGGACGTCACCGTTCCTCCCGCATATCTGTCCCGGCTGGAGCGGGCGGCGGAAACCAGCAAGCTAGCCAGCGATGCGCTGTTGCTGGGCTGGTACAATCTTCGCCGCGAAAAAAATCAGGACGCGGAAAAATGGTTCCAGCAGGCCAAGCAGGCCGAGGATTCCGCATCTGCATCTCAAGGCCTCGCCCTCGCACTGATTGCCCGCGATGAGCCGCGCGAAGCCGAAGACGCCATGTATGAGTGGCGCGATTCGTCTGACGATGCGCGCAAGACTTATCTTGCAGCAACGGCCAATCTTCTCGCGCTAGAGCCCCCCGTCGCTCTGGAGCCGGAGGTTCTGAAGCGAATTGCTGATGAAACCGTTGCCCAGAAGGATGCGGCAACCGCACAGGAATTTGGCTGGTATTCGCGCGCATTTTTGCAGCCGCAACTGGCTGTGCAATGGTTCACCACTGCTCTCGGCTGGAAGGCCGATGACGAGGCTTCGGCCTATGGTTTGGCCTTGTCCTATCAGGACTTGAACAATGTCACGGAGGTCCGTCGCCTCCAGCAGCAATGGGGTGCGCAGTCGGAACGCATTCTTGCTGTCGGAAGGCCAGAGCCGACTGCTTCGCAACGCGTGGCGAGCAGCCAACCGGGCCGGGCTCCATTGCAACAGCAGCTTGCCCAGGCACAGCCCACCAATGTTGTCTATCAGCAGAACCCCAATGCCGCCGCGCCACGGCAAGGTCGTGTCGCTGTCGCGCAGAGCCAAGCCGCGCGCAAATCAACCGGTTGCGCTGCGACCTTCAACCCGGATGGCCTTCCGCCCCAGCAGGCCTTGCAGCAGGGTTGGTGCCTGATGGACGCCAACCGTCCCGCTGAAGCGCTTAAGGCTTTTGGTGCGGCGCTGAAAACCGGCCAATCGACCGTCAGAAGTGACGCCGCCTATGGCCAAAGCCTTGCCTATCTGCGCATGGGTCTGACGGATAATGCTGCCGTTTCCGCCACCAAATCCGGCATGGACAAGACCAAGGCGACAGAGCTTCAGATCGCGATCCTCACTGATCGCGCACTGGCCGCATACAACAACGGCCAATATGAAAAGGCGCTCATCCTGCTCGATCAACGCGCTCGTTTCGCCACAGAACGTAATGATCTGATGGTGATCCGCGGTTACGCGTACCTGAATCTCAATCGTTATGCCGAAGCCGTGCAGGTTTTCGAAGGACCGGCATCCACGGGCCATAGAGACGCTGTCAGAGGATTGGCTGCGGCATTGGATGCGCGCCCCAGCAAGGGTCCGCGCGGCGGTTAACACACCTTAGCGTTATTTCCAGACAGTTTTCATGGAATTCATTGAAAGTTCATGTGGCGGGTTATATGTGCTTTTCAGATAGTCATCTCTGAAAGACCGCGATGCTTACGAAAAAGGGAAAATACGGGCTGAAAGCCATGATCGACCTTGCCAGTCTGGCGCAGGGCGAGACCGCTTTCGTGAGCGAGATCGCAGCGCGCAACAATATCCCTAAGAAGTTTCTGGATGCCATTCTGCTGGAGCTGCGCAATGAAGGCATGCTGCGGTCCAAGAAAGGCCCCGGCGGCGGATATGCCCTTTCGAAAGCAGCATCCGATATTTACATCGGTCAGGTCGTCCGCGCTCTCGACGGCCCGCTCGCACCTATCCGTTGCGCCAGCCGCACGGCTTTCGAGGCCTGCGAGGACTGTTCCGATCCGCAGACCTGTCAGGTGCGCCGGTCCATGACCGACGTCCGCGATGCCATGGCTGCGGTTTTGGACAATATGACGCTGGAGCAGTTTGCGGCAAACACTGCAGAGCAACCGGCTGAACGCTCGGCATAAGTCAGAGATGAGAGGCGTTCAAAGCGCCGCGATATTCGCATATTGCCCGCCGTGATAGACCAGCGGAAAGCCCTCGCTACGTTCGACCGACAGCACGCGTCCGATGATGATTGCGTGCGTGTGGCGTTCGATGACGTCTTCGACGGCGCAGTCGATAGCGGCCAGTGAACCTTTGAGTGCGGACGCTCCGCTTTCCAGCGTGAACCATTCGGCATCGCTATAACGATCCACACCCTTCAACCCGCCGACGCCTGCAAAGCGGGACGCGACATCCTGCTGGGTGGCGGAGAGGATGTTGACGCAGAAGTGGTTGTAGCGCGCAATCACCGGCCAAGTAGATGACGACTTGTTGATGTTCACGATCATGGTCGCCGGTTCCATGGAAAGCGCCGTTGCCGACGTCACCGTTGCTCCCGTGCGGCTTGCCCCCGTACCAGCTGTAATGACGGAAACGCCACCCGCCAGACTGCGCATTGCAGCCTTCAACTCGTTGGAATCGAATGCCGTTCTTTCACGTTCTTCGTGAAGGTAAGTTACCGTCGCCGTCATCGTGTCCATCTCCAAAAGCTTCAAGGCCCCACGCTTGAACGATATCAGCGCAGGTATGGAGCGAGGAGCGAAAGGATTTCATTGTTGACTGATTTTGTAGAAATCTATTGTGGTCTGAGGGCTTTTGACGCGCATGAGCGTGTTAGTCCGAGAGATTTCTGATCGTGCGCATGAATATTCGCGCACCGGTTTCGATCAATGCGTCGGGAAAATCATAATCAGGATTATGCAGGTTCGGGTGGTCCATCCCGGCACCTAGAAAGAACATGGCCGATTTCGATACTGAGCCAAAACGCCCAAAGTCTTCGGAGGCACGCATCGGCAGGCTCCGCTCGTCATGCGGCACCTTTTCTTCATCCAGCGCCCGGTTCAATTCTGCGACGGCTTCGACGTCATTTTCACAATGATGGAAAACATCGTCATAGACGATGTCGAGCGTCAGGCCGTTTGCGGCCGCAGCGTCCGTCGCAAGCTTTTCCGCTGCCTCGCAAAGTTCTGCCATGCGCCCATCGGTTAACGTTCTCAACGTTGCCCATATTTCTCCATCGGCGGGCGCAATGCCGAAGGCGGCTTCTCCCATGACGGCGTGCGTTATCGTCACCATCTTGAAATCCGGCTGCGGAGGCATGCCGTGGCCAAGGCCGGAGAGGGCGGGCATGAGCGTGGCAATGGCCCGCATGGGTGAAATGCCGTGTTCGGGTGATGAGGCATGCGCAGTCTTGCCCATCAGCCTAATCTTCATCCCGCGCGACGCGCAGTTGACCGGTCCTGAAATCAGCGACACATGGCCGAATGGCAGGCCGGGCAGATTGTGCAGGGAGAAGGCATAGTCTGGCCTGATGTCCTCAAAGGCGGGATCGGCAAGAACAGCTGCCGCACCCGCTCCGGTCTCTTCGGCTGGCTGAAACAGCAGCACGACCTTGCCGCTTTTTGGGCGCTGCCGTGAGAGGCCGCGCGCAAGGGCGAGCAGTATCGTGGAATGCCCATCATGTCCGCAGAGATGCCCGGTGCCATCAGCCGTGGAGCGATGAGGGACATCGGTTTTCTCAAAAATAGGCAGGGCGTCGAGTTCGGAGCGAATGAGGATGGTCGGGCCATCGATGCCGCTTTCGAAGATCGCAGCCACCCCGTGACCACCCAGGTTCGTCAGAACTTTGTCGGGCGGGTAGGCTTCCAAGGCGGTGAATATGCGGCGTGCCGTCTCCCGCTCCTCACCGGAAACCTCCGGATGTCGATGCAGGTCGTGGCGGATATCCACGAGTTCGACCAGATCTCGGTTCGATAGAAACATGATACCCCGCAGAAACGGCATTCAGGAAAACGCCATTTCTACAGCTTCATTGCATCAATGCAAAACCTTCGGCGGCACCCAGCGGCGATTTTGTTCGCTTTCACGCCCTGTGACGATAACAGAACCGGCGAGTGTCGAAGCTGGCGCTACAGACATTCTGATGCGCGCAAGTGCTGCCTTGGCTTTTTCGGCATATTCCATATTCACCGTATCATCGGAATGGTAGCTTTGCAGTTTTTCGAAAATCCCCGCGGCTTCGTTGCGTCTCCCGGCAGCTACCAACGCAATGCCGCATTTATAGAGCGCTTCGCGGTGGAACGGCGCGCGGGTGGTGACATCCTGAAAGGCTTTGACGGCACCTGGATAATCCTTTTGCGCAAGCCGCGTTTCGCCGAGCCGCAGCAGAGTGGGCACAGGATCTGCAACCGATCTGCTGATGGAAAGATAGGATATTTCCGCCTCGTGGAAATCGCCTTTCTCGAAAAGCAGATTGGCGAGCCCGAATTCGGCGCCGCTGTGGTCGGGTACGGTTTCCAGTACCTGCCGGAAAGCGACCTCGGACTGGGTTTTGGCCCCAGTTTTGTAGAGCCTCAACGCTTGCTCATAGACGAAGCGCACGCTGAAAGGATGCAGCTTGTCCTGAAGGTTTTCGCCGGAACGCGTCTTGAACAGTGTGCAGGTGATAGGCCTTTCCTGCGGGCCGAACATGTATTTGTAGGGCTCGTTGCCACGTAGAAAGTCATACTCCTTGAAGCCCATGTCGATGGCCCGGCGAATGCAATATCCATGTAGTATCAGACCGGGTGAGGGCGTCGTCCAGCTTTCGTCACGTCCGGTAATATAGAAAAGCACGACGCCCTTCTGCCGGTCCAGGATGTTGGCGAGCGCGCCAAGCGGCCTTTCGCCATGCCACAGCACCGGCAGGTCCAAAGTGCCATCCGCAAAGCAATCCATCAGCATCTCGCGGGTCGCGTAGATCAGCTTTTCGGTCCGCTCCTTGCCCTTGAAAGGCGCCCATTTGGTGCGCCAGAGATCGAACAGAATGTCCATGTCCCGATCTATCGTCTCGGGCGTGGCGAAGGTGATGCGGTAGCTGTTGTCGCTTTCCACCTTGCGCAGAAACCGCCGCAGCTTCTGCCGCGTCTGGCTGCTCATGTGGGTTTCCAGATATTCATCGAACGTCGCGGGCAGCGTCACCACCGGGCAGACGCAATTGTTGATATTGTTGGGGCTCTTCGGCGTGCTGTCGCGAAACATGACCAACGGTCCCTGCAAGGCCCTGACCATGGCGTCGCGACGCGTTGGCGGGCCGCTGAGATAATCGAGTTTCAGATGCGTCCAGCGCTGCTCCTTGATAAAGGCGCAGAATCCGGCCACGGCATTGTTTTCATATTCCGGCCGCGTGATGAAGCCGGTGTAATCTGCCGCAAAATTGCCGGCCATGATGATTTCATCGAAGAAGCGGCCAGTTTTCTTGTCCTGTTGGGTGACGACGCGCAGGGGAAAGAAGGCGACATAGGGCGAGCCCTCCGGCTTTTCGCGCAAAGCCAGAATGAACCAGCGCCCGCGCCGCGAGAGATAGGCTCGAAGCCATACCCACGACAGGAAATGCTGGGCATAGGGGTCAGCCGCAAAGACCGCATCCCAACTGTCGCGAATGGCCTCAAAGCCCGCCCGTGTATCAATCACGTCAATGCGCATAGTCCCCTCCCAATACGATTTACGATGGCTTTGGGAGGTCTCATTCTAGGGGGAAATATTCGGCGGCAAATATTCCGTTCGGGTTAGAACGCGCCATCAATTGGGGCTATAACCGCCAACTTTCAGCCCCGGTAAGCAACAAGCACGGCACCGCAGGCAATCAGCACGACGCCCAGCCAGTTCGGCAATGACAGTCGCTCTCCGAGAAACAGAACGGCGAAAACCGCAACGAACACGACGCTCAGCTTGTCGATGGGCGCGACGCGGGCGGCGTCTCCAATCTTCAGGGCGCGGAAATAGCATATCCATGACGCACCGGTGGCAAGTCCGGAAAGAACCAGAAACAGCCATGTGCGCCCGGTAACATTGGCCGGGTTCTGCCAGTTGCCGGTGATGTAGACCATGAAGCCCGCGGCAAAAAGAATGACGATGGTGCGGATGAAGGTGGCGAAATCCGAATTGACGTTTTCAATGCCGATCTTGGCGAAGATTGCGGTGAGTGCCGCGAAACCTGCGGAAAGAAGCGCCCAGAATTGCCATGTCAGCAGAAGGTTTTTCATCTCGGGGCTCCGGCGCGACGTTAAGCGCAAACATCTTTTTATTCCGATTATATCGGACTTGAAAGTGTCCGTAACGGCAAAAGGCCTGCGCCGAATAGTCGGGCAGGCCTTTCATGTTTGAAGCACGATGTGTCCGGCTTATTCCGCCGGCTGTGCCACCGGCGTTGTCGGCTGGACCTCGCCGATGCTGGGGATTTCTTCGCCACTCAGGACGCGGGCAAGCTGCGCCTCGTCGAGTTCGCCTTCCCAGCGGGCCACGACGATGGTCGCAACCGCATTGCCAACGAAGTTCGTCAGCGCGCGGCATTCCGACATGAAGCGGTCGATGCCGAGGATCAGCGCCATGCCTGCGACTGGCACGGATGGGACAACGGACAGCGTCGCGGCCAACGTGATGAAGCCCGCACCTGTGATGCCAGCGGCACCTTTGGAGCTGAGCATGGCTACGAGCAGCAGCAGAACCTGTTCACCGAAGGACAGGTGAATACCCGTTGCCTGCGCGATGAAGAGGGCGGCCAGCGTCATGTAGATGTTGGTGCCATCGAGGTTGAAGGAGTAGCCGGTCGGGATAACCAGACCAACGACGGAGCGCTTGCAGCCCGCCTTTTCCATCTTGCTCATCAGGCCCGGCAGCGCGGCTTCAGACGAAGACGTGCCGAGGACAAGCAGAAGCTCTTCCTTGATGTAGCGGATCAGCGCCAGAACCGAGAAGCCGTTGTAACGGCAAACGGCACCGAGAACGACCAGCACGAAGACCAGCGAGGTGAAGTAGAACGTACCGATCAGCATCGCAAGATTGGTAACGGATGAGATGCCGTATTTGCCGATGGTAAAGGCCATCGCGCCGAAGGCACCGATAGGGGCTGCCTTCATCAGGATCGCGACCAGCTTGAAGATCGGGTACATCAGGGCATGCATGAAGTCCACGACAGGCTTGCCGCGGTCACCGACGATGCCAAGCGAAATACCGAACAGGACCGAGAAGAACAGGACCTGGAGAATGTCACCTTCCGCAAAAGCGCCGACGATGGTCGTCGGGATGATGTTCATCAGGAAGCCGGTGATGGACTGCTCATGGGCCTTGGCCGCATAGGTCGCAACGGCCTTGCCATCGAGCGTGGCCGGATCGATGTTCATGCCAGCGCCCGGCTGGACGACGTTGGCGACGATCATGCCGATGATGAGCGCGAGTGTGGAGAAGGTCAGGAAGTAGATCATTGCCTTACCGGCAACGCGGCCAACCTTCTTCATGTCGTTCATGCCGGCAATGCCGGTGGCGACTGTGAGGAAGATGACGGGCGCGATGATCATCTTGACGAGGCGAATGAAGCCATCGCCCAGCGGCTTCAGCTGTTCGCCGAGTGCCGGATAGAAGTGGCCGAGCGCAATACCTGCCACGATGGCAACGATGACCTGAAAATAGAGATGCCGGTAAAACGGCAGTTTAACGTGGCTGGATGCCACGGCGGTGCTGTCAATCATTTTAGTTCCTCCTCGGTCACAACCCTGCCGTAGTGGCCTCCCGGGTCCGCCGTATTTGGTTCACGGTCGATGACCGTCTGAGGAGCAGTTTTGCAAGTGCCGTGCCAGAAATGTGATCGAGATGTTAAGTGGCTGAATTTAAATACTATAAAATCCTGCGTTGCAGCGTCCCTCAGAGATTTGTGTGGTTTCCCGCTCGGTCGTTCTTGCGGTTTGTGTGGAAATCCGCACAATGTGGTCATCATTGAGAAGAGTTGAGATGGCGAGCAGTTTTGATACATCCCGCGTTCGTTGGGCCGCATTCATTACCATGTGGCTCATCATCGCCATCGGCGCATTCGTTGCTGCAGACAAGCTAGGTCGTATTCAGGCCATGAAGACGCTTTTGGCGACGGCCAGCACGGATGGGGAGCTGAAGTCAGCCCTTCTGAACGTCGCGCTGGAGCGTCCGCGCGTTCTGCCGCTGGTGCTATCGCGCGACCGGGACGTGGTGGAAGCGCTTGAGGGTGGTGGCCCTTCCATCGAGCGGCTGGATCAGAAGCTGGAAGGCCTGATCGAAGGGACGCAGGCATCTGTCATCTATGTTGCAAACACGAACGGCCTGACGATTGCGTCCAGCAACTGGCGCACGCCGGAAAGCTTTGTCGGTTCCAACTATGCCTTCCGCGATTATTTCAAACGGGCGCTGGATACGGGCAGGGCTGAGCATTACGCGCTGGGCAATGTCAGCCGCAGGCCGGGACTTTATATTTCCCGCCGGGTGGATGGTCCCAATGGCAATCCGCTGGGCGTGGTCATCGCCAAGGTCGAGTTCAGTCGTCTCGAGGCGGATTGGAACATCGGTGGCCGCCCGGTTTATATCGTGGATACCAACGGCGTTGTGCTGATGACCAGCATCCCCGAATGGCGCTTTAAAACCGTCGCGCCTATTGATGATGCACGGCGAAAGACGATTTCCGAAAGCCTGCAATTCGGTGACGAAAAACTCTCCCTCATGCCGGTGACGACGCTTTCCACGCTTGGCCCGCAGGTGGCGATGGTCGATGTCAATTCCCCGCCATCGCTCAAGGGTGAGTATCTGCGTCTGGAACTGCCGGTACCGACCACCGAATGGTCGCTGCATTATTTGCAGCCGGTGGAGGCCACCACCAATGCTGCCGTTCGCGAAAGCCGCATCATTGTGGCCGCAAGCCTCATGCCGCTTCTGGCCATTTCCGCTATCTGGCTTTGGCGCAGGCAAAAGGGCGCGCAGCAGCGGGCGGCAGACGAGCGCGACCGGGCGGAGCTGGAGCGCCGTGTCCAGGAGAGAACGATCGACCTGACAATGGCGCGGGACCGTCTTCAGTCGGAAATCGTCGGCCATGAGCAGACGGCAAAGGAATTGCAGAGTGTGCAGCATGAGTTGGTCAAGGCCAACCGCCTGTCCATTCTGGGGCAGGTTGCGGCGGGCGTTGCCCATGAAATCAACCAGCCGGTCGCCACCATACGCGCCTTTGCGGATAATGCCCGTGTCTTCCTCAAGCGGGATCGCAAGCAGGATGCGGATGAAAATCTGGAGAGCATCGCCTCCCTCACGGACCGCATCGGCGTTATCACCAGTGACCTGAAGATACTGGCGCGGAAAGGCCGTACGGCGGCGGAACCGGTCAGCATGTGTCTCGTCATAGAAGGTGCAGTCGTGCTGCTGCGCAGCCGTTTTGCCGGGCGCATGGATGCGCTGGATATCGTTCTGCCGGATGAGGGCCTCATGGTGCTCGGCAGTCGCATTCGGCTGGAACAGATCGTCATCAACCTCTTGCAAAACGCGCTTGAGGCCGTGGAAGACAAACCGGATGGCCGCGTGGCCGTGCGGGTGGAAGTTGTGGGTGGTGATGCCACGCTGACGATTGCCGACAACGGGCCGGGTATTGCGACCGAAATCCACGAGCAGCTGTTTTCGCCCTTCAACACGTCGAAGGAGGGCGGGTTGGGCCTCGGGTTGGTCATCTCGCGTGATATCGCCTCGGATTACGGCGGCCGGATCGATGTGGAGACGGGCGAGAGCGGGACGTGTTTTTCTGTGTATTTGAAGCGGGCGTGAGATGACGATGAGCGGAACGATTTATCTGGTCGATGACGACTCCCAATTGCGCAAGGCCATGGTCCAGACGCTGGAACTGGCTGGCATGACGGTCATGCCTTTTCCAAAGGCGGAGCAAGCGCTGGAGGCCCTGTCGAAAGACTTCGGCGGTGTCGTCATCACCGATGTGCGCATGCCCGGCATGGACGGCCTGCAATTTTTCGAGCGACTGCGCCAGATCGACCCTGATCTGCCGGTCATTCTCATCACCGGCCATGGTGATGTGCCCATGGCGGTCGCGGCTCTTCATAACGGCGCCTATGATTTCATTTCCAAGCCGTTTCCCGCCGAACGAATGGTGGAAAGTGCGCGCCGCGCGCTGGAAAAGCGTCGTCTCGTCATGGAGAACCGCGCGCTGAAACGTGCGGCCCTGCGGGCGGAGGACGACCTTCCACTCATCGGTCAGACACCGGCGATGGAGCGGCTGCGCAATACGTTGCGCCACATCGCCGATACGGATGTTGATGTGCTGGTGGCTGGCGAGACCGGTAGTGGCAAGGAGGTGGTGGCAACCGCGCTTCACAATTGGAGCAAACGCCGCGCCAAAGGTAATTTCGTTGCCCTGAACTGCGGTGCTTTGCCGGAAACGGTGATCGAAAGCGAGCTTTTCGGCCATGAGGCGGGTGCTTTCACCGGCGCACAAAAGAAACGCATCGGTCGCATCGAACATTCCAGCGGCGGCACGCTGTTTCTGGACGAAATCGAGAGCATGCCGCCGGGCGTTCAGGTCAGAATGCTGCGTGTGCTGGAAATGCGGCAGGTCTCGCCTGTTGGCTCCAATGAAGAGCGGCCCGTCGATATCAGGGTGGTGGCGGCGGCCAAGGTGGATCTGGGCGATCCGCAACAGCGTGGCGATTTTCGTGACGACCTCTATTATCGCCTGAACGTCGTCACACTCTCCATTCCGCCACTACGGGAGCGCAATGCGGATATTCCACTGCTGTTTTCGCACTTCACCAAAAAGGCCTCGGCCCGCTTCGGCATGCCTATACCGCCCATCACCGCCAGTGTTTCGCGGCATCTGACCAATCATGACTGGCCCGGTAACGTACGCGAACTCGGCCATTTTGCGGAGCGTGTGGTGTTGGGGCTGGAAGGTCATGCGGATGTCGCCGCGCAACCTGCCGATCACAGGGACGCATCTGGCACGCTCGCGGAAAGAATGGATCGGGAAGAGGCGCAGATCATTCGCGAAGTGCTGGAAAAATTCGATGGCGATGTGGCTGGCACCATCGGCGCGCTCGGCATCGCCCGCAAGACATTCTACGACAAGCTTCAGCGCCATAATATAAGCCGTAGCGACTACGTCCAGAAAGGATCGTAATCGCTGCGGCTCGTTTGTCTGGTTAGCTTATATCAGCCTGCGACGCAGAAGTGGTTCTGGCCATCGTAACCCATGTAGGTACCTGTGCGAGAATTGAAGCTGCCGTAACGCTGCGAGCAATAGTCGTACCACGCGTTCGTCCATGGTTCGATGGTGCGGTAGGTCGGGCGAGGCTGATAGGCCGGGCGAGCGTCATAGACCGGCTGTGCGCGGTAAACCGGGCGCGGTGCCTGACGATAGTAATAGTTATCGTCCGGTTCGCTATAGGTATAGCTCGGCTGGTAGGTCTGGTAACGGCGCACTGGTGGCTCGTCATAGACACGCTCGTCGGAGTAGCGAGGCTGCGACAGTGCGGAGCCGACTGCGACACCGGCGGCAAGGCCAAGGACGCCACCCAGCAGGGCTGCATCACGGTCGTGGCGGCGCCAGTCACCGGCAGACGCAGAGTTCAAAGGTGCAAGGACGGTTGCAGACATTGCAAGAGCCAGAAGAGTTTTTGCTGCTAAGGAGGCCATGTTCTTTATCCATCCAAAACGGCAGCTGCCTGCCAGTTGTTATTCAATGGTTAAGAATTAGCGTTCTGAGGCTGAACCGGTGCTGAATGAATTGTGGCGGTGTGGTGGCGGTGAAATCTCTTAGAGTTTTGCCAAGGCAGCCGGGGAGAAGCCTTCCAGCATACCGAGATAAGGCTTGTCGAGCGGCGGGGCATAGGCACCGCGCTTTGCCGTTTTCAGACCCAGCGCGACCAGCGCTTCGGCCTGCTTCACGGCAGCGCTGACGCCGTCGACAACGGGTACACCGAACTCGGCGGAAAGTTTCGCGGCAAGGTCCGCCATTCCCGCACATCCCAATATGATGGCTTCTGCCCGGTCCTCACGAATGGCCGCAGCAATCTCGAAACGCAGCCGCTCCAGCGCATTGGACTTCGGGTCTTCCAGAGACAGGACCGGAATATCGGCAGCGCGGACCTTGGCACGGCTGCTCGCGCCGTAGCGGTGGACCAGATGTTCCACCGGCAAGCGAGAGCGCTCCATGGTGGTCACGACGGTGAATTTCTGGGCGATGAAGGAGGCCGTGGCCACTGCCGCTTCGCAAATGCCGATGACGGGTATGTTGGCGAGCGCCCTTGCCGCATCCAGCCCGGTATCGTCAAAGCAGGCGATGATGGCCGCATCCGCACCCGTCTTTTCGCCCTTGGCGATTTCTGCCAGAAGGCCGGGAATGGCAAAGACTTCGTCGTAATATCCCTCGATGGACACCGGCCCCATTTTCGATGTGACGGCGACGATCTCCGTGCCGGAGCCAGCGACGCCCTTTGCGGCGGCGGCAACGGTCGCGGTCATGGATGCGGTGGTGTTGGGATTGACGATGAGAATGCGCATGATGAACGGTTCAGGCCTTCAGCTGGCGGCGGTTTAGATAAACGATGAGGCCAAGCGTTGCGGCAATCACCAGAAACGAGAAGAAGGTGGTGACGGCACCCAGCGCATAGAGAACCGGCGTCGTGACATTGGTGGTCATGCCGTAGATTTCCAGCGGCAGGGTGTTGTAGGTGCCCGATGTCATCAGAGTACGGGCAAATTCGTCATAGGACAGGGTGAAGCCAAAGAGGCCGATGCCGATCAGGCTCGGTGCAATCATCGGCAGTACCACCTCGCGAAATGTCTGCCAGGAGGTCGCGCCCAGATCGCGCGCCGCTTCCTCATAGGACGGTGAGAAGCGGTTGAAGACGGCCAGCATGATCAGCACGCCGAAAGGCAGCGTCCATGTCATATGCGCGCCGAAGGCGGAGCTGTACCATGAGGGCTCCAGCCCAAGTTGCTGGAAGAGAACACCGATGCCCAGCGAAATGATGATGGACGGCACGACAAGACTGGCGACAGACAGGTAAAACAGCGGCGTTGCACCGACGAATTTGCGACGGAACGCAAGGCCCGCCAGTAGCGATACCAGCACGGTTGCGACCATCACCATCAGCCCCAGGCTGAGAGACCGACGGAAGGAGCCGCCGAAATCGCCCACCGCCTGCTGTTCGAACAGATTGCCGAACCAGTGCAGCGAAACGCCGTTCAGCGGAAAGGTCAGGCCGCCATTCGGCCCCTGAAAAGCAAGGATCAGAATGGCCGACAGCGGACCATAAAGAAACAGCACGAAGAGGGCGAAGAAGAAGGAAAGGACGTAGAATTCGCGACCGCGTTTTTCCGAGAACATCTCAAAGCTCCTTTCTGATATCGACGACGCGCAGGATGCCCGCGACCATCAAAAGAACGAGTGCCAGAAGGATGACGGCATTGGCCGCCGCTGCGGGATATTGCAGCAGCGACATCTGGTTCTTCATCATCAGTGCAACAGATGCGCTCTGCCCGCCGGACATGACCTGAACCGTGGAGAAATCCGCCATGACCAGCGTCACCACGAAAATGGTGCCGATGGCAATTCCGGGCTTGGCGAGCGGAATGATGACGTTCCACAGTATCTGCCAGCTCGTTGCGCCCGCATCGCGCGCGGCTTCCACCAGCGATTTATCGATGCGCATCAGCGTGTTGAAGATCGGCGTGACCATGAAGAGCGTGTAGAGATGCACCATGGCCAGAACCACGGCGAAGTCCGAATAGAGCAGCCATTCCACCGGAGCAGGCACGATGCCCATATTAACCAGCGCACTGTTGACCAGTCCGTTTCGCCCGAGGACCGGAATCCACGAAATCATGCGGATGATGTTCGAGGTCAGAAACGGCACGGTGCAGATGAGAAACAGCACCATCTGCATTGTGGTCGTGCGAATATGGAATGTCAGGAAATAGGCGACCCAAAAGCCACAAAACAGCGTGATGGCCCAGACCATTGCCGCAAATTTCAGTGTGTTGAGATAGGTCTGCCACGTCACCCACGAGCCGAGCGTCTCGGCATAATTGAAGGTCACGAAGCCCGGATACATCTGGGCGAAATCATAATCCCAGAAACTGACGACAGCGATCATCAGGATCGGCAAAGCCAGAAAGAAGCCGAGGATCAGCGCAAGCGGAGCCGCCTGCACATAGGCGACGAGCTTGGCCGGAAGCGTAAAGCTGCGGCTTTTCTTGTCCGTCTTGTCGCTAACGCCGATCAATCTGACTGTGACCACGGCCCGTCTCCTCGCTTTCATGTAGGCGGATGCGCGGACGAAATCCGCGCATCCTTGTCGTCCTTATCTCATCAAGCAGCGATGAACTCGTTCCAGCGGCGGACCATGTAGCGGTCTTCGTCCATGACGGAGTTCCAGCACGCGACCTTGCCCATGCGTTCCTGGAAGGAGCCGCCATCGCGCACGGCACCGGCCTTTTCCATGACCTTGCCATCGGGGGCGATGATGTCGCCCTGCGCGGGCTTACCCTCGACCCAGTAACCCCACTCGTCTGCGGTCATGTGTTCCTTGGCCGTATCCATGGCGGCGGAGTAGTAGCCCTGACGGTTGAGGTAAGCGCCGACCCAGCCGGAGGTGTACCAGTTGATGTATTCATAGGCGGCATCCAGCTTTGCACCGGACAGGTGCTTGGCAAGGCCAAGACCGCCGCCCCATGAACGGTAACCTTCCTTCAGCGGTTGGTATTTGCAGGCGATGCCCTTGGAGCGCACGGCGGCAACGGCAGGCGACCACATGGACTGGATGACGACTTCGCCTGACGCCATGAGGTTGACGCTTTCATCGAAGCTCTTCCAGAAAGCACGGAACTGGCCGTCCTTCTTGGCCTTGATCAGGAAGTCGATCGTCTTGTCGATCTCTTCCTTGGTCATGTTGCCCTTGTCGGCATATTTGATGTTGCCCATGGCTTCCATGATCATGGCTGCATCCATGATGCCGATGGACGGAATGTTGAGGATGGATGCCTTGCCCTTGAACTTCGGATCCATGATATCGGCCCAGCTGGTGATGTCGCGTCCGACGAGGTCGGGGCGAATACCAAGCGTATCGGCGTTGTAGATGGTCGGGACCATGGTGAAATAGTCGGTTTCACCCTTTGCGAATTTCTTGTCGCCCGGCTTTTCCACGAAGCCGACCGTATGCGGGGCCGTGCCCTGTGCGATAACGCTGTCTGGCGTCAGCTTGCCGGTTTTGAACAGTGGTACGATCTTGTCGTAATATTTCAGCTTCTTGATTTCCATCGGCTGGATGACGCCAGCCGGGTAAACCTTCTTGAGGATCCAGTATTCGATATCGGCGATATCGTAGGAGTTTGGCTGCGTTACCGCGCGCTGGGCGGCGGCGTCGGAATCCGTTGCCGTCATTTCCAGCGTAATGCCAAGGTCAGCCTTGCACTTTTCAGCGATGGCGTTGAGGTTCGACACGCCGGTGCCGAACTGGCGCAGGGTAATCGGGTTCTGCGCCCAGATGGTTGGGAAGCCGGTGATCAGGCCGGAACCGATGGCCGCACCGGTGGCTGCTGCGCCTGCCTTGAGAAGGCCGCGACGCGACAGGCCTTTTTTGCTGTTGGAAGTATTGGTCATGACAGTTCTCCTCTGGTTGCTTTTGCTTATTTTTCTATCCGGCCGAGCACGATGGCATCTGCCGCATTCCATGAAAGTGGTATGGCTTCACCCACCTTGATTGGTTTTTCGAAGAAGGCGACGTCGCTGAGGATGACGTTGAAATCCTCGATGCCCGCACCGGCCACGACGATCTTCACGCTGGCGCCGTGATATTCGACATTGGAAACGATGCCGGTAAAGCCGTGCCCCTGCAGTTCCGCCTCGGCCACGCGAACGCGGTCCGTTCTGACCGCGATATCCACCGGCCCATCCTGCCGCGCATCGCCTGCCGCAATGAAGGAGCCACCGCCGGGCACATCGAGCGTCACCAGCTCACCGTATTTTTCTCTCATTCGGCCAGAAATGACGTTGTGATTGCCCATGAAGCGGGCAACGAAGCCCGTTGCTGGGCGCTCAAACACCTCACGCGGCGTGGCCGCCTGTTCGATACGCCCGTCATTCATGATGACGATGATATCGGCCAGCGCCATCGCCTCTTCCTGACTGTGCGTCACATGGACGAAGGTGATGCCGAGTGAGGTTTGGAGTTTCTTTAGCTCCGCACGCATCCGGATTTTGAGGAAGGGGTCGAGCGCCGAAAGCGGCTCGTCCAGCAGCAACGCTTCCGGATCGGTAATCAGCGCACGGGCCAGCGCGACGCGCTGTTGCTGCCCGCCGGAAAGCTGAGCCGGGCGACGGTTGGCATAGGGCTCGAGCTGCATCAGTTGCAGCATCTCCATCGCCTTTGCGCGCCGTGTTTCCTTGTCTACGCCCTTCATTTTCAGGCTGAAGGCAACATTGTCGACAAGGTCCAGATGGGGGAACAGCGCGTAGGACTGGAACATCATCGCCGTGCCACGCTGCGCTGGCGGAAAATCTGTTACGACAACATTGCCCAGCCGCACATCTCCGCTTGAAATCGTCTCGTGACCTGCAATCATGCGCAATGTCGAGGTCTTGCCGCAGCCGGAAGGCCCCAGCAGGCAGCAATAGCTGCCCGCCGGGATTTTAAGGCTAATGGCATGGACGGCGGTTGTGGTGCCGTAGACTTTCGAAACGGAAGCAATATCGATTTCGGCGGCTTTGCTCATGCATGTTCCCCTGCTGTCGCCGAGTACTTTGCATAAGTCGTGCCAGTTTCGATGCGCCTGCGTTAAGTCCATGAGGCGAAATGATTTTTTGTTTTGTTTGTGGAGGTGGCAGCAGCGAACCATCTCGTAGTGATTAAAAAAGAAGCGATTGTCTGCGATAATGCATAAGGATTGTATTCAATATTTTAGGCGAATGAGGACGTTTTCTGGTTTCCCGAATTGCCGCTTCAGGGTAGAAGAAAACGGACAACGGATGACACCATGACCATTGCCGATATCAATCCAGACACAGACGTTACGCAGGAAGATCGCGCACAAGCCATCCGCGATACGCTGCGCGATGCAATCGTGGACAGGCGTCTCGCGCCCGGTACGAAATTGTCAGAGGCCGAGGTCGGCACCTTGTTCGATGTCAGCCGCACGGTCGTGCGTGCGGCCCTTCAGATGCTGGCCTTCGAAGGGCTGGTGAAAACAGAGCGCAATCGCGGTGCCTTCGTCTCCAACCCGACACCGGACGAGGCGCGTCAGGTCTTCTCATCCCGCAGGCTGATCGAACCCGGCATCATCCATGCCGCAATCGAGCAGCTGACGCCCTCTGCCATCGCCGACATGCGTGCGCATCTGACGGAAGAGACCCGCCACCAGCATGAGCGCGGGCCAAGCGCCCGCCGCGCCGAGATCAAGGCATCGGGCGATTTTCATCTGATGCTGGCCTCGGTCGCCGGAAACGCGATCCTCGAAAAATTCATGGCCGAACTGGTCGCCCGCTCATCTCTGGTGATTGCTCTTTACGGGCGCTCAGGTATTTCCAGCTGTGGCCATGGTGATCACGCATCGATTCTGGATGCGTTAGAGCAAGGTGATGCTGAAAAAGCCAAAAGCCTGATGTTGCATCACATCGACCACATCGAAGCCGACCTTGATCTGCGGAACAAGGAGGGACTGGCTTTGAAGGATGCTTTGTCTCTGTAGGTATCAGCCGCATTGCACGGCTGATACTGATAGGTGAGCCTAGGCGGCGTAGCGGCTGATCGCCAGATCCGCAGTCTCGATTTCGGGCGTGTTGCCGCTGACGAGATCGGAGAGAACCCGCGCCGAACCGCATGCCATCGTCCAGCCCAGCGTGCCGTGACCGGTGTTGAGGTAGAGGTTGCTGTAGCGGGTTGCGCCGATGACAGGGGTGCCATCGGGCGTCATCGGGCGCAGGCCGCACCAGAATTTCGCCTGAGACTGATCGCCAGCGCCGCCGAACAAATCCTCGATCGAATGCGTCAGGGTGGCCTGGCGCTTTGCGGGCAAATCCTTGTTGAAACCTGCAATCTCGGCCATGCCGCCCACACGGATGCGATCGCCCAGACGGGTCATAGCGATCTTGTGCGCCTCGTCCATGACTGTCGAAACCGGAGCCCGCGCCGCATTGATGACCGGGACCGTGATCGAGTATCCCTTGACCGGGTACACTGGCAGATCGATACCCAGACGCTTGAGGAATTGAGGCGTATAGCTGCCCAAGGCACCGACGAAAATATCGGCCTCTATTGTGCCCTTCGTCGTTTCGATGGCCTTGACGCGGTTGCCTTCCGTAATCGGGCGCATGATGCCCGTGTCATACATGAATTTGACGCCAGCCTGCTCGGCCAGTTTCGCCAGTTCTGTGGTGAACATGAAGCAATCACCGGTCTCATCGCCGGGCAGACGCAGACCGCCAACGATCTTGTCCTTCGAGGCCGCAAGGCCCGGCTCCACCGCCGCGCAACCGTCTCGGTCCAGAATTTCATAAGCCACGCCGCCAGCCTTCAGCACCGCGACATCCTTGCCGATGCCATCAAACTGTTTTTGCGTGCGGAAAACTTCCAGCGTGCCCTGGGTACGCTGGTCGTATTGAATGCCGGTCTCTTCCCGCAGCGCCATCAGGCAATCGCGGCTGTATTCGGCAACTCGCACCATGCGGCTTTTGTTGATGGAATAACGGGCAGACGTGCAGTTGCGCAGCATCTGCGATATCCAGCGCCATGCGGCAGGATCGACGGTGGGGCGGATGATCAGCGGCGCATGTTCCATGAACAGCCATTTCATGGCCTTCATTGGAATGCCGGGCGCGGCCCAGGGTGAGGAGTAGCCCGGTGAAACTTCGCCTGCATTGGCAAAGCTGGTTTCCAAGGCCGCCGCAGGCTGGCGGTCAATCACGGTCACCGAATGACCGGCCTTTGCCAGATACCAGGCGGATGTAACGCCGACGACACCGGCTCCAAGAATGACGATATTCATATTGCTCTCACTCGTCTGCATTCGTTGCATCGCCCGTGGCGACAGGTATGTCTGGCTGAATATAGGTACGGCGATAACGATGGCCGAGACCGGTCAGAATTTCATAGGCAATGGTACCGGCATCCTCGCCAATGTCTTCCAGCGATTGATCTGGCCCTATCAATTGAACGAGACTGCCATGGGTCAAGGTTCCCTCCGGCAGCGCGGAAATATCGAGGCTAATACTGTCCATCGATACGCGCCCGGCAATCGGCAGGCGCACGCCTTTGAAATAGGCCGCTCCCCTGCTGCTCAAAGAACGAGGAAGGCCGTCCGCATAACCGGCGGCAATGGTCGCCAATCTCGTTTCACCCGTGGTGCGCAGCGTGCCGCCATAACCAATCAGCGTGTCAGCGGGAACCGTCCGCGTCTGCACAACGGCCACATCCAGCCGCACTACCGGCTTCATCGGGTTCGGCCGGACGGTGGAAGGTGCGCCGCCGTAGAGCGCGATACCCGGGCGCATCACGGCATTGTGGTAGTCTGCACCCAGAAAGATACCGCCGGAATTGGCAAAACACACCGGCACATCTGGAAACATCGCAGCCGCTTCGCGCATCACATCAAGCTGCGATCCATTGGCCGCATGCTCGGGCTCCTCCGCGCAGGCCAAATGGCTCATGATGAAGGTGATCGAGATGTCGTTCAGAAGGCTCGCAGAGGTTTTCAGCGTTGCGACTTCTGAAGGCGCCATGCCGAGCCGCGACATGCCGGTGTCGATCTGGATTGCTGCTGGCAGTGTCTTGCCAAGTATTGCGGCATGCGCCGACCATTGCGCCAGTTGCTCCAGAGAGTTGATGACGGGCGTAATGTTCATCGCCGCGCAGGATGTCTCGTTGCCGGGTTGAAGGCCGTTCAGCACTAAGATGTCCGCATCACCGGCAATGCGAAGACGCAGCGCGATGGCCTCATCGATATGGGCGACGAAGAAGTAACGGCAACCAGCATTGTAGAGAACAGGCGCGACCATATCCGCACCAAGACCATAGGCATTGGCCTTGACGACAGCGCTGGTCACGGAATTCGGGGCCATGGCCCGCAGCATGAGGTAATTGTCGCGAAGCGCGCCGAGGTCTATGGTCAGATAACCGCTGGCACCACCGCTCGCCTTCTGGCGATTGATCGTCATGTCCATCGTCGTTCCCTTGTTATTTTCCAACAAGACTATTGCAACGATCATCGAATTTTCGCAGTTTGATGCGTGGATCATTCGAAGATTGACGCTCAGGCGCAATTTTCGACGGCTAAATGGAATGATTTTATGTCGGCTTTGGACGCTACCGATCGTCACATCATCCGCGTGCTTCGGCTCAACGCCCGTATCAGCAATGCGAAGCTGGCCGCAGAAGTGGGCCTGTCACCATCCGCCTGTCTGCGGAGGGTGGATATTCTGGAGCGGGAAGGTGTCATTCGCGGCTACACGGCGTTGACGGGCAGTGCCGCAGGCGGCGAGGTTATTTCGGTCATCGTGCAGATCACGCTCGACCGGCAGACGGAGGATTTTCTCAATCGCTTCGAGCATGCGGTGAGAAGATACCCCGAAATTCGCGAGTGCTACCTGATGACCGGTGGGTCCGACTATTTCCTGCGAGTGGAGGTGGAAAGCGCGGGCGATTTCGAGCGGGTTCACAAGGAAATACTCTCGAAACTGCCCGGCGTCTCCCGCATTCACTCCAGCTTCGCCATTCGCAATGCGCTGGCAAGCCCGAAGCCGAGGGCCTGATGTCAGGCGCTCCACCAGCGATAAAAATGGTGCACAGGCCCATGACCTTGGCCGACATGCAGGTCTCTGCCCGCCGCCAGCGCCCCTTGTAGATATTCCTTCGCCAAACCAATCGCGTCCGCCAGGGGAAAGCCCAGCGCCAGATTTGCGGTAATGGCCGATGCCAGCGTGCAGCCTGTGCCATGGTCATTTCGGGTATCGATGCGCGGCATGGAAAATTCCTGCATGCCATCGCCATCCAGCAGCAGATCGACACTCTCAGCGCCGCCGCCATGCCCGCCTTTGATCAGAACGGCGCGAACACCGGTGCTCAATATTGCTTCGGCTTGACGGATCACCTCCTGCCTGTTCGTCGCAACCGGCTGGCCGCTTAAAAGTGCGGCTTCCGGCAGGTTTGGGGTGGCGAGTAGTGCCAGAGGCAGTAAGGTGCTGCGAAGGCTTTCAATGGCATCTTCCTGCAGCAGACGGTCGCCTGATGTCGCCACCATCACCGGGTCCATGACGACAGGACGCCCCACATCGCGCAGCTTTGCAGCAATCGTTTCGATGGTCTTACTGCGCGAAACCATGCCGATCTTGACTGCACCGATATCAAGATCCGAGAAAACCGCGTCCATCTGAGCTGCGATCATGCTGGGCGAAACATCTTCGACAGCAGTCACACCCTTGGTATTCTGGGCGGTGATGGCGGTGATGACGCTGGCACCATAGACGCCGAGCGCGGAAAAGGTCTTCAAATCGGCCTGTATGCCCGCGCCGCCACCGCTGTCAGACCCGGCAATCGTCAAGGCTATAGCTGTCATCGGCGTGCCTCCAGCGCAAGGTCCACCTGACGGCGGAAATCAGCCGTTGCCGCTGCAATATCGACGGCGCGGAACAAAGCGGTGATCAAGGCGACGCCGTCAGCACCCGCGTCGATTACGGGGCCGACCTTCTCCAGCGTAATACCAGCGATAGCGCCGACGGGCATCTCCGGGCAAGCATTGCGAAGATAGGCGCGCAGGTCGCGAAGCCCCTCCAATCCTACCGGCGCGTCCGGATTCACCTTTGAAACGGTCTCGAACACACCGCCGATGCAGGCGTAGTCCGCAGGGGCTTTGACAGCACGCTCGGCATCGCCCATGTTCTTCACGGTCAGGCCGATAATGGCATCCGGCCCCAGCAGTCGTCTTGCTGTTTCCACGTCCATATCGTCGGCACCCAGATGCACACCATCTGCGCCGGACGCCAGCGCCGCATCGACACGGTCGTTGATGACGAGAGGAACGCCGGTTGCCTTCAGCGCATCCACCATCAGGCGTGCTTGCTCGATCATGTGTCGGGTCGAGGCGTGCTTGTCGCGATACTGGATGATCGTCGCACCGTGCCGTGCCGCAACGGCAGCCAGTTCCGGCAAGGGTGCGATATCTGCAAGCGAGGCATCCACTAAAGCGTTTAGTCGGTAATCAATTTTCATCGTGTTCGATCCTCGCAAGGGAAAGAATGTCGTTGGCGTTGATAGAGTCCAGCGCATCTAGAAAGGCCGCTTCGAAAGTGCCGGGGCCGCGGGCGTGTTTTGCTGCAAGTTCTGCCGATACACCCGTCACCGTCAGCGCTGCCGTTGCCGACAGCAGTGGGTCCGGTTCTACCGCCATGAAAGCGGCGATCACTCCGCCGGAAAGGCAGCCGGTGCCGGTAACTTTCGCCATCCATGGATGGCCGTTGAGAATCTTTGCGTTTCTGGTCCCATCGCGAAAGACATCCTGTGGGCCGGTCTGGATGCGCAATGCTTTGCCGACATCGCCAATAACAGCCATCTCCGCCGCATTGCCGCGCACGATGGTCGGCTTGAGGGTGATGAGTTCATGGGCGAAATCCAGCCGCGAGGGTGAGTAATCGCAATGCACGGGATCAATGATCCAGGGTTTGCCCCCGGCATTCGCCACCTCCACTGCCATGCGAATGACCTTGCGCCGCGCGGCATCCAGGGTGCCGAGATTGATGGTGAGAGCATCGATCTTGGAAATGAAGCTCTCGATTTCCTCTTCGGACGACGTCATTGAGGGGATGCCGCCCACGGCGGTTATGCCATCGGCGGTGAACTTTTGAACGACGGTGTTCATCAGGCAATGCACCCGGGGCCGTCGTTGCCGCACCCGCGCCAGCAGCTCTGCCGCACTCTGTGCCGTTGGAAAACTCGCCATAGGTCTCTGCACTCCAGATATGATCACGGAGACCCGAGTCGAGCGGAGAAGAGAAAAGCTGGCCAATGGCGACTGTTCCGTTCCTACGCCGGCATGACCCGGATCAGGTTCAAGGGTCCGGCTCAGCGCCATCTCAGCATCGTCAGATGCTCCCCTCGGAATGTCTGGAAATTGTCGTCTTTTGTGCCTGCTGTCAATGGCAGGTAAAGGCGGAGCTGCACGGCCCCGCCTTTGTGTCGAGTGATCAGGCGATCTGGACGACCACTTTTTCACGCGCGGATTTCAGTGCTGCATCGGCCAGTTTCAACGCGATCAGGCCGTCCTGTGCGGAAGGCGAGGGTGCGGCGTTGTTTTCGATGGAATCGATGAAGGCTGCGATTTCTGCGGCATAGGCGGCGGTGTAACGCGTCATGAAGAAATCATGCAGCGGCGGGCGGGTGTAGCCATCCTTTGTGGCCACCTCAATGGAGACCGGGCGCTGATTTTCGGCAGCAACCGAGCCCAGCGAGCCGTGCACTTCAATGCGCTGATCGTAGCCGTAGGTGGCGCGGCGCGAATTGGAAATGATCGCCTGGCGACCGCTGGCGGTGGTCAGAATGATGCTGGCGCTGTCATAGTCGCCCAGTTCGCCGATCTTCGGATCGACCAGAACGGAGCCGGTGGCGAAAACGCTGACGATCTCTTCGCCCAGCAGAAAACGGGCGATGTCGAAATCATGGATGGTCATGTCGCGGAAGATACCGCCGGAGACCTTGATATATTCCGGAGGCGGCGCGCCGGGATCACGGCTGGTGATGGTCACCATCTCGACCTTGCCGATTTGGCCGTCATCAATGGCCTTGCGAACGGCGCGGAAATGCGGGTCGAAACGGCGGTTGAAGCCGAGCATGATTTTGGCGCCGGTTTCCTTGACCACATCGATGCAGGCCTGTGCGCGGGCAACATCGAGATCAATCGGCTTTTCGCAGAAAATCGCCTTGCCGGCGCGGGCAAATTGCTCGATCAGATCGGCATGCGTATTGGTCGGAGTGCAGATGATGACCGCGTCGATATCGGGGTTGGCCAGAACCGCGTCGATAGTGCTGATTTCGCAGCCGGTCTCATCCGCGATGGCCTGTGCTGCCTCCTGAAAGGCATCGACCACGGCCACCAGTTTCGCGCGCTTGTCGGAAGCAATCGCTTTTGCGTGCACTTTTCCGATGCGACCCGCACCCAGCAAAGCCAATCTCGTAACCATCGTTTCCTCCCGATCTGGTTAACTGGAGCTGTCTGTCGTTATGGCTTCGTTTGGAACGCCAATGCGAACAATCAGCCCATTTGGAATATATGTTCCATCTTGCTAGAGCGCCGTTTCATGCATGTCAAGCGGCGAGCAGTGCGTCCAATCTCAGATTATGCTGGCCAGATTATTGTGCTTGCGAAAGCCGGGAAGGGTCTGCGCGCGCTCTTCCAGCGAATGAATAAAGTTCTGGATTGTTGCGGGCAATGGTTGTCCCGTCGCGGTGACGACACCCCAGTAGAAGGGAATGTGGAACGCTAGAGGCACAACAGCGACACCGTCTATCGGCAGGCCGCTGATCGTCACCGATTCTACAATGGCGACACCCAGCCCCGCCCTTGCCAGAGACAGCGAAACATAGGTCGCATTGCTATCGACCACATCTTTCAAGGCGATATTCTGCTTCTGGAATGCCTGTTCTATTCGCATTCTAAGCCGGTATGGATTGGCCGAAGCGATGATGCGGCGTTCTGCAAGATCCTGCGCGGAAACGATGGTTTTCTGGGCCAGTTCATCACTGGAAGCGACGATAGCTACACAGGGGACTTCACCGATCCAGTGAACGTCCAGACCGGGATTATCCAGCGGCAGGCTGGCTATGCCAATGTCGGCGGTGCGCGCAACAACGGCCTGCACGACGTTTTCAGATGCCGTGCTTTGCAGATGCACATGTTTTGGAAAATGCTCTTCGGGAATATCTTTGAGAGCCAGCGGCACGAGACTCGCGGCAAGGGCCGGAATGGACGCGATCTCGATTGGTCGGGCCTCATCGCTTTCAATGTGGCGCGCCCGTTCACTGATGGTGCGAAGCCCGCCGAGAAACAGTTCTGCCTGGGCAAAAAACGCCACGCCCTGTTCCGTAGGTGCGATGCGCGGACCGTTGCGGTGAAGCAGAACGAAGCCGATTTCCTGTTCCAAATCCTGAATAAGGCGGCTGATGACGGGTTGGGATTTTCCGAGCGCTTTGGCAGCGCCTGTCATGCTGCCGATGGACACCACCGCGACGAAGGCTTCGAGTTGTCGCGTGTCGAGATACTGCTCTATCATTTCGCCACCTTCGATGGTCTGGTCGCGATTTTTCGCGTCTGACATGCTTTATGACAGGTGTCGTGATTTCTGACCATCCGCCTGTGCGTGTGGGCGAGGTGCGTGCTTGTGGATAAGCGGAGCTTACTCGTTTTCCTGCGAGGCGAGTTCCGGCTTGCGGCCTTCGAACAGACGCGAGCGGGAGCCATGCAGGTGCTGGCGCATCAGGCGACGTGCCAGATCGGAATCGCGGTTTCGGATGGCCTCGAAGATCGCGGCGTGTTCGTCATAGACATGCTGGAGACCAAGAATGGAATTTTTGAGCGAAAGGCCGTGGAACTGCATTCCAACGGCAATATGGTCCTTCAGCGCTTCCATCGCGGTTGAAAAATAGGTGTTGCCGGAAGCCTTGGCGATGGAGAGGTGGAATTGGAAGTCGGCATCTTCACGGTGCCGCTGCCGGTTTGTCGCTTCTTTCAGGGAAGCCAGTGCACGGCTGATATGGGCAAGTTCCGATTCGCCATAGCGCTCTGCGGCACAGGCCGCAGCCTCGGGCTCCACCGTCATGCGGAATTCGTAGCAGTTTTGGAGATCAGCGATATTTTCGAGGGGGCTGAAACCGAGTGCCTGTTTGACGCCGATACTGCGCACGAAGCTGCCAGCGCCCTGACGAGAGTAGACAAGACCTTTGTCGCGCAGCTTTTTCAGCGCATCGCGCACGATGGGGCGTGATACCTCGAACTCGGCGGCAAGATCATGCTCGGTCGGCAGACGCTCGTCATTCTTGTAGGCACCGGATTTGATGGCATGCTGAAGCCGCTCGTAAACGACGTCGCTCAAACTCTTGCGATGAGAAACCTGTTCTATCGCCCCCATATTTACGCTTCCCCTCCTGTTATGGTCTCAGCCAGTCGGAGAAGTGTGTCTTCCGATCCAAAGCCGCCTGATTTGGTAATGTAGAAGGTGCCATTAAATTCGGCAACGGGTAGGCCCGGCAAAGCCTCGCCTGCAAAGCCAAGCACATGAAGTCTCTGATCATCGAAATAGGCTTCTGCCGTCGCCCCGCCAGACAGCAGGATCGTATCGCCGACATGGGCATATTCTGCAACGCTGGCAGCCAGTGCGCTTGCAACCTGCAAGGGACGGACTTCGGTTTCGGATGGCACGGCCTGTATGAGGGTGATGGATGCGCCGCGATGCTCTTCTGATGCCAACGCGGCAACCCCATTTGGCGCAGGAACATAGAGAAGATCAGGACGCGCGGCTCTTAGACGTTCAACCTGTGCAAGGGTAATGGGGTCGCGTGAACCGATTGCCATGAGGATTCGTCTGGTGGGGTAGGTAAGGGGGGGAAGATAGCTTTCACCAGCAATCGCCTTTGCCAGCGAAAGTGCGCCCACCATCAGTTCATCTTCCTCAATGGTATCAGCGGCGTCGCGCATGTTCTGGGGTGTCAACGTATCTGGAAACCGGCATCGGCGTGCCAACGCTCCAAGGCGTTCTGCAATGGAGATAGGTGTATCCACACCAAATCCATCGATCATGCCGTCTGAGACGATGCGGCCAAATTCCGGAATTCCGGGCAGGACTACAGCGCGCTCGAAGGCGAGTGCAGCAAGTTCGGCCTCCAGATTGCCCTTCAGGCGAGAGTCCACCTTCTTGAACAGACGGATGCCTGGCTTCAGCGCGGCCTTCATGCAGGCGATACGGCTGGCCGCGTCATCAGCCGGAATTTCCCGGCTGCGCGTCGTTAGGGTTATAACGTCTGCATCGCTGTCGAGTGCTTCGGCGATGAAGCGATGATCGGCCACAACGGTGACTTTATGGCGGCTGGCAGCGAAGGGTGCTGCGGTGTCCAGCGCGCCCGTCAAATCGTCTGCAACGATCAGAAGTCTGTTGAAATGCCTGTTCATTGCTGTGGTCATTCCTCACGTGCAAGCGCGCCAGAATACGGTCGCGGCTGTTTGCGCCTATCTCCCCACCTGCGTCATCCTCGGGCTTGACCCGAGGACCTATTCCCGTTGCAAACATCGAAACGTTGGCAGATGCTCGGGACATGCCCGAGCATGACGACGGTGAGCATCGCCTTAGTATGCCGCCTTATAAATCGACAACACGTCGTCCACGGCCATGTCGCGGGGGTTGTTGTTCATCAGGCGGCGGATGGCGTGCGCCTCTTCTGCCCAGTTCGCCAGGTCGGCTTCCTGTGCCTTGTGGGCCGAGAGCCGCATTTCCACGCCCAGCGCCTTGCAGAAACCGTAGGCTGCTTCCAGAACGCCTTCCGGTTCATTGGAAACCGCAAGGCCCAGCGCTTCCAGCACCTCGGCGGTCTTATCGACATGCACTGGCACGTTATAGGCCAGCACATGCGGGAAGATGATGGCGTTTGCCAGACCGTGAGGCAGCCCAAGCCGGGTGCCAAGCGGGTAGGCCAGCGCATGACCCGCTGCCGTATTGACGGGGCCGAGACAAATACCGCCGTAATAGGAGGCCAGCATCATGCCCGCACGCGCTTCGGTGTCTTTGCCATTCTGAACCGCGCGGGCGAGATATTTACCGACGAGGCGGATGCCCATGCGGGCGTAACCGTCTATCAGGTCATGCGCATTGATGTTGGTGAAGGCTTCCACGCAATGCGCCATCGCATCGATGCCCGTTGCCGCCGTCACCGCCGGTGGAACAGACCATGTCAGTTCCGGGTCGAGAATGGCAATGTCGGCCAGAAGATGCGGGCTTTCGACCGCCTTTTTCGAGTGGGTGCTGCTGTCGGTAATCAGCGCGCGAATACCGGCTTCGGAACCCGTTCCCGCGGTGGTGGCGATTTGCGCCAGACGCGTGCGTCTGCCTGCAACCTTGTTAGGGCCAACGACATCATCAAGAGACTGTTCGCCGTCCCACAATGCAGCCACCAGTTTTGCGACATCCAAAACAGAGCCGCCGCCAAGGCCGACGACGAGGTCGGGTTTCAGCGACCGCGCCACTTCGATGGCAGCATCCAGCGCCTTGTCATCCGGCTCCGGCGGTATGTCGGAGAAGACTTTGACATCGCCGGTAAGCTTCAGCCGGTCAGCGAAGCCGACCGTATGTTCGGTTGCGATGACCAGCACGCGCTGTGCGCCGTCTGCCCATTCTCCAAGCTTGCCGGAGGCACCTGCGCCTATTTCAAGGCGCCTGGGTTGATGCAGGGTAATTGGCCGTGCCATGGCATCCATGAGCCCGCTCCTTATTGGTTTTCAAGCGCGTCCATGCGCGCCCAGACGGTTTCTCGTTCCGCATCGGAAAGCTCGATGAGGGGAGGATGCACCCGCAGCCAGCCGTTATCGCCGCGACGCTTGGCAACCATGGCCTTGACGGTGGGAAGTTGCACATAAGTGTTGGTAAGCTCACGCCATGCAACAATGTGATCCTGCGCAGCCTTGACCACCGCTTCCTTGCCAGCGACGTTCCAGTTGTCGAAGACGATGCGCAGATCGGATGCGACGAGGTTGGAGCTGGCAGTAATGCAGCCCGCACCACCCACTTGCAGCAGTGGCAGCAGCACGGGGTCCGCACCGGCCAGAACGCCGAAGCCGGGGAAGGCGGCGACCATGGCCTTCATGTTTTCCAGATCGCCAGAGCTGTCCTTGATGCCGACGAAGACGCCGGGGAAATCATTGCGCAGGCGGGCGATGACATCGTGAGGAATGGCAACGCCGGACACTTGCGGAATGTGGTAGAGAATGACCTTCAGACGGTTATCCTTCACGCCTTCCACCACCTTGGCATAGGCGCGGTAGATACCCTCTGCGCTCACGCCCTTGTAGTAGAACGGCGGCAGCAGAACCACGGCGGGCACACCGGCCTCAACCGCATGGCGGGTCAGTTCGACCGTATCTGAAACGGCTGTCTGGGCCGTGCCGGGCAAGAGCTTCTGTGCGGGAACGCCGCCTGAAATTGCCTTTTCCAGAATGTCCATGCGCTGTTTCAGGCCGAAGGAATTGGCCTCGCCGGTGGTGCCGAGAAGCGCCACGCCATCGCAGCCTTCTTCGATCAGCGCCTTGCAATGGGCGGTGAACAGGCGGAAATCCGGCGTGCCATCTGCGGCAATGGCGGTGGTTGCGGCGGAATAGACGCCGCTGATTTCAAAGGTTTCAGCCATTGTTCTTCTTCTTTCCTGCAATCAGCTTGCGGGCATAGGCAATGGCCGCATTCATGTTGACGTGGTTGGCCTTGCCCGTTCCGGCAATGTCGAAGGCCGTGCCATGATCGACCGAGGTACGGTCGATGGGCAAGCCCACGGAGACGTTGACGGCGGTGTCGAAGGCGACCAGCTTGATGGGGATGTGGCCCTGATCGTGATATTGCGCGATGACCAGATCAAACCCGCCATTATAGGCGCGGTGATAGACGGTGTCGGCAGAGATCGGGCCGTAGACATCGATGCCTTCTGCACGTGCCTGCGCGACGGCTGGTGCGATGAACTCATCGTCTTCCGTGCCGAACAGACCGTTTTCACCACAATGCGGATTGATGCCGGCCACCGCAATCTTCGGCTTATCGTAGCCGATGCGCTTGAGGTGGTCGTTACCGGCGCGGATGGTTGCCAGAATGCGCTCCGGCTTGGCGCGGCTGATGGCGTCCTTCAGCGAAACATGAGTGGAGACATGGATGACCTTGAGGCGGTCGGATGCCAGCAGCATGAAGGCAGATTTGGAACCGGTGAGCGATGTCAGCATGCCGGTGTGGCCATCATAATGGTGGCCTGCCGAATTCAGCGCTTCCTTGTTGATCGGTGCTGTCACGATGCAGCCGATCTTGCCAGCTGTTGCTGCCTTCACCGCGCTGTCGATGAAGCGGAAGGAGGCGTCGCCGGAGACGGCGCTGAGCTTGCCCCATTCGACCGGTGCCCCTTCGATGTCGATGTTTTCGACAAGGCCGGTGAGGTCCAGATCGGAACCGAGCGCGGTGCGGGCGGCCTCAAGCTGTTTGAGGTTACCGAAGACACGGGTATTGGCCCGGTCTTCCGCACTCATTTCGGCCAGTGCCTTGATGGTGATTTCGGGGCCGACGCCAGCCGGATCGCCCATGGTTATGCCAACGATATCGCTCATGCGTTTTCTCCGTCGATCCAGCCCTTGTCGAGGCGGACATATTTGATGGCGCGACGATGGTAGGTATAGGCGAGGTGCAGAGCACCATCCTTGCCTTCCACGAGCGCGGGGTAGGACATTTCCTTGTTGCGGCCATCCACCGAATTGTTGGACAGGCAGGTGCCGGGGCCATCTTCAACGATGCGTCGCTGCGGGAAGCTCTTGCCGCCATCCGTGGAGACGCACAGCGTAACCGGTGCGCGCGGAACGCCCCAAATGGGCGTAATGCCACCTTCCGCATTGGGGCGATGGTCGTCTTCGCCCAATTCATCGTACAGCGACTCTCGCCGTGCATCGGACGTAGCGGCAGAGACCGGGTTGCACAGCAGCGCAACACGGCCATCGGCCAGACGCGTGGCGGCAATGGAGGAATTGTTGTTGGGTACATCGGTTGCCACAGGCACAGACCAGTTGCGACCGCCATCATGGCTTTCCGTGCGATAGACGAAATCCGACTGGCGCCGGCGGAAGAAGGCGGCCATGTCCTGTCCGTCCAGCGGCACGATGGTCATGTGCACGCAGCCGAAACTATCCGGCACTTCGGATACGGACCATGTTTTGCCCTCATCCGTGCTGACGGCGACGGCTGCGGTGTCATGTGTGCCGGTCCATTTTGCGCCGGGGCGGGGGTTACACAGAAACAGCGGCAGCATCCAAGCGCCGTCATCACGGCGCACGATGGTTGCGCGAATGAAAGTGCCGTTGGCAAGGCCGATGTCGCGTGCCGGGCCGGAAGTGATCTTGCCGTTTTCGAACGCAAGATCATGCGCCATCACGCGGCTCTCATCCTGATTGCCGGAAGGCTGCGCCGTGTGGAAAAGCGCGATCTTGCCATCGGGCCTGACGAAAATCATCGGGTTCTGTTCGGAGCGTTCCTCGTCATGGCTCGCCAAAGCGGCCTGCGACCAGGTGTCTGCACCATCGCCCAGAGTGGAAATGTGAATGGAAATATCGGACTTGCCTTCCAGCGTGCCGCCAAACCAAGCGCAGGCCAGTGTGCCATCCGGAAGGAAGCTCAAAAATGCCGCGTGGTTCTGGATTTTCGGTGAAGGCAGGTAAGCCTCTTTGCGTCCTTCGCCTGCCGCAAAAAGATGCCCATCCATCTTTGCCGCAATCTCTTCAGGCGTCATAAATTTCCTCCCGTCACATCAGTTATTAACAGGGATAATCCGCCTGCGAACAAATGTTGTCAAGTTGGAGTGATTTGTAATTTGCCGTAATCAGTTTGTGTTATTTATAAATAAATCAATTAAAACAATATTATATAGAAATTATTGAGCGTGATTTTTATTTGTTGTCGATGTTAAGTTGACAAATTATGCCCTTTGATCCAAGTTTGTATCAGTTAATGTGAGGAGCATCGACGAGCGGTCGCGCGCTTTCAATAGCGCGACGCTGTTTCATCAGGGAGGAAAGTTATGACAAGCAAAACATTGCTCATCGGCGCGCTTTTGGCCGCCTCGTCAATTACGCCCAGCTACGCGCAAAGTGCGGGTAAGGATGTGACGATTGTTCTGGACGAGGAAGTCGATCTGGTCGAGCCGTGCATGGCCACGCGCTCGAATATCGGCCGTATCGTTCTGCAGAATATTTCCGAGACGCTGACCGAGCTGGATGTCCGCAACAACAAGGGTCTTCAGCCGCGTCTGGCCGGAAAGTGGGAAGAAGCAAAGCCGGGCACCTGGCGTTTCCATCTGCGCAAGGGCGCAAAATTCTCCGATGGCTCCGCTTTCGATGCGGGCGATGTGAAATACTCCATCGAACGCGCGATGAGCAGCAAGCTCTCCTGCGAAACGCCGCGCTATTTCGGCGAAACCAAGATTTCCGCTAATGTGGTTGACGATAACACCATCGACATTACCGCAGATCCGGCCCAGCCGATCCTGCCGCTGCTGATGACGCTCGTCACCATCGTTCCCTCCGAAACACCGATGGAATTCACCCGCAATCCCATCGGCACCGGCCCTTACAAGCTGACCGAATGGAAGGCTGGCCAGAACATCACGCTGGAACGTCGCAGCGATTACTGGGGCAAGGCGCCGGATGTTGCCAAGGCGACCTATGTGTTCCGTGGCGATCCATCCGTTCGCGCAGCCATGGTCAAGGCGGGCGAGGCCGATCTGGCACCCAATATTTCCGAGCTGGACGCGACAGACGCGAAGATCGATTTCAACTATCTGAATTCCGAAACCTTCTACATGCGCGTCGATACGTCCATCAAGCCGCTAGATGACGTGCGGGTTCGCAAGGCGCTCAACATGGCGCTGGATCGGGATGCCTTCATCGGCACGCTTCTACCCAGGGGCGCACTCAAGGCTGTTGCCATGGTGCCTCCAAGCACGATTGGCTGGAACCCCGATGTAAAGCCGCTTCCGTTTGATCTGGAAGGTGCCAAGAAGCTGCTCGCAGAAGCGAAGGCCGATGGTGTGCCGGTCGATACGCCGATTACCATCGTTGGACGCACCAACAATTTCCCGAACGTCGTGGAAGTTCTGGAAGCCGCACAGCAGATGTTCGAGGCCGCTGGATTCAAGATCAAGCTTCAGATGTATGAAGTGGCGGAGTTCGAAAAGCAGTATTCCAAGCCTTACCCGGAAAATCGTGGTCCGCAGCTCGTTGCTGCCCAGCACGACAATTCCCGCGGCGATCCCGTCTTCTCGATGTATTTCAAGTACGATAGCAAGGGCCGTCAGTCCGGCATTGCTAACCCCGAAGTCGATAAGATGATTACGGATGCGACCGCCGCCACCGGCGACAAGCGTGTGGAAGACTGGAAGAAGCTCATCGCTTACCTTTATAATGATGAAGTTGCCGATGTTCTGATGTTCCACATGGTCGGTTTTGCCCGCGTCAATCCGCGCATCGCATTCACCCCCACCATCGCGACAAACTCGCAGCTGCAGCTTTCTGAAATCAGCTTCAAGTAATCCGTCGCAATCAGCCAATCGGAAAAGGCGGAATTCCTCTCCGCCTTTTCTCCATCACCGGAGAAAGTTCGATGGGAAAGAAGATTTTCAAGCGGATCGTAGCGAGCCTGTTCTCGCTCATCGCACTCATCGTCATCGTGTTCTTCCTCTCGCGTCTCACAGGCGACCCGGCGGCACTGTTCCTGCCGGTCGATGCCTCCCAGGAGATGCTGGACAAGTTCCGTGAACTCAATGGTCTCAACGACCCGCTTATCGAACAGTTCGGACGTTACGTCTGGGACGTGCTGCATCTGGATTTCGGTGATAGCCTGCGCAAGGCCCGCCCGGCTATCGATGTGGTGCTGGAGGCTTTCACCTGGACGCTGCAATTGGCGCTGATCACCATCACGCTGGTGACGGTCGCTGCCATCGTCATCGGTTCAATTGCAGCGTTTCGTCCCGGTGGCGTATTCGACCGCTTCGTATCACTTATCTCGCTCATCGGTGCCTCCGCACCTGATTTCTGGATCGCAATTGTCGGTATTGTCGTGTTCTCGGTCACGCTCGGCTGGGTGCCGACATCTGGTACTGGCACGATCTGGCACTGGATCTTGCCGATCGCGGTTCTCTTCATCCGCCCCTTCGGCCTCATCCTGCAAATCGTGCGCGGCTCCATGCTGTCTGCCTTCGGCTCGGCCTATGTGAAGACCGCACGTGCTAAGGGCGTCAACAACCGCACTATCATCTTCGTGCATACGCTTCGCAACGCCATGCTGCCGGTCATCACCGTCATTGGCGACCAGGCGGCGGCCATGCTGAACGGTGCCGTGGTGGTGGAAACCATTTTCGGCTTCCCCGGGGTCGGCAAGCTGATGATCGATTCCATTCTCCAGCGTGACTTCAACGTCATTCTCGCGGCGATCATGGTCACAGCGATTGCCATTTTCATCATGAACCTGCTGATCGATCTTGCCTATGCGGCACTCGATCCGCGCCTGCGGACTTGAGGTCATGACCATGTCCAGTACACTTCCCCACGTCCAGACAATCGAAGCCAAGCCTCGCGGTCGTGTGTCCGTTATTCTTGGAATGCTGTGGCACGACAAATTCGCCTGTTGCGCAGCCATTTTCCTGATTATCGCCGTGTTTTGCGCTTTGTTCGGCCCGATGCTGATGGGTGATTCAGCAGTTTCCATGAACCTGCGCGCCCGCAATCTCGCGCCCTTTACGGTCGATAAGGGCTGGCTTTTCATACTGGGTGGCGATGCCCTTGGCCGCTCGCTGTTGGCCCGTATCATCGTTGCTGCGCAAAACACATTGATGATTGCCGCCGGTGCGGTGGTGTGTTCCGCCATCATCGGCTCGCTGCTGGGATTGATTGCCGGTTATGCTTCCGAGCGTGTGTCGAACATCATTATGCGTCTGGCCGATGTCATCATGTCCTTCCCGTCGCTGCTTCTGGCGGTGATCGTGCTTTACATGCTGGCGCCATCGGTCGGTAACATCATCATCGTTCTGGCCATCACCCGCATTCCCGTTTATCTGCGCACCACGCGCGCGGAAGTGCTGGAAATTCGCCAACGCATGTTCGTGCAGGCGGCGCAGGTCATGGGTGCGTCATCCATGCGCATCGTTTTCCGCCATATCCTGCCCATGGTCTTTCCAACGCTGGTGACGATTGCGACGCTCGATTTCGCCTTCGTCATGCTGGCTGAATCCTCGCTGTCCTTCCTCGGCATCGGTATTCAGCCACCGGAAATCACCTGGGGTCTTATGGTTGCGCAGGGCAAGCAATATCTCACCAATGCCTGGTGGCTCGCCTTCTGGCCGGGTCTGGCAATCATCCTCACCACCCTGTCTTTGAACCTGCTGTCGAATTGGATGCGTGTGGCGCTCGATCCCGTGCAGCGCTGGAGACTGGAAATCGGAGGCAAGAAGAATGGCTGATCATCTGCTGGAAGTCCGCAATCTCTCCGTCCAGTTTCACACGGCAGGCGGCATCGTCAATGCGGTGAAGAATATCAACTGGCATCTGGATCGCGGTGAAACGCTGGCCATTCTCGGCGAAAGCGGCTCGGGCAAGTCGGTCTCGGCATCCGCCATCATGAACATTCTAGATATGCCGCCGGGTGAAATCACCAATGGAGAAATCCTGTTGTCGGGACAGGACCTGCTGAAGATGACCAGTGAGGAGCGCCGCGCCGTCAATGGCAAGCGCATCGCCATGATCTTTCAGGACCCGCTGAGCCATCTGAACCCGGTCTACACCGTCGGCTGGCAGATCATCGAGGTCATGACTATCCACGGTGTGACGGCGGATACGGCGCGCAAACGCGCGCTGGAACTCTTCGCCCGCGTCGGCCTTCCATCCCCGGAAGCTGCGATGGACAAGTATCCGCACCAGTTCTCTGGTGGCCAGCGCCAGCGCATCATGATTGCAATGGCGCTGGCCATGAAGCCCGATATCGTCATTGCGGATGAGCCCACGACAGCGCTTGACGTCACGGTGCAGGCGGAAGTTCTTAAGCTGCTGGGCGAGTTGCAAAAAGAGACGGGCATGGGCCTGCTGCTGATCACCCACGATCTGGGTGTCGTGGCCGAGATTGCGGATCGTGTCGTCGTCATGAATTCAGGCGAGATTGTTGAATCCGGCACGCCGGACGAGGTTTATCACAACCCCAAACACCCTTACACGCTGAAACTCATCTCGGCAGCGCCCGGCAAGGGCAAGATGCATGAGCCGGATGCCAAGGGCGAGCCGCTTCTGCATGTCGAAAATCTCGAAAAATCCTACGGTGCGTTTAAAGCGCTGAAGGGCGTGTCGTTCGATCTGATGGCCGGTGAAACGCTGGCTATCGTCGGCGAAAGCGGTTCCGGTAAATCGACGCTGGCCCGCGCACTGCTGCGGCTGGAACCGTCGGACTCGGGCAAGGCCTATTGGAAGGGCCGTGATCTGCTGACCATGCCGCCAAAGGAACTTTACGGCCTTCGTCGACAGATACAGATGGTGTTTCAGGACCCGACGCAATCGCTCAACCCGCGCATGTCGGTCTATCAGTTGATTTCCGAGGCTTGGGTCGTCCACCCAGAAATTTTGCCCAAGGCCAAATGGCGCGCACGGGTCGATGAATTGCTGGCGCAGGTCGGTCTCTCCCCCGCCCATGCGCAGCGATACCCGCACCAGTTTTCCGGTGGTCAGCGCCAGCGCATCGCTATCGCTCGCGCCTTAGCACTGGAGCCGCAACTGATTGTTTGCGATGAAGCGGTTTCCGCGCTCGATGTTTCCATTCAGGCGCAGGTCATCGCGCTGCTGGACAGGCTGCGCAAGGAACTCGGCATCGCCTTCATCTTCATCGCCCATGATTTGCCTGTCGTGCGCGATTTTGCAGACCACGTCATGGTCATGCAGCATGGAGATGTGGTGGAGATGGGCACGGTCCGGCAAATCTTCGAAACACCGGAAAAGGATTATACCCGCAAGCTGCTGGCAGCCGGTCTAGACCCCGATCCGCGAGTGCAGGCGGCCCGCGCAAGCGCTTTGTAAGGTTTGACATCAAGTGGACCCGGCAGGAACGCCGGGTGCTTATTTCTGCGGCATGCCTGGAATTCGGTTGACCTCGACCATCTGCCGAATGGTGCGGTCTGCCACTTTTTCGGCACGCGCCTTGGATGCCTCGGCATCCTCCGGGAATGTGTAGGTCATGTAGGACAGCGACGTTTCAAGATCGTTGTTGTTATGGCCGAGGATGGCGGCGAAATAGCTGTTCTTCGTGACGCTGGATGGCGCGAAATTGCGGAAGGCGATTTCGGCATAGAGGTGTCGAAGGCCATAGGGCTTTGGCGGCTCTTCCTTGGGCCAGATATCCTCGAATTTGCTGATCACCTCATCGCGCAAGGGCAGGCGGACCTCCGACGTAAAATCATCGACGCTGAGCCCCAGCCACAGCTTGCCATCGCTGCTGTCCCGCAGGCGCTGATAGGCATCAAGCACGATTTTCGCCTGTTCCAGCACCGGGATTTCGTAGGTCACGCCGAACTTCGTGCCTTCACCCTGTTTAGTCTTGGCCTGCCCGTTGAACAGTACGCTCCATTTGGAAACGCCCTTGCCATAGGCGGCAGGCGTCAGTTCGGCCTGGGTGAAGATTTCATAGGGACGCCGTCCCGTCGTGCCCATCAGGCCAATCGCGATGGTCATGGGGTCGGATGATTGCAGATAACGACGACACCGCCGCATGACCTCCGCATAGTTCTCGAAGGTGATGAGCGAGCCATGCTTGTTGGCGATTTTTGCCATTTTGATCTTGCGCGCTTCATCGTAAAGCTGCGGCGTGCCAGCGGCGATGCGCAGCATGGGATGGTCATCACCGAAGGCCTCGCGTAGCGCGTTGCGGTATTTGGTAATGTAGGAGATGACTGTTGCCTGCGCCTTGTCTCCCATGGACGCCATCTCTGCGTCCCACAATGCCTGCATTTCCGCCTTGGTGGTGAGGCCATTGGTTGCGGCAATAAAGTTCGAAACGCGCAGCAAGAAGCGTGGTTTGCGCCCGGCCATATTGTATTCGGCGCGTTCCAGCTTTTCCTGAATAGAGCTTGCAACGCCCACCACGGCGTATTTCTCGCTCTTGATATAGGTGTCCAGCCGCTCACGGAGTTTTTTCATGTTGCAGATGGCAAGCGGCGTCGTTTTCGGGCCAAAAGCATCTTTCAACGCATATCTATATTTTACAATATAGAGTTCCAGCGTCTTTTCGGTTCTCCCATTTTCAAAATGAAAGCGTACCTCTTCATTCCATAGCGCCCCGATTTTTTTGGTGTCGAAGGTACCATCTGCCTTTTTAGTTGCCTGAATTTTCTCGATAAAATCCGTGATCCGGTCTACCAAAATAGGTGTTTTTGTTTTTCTTTTTTCAGCAACGGACATCATCGGCTCCAGCAATATGATTCGCGGTATGAAAACTATATTTTATGTTGGATGCCAACGTCCAAATTTAATCAGAAAATGGTTGGGTGGGCGATGTGGCAGGTTGCGTAAACCATTTTGCACCGTCCTTACCCATATAAATATGGTCTTCCAGACGAATGCCGAAACGGTCAGGATAAACAAGCATGGGTTCGTTGGAAAAACACATGCCTTCCGAGAGCGGCAAAGAATTTCCGCGCACGATATAGGGCGCCTCATGAATTTCCAAGCCCAGCCCATGGCCGGCACGGTGCGGCAGGCCCGGCAGCGCGTAGTCCGGCCCTAGCCCATGCTTTGCGAGCACGCTGCGCGCCGCATCATCCAGACTCCCGCACGGTGCGCCCAGCTTAGCAGCATCGAAGACCGCCTGTTGTGCCTCGCGCTCAATGGCCCATGCTCGGGCGAAATCCGCTTTGGGTTCATCCAGCACATAGGTGCGAGTGATATCGGAGTGATAACCATCGATGCGCGTTCCGGTATCGACCAGAATGACGTCGCCTTCTTGCAGGGTCTGGTCGCCATCCGCGCCATGCGGAAGCGACGTGGCGGTGCCAAACGAGACGATGCAGAAATAGGAACCACTTTCACCGCCGAGTTTGCGATGCTGTTCGTCTATGAAACGAACGACCTCGGATGCGCGGATGCCGGGCTTCATGATGACGTGCGCGCACTTCTGCACCTCCAGCGTCAGATCCATGGCATATTGAATGATGGCGATTTCGTTTGGAGACTTGCGACTACGCAGGCTGCTGATCAGTGCGCCGCCATCAAGAAGCCTGTCCTGTCCGAGCGCTTTTGCAAGGCTGTGATAGATGAACAGCGGCAAGGCATCATCCAGCGCAACCCGGCCCTTGTCGCCGATCAATGAAGCGACGAGGGCTGCCGGGCTTTCCTCTTCCTGCCATATGTGGACCTCACCTTCGAGATGCGGCAGCGTATCGACGCGGCTCTTTTCGAAACCGGGAACGATGTAGTGCAGGCTGGTGGAGGTGATGACGGCTCCCAACAGTCGCTCGCTCTGGTGCCACACCAGACCGGTGAAGTAGCGCAGGCTCTCGGTGGAACCCAGCAGCAGCGCGGCAACACCCTGCTCCTGCATCAGGCGACGCAGGTGTTGCAGTCTTTGCTGGCGTTCTTCGTTGGTGATGGGGGCTGGCTTGGCAGGGAACATGCGTCGATCTTTCATTGACGTGATGACAGCAGGGAATACAGAGTCGATGCTCTGTATTCAATATGTCGACAAAGAAATCGAGTCTGGCTTAATGCTGAAGACGTTTTTTCAGCGAGGCGATGATGCGTTTTGTCAGCGCCTTGTAATCCTCGTCAAAGTGATGTCCACCGTCGATTCCGATGATTTCCGCACCCTTGTCCTTCAGTGCCGGGCAAGCAGCATCCTCGTCATCCGTGCCATAGACGCATTGAACGATCTTCGGATCGATCTTTGCCAGATCATTGACCGGATCTTGCGTTCCTGAACCGGAGACACCAAGCCATCCGCCGACGGATATTTCGTAGGATACCTCATGCGAGAGGGACAGAAGGCTCATCTGCACGATGCGGCTCTTGTCCTTCTCCGGCAGCGCATTGAAGGTAACGGGCAGGACGTCGGCGCCGAAGGAATAACCGATCAGCACGACATTCTTCACCTTCCACTCTTTGCGGTAGGTATCGATGATGCGCGAAAGATCGGCGGCGATTTCTTCCGGCTTCTTTTCGGACCAGAAATAACGCAGGGAATCTATGCCGATAGTCGGTACCCCATCCTGCTGCAAGAAGCCGCCGACATCCTTGTCCAGATCGCGCCAGCCGCCATCGCCGGAATAGATGATAGCCATGGTGTCCATGGTCGGCTTGGCTTCGAGAACGGTCAGCGGCAGGCCGAGCGGGTTGTCGGAATTTCCGGCCGCATCGATGCGGTCCTGCAGCGTCTGCGCAAGCGCCGCTTGCGCGTCGTCAGTCACATCCTTGACATCGATATCGGAGTGGGATTTCACGAGGTCTTCGACATGGGCGCGACCCTTGGCATCCGCCTTGGGCGTGAAGACGACGCTGACGGGAGCCGGCAAGGAACCATCGGTCAGGCCGTAGATCGTGCGGCCATTGTCCTTTTCTTTCGTGGCGGGCGTGCAGAGAATTTTATCAAGCGGAATACCGGCGACGGGATCGACAGCCACGGCTTCACCGATGGTGGCGGCGGGGCTCTGCGCGATCATGGCAAGCGCCAGCGTCGCACCATCGCCAATACCGGCAATGATCGGCGGGCGGTAGTTCGAAACACCGGCCTTACGCTGAATTTCCTGCGCAAGTTCCTCGATGTCGGAGATCATGTAAATGCAGTCATCATCATCGGCCTTGAGGGCTTCGATATATTTCGGAAGATCGATGCCGACGACAGCAGCACCCTTTTCCACCAGCGCGTCGGCTTCCGTCTGCTCCGCCTCGCCCCAGCCATTTGCACCTGAAATCAGGAAGATATTGGCGGTCAGGTCATCGCTGGGCAGCATGATGTGGTCAGCCGGGATCATGCCTGTCTGGAAACTGTTGGCATCCTGAGCCGAAGCGCAGGCGGGTATGAGGAATGCAGCTGCCAGCAGTGCGGCTTTCAGGTGTTTCATGCCCGTCATTTACCAATTACTCCTCTGACGCCGCCGCTGATGAGAACGGTTGCGTCCATAAGGGCCAAAGCAGCGCTCGTACCGTTGGAAACCGCCACATAGCGGGGCTCCCATTTCGGGTGGAATTTCGATTTGAACGCTCTCAAACCCTTGAAGTTATAAAAACGCTCACCGTGTTCGAACAAGGTGCCGCCAATTCGGTCCCACACAGGGGCCGCCTCCCGTTTGGACATGCCCGAAAGCGGTGCCATGCCAAGGTTGAAATAGGAGTAACCCTGTTCCCGCATATATTCAATAATGCTGACAAACAGAAAATCCATCGAGCCGCGCGGCGCGTCCGGCGAGAAGCGCATGAGATCAACGGTAACTTCGTCCTTGGTTTCAGTCATCAGCAGATTGGCGAAAGCCGTGACCTGCCCATCCTTGTGCAGAACGGCAACCGGTTGCGAGAGGATGTAATCCTTCTCGAAAGAGCCGAGGGAGAAGGTCTTTTCGCGGGTGTTGTGATGCGACAGCCAGGAGTCTGAGACGCGCTTCAGGTCCTCGTAAATCTCCGGGACGTTTGGCGTCTCGACAACCGAGAAGGTCAGGCCATCGCGCGCACCACGGCTGAGAGACTGGCGTAGATTGGCGAGTTTTCCGCCTTTCAGCTCAAAGCGGGTGAGATCGACCATGGCCAGTTCACCCAGCTTGAAGGCGCGAAGGCCGGCATCGGCGCAGTAGGGCAGGACGGTCGGTGAAATCTGATAGAACACGGCTCTGCCGCCGGATGAGCGCGCGGTTTCCACGAACTGCCAGACGAGGTCGGCAAAGTCTTTCTCGTCGCCAACAGGGTCGGCAAGCGCAATCCAAGAGCGTCCACGAATGCCATACATTATGAAAGCATTGCCGCTTTCCGACAGCATGACGTGCTTGTCGCCCATGCGCACCAGATTGGCGTCGGCGACATCCTGTTTCTCGACAATCGAGGTTGCCCGCACGATGTCGTCAGGATGAATTTCTTCCGGACGATAGATGACCGGGCGCAGCAGGCTAAAGATGGCAATGGTCGATGAGGCCAGCACGAGCCCCAAAAGCGCGCGAAGGCCGCGCGGTGCTTCCTCGGAAAACTCGAACTGCCACCACAGCGTCTGGCTGTAGTCGGTATCGCGGTAAACGAAGAAAAGGATAGTGGCAGCACCGGCAACGATGACAGCCATCGCCGCAAGCCATGTCGGGCCCAGGGCCTGACGTAGAAGCGAAGCGTGGCGGTTGAAGCTGCGCACATTGAAAAACAGCGCAACGATAAATATCCCAAGGAAGATCGCTTCGAAAACGGCGATGGCCTTTATAAGCGACAGGAACAGACCGCCAGCCGCCGCAACCAACGCTACCCACCACGCGCCATCCAGCCGTTGGCTAAGGCCACGGGAGGCGACGACCAGAACGAGGCCGAGAATACTCGACAGAAAGTGGGCTGCTTCGATGATCGGCAACGGGACGAAGCCGGAGAGGAAATCGAGATTGCTATCCGGCGTGGGCGTCACGCTGGAAAAAATCAGCATTGTGCCGAGAATGAGCGCATAGGCCGAGAGCAGGGACGGAGCAAGTCGCGCAGCGAGGTTGCCGATATCCGCCATCACTGGCTTCGAGGCAAACTGCTTCATTTCGGACGCCAGCATCAGGAAGATGGCGACCAGCAGCGGCAGGACGTGATAGATCATGCGGTAAAGCACGAGCCCGCCCAGCAGCTGATCGAGGCTGATGGCGTTGCCAAGGCCCGCGACCATGACCGTTTCAAAAACGCCGAGACCGGCGGGAACGTGGCTAAGAACGCCAAGGCCCACGGCTGTCGCATAGATGGCAAAGAAGCTCGGCCAGCCGACATTCGTTTCCGGCAGCAGCACGTAAAGAACGGAGGCGGAGGCCGCGATATCCAGCGCAGACACCAGAAACTGACGGGATGACGTGCGGCTGTCGGGCAGGCGCAACTTCAGGCGTTTGATCTGGATGACCCTGCCATTACGGCCCAGGAACAGCAACGTCGCCATGACGCAGATGACGATCAGCGCGCCGCCTCTGAGCCAAACCGGGTCGATCCCCAGAATGCTGGCAACGCGCGGAGCGACGATGAGTGTGGAGAGCGCACTGACGGCCAGCAGGCCAAGACCGAAGGACAGCGTCACAAAGGCGATGATGCGCGCTATGTCCGATGGTGTCAGTCCCAGCCGTGAATAGGCGCGAAACCGGATCGCGCCACCGCTGAGCGGGCCGAAACCGGCGGTATTGCCGACAGCATAGGCGATGAAGGCGGTGGTGATGACGGAGGGTGTCGGCAGCTTCTTGCCGATATATTCGATGGCGTTGAGGTCATAACAGATCAGCGCGGCAAAGCTGAGCGCCGTGAAAAGAACAGCAAGTGCGGCAGCGCGCCAACTCGTATCGGCCAGCGCATCGACGATCTCGTCATAGCGGACTTCCGAGGTCAGCTTGTAGATGGTGAAGGTCATCATCACGAAGACGAGCGTCACCGCAATCGATGTGAGATGAGGTCTGTACCGCTCAAAAAAGCCTTCGAGCCCGGCTTCTGCGTCTTCGATCTGCGCTACGTCGTTCTTCTCTGTCATATGCTTTTCCACAAGATCAGATTGAGTCTGGCCAACCACAGCATTGTGACGCTAGTTCGTTGTGTTTTCACAAATACGAAGATTTGATTTTTATTTCATAAATTCTTCGAACGCACAGCGAAGCAGCATGCAGTATTACCGCGAAGGCTTGTGGTCCTTCGCTGAAATGAAAGCAACTGACCGGCGGCTGTGCGCGAAGATATTTTTGGCCAGCGTCACGCTCCCCAGGTGGCCTCCAGAGTTCTAATCCAGTTGCCGTGGCAAATCTTCTCAAGCGAAGCCTGATCGTAACCTGCTTTGCGCAGGGCATCAACGAGCAGTTGCAGGTCGGACGCGTCTTTCATAATGGCGGGAATAGTCGTGCCATCGAAATCCGAACCCATGGCAACATGGTCTATGCCCATGCGCTCGACCATATAATCCACATGCCGCACCAGCTCGCCAAGATCGGTGTCGGGATTCTTGACGCCATCCTGGCGCATGAACAGCACGCCGAAGTTGATGCCGGCCAAGCCGCCTGTATCCCTGATGGCATCAAGCTGACGGTCGGTCAGATTACGGCTGTGGTTGCACAGCGCATGCGCATTGGAATGCGAAGCAACCAGCGGCGCATTCGAGATTTTGGCGATATCCCAGAAACCCTGCTCATTCATATGAGAAAGATCGACCATGATCTTCAACTCATTGCAGGCCTTGATCAGCCGCTGTCCAGCATCCGTCAGGCCCGGGCCGATATCGGGTGTCGATGGGAAGCGGAACGGAACGCCATGCGCAAAAATATTGGGGCGGCTCCACACCGGACCCAGCGTGCGAAGACCCGCCTGATGCAGAACATAGAGCGCATCGAGATTGGCATCGAAAGCTTCTACACCCTCGATATGCAGCACCGAGGCGAAGGCTCCATTTGACATGGCGTGGCGAATATCGGCAGCGCTGCGGCAGACTTTGAGTTTGCCGTTGGACGCCGCCTCGATGCGAAACAGTAGGCTGGCCATGCCGAGCGTCGTAGCCAGTGCATCTGGCTGGCTGGGCGGCAGAAAGTCGCGGTTGGCATCAAAACCCTGCGGTGACGGAACAAAGATCGCGCAAAGACCGCCTGCCAAGCCACCCTTTTCTGCGCGCGGCAAATCGATGTGTCCGACAGTATCGCCTTCGATGAACAGCGTTTCCGGGGCCGCATGGCCGGAAAGCTTGAGGCGCAGGAGGACATCGTTGTGGCCATCGAATACGGGCACGGCATTGGGGCTGGTCATGTGGCGGTCACTTTCGGATAATGTCTGACAGGCGTTGCTGTAAGCGTCAGATAGGTGCAAATGCAATGCCCGAACAGGGCTCCGTTGCGTTTAACGGGGCCATTTGAATGGAAAAAGACATGCTGGACGATCAAGACTGGAGCGCTGCATCCGATGTAGCAGCGCATTTCGTTTCTCAATGGGCAAGCCAGGAGCCCGGCGGCTGCGTTATCGGCTTTGATCGATCCGGCATCCGTTTTGCTCACGCTGGTGGTGTCGAGAGTCTGTCCATGCTCACGCCCTTCACATCAAAAAGCGTTGTGCGCTATGCCTCCGTCACCAAGCATGTGTTCTGCGCCATGGTGCTGGAAAACAGCGATCTGATCTCGCTGGATGATCCCCTCGGGCAACACATAGCCGAACTTCAATCGCCACTTCGCGACGTTACGGTCGGCCAGGCGCTGGATATGAGCGCCGGTCTGCCGGACGTGCGTGAATGCCTCTCATTGCTAGGCCTTTCCGTCTACACGGAGACGAAGCCGGGGCCGTTGCTAGACTATCTCTCGCGAATGACGCGGCTCAATTTTCCGGCAGGCAGCGAAGTGTCCTATTCCAACACCGGTTATCGTCTGGTGGAGGCGGCGCTGGAACGAAAGGGTCTGCGCTTCGATGACTTCGTGCAGAAACAAATTGCGGCACCACTCGGCATTTTTCTGAAAGCCCCCGATGTCTGGAACGATTCGGTGGCAGGACTTGTACCGGGCTATTGGAAAGCCGAGCAAGGTTGGCAGCTGTCCTCAGCGGGCCTTCACATCTCCGCATCGGGAAGCCTTGCTGGCAGTGCTGAGGCCTTGGTGCGCTGGCTACAGGCGCTGCTGCAGGGCGAACACGGCTTTTCGGGCCTCTTCGAAAAAATGGCTGCCGAACGCCCGATTGCTGACGGGAGAATGAGCGAATACGGACTTGGCCTGCGTTGGTCGCATCTGGGCTCACGCCGTTTTGTCGGTCACGGTGGGTCACATCCCGGCTACAAGACCTATTTCTTGCTCGACCCGGAGAATGGTACAGGCTTTGTCGTGGTGTCCAACCGCGAAGATACCAATGGTTTCAAGATTGCGCTGGAAAGCATGGCGGCGCTGACCGGTCTGCCGCTTCCGAAACCGGCTAATACGCTGCCGGATGGTCTCTATGTCACTGAAACAGGTCCATGGTGGCTGGAAATCAAGGGAAGCACCTGCACCTTTATTGACGCTGATGATACGCTTTATGAGGGTGAAAACGGCTGGGTTTCCTCCCGTTCCGCGTCATCGCCCATGCAGTTGCGCCTGGAAGGGGATGTGCTTGTGGGAGAGGCGGGACACGCGCAGCGCCGTTTTCTGCCCGTTGGTCAGCATGAGCTTCCGGCCGCACTTTCGGGCTGCTGGCGCTCGCCCGAAGGGGCGGAGTTCGTGATTGCGGACGGAGCCTTGTCCATGGGTATCGGCCCGGTGCGCCACACCATGCCGCTGACGGCGCTGGGCAATGGGCGTTTTCTGTTCACGCTGATCGATGGTCCGTGGACGAAAAGGGTATGCCTGAACATGCTGGATCAGGATCGCGTCGAACTGGTTTCCAGCCGCGCCCGGATGATCGAATATCGACGCTCGACCTGAGAGATCGAGCGCCGCTGAGTATCAGATCGCCGTGCGCAATGCGTTTTCGAGGTAGAGCTCTCGCAGACGTGTGACCAACGGGCCGGGCTTGCCGTTGCCGATGGGCTTGCCGTCGATGGTGGTGATGGGCATGACGAAATTGCCCGCACTCGTCAGCGCCGCTTCCTGTGCTTCGAGCGCTTCCTGAAGCGTGAAGGCCCGTTCTTCCAGCGTCAGTCCCGCTTCTTCCACCAACTGCAAGACAGCTGCGCGGGTGCAGCCGGGGAGCGTCTTGTTGCTGTTGCCCCGTGTCACAAGCTTATTGTCGGCGGTGATGATGTAAGCGGTAGAAGATGCACCTTCGGTGACGAAACCATCCTCGATCATCCACGCCTCATCGCAGCCTTCCGCCTTGGCAATACGCTTTGCCATGACCTGTGGCAGCAGGCAGACGGACTTGATATCGCGGCGTGCCCAGCGTTGATCCGGAACGGACTTGACCGAGAGCCCGGTTGCCTCCTGCGGACCGCCGATCAGCTTTTTCACCTGTGGGAACATGACGAGTGTTGGGGCGAGATCGTCGGAAAACAGAAAGTTGCGGTCTTCTGCGCCACGCGTCAGTTGCAGATAGATCAGGCCCTCCACCAGATTGTTGTCCTTGATCAGACGACGCTCCGCCTCGACAACCTGCTGGGTGGTGATGGGCAGCGGGATATCGATTTCACCGGCACTGCGTTCCAGTCGCGCCATGTGCAGATCGCTGTCGATCAACTTGCCACCGACTACCGACGTCACCTCGTAAATGCCGTCTCCGAACAGAAAACCACGGTCGAAAATGGAAAGCTTGGCTTCGGCTTCGGGAAGAAATTCGCCGTTGATATAGACGATGCGGCTGGTTTCGCTGGGCATGATGTGTCCTTTAGGGTCGAGAGGAAAGCAGCGCTTTAAGCGCTTCGATGGAAATAGCGGGAATGGTCGATGGCTTAGCCGTGGCCGCATTGAAGCCGCGTGTAGACGATGCCATGCAAAGCGAGTTCAAAATTGCTTCTTCCGTCGCTTCGATAGCGGCTTCGAACAACGGAGAAATGACGTCGTTGGAAAGCTCTGGATAGGCGTAAAGCCCCTTGCGACGCTCCGGCGTGCGGCGAACATTTTCTGCGGTTGAAAAGGCAAGCGCATAATCACCCGAACCGTTGCTGAGCGCCGCACCCGTGCGTGCCAGTCCACCGAAGGAACGCGCAGCCAGCCGCTTCAGATTGCGAGAAGACAAAGGCGCATCGGTCGCCAGCACGATGACGATGGAGCCATCCTTATCCAGATGCTGCGGGCTGACATAGGGCTTGCCGCAGACCAGAAGGTTGCCGCCGTAATTGGATTGCACGAGAACGCCCAGCGTATAGCTTTCACCCGCAATGGACAGGACGCGGGAACTGGTGCCGATACCGCCCTTCAGACCGAAAGCGACGGTGCCGGTGCCTGCGCCAACTGCGCCTTCATCGATCGCACCTTCGCGGGCATTGTCCAGCGCCAAAGCGATTTCGTCTATGGTCGGGCGACCGGCGCGGATATCGTTCAGGCGGGAATCATTCGTCTCGCCAACCACGGCGTTCAGCGAAACGACCTTCTCATTGCCGGGTTGGGCAAGCGTGTAGCGGTTGATGGCCTCGATGGCGCGGCCTGTGGCGAGTGTATTGGTGAAAATGATCGGCGTCTCGACTTCGCCGAGTTCCTCGATCTGCGTTGCGCCGACGAATTTGCCAAAGCCGTTATAGACCGCAAGTGCCGCCGGAACCTTGTCCTGAAACAGGTTGCCGCCATGGGGAAAAATGGCGGTTGCACCTGTGCGGATGGTGTCGCCCTCGATGACGGTCGAATGGCCGACGCGCAGGCCTGAAACATCGGTGATGGCGTTCAGCCTGCCTGTTTCGTAAACGCCCGGAACAAAACCGATATCGCGCAGTCTCACTCGGGTTTCGTCAGGCATCGGCATTACTCGTTCGGCATTAGCCAGAGGTGGGAGAGGAATCTCATAGACTCATATACGGCAGCTTTAGCGCGATTTGTGGCAAAACGGCAGCGTAAAAGGCGGGCTTCCCCTACTCAAACTCCAAAATTACCTCGTCCACTGCAAGGCTGTCTCCGGCGCTGACGGATATCTTGCTGACGCGGCCTCGGCGTTCTGCGCGCAGGATGTTTTCCATCTTCATGGCCTCCACCGTTGCCAGTGCCTGGCCTGCCTCCACCTGATCACCCGCCTGCACGGAAATGGAGGTCACGACGCCCGGCATGGGGCAAAGCAGCAGTTTGGACGTATCCGGTGGCAGCTTTTCCGGCATCAGGCGCGCGAGTTCTCCTACACGCGGCGTGCGAACCCGCACCGTAAGATCCATGCCCCGCCAGCGCAGACGGATTGCTGATGGTGAAAGATCGATCTTCACCGCCATGGTCTGGCCGCCGACCGTGAACACTTGCAACGTCTGCCCCGGTAGCCAGCTTGTTTCGACCGGCAGCGCGGTGCCGTCCTCGAAGGTCGCTGTCACGATGCTTTCGGTAGTGTCGAGAGAAATGCTGTGATCTGTTTTGAAGAAGGTGACAACCCAATCCTTGCCAACCACGCGGCGATGATTGCCGATGGTGCCGGAGATCTGCATGGCGCGGGTTTGCACGCGGTGATGAATCAGTGCGGCAATGGCGGCCAGTTTCCGTGCGGTCTCCGCATCCGGTTCGACACTCGCAAAGCCCTCGGGAAACTCTTCCGCGATAAAGCCAGTCGTCAGGTTTCCGCTGCGGAAACGTTGATTTTGCATGACGGTGGAAAGGAAAGGCAGGTTGTGGCCAATGCCCTCGACCTCGAAACTGTCCAGCGCCTCGCTCATGGCATCGATGGCGGTGATCCGGTCCGGTCCCCAGGAGCAAAGCTTGGCGATCATCGGATCATAATACATCGAGATTTCACCGCCTTCGAACACGCCCGTGTCATTGCGAATGATGGTGCCATCGGTCTGCTTGCCTTCTTTCGGAGGCCGATAACGTGTCAGGCGACCGATGGAAGGCAGGAAGTTCCGGTAGGGATCTTCAGCGTAGAGACGGCTTTCAATGGCCCAGCCGTTGATTTTGACGTCGCTCTGGCTAAAGGCAAGGCGTTCGCCAGAGGCAACGCGGATCATCTGCTCCACCAGATCGATACCGGTTACCAGTTCGGTAACCGGGTGTTCTACCTGCAAACGCGTGTTCATTTCGAGGAAGTAAAAATTGCGCTCGCCATCCACGATGAACTCTACCGTACCAGCTGAATAATAGCCGACGGCTTTGGCAAGGGCGACGGCCTGTTCGCCCATTGCCTTGCGCGTTGCTTCATCGAGGAAAGGCGAAGGCGCTTCTTCAATGACTTTCTGGTTGCGGCGCTGGATGGAGCATTCGCGCTCTCCGAGGTAAAGCACGTTGCCATGCTTGTCGCCCAGAACCTGAATTTCGATGTGGCGCGGCTGGTTGACGAATTTTTCGATGAAAATGCGGTCATCGCCAAACGAGGCCTTCGCCTCGTTCTTCGAGGACTGGAAGCCCTCACGCGCCTCGGCATCATTCCAGGCAATCCGCATTCCCTTGCCGCCGCCGCCAGCGGATGCCTTGATCATCACAGGATAACCGATGGAAGACGCGATATTCACGGCCTCGTCCGCATCTTCGATCAGGCCCATATGCCCGGGCACGGTAGAAACACCGGCCTCCTGCGCCAGCTTCTTCGACGTGATCTTGTCGCCCATCGCTTCGATGGCTTTTACCGGCGGGCCGATGAAGATGACGCCGGCCTTGTCAAGCGCTGCCGCAAAGTTGGGATTTTCCGACAGGAAGCCATAGCCGGGATGCACGGCATCAGCCCCCGTCTGCTCGATCGCCTCCAGAATCTTCTCGATGACGATATAGGACTGGTTGGACGGGGCAGGGCCTATATGGACCGCCTCGTCAGCCTCGCGCACATGCAGCGCATTGGCGTCGGCATCGGAGTAAACCGCGACAGTCTTTATGCCCATGGCCTTGGCCGTGCGGATCACGCGGCAGGCGATTTCACCTCTGTTGGCGATGAGGATTTTGGAGATCATGGTTTCGTCCTCACAGTGGAATCGTGTCGTGTTTCTTCCAATGCGTCGTCACCTGCTTGTTGCGAAGTGATGCAAACGCCCGGGCAATGCGGCGGCGGGAGGAATGGGGCATGATGACCTCATCGATAAAGCCGCGTTCTGCCGCCACGAAGGGATTGGCGAAACGCTCTTCATATTCCTTTGTGCGTGCGGCGATCTTGTCAGGGTCTGACAATTCGGAGCGGTAGAGAATTTCCGCTGCGCCCTTTGCGCCCATGACGGCGATTTCCGCCGTCGGCCAGGCGTAGTTGACGTCGGCGCCGATATGTTTGGAGGCCATCACGTCATAGGCACCGCCATAGGCCTTGCGGGTGATAAGAGTCACCATCGGCACGGTCGCTTCAGCATAGGCAAACAGTAGCTTTGCGCCGTGTTTGATGACGCCGCCATATTCCTGCGCCACACCCGGCAGAAAGCCAGGCACATCCACCAGCGTCAGAAGCGGAATGTTGAAGGCATCGCAGAAGCGCACGAAGCGGGCGGCCTTGCGCGAGCTGTCGATATCCAGGCATCCGGCCAGCACCATCGGCTGGTTGGCGACGACGCCAACAGTCTGGCCTTCCAGACGAATGAAGCCGGTGATGATGTTTTTGGCGAAGGCCTCCTGAATCTCGAAGAAATCGCCTTCATCAGCCAGCGCGTGGATCAGTTCCTTCATGTCGTAAGGCTTGTTGGAACTGTCAGGGATCAGCGTGTCGAGCCGCTGCTCCAGTCGTGCCGGGTCATCGTGAAACGGGCGGTTCGGAGCTTTTTCGCGATTGTTGAGCGGCAGGAAATCGAAGAGCGCCCGGACGGCTTCCAGCGCTTCGATGTCGTTTTCGTACGCGCCATCGGCCACTGAGGATTTTCTGGTGTGGGTGGAGGCGCCGCCCAGTTCTTCCGCGGTGACGATCTCGTTTGTCACGGTTTTCACCACATCAGGCCCGGTGACGAACATGTAGGAGGTATCGCGCACCATGAAGATGAAATCCGTCATGGCTGGCGAATAGACCGCGCCGCCCGCGCAGGGGCCCATGATGACGGAGATTTGCGGGATGACGCCGGATACTTCGGCATTGCGGCGGAAGACCTCGGCGTAACCGGCCAGCGACGCCACGCCTTCCTGAATACGCGCGCCGCCGCTATCGTTGAGGCCGATCAGCGGCGCACCGGCGCGCACCGCCATATCCATGACTTTGCAAATCTTCTGCGCATGGGTTTCGGACAGCGAGCCGCCCAGAACGGTGAAATCCTGGCTGAAGACGTAGACTTGCCGGCCGTTGATGGTGCCCCATCCGGTGACGACGCCATCGCCCGCCACTTTTTGTTCCGCCATGCCGAAATCCACCGCGCGGTGGGTGACATACATGTCGTATTCTTCGAAGGAACCTTCATCGAGCAGAACATCAAGGCGTTCCCGCGCCGTCAGCTTGCCCTTGGCATGTTGCGCATCGATGCGCTTCTGGCCTCCGCCAAGCCTTGCTTCGGCCCGGCGCGCGTCCAATTCCTCGAGAACCGTCGGCATGCAACCTCCCTCATGCTGATATCGTCACATAGGCTTAGACGTGAAATCTCGAATTGAAAACAGTCTATTACGGCCAGATGTGAGGATTTCGATCTGGATTAGAGAGATTGCGCCGCATTGATGGAGGAGACGAAGCGGCGTGTACGCTCCTGTTTGGGGGCACGGAAAATGGCTTCGGCAGTCCCCGTTTCCACCACCTTGCCAGCTTCCAGAAACACGACATTGTTGGCGATGCGCGACGCAAGACGCAGATCGTGGGTCGCCATGACCATGGTCGTTCCCTCGCGGGCCAATTGGCCAAGCACATCAACGACTTCCTCTGAAAGTTCCGGGTCGAGCGCCGAGGTCGGCTCGTCGCACAGCAGCACCTGCGGCGATGGGCCGAGCGCGCGGGCAATGGCAACGCGCTGTTGCTGTCCGCCAGAGAGATTGGCGGGCCAGGCATCGGCCTTGTGCGCCATGCCGACCTTGGTCAGAAGCTCCATGGCGCGATCTCTTGCTTTCTCACGCGACCATTTCTGAACGATCAGCAAGCCTTCCATGACGTTCTCGATCGCGGTGCGGTGCGGAAACAGCTGAAAGTTCTGGAACACCATGCCCGTCTGGCGGCGGATTTTCTGGATGGATTGCCACGTCACTTTCTTGCCTGAGGTAAATGCAATCGAGTCGGTACCGATGCGGACTGTTCCCTCTGTCGGCAACTCCAGCAGGTTTATACAGCGCAGCAGCGTGCTTTTGCCGCCGCCGGATGGGCCAACCAGCGCTGTGACGCTGCCTTCTGGAAATGTCAGCGAAATGTCTTTGAGTATGACAGCATCGCCTAAGCGTTTTTCGATATTGGAAAGCTCGATCATCGGCTGTTCTCCATCATGCCGCCATAACGGGCAAACCGCACTTCCAGCCGCGCCTGCAAGTTGGACAAAACGGAGCTGAGCGCCAGATAGATGAGGGCGGCTTCAATGTAGAGGATAAGCGGCTCATAAGTGGTGGCGACGATGCGCTGCGCGGACTGGAAAAGCTCCGGCACGGTGATGGCGGCAGCAAGCGACGTGTCCTTGACCAGGGAAATGAAGGTGTTGGACAACGGCGGCACGGCCACACGGCTTGCCTGCGGTAAAATGGTGCGCTGCATGGCCTGACGCCAGCTCATGCCGGTGGAAAATGCCGCTTCCCACTGGCCTTTGGGCACCGAGGAAATGGCGGCGCGGATGATTTCAGACGTGTAGGCGCCCACATTCAGCGTGAAGCCGATCAGCGCTGCCGAAAAGGCATCCAGCAGAATGCCGACACTCGGCAGGCCGTAGAAGATGACGAAAAGCTGCACCAGCAGCGGGGTGCCTCTGATAACCCAGACGTAGAAGCGGGCAATCAGCCTCAGCGGCGTCGGCCCGAAAAGGCGTGCAACAGCGGTTGCGAGGCCAAGGATGAGGCCGAACAGGAAGGAGAGTAATGTCAGAGGGATGGTGAACTTCACGCCGGCCCAGAGCAGTGTGGGCAGGGAATCCATCATCAGTTGAAGCCAGTGCGGCACGGAAAACCCCTCAATAAAAACGAAGTCCGGCGCTAACGCCGGACTGTCTGATCTGGTTCGGATAATGGCTTATTTTCCCTGGGGATAATAGACCCCTGGGTAGCGGCTTACTTGGAGACGTCCTGACCGAAATACTTGTCGGAAATCGTCTTGTAGGTGCCGTCAGCCTTGATGTCCGTCAGCGCCTTGTTGATGGCAGCAACGAGGTCTTCGTCACCCTTGCGCACGATGATGCCGGAATAATCCGCATTCGGCTGTTCAGCCACGATCTTCACAGGAGCCTGCGGCTGCTTCTTCTTGAAATCAAGGAAGGACAGGCTGTCATTGATGGTCGCATCGGCGCGACCGGTCAGAACCAGCTGGATCGACTGGTCGAAACCGTCGGTGCCGACCAACTCAGCGCCTGCTTCCGTTGCCAGCTTGCCGAAGTTGCTGGTCAGCGATTGTGCCGACTTCTTGCCCTTCAGGTCTGCAAAGCCCTTGATATCAGTGTTCTTCTCGCTGACGATCAGCACGGCCTTGGAGGCGATATAGGGCTCGGAGAATGCATATTTCTGCTTGCGCGCTTCGGTGATTCCGACCTGATTGATAACAGCGTCGTAGCGCTTGGAATCAAGACCGGCGATCAGGCCATCCCATTTGCCTTCAACGAATTCGGCCTTGACGCCGAGCTTCTTTGCGACGGCTTCGCCAATTTCCACGTCGAAACCAACCAGCTTATTGGCAGAATCGTGGAAGGTGAAGGGAGCATAGGTGCCCTCGGTGCCGATCTTGATGACACCTGCGGACTTGATCTGGTCAAGGTTCTCGCCAGCGAAAGAGTAAGAGGCGGTAGCGGCGGTGAACGCAGCGGCAGTGGTGATTGTCTTGAGCCAGTTCATTTGTATTCCTTTCAGGATTTTCTAAGCACATCTCATCCCACAAAACATGCGCGTTTAAACGGCAGAAAGACGCAAAAAGATGCAAAATAAGAGAATATTTTTCTCTTATTTTGGTCGTTCTTTGTGCATCGCTATAGCGGCTGGGAATTGGGAGTTTCAGCGGCCTCTCCAAACCCTAAAAAAGGGCGGCGCGCCAAAGCATGTCGCTTGCAGAATCGCATGGAATTTCAGTCGCATGGCCAGTTTTTGAGGGACGGGAACTTCGGCCCTGTCAAGGGGCTCGTGAGGTTAATTTCTGCGGCTGGAAAAGGGTCCTGTTAACCTTTTGTTAACCACATTTGGGGTACCTAATGTCAATGATTTGTTTACCAAGATGACCAAAGTGCTAACAGACCCTCGCTCAATCCGTATCAAAGGCCGTTCATTTCTGGCGGTCGTGCTGTCTCCCGAACAGCCGCTCGACCAATGGCTGGAGCGACTCGATGATCTGGCGGCGCGTTCTGCCGGGTTCTTCCTGTCGCGCCCCGTGGTGTTGGATGTAGCGGAGCTGAAGCTCGACAAGGCCGGGCTGAAAGCGCTTCTGGCCGAACTCGTGTCGCGCAATGTCGCCATCATGGGCATCGAGGGCGCGCGCCCTTCCATGATCGAGCAGGGCATGCCGCCTGCGCTGAAGGGCGGTAAGGCTGCGTCTGACATTGAAGTCGAGCCGGTGTCGTTAGCAACCGTCGAGGTTGCCGAGGAGCCGACGAAAGCTCCGGTGACGGAGATTCGCAGCGTCGTTCAATCGTTGATGATCAGCGAGCCGGTACGCTCCGGTCAGTCGGTGATCTTTCCGGAAGGCGATGTGACCATCGTCGGTTCCGTTGCCTCTGGCGCAGAAGTCATCGCGGGCGGATCGATCCATATTTACGGCGCACTGCGCGGACGCGCCATGGCGGGCTCGCTCGGTAACGCGTCGGCACGCATATTCTGCAAGAAGCTGGAGGCCGAATTGCTGGCCATCGATGGCGTCTACAAGGTGGCAGAAGACATAGACCCGAAACTTCGCGGTCAGGCGGTCCAGCTGTGGCTGGAAAACGATACGATCAAGGCGGACAAACTCAATTAAGCCGCATGCGGCAAGAACAGGAGAGCAGGATGGGGAAGGTAGTCGTCGTTACTTCCGGTAAAGGAGGCGTTGGTAAAACAACGTCGACCGCCGCGCTCGGTGCAGCGCTGGCACAGAAAAAAGAAAAAGTCGTCGTCGTGGATTTCGACGTCGGTCTTCGTAATCTCGATCTGGTCATGGGTGCGGAACGCCGCGTCGTGTATGATCTGGTCAATGTCATTCAGGGCGATGCCAAGCTGCCGCAGGCGCTGATCCGCGACAAGCGTCTCGACACGCTGTTTCTGCTGCCCGCCTCGCAGACGCGCGACAAGGATAACTTGACGCCTGAGGGTGTCGAGTGGGTCATTGCCGAACTGAAGAAGCATTTCGACTGGGTCATCTGCGATAGCCCGGCCGGTATCGAACGCGGTGCGACGCTGGCCATGCGCCATGCGGATGTTGCCGTCGTCGTAACCAACCCGGAAGTCTCCTCCGTTCGCGACTCTGACCGCATCATCGGTCTCTTGGATTCCAAGACGCTGAAGGCCGAGCGCGGTGAGCGCATGGAAAAGCACCTGCTGCTGACCCGTTACGATTCGGCTCGTGCCGAGCGTGGCGACATGCTGAAGGTAGATGACGTGCTGGAAATTCTTTCCATTCCGCTGCTGGGAATTATTCCTGAAAGCATGGACGTTCTGCGCGCATCCAACGTCGGTGCGCCTGTGACGCTGGCCGATGCAAAATCGGCACCTGCCATGGCTTATTTCGATGCGGCGCGCCGTCTTTGCGGTGAAGATCTGCCTATCGTTATTCCGGGTGAAAAGCGTGGCATCTTCTCCAAGATATTTGGGAGGGCCGCATGAGCATCTTCAGCCTTTTCCGCAAGCCGAAATCGGCACCTCTTGCCCGTGAACGTTTGCAGGTTTTGCTGGCCCATGAGCGTAACGGCGTCGGCAACGAGTTGGTCGCGGTGCTGCGTGAAGAAATTCTCGCTGTCATCGCCAAGCATGTGCAGATCGACAGCGACAAGGTTCACGTCAAGATGGACAGCGACGAGCATGTCTCGCTTCTGGAAATCGACGTTGAAATTCCACTGAGCGCCAGCCTGCGCGCAGCCTGATAAATGCCAAATGAAAAAGCCGCCCGGATGATCGTCCGGGCGGCTTTTCTGTGGGCTTAATGTGCATGTCTTCGGCTGGGCAGACGCGGCAGGAAGACCGTGAGCAGGCCAAGCAGCGGCATATAGGAGCAAAGGCGATAGACGAATTCTATGCCTTCGCGGTCTGCAAAGACGCCGAGGACCGCAGCACCAATGCCGCCGAAGCCGAAGGCAAAGCCGAAGAACATGCCGGCGATCAGCCCCACACGTCCCGGCACCAGTTCCTGAGCAAATACGACGATGGCCGAAAATGCCGAGGAGAAGATGAAGCCGATCAGCACGACAAGTGCTGCCGTCCAGAACAGGTTGGCATAGGGCAGCATGAGGGCGAAGGGAATGACGCCCAGGATCGAAAACCAGATGACGATGCGCGAACCGAAACGGTCACCGATGGGGCCGCCGAAGAACACGCCCGCAGCCGATGCACCGAGGAAGAGGAAGAGCAGCAATTGCGCATCCTGAACCGACAGGCCAAACTTCTCGATCGTATAGAAGGTGAAGTAGCTGGAAAGGCTGGCGAGATAGGCATTCTTGGTGGCCGTCAGAATAAGCAGCACGACCAGTGTGATCAGCACTTTGTTTTTGGACAGGGGCAAAGTGCGGCTGACGGGTGGGCGGCCTGCATTGCTGCGGCGGTGGCGGCTGTACCAGACGCTGACCCATGACAGAACGGCAAATCCGGCAAGAGCAATCAGCGAAAACCAGCTGAGGCTTTCCTGCCCATAGGGTAGCACGATGAAGGCTGCGAGCAGCGGCCCGATGGCCGTGCCCGTATTGCCACCCACCTGGAAGAAGGATTGTGCCAGACCATGGCGGCCGCCAGAGGCGACGCGCGCAACGCGGGATGCTTCCGGGTGGAAAATGGCCGAACCGATGCCGATCATGCACGCGCCGATGACGAGAACCGGAAAGCTGTGAGCATAGGCAAGCGTTATCAGGCCCGCACAGGTGGAGAGCATGGCGACAGGAAGCGAAAACGGCATCGGCCATTTGTCCGTCGCAATGCCTACGGCTGGCTGCAACAGCGAGGCGGTGACCTGAAAGGCGAAGGTCAGCAGGCCGATCTGAACGAAGTCCAGCGCATAATTCGCCTTCAAAAGCGGGTAGAGCGACGTCAGCAGCGATTGCATGATGTCGTTGAGCATGTGGCAAAAGCTCGCCGCTGCAATGATGGAAAACGTCGTTTTTTCGGCTGTGAAGCTCGTGCTGGTCACACTCGCCATGTTGATTTTCTCCGCATATCCGTCACAGGACGGCAAGTCTTCAATTGGCGGCTCTTGTACGCCCATTGTGCGCGGCCTGCTTTTGTGCTTTGGTCTATTTCTTTCGAGAGTGGGCCAAATGCGCAGCCGTCGATCCGCCACAGACTATCCACGCCATGATGATGAGTACGAGGCCCATACCGCGCTTCTGTCCTTCATCGATGGCACCAATGAGTCTGTTCTGGCTCTGCGCCGCATCTATCCTGCCGGTTCAAAAGGGCCTGTCCACTCGCACAAGAAGACCCAGCTCTGGTTCGCCCGCAGCGGCGTCGTCATTGTCAGCACAGCCGATGGGCGCTGGATGATCCCACCGGGCCACGGCCTCATCATTCCCGCCGGTTTGCAGCATTCCAGCGAAATGATCAGCCCGGTCGAGATGCATTCCGTCTATGTGCATCCGGATGTGATCACTTCCGACCGCCCGCGTGTGGTGGAGGTGACGGTTCTGGCGAGCAATCTGATCGAGGAACTGGTCCGTGACGATTCAAGCAGGTCGAACGCTCGAAGACGCGAGCTGGTGATGGAACTGATGATGGATGAGATCAGCCAGCTTCCCGAAAAGCCGCTCGGGCTACCTTTTCCCGCCAATGCCAACATCGCTGCACTCTGCCGCCACTTCCTTCTGGCGCCAGAAGCCAATGCCAGCATCGATGATTGGGCGCAGACGCTTGGCATGAGCCGCCGCACATTCACCCGGGTTTTTCGGGCGGAAACCGGTGTGAGCTTTGTGACCTGGCGTCAGCAAGCCTGCATTTTCGCCTCTCTGCCGCGCCTTGCCAGCGATGAGACGGTGACCAATGTGGCGCTGGATGCTGGCTATGAAAACGTATCGGCCTTTACCACCATGTTTCGCCGCATGCTGGGCAGTTCGCCCAGTGCCTATCTGAAGTCATCGGGCATGCGCAACACGCTGGCATCTGCCGAAACGTGAGCGCGCTAATCAGCTGTCTTTCGCCTGTTCCAGAAGCCAGTTCACCAGTTTCGATGCCGCCGCCTTTCTGTCTTTGCAGCCGACCAGCCAATAGCCCCGCTCCGGCGCTTCCAATGTTGGCCCGACGCCAACCAGCGCACCGCTTTCCAGAAGATCGTCCACCAGACCGGACCAGCCAAGCGCCAGCCCTTGACCTTCGACCGCGGATTGAACGACGAGCGAATAAGTATTGAAGCTGATGTCGCCCCGGCCTTGGCTTGCGCTTCTCTTTACCCCGACACGCGTGAAGTAGCTGGCCCAATCGAACCATGTCGATGCCCATGAACTGTCGAGATGAACGAGCTTCAACTTGGCGAATTGTTCCGCTTTGGCTTCGTCAGGCGAACAGTCCAGAAAACCCGGCGCGCATACGGGTCTGACCTTCTCCGGCAAAAGAAGCGTCGCATTGTCGCCTGCCTCCTGTCTGCTGCCGAAAATAATTAGCACGTCGTCATCATCGGCGCTCTGGCTTCTCGGGTTTTGGGTCGCGGCGATCTTGATGTTGATATCGGGATATCGCGCCCGGAAATCCTGCATGCGCGGAATGAGCCATAACGACGAGAAAGCATAGTCCATGTGCAGCCGCACGGTGGGCCGTTCCGTGGCCTTGAATTCGCCCGTCAGTTGATCGATCTCGGCCACGTTGCGTGCCGCCAGTTCATAGAGCCTTGTACCCTCCGGCGTCAGTTCCACGCCGCGATGCTGGCGCTTCAAAAGCTTAACGCCCAACTCATCTTCCAGACGGCGCATCTGGTAGCTCACGGCGGGCTGGGTCAGGCCGAGTTCCTGTGCGGCGGCTGTCAGGCTTCCGCGCCTGCCGATTTCCACCAGCATTCTCATCCATCCCAGATCGATCGGTCGCTCAGCCATAAAAAATCCTTTTGCCAGATATCAAAAATTATCCGCTTCACGGCAGAGATCAATCTGTTGTTGACTAAAATTCTGGAAAATCAGGAGGGACAGCAATGAACAGGAAACTTCGTATAGGTCAGCTGACATCGAGCCTTCTTCTTATCGCTGCTGCTTTCGCTGGCAATGCGCAGGCCGCCGATGACGCCGCATGCAAGACCATCCGAATGAGCGATCCCGGTTGGACAGACATCACGGCCACCAATGGTGTCGCTTCCGTCCTGCTCGGCGCACTGGGCTATGAGGCCGACGTCAAGACGCTTTCCGTGCCGATTGGCTATCAGGCTATGAAGAACAAGGAAATCGACGTCTTTCTCGGCAACTGGATGCCCGCGCAGAAAAGCTTCATCGACGATCTGAACTCCGCAAAGGCCATCGAGGTCATCGGTCAAAACCTTGAAGGCGCCAAATTCACCCTCGCGGTGCCGTCTTACATGGCGGAAAAAGGCATCAAGAGTTTTTCCGATCTCGCCAAGCATGGCGATGAATTCGACCACAAGATTTACGGCATCGAGCCCGGCGCGCCAGCCAACCAGAACATTCAGAAAATCATTGCCGATGAGAAGTTCGGCCTGAAAGGCTGGGAACTGGTCGAATCCGGGGAGCAGGCCATGCTGGCGCAGGTGGACCGTGCAGGCAAATCCAAGAAGGGCGTCGTGTTCCTCGCCTGGGCACCGCATCCGATGAACGAGAAATTCTCCATCGAATATCTCTCCGGCGGGGACGATTATTTCGGCCCGAACTTCGGCGGTGCACAGGTCTACACGCTGGCGCGTACCGGCTGGACGGCGCAGTGCCCGAATGCGGCAGCCCTGTTCAAGAATCTGAAATTCGATGTCGGCATGGAAAACAAGCTGATGGGCGAAATCCTTGGCGGGCAGAGCGCACAGGAGGCGGCAACGGCATGGCTGAAGGCCAATCCAAAGGCCGTCGATGGCTGGCTCTCCGGCGTTACCACGCTGGATGGCAAACCGGGTGGAGAGGCTGTAAAGGCTTCCATCGGTCTGTGATTTCAGGATTAAGTGCATGACGCGTCAGAATATTCTCATCCTTATGGTCGATCAGTTGAACGGCACGTTCTTCCCGGACGGACCAGCGGATTTTCTCCACGCGCCGCACTTAAAGGCCTTGGCGGAGCGCTCGGTGCGCTTCGCCAACAGCTATACGGCTAGCCCGCTCTGCGCACCGGCGCGCGCGTCCTTCATGTCTGGCCAACTGCCCAGCCGCACGCGTGTATACGACAATGCAGCGGAATTCGCCTCAGACATCCCAACCTACGCGCATCATTTGCGCTCGGCGGGATATTACACCGGCCTTTCCGGCAAGATGCATTTCGTTGGGCCGGATCAACTTCATGGCTTCGAAGAGCGGCTGACGACGGATATCTATCCGGCTGATTTCGGCTGGACGCCCGATTACACCAAGCCGGGCGAGCGGATCGACTGGTGGTATCATAATCTCGGCTCCGTTACCGGTGCGGGCGTGGCCGAAATCACCAACCAGATGGAATATGACGACGAGGTTGCCTATCACGCAACCCGCAAGCTCTACGATCTCTCACGCGGGCTTGATGACCGCCCCTGGTGCCTGACCGTCAGCTTCACCCATCCGCACGACCCCTATGTCGCTAGACGGAAATATTGGAATTTATACGAGGATAGCCCTGCACTCGACCCACAGGTCGGGGCGCTGCCTTTCGAAGAGCAGGACGCGCATTCCCAACGCCTGCTAGAAGCCTGCGATCACCGCGCATTCGATATTTCGCCCGAACAGGTTCGCCGGGCGCGGCAGGGTTATTTCGCCAATATATCCTATGTCGATGACAAGATCGGCGAGATCATCGATGTGTTGAAACGCACGAGGATGGACGAGAACACGACCATCCTCTTCCTCTCCGACCACGGCGATATGCTGGGCGAGCGCGGTCTGTGGTTCAAGATGTGCTTCTTCGAGGGCTCCGCCCGCGTACCCTTGATGATTTCCACGCCCGGCTGGTCGCCAAAACGCATAGACGCCCCGGTTTCCACCCTCGATGTGACGCCAACCTTGTGCGCACTCGCAGGTCTCGACATTACGTCGCTGAAACGATGGACGGATGGCGAAGACCTGTCCGGCCTTGCGCAGGACACGGCAGGGCGCAGCCCCGTGCCGATGGAATATGCCGCAGAAGGCTCAATCGCCCCGCTGGTTGCGATCCGCGATGGGCGTTACAAGCTTTCCATCTGCGAGCAGGACCCTCCGATGCTGTTCGACCTGGAGGCAGATCCGCAAGAACGTAACAATCTTGCCGGCGATCCGCAGCATGCCGAGGTGCTGGCTTCTTTGATGAAACAGATCAACGAACGCTGGGATCTGTCATCCTTCGACATATCCGTTCGGGAAAGTCAGGCCCGCCGCTGGGTGGTCTACAAGGCGCTACGGAACGGTGCCTACTACCCCTGGGACTACCAACCGCTTCAGAAAGCTTCCGAGCGCTATATGCGAAACCACATGGACCTCAACGTGCTGGAAGAAAACCAGCGATACCCCAGAGGCGAGTGAATGCCACGCGGCACCGGATTGATTTCGCTTAAATCTCAAAAGGACGTTGCCCAAATTTCTCTAATGAGGTATCCAAGCCCCGTGAAAAACGAGAAATGTCCACATAGCTCAGCAGGATAGAGCACAGGATTCCTGGTTGCATTAATTGGGGGCTACACTCCGAAAGGCTGTAGTCGATCTACTCAAATTCGGGGAACGCTTCGCTGAACTCTCAGCATGCCAATCCCGAGCCAAGCTTCGGAGAAATCCGTTGAAGGTGTAGAGACTGGATGGGTAGCACCTAAAGGCCTTGGCCCATGGTGAAGGGACAGTCCAGACCACGAACGCGCAAGCGGCGGTTAAAGCCGAAGTGGTATGAATCCTGGGGTCGGAGGTTCGAATCCTCTTGTGGACACCATTCGCTCGTATGGGTGCGCTTGCGAAGTGCGGTATCATTCATAATAAACCAGCCCGACATCTCCACTTTCAGCCCTTGTCGCTTCTTGCGAAATCTCCGTCTTTTTGCCACAGAATGTCTGCTTCCGATTGAAATTGCGCGGAAGCTTTCAGGGCTTTTTGCATGATCCATTTTTCGACAGACGATATTGCGCCACAGGACCGTTTCGAGCAGTGGCGGGAAGTCAGAGGCAAGAGCCTTTTTGGCGTGACGATCGAACTTGCGGCTGAACGGCGGCGTGATTTTCAGGGAGCGTTTTCTGCTCATCAGGTAGGCAATGCCGTGGCGTCCGAGATGCGTGCGTCTGCCTATAGGGTTAGCCGGACGGATCAGGATATTGCGCGTATTGCTGGCGACAGCCTGTGCATCGGTCTGCAGATAAGAGGTTCAGGCTTGCTTGAAAGTGGTCGAAGCCGTGTCGATTCCGTTCAGAACAATGACATGACGATCAGCTATTCCGATCTGCCCTATCGGGCGATACCGGGCGATCACAGGGATTTTCATTATCGGATGCTCAAGATTCCGCTGGGCGGCGATTTGGCACTGGGTATGCCTGCGGATGATCTGTTTGCGGAACGTTATCTCCACGCTGCATTTTCCCGGCCTTTCCGGGCGCTGTTCAATGCTTTGTCAGCGCCAAACGGCAGGCTTGTCGATCCGCAAACCGACGTTACCCATATTGCTCGTCTTGCTATGGTCGCACGCGGCAGACTGCATCATCGCATGCCGGAGGTGCGTGCAGCACTTCGGTCCGGCGTTTTTCATGCGGCGCAGGACATCATGGCGCGGGATATGGGTGAGCAGAGGCTGACGCCGTCATCCGTCGCGTTGGAGCTTGGGGTTTCCGTGCGCCAACTGCATATCGTGTTCGAGCATGCCGGGCGGTCGTTTTCGCGCACCCTATCCGAAATGCGGGTCACGCAGGCCAAGAAGGTGCTGACCAACATGCCGTCCTTGTCCGTCACGCAGATCGCCTTTGCCTGCGGCTTCGACAGTATTCCAACCTTCTACCGGATATTCAAAACCCATTGCGGCGTCGCGCCGGGTGAATATCGCGAAGCGAATTTCATTCACTAAGCTTTCACGTAGAATTTTTGCTTTTGCGCTGGTTGAGAAGACCGGCGTTTTTCACTCCTGTAACTGCGGAAAAGGTCGTTCGCTGTAGCGCGTGGACGGTTCATTTGCCTTATCCGCCATGGGGAGACGTGGTTGAATTTTCGACGTGCCGGTCATCGGTTGCCGTTGTCGGTATCCGAAAACGATATGAACTGCCTGATCGAAACGGATGCGTTTCGCCATGCGGCCCAGCTTCTGGCGCGCAATCTCGTCGCGATCTACAGCTCTGCACCCAGAACGGCAGGACTGTTTGCCTCGCAACAACGCTGGTTTCTCTGCCATGCCGCCCTGGCGCATCATTTCCGTGCTTTGGACAACCGCGAACCGGGGCTGACCCGTCGGGCGATTGGAAATCTGGCCCGCCAATTTGGCATTTCTAGCCGCAACACGGCCTATGCCTTTTTTGACGAGGCGCTGAAATACGGCGTCATCCGCCCGGTGCAAGGCGATGACAGTGTTGCCGCTCGTCTTGTCGAGCCTTCACTGGAGACACTGTCGCTTTTGAAGCACTGGTATTTCGTGCATTTCCAGGCCCTTGATGTCATCGATGATGGGGATAGGGCGGCGCGGTTTGCGATGCAGCCGGATAGCGTTTTGGCGCTTATTCAGCAGTCCGTGTCACCAGCGCTTTTGACCAACCAGTCACTCTACCATCCCGGCCCGCTCTATACGATTTTCACATGGGCAGATTCAGGCGGTCTTTTGATGGACCGGTTGATTGCGGGCATGGATCATCACGAATATGGCGAGCAAAGCAGCTTTCTGACTGATGTCAGCGCCATCTCCCATCTGGCGCAATCCTTCGGCCTGTCACGCGCCCATGCCAGCCGCAAACTGGCTGCGGCAGAAGCCATTGGCGGCGTTGGCTGGAACGGGGTTCGCGGCCGCTCCTGCATCTGGATATCGCGTGGATTTTACGTGGAATATGCGCGTGCCATGGCCAATAAGCTCGCCATTCTCGATGAGGCCTTTGCGGATGTCTGCGAACGATTGATGCCGGTGTCTGAAAACGCCAATCAGGACGTTTGCTGTGCCGACAGCCAGTGATGAAGACGTGCCTCGGCTTCCGCCCTCGTCGGCGTGCCAGCACGACCGCCGAAGACAGTGCATTTCAGCGCGGCGGCGACCGATGAAAGTTGAATGGCCGCGCGGCTTTCCATGCCTTCGGCGATGGCAAGTGCGAAGGTGCCGTGGAACACATCTCCCGCTGCCAGCGTATCCACCGCCTCCACCTCCATTGTCGATTGGAAATGAACCGTGGGATTGCCCGCCTCTGTCCAGTAGCAGCCCGCAGGTCCGGCGGTGACGGCGATGAAGGTTTGCGGGTAACGCGCATGCAAGATCGGCAGCATGTATGGCACATCGTTTGTGCCAGTCAGCCGTTCAGCGGCGGGTTCTGAAAAGATGATGTGGGTGGCGGCAGGTGCCAGTCGCTGCAATGTTTCCACGGGTGCGACATCGCCGTCGAGAATGGCATGTTTGCCGAGGGAGCGGGCCAGTGTCAGCGCATCGAATGCCAAGTCCGGCCAGCGCACATCGACCAGAACGGCATCGAAGTGTGCCAGATCATCCGCCGTGCAGGAGCGCTTGGTCTCATGCAGTTTGGCGTCGTAAAAGGGAACGATCAGTCGCTCGCCCTTATCATCAATGATGATGGTCGAAAGGGCAGAGCGTGCCCCCTTGGCGGTGGTCATGCCTGATGTGTCGATGCCGCTTTCGGTGAGGTCACGAATAATGCGGCATCCCGTCTCATCGTCACCGACTGCACCCCAAAGGCTAGCGCGGCCGCCCATGCGGTGAACCGTATAGGCAGCGCTCGATGCCATGCCTTCGGCAATCTGCAGCATGTCGTAGGGCAGCACCTTGCCCTGGCCGGTGGGCATGTTGTGCACCCGGAACAGCGTGTCCAGCACGGCAGCACCCACGCACAGCACATGCTTGCCGTGTTTTTCATTTTCATCCATGGACGTTCAGATTCGCTTGCCTGTTTCCCGGTCGAAGAGATGCACGGAGGCGGGATCGATGGCAATGCTGACGGTATCTCCAAAGCGGATGTCCAGCCGCTCGCGGAAAAGGCAGGCGATGTCTTCGCCCAAGCAATCCAGCTTGGCATAGATTTCCGAGCCCGTGCCTTCCACCAGTTCGACACGCCCGGAAATGCCGTTTTCGGCAACGCGGATATGTTCCGGGCGGATACCGTAGACCAGATCACGCCCGCCGAGTTCTGCCGGATTCGCCGTCTGCGGCAAGGGCAGGGTCAGACCCTTGGTGGTGCGGAACACGCCTTCCTCGACGTGGCCGCGAATGAAGTTCATGGCAGGGGAGCCGATGAATCCGGCGACGAAGAGGTTGGCCGGGCGGTCGTAAAGCTCCAGCGGCGCGCCGATCTGTTCGATAACGCCATCATGCAGCACGACGATCTTGTCGGCCATGGTCATGGCTTCCACCTGGTCATGCGTGACGTAGATGGTGGTGGTGCCGATGCGCTGATGCAGGGCTTTGATCTCGCCGCGCATCTGCACGCGCAGTTTGGCATCGAGGTTGGACAGAGGTTCATCGAACAGGAAAACCTGTGGATCGCGGACCAGAGCGCGGCCCATGGCGACGCGCTGACGCTGCCCGCCGGAAAGCTGGCGCGGGTAACGGTCCAGCAGCTTGTCGAGACCCAGAATACCAGCGGCCTTGTTGACCTTGGCAGCAGTTTCGTCGGCGCTGACCTTCTTGAGCTTCAGGGCAAAGCCCATATTCTCCTTGACCGTCATATGTGGATAAAGCGCGTAGTTCTGGAACACCATGGCGATATCGCGATCACGGGCGGGCAGGTTGCTGACCTCACGCGCGCCGATGTGGATTTCGCCATCGCTGACTTCTTCCAGACCTGCGATCATGCGCAGCAGAGTGGACTTGCCGCAGCCCGAGGGGCCGACGAGGACGACGAATTCGCCGTCACCAATGTCGATATCGATGCCGTGGATGACGTTGACTGCGCCGAAGCGCTTTTGGACGTTCTGAATATTGACCGGTGCCATGGTTTTGATCCCGTAATGAATTTAATGAGTTAGCCGCCCTTGACGGCGCCAGCGGTAAGACCGGCTACGATCTGCTTCTGTGCGAACATGGTGAGCAACAGCACCGGCAGCGTGACGATAAGCGCCGCTGCGGCCAGCGGACCCCAACTGACCTGCTCGAAGGACAGCATGTTGTAGACCGCGACCGGAAGGGTGCGCGTTTCACGGCTGGCCAGCACGATGCCGAAGACGAAGTTGTTCCACGAGAAGATGACGGCGAGAATGAAGGACACGACGATGCCGGGCTTGGCGATGGGCAGAGCCACGAGCCGGAAGACCTGCCATGAGGACGCGCCATCTATGCTGGCTGCCTCCTCGAGTTCCTTCGGTGTCGTCTCGAAATAGCCGATCATGATCCAGACCACGATGGGCACGGTAACGACCAGATGGATGATGATCTGCGGCCAGAGTGTGCCGAGCAGGTTCAGCCATTGGAACAGGAGAAACAGCGGAATGAGGAAGGAAAGACCGGGCGTCATACGCGCAATCATGATGACGATGGCCGCCTTTTCCGCCTTCAGCCGCGCGATGCCGTAACCGGCGGGAACGCCGATAACGAGGGCAAGGAAGGTCGCCGCGCCGGTGACGAGAACGGAATTCCAGAAATAGAGGAAGAAATTGTTCTCCTCGAACACCTTCACATAGTTCGACCACGCGAAACGTTCGGGAATAAGGATGGGGGGATAGGCGCCGTTGTCGATTTCGAATTTCAGCGACAGCGAGATCATCCAGAGGAAGAACAGGATGACGGGCGAGATCATGACGAGAGCCACGAAGAACAGGCCGATCTTGTCGAGTGTCTTGCGTTTCATCAGCGCTCCTCCATCTCGTTCCATTGTGTGCGGGCGCGCACCATCAAGAGCACGAAGGACAGCGCGATGATGACGATGAAGAACATGACGGCCATGGCCGAGCCGTAACCGATGTCGTAATAGGCAAAGGCGGTGTTGTAGAGATAGATGTTGATCGTTTCCGAGGCCGTACCGGGTCCGCCTTGCGTCATCGCGTAGATGATATCGAAACTTTTGACGGCGTCGATGGAGCGGATGATGACGGCAATCATCAGGAAAGGCGCGATCATCGGCATGGTCAGATAGCGGAACTTCTGCCATGCGTTCGCGCCATCGATTTCGGCGCTTTCGTAGGGTTCACGCGGCACGGCGGCAAGACCGCCGAGAACGATGAGCATGACGAGCGGTGTCCACTGCCATGTTTCCACCAGTACCAGCGAAGGAATGACGGTGGACTGGTTATAGATCCACTCTAGTGGGCCGATGCCGATAAAGGACAGAAGATAGTTTAAGACGCCAAGCTGTGGGTGGAACATCATGGTCCAGACAAGCGCGATGGCAACCGGGGTCGCCATCATGGGCATGACGAAGACGCCGCGCAGAAAGCCGCGCAGCGGAAATTGCGCATCGAACAGCAGTGCCGCCAGCGTACCAAGGAACAACGGCGCGACAACCGACAGCGTCGTATAAACAAGAGTATGCCAGAGCGATTCCCAGAACCGCGCATCGCTTGCCAGACGGATGTAGTTGTCGAAACCGATGAAGCTCTGTTCCTGCCCCAGCGTCCAGCGCTGCGCGCTCATCCATAGGGTAAAGACCCATGGAAACACGATCACCGCTGCGATGACGACGAGTGCGGGAATGACGAAAGGCCAGTAGTTGGGAGCAAGCCGCGTGGGCTTGCTCCTTCCGACGAGTTTCGTTGGCCTTGCGGCATTTTCGATGCTGACGGACACCATTATCCCTCGCTACGTGCCAGAACAGGGGCGAACTGCTCGGTCGCTTTCTTGAGTTCGGCTTCAGGGTCTGCGCCACCAATCATGTTGGTGAGGCCGACACCGTAGATATCGCGGAACTCCGTGACGGGGATGATGACGGGAAGGGCCAGCTTGGAGACCTTGCCGGAACCGACAACCGCATCCAGCCACTCGGCTGGCATTTTCACGCCTTCGCGAACCTTGGCGTCTTCCAGAATGGACTGGCGGAACGGCACGCCCGCACCGGCCTGCAACAGGCGCGCACCCATTTCATGGGAAATGGCCCATTGGCAGAAGAGGTATGCGGCTTCCTTTTTCTGGCTGGCTTCGACCACGCCGAGACCATCACCGAAAGTACCGGCAGCCTGCTGTGCCGGACCCTTCGGCATCACGCCATAGCCAGCCTTGCCGACGACGCGGGATTTTTCCGGGTTTTCGATGGGCGGTGCAAAGCCGACGCCATCGAACCACATGCCGATCTTGCCCTGAAGGAAGGCAGACTGTGCTTCGGCCCAGTTGAAACCGGAAACGCCAGGAGGTGCAGATTTGGTCATCAGGCGCTGATATAGCTTTGCGGCTTCGACGGCTTCTTTCGTCGTGGTGTCGATCTTGCCATTCACAATTGGAGCTGCGCCATAACCCAGCATCAACGAGGTCCAGACCGGCGTATTTGCGTTTTTCAGCCCGCGCGCCACGAAACCGTAGGTGTTGGTGGACGGATCGGTCAGCGCTTCTGCGGCGGTGACGAGTTCGTCGAAGGTCTGCGGATATTTCAGGCCCTTGGCGTCGAAGAGCTCCTTGTTCCAGTACAGAATCCAGTAATCAACGGAGAAGGGCAGGGAGCGCAGAACGCCGTCGCTATCCTTGGCAAACTGCATGCCTGCTTCGGCAAAATCGGTCTCGACCAGCGATGGATCGGTCAGTGACGGGTCTTTCAGGAAGCCGCTGATATCGGCCAGCCATTTGCCCTTTTCGAACTGGCGCTTCTGGACGTGATAGCTCAGGTGAACCACATCGAAGCTTGGTCTGCCGGAGGACAGTTCAATGACGACCTTCTGGCGCTGCTGCTGCTCAGGCGTTGCTTCGGCGTTGACCTTGATGCCGGTGAGGTCTTCGAATTCCTTGATATATTTCAGAAGCGTTTCGCTGCGCGGGCTCTTGACGAGATTGACTTCCAGCGTCGTGCCAGCATGCTTTTTCCAGTTGACCGCTGCAGATGCGGGGCGAATGCCGAATGCGGCGGTGCCCGCAATGGCGGCTGTTCCAGCCATGAACCCACGGCGTGTGGGGTTGAGCAGTGAATGTGTCATGTCTTCCTCCTCTTGTGTTGGCCGAAAATCTCCTCACCCCCGGCCGATTGCTTATGCTGTGTTCCTAAACCGCCAAAGCCCTGTCCCGCGCGTTGCGAATATGGGCGACCAGCCTTTCGGCAGCCTCTTCCGGTGCGCGACGCTCGATGGCTTCGAGAATGGTCAGATGCTCCGCCATGACCGATTTGACGTGACCGGCAATGCGGAACCGTTCCTGGTTGATCAGCCGCATCTTGATCGAATTGACGCGGTAGGCATTCGAGATGATGGAGTTGCCAAGCGAGTCGATAAAGGCGTCGTGCATGCCCCAGTCGACCGCTTGAGCGAGAGCATCCAGTTCCGGCGATGTCTTGCCGCTCTGGGCCGCCTCTCCAATATCGCGATGGTCCTTTATCATCGCGGCAATCGTCTCATCGGAAGCGGTTCGGGTAAAAATCGCGACCGCTTCCTTTTCCAGAAAAATACGAAACTGGAAGGCTTCGCGGATGAGGTTGATGTCGATATGCGCAACCTGTAATCCGCGCTGCGGTACCGTTATGATCAGCCCGTCCGCCTCCAGCCGAGGAATGGCCTCGCGGATTGCGCCAAGTGGCAATCCGGTCAGTTCCACAAGGCGGCGCTGTGAGATGAACTGGCCGGGGCGAACATCGCGCGCGAGAAGGTGGTGCGTAAAGCTTTCATACGCCTTCTCCCTCAACGTTGTCTGTTCGCCGCTGTCGTCCATCGACTATCCTTCTCAAGCCGCCCGTTTGCTGAACAGCGACTCGAAGGCCGCTTCGATCTTTTTACGGTTTTCAGCGGAAATGGAAACCAGGGGCGGGCGAACAGAATGCCAGATGGGTTCACCTGTCACATGCGATACCAGAACCTTGACGGCAGGCGTTACCGGATATTTCAGAAGCTCAACGACAAGGTCTTCGATCCGCTTGTCTTCCACACCGTCTACGGCCATGGCGCGGATTTCGGCGGGCAGGAAGTTGGCGCAGCCGGAAATCGCGCCATGGCCGCCAAGGCGAACGCCTTGCGCCAGATGCCGCTCGTCACCGATGAGGATGATGAGATCGCGATGTTCGGCCAGCAGGCGCTGCGTATAGGGCCAATCGCCGGAGGAGTCCTTGACGCCGGTCACGACGCTCGGAAAGGCGTGACGCAGCCGACCGATCAGATCAACGGAAAGTGCTACCGTCGTCACAGAGGGAATGTTGTAAACCAGAACGTCGCGGGCATCAGTCCCAAGCTGCTGGAAAACAGACGAGAACCACTCGAACAGGCCGTCATCGCTGACATTCTTGAAATAGGAGGGAGGGGCGAGCAGGATGTTGCGGACACCGGCCTTCAAGGCTTCACCGGCCTGATCAGCAGCGTCCTGCGCCGAATCCACTAGAACGCCAGCGACTAGATTGTTCGCACTCACGCCTGCATCTAGGAAGGCTGCCAGTACCTGCGTGCGTTCGCGGCTGCCGATGGAACTGCCTTCACCGGTGGTGCCGAACAGGGTGACGCTGTTGCAGCCAGCGGCAAGCGAGCGCTTCGCCTGCGCAATCATGGCTGCGATGTCGATGCTTCCATCCTGCGCGAAGGGTGTCGTAAGTGCTGCCGATAGGCCGAATTTCCCAGTCAATTGCCTGCTCCTCCAAAAACTGACAGCAACTTGATACGCCATTAACATGTTAGTTGTAAAGCCGGCATCTGTCAGTTCACATGAAGTTTTTATTAAAGAGAGCGGCAAGGGGCGCTGTCAGGTCTTGGTGAGGCTTAAAAGCTGTAAAAACGCCTGATATTCAACGATTTTTGGCGGTTTCGTCATCACCTTCGATGCGTGGCTGCACAGACACAGCGGCCAAGAAGCTTGTGAAAATTCGCTTTTGAGAGCCCGTTGGCAATATGTGATTAACCTTTATTTTCTATCTCATTTGCTGTGCCAAATGTCCGTTTATGATGAGTGTACAGGCTGTGATGCGTTTTCCCCGTTCAAATTTAAATAATTCCGTCAATACGATAGAAGAGAGGGGACAGAACCAGCCCAATGCGGAGCCGAAAGACCCGCAAAGTGCCGCGCGCGGAATGATTCCGTTAACGGCAGACCAGCGCGCGGTTATGGGACACAATGCCGACCAGATCGCTGCCAATGCGATTGAGGGCCGTGATGAGATGCCGCTGTGGCAGAACGCCTTCACGCTTGGCCCCAATGTGCGCTTCACCCGCACGCCGCAGAACATCGTTGCTGGAAAGCAGTCCACCGCTACGCCTTCGGGCAAGGCCGACGAGGAAGCAGCAGCCATTGCTGGTCCCGTCGCCGTTGAAGCCGTTTCCGAGCAGCCGCCCGCGTCGAAACCGACTCCTGTCGAACGCCGCATCGCCAAGCCTGCCGTGCTGCCACAGCCGCCGGGGGCAACGGGTGCGCTTGCTCTCACTTATCGTTTGCGCCGTGAACTCGCGCTGAAGCAGCAGCAGGAAGCATCTGCCCCGGCTGAGCCCGTTGCCGAAAATACGGCGGAAATGCCTTTGGACGCTGGCAATGCAGCGCAGATCGATGTCGCATGCTTTCCTGACGAGCACGGCCAAAAAGGCCCGGCGACGCTTGACGTACCAGCTTTTGCAGACGCTCTCTCCGACGAAATGTTCTGGGAAGCGATGAGCCTTGATGTCGGCGATGCGATCCTGCCACCGTCACGGCCCATGCGGCTTGCGGAACTGGCACGGATCAAGGCGCAGCGCGCCGCCGCCGTGACTGCCCCAATTCCAGTTCCGACCGCTGCCGCGAAGCCAGCGCCCCGTCCTGTGCAGGTGGTTCGCCAGCCGCTGCCGGTCATTGAGAAGCCTGTTTTCAGTAGACCTGAAGGGTCAGCCGTCTCGCTCTATCGACAGGTGGAAATTCGACCTGCTCGCGAGGTTGAGGTTGAGCCGGTTGCTGAGGTGGAGGCGGCAGCCCCAGTTGAAGAACCTATTGCCGTTGCCGCCGCTGTCGAGCAGCCGGTCATTGCAGCCAAGCCCGTTGCCGAACCGCGTCGGGAAATGCGCACGGTTGCCCGTAACAACAATCAGCCAATGTTCCTCGATGCGCCCGTGTTCGGCGAAGGCGAATACGAATATCCGCCCATCGACCTGTTGCAGCAGCCGCAAGTTCTGCAAACCACGACCATGACGCCGGAAGCGCTGGAGCAGAGCGCAGGCCTGCTGGAAAGCGTGCTGGAAGACTTCGGCATCAAGGGTGAGATCATCGATGTGCGCCCCGGCCCGGTTGTTACTCTCTATGAGTTCGAGCCTGCGCCCGGCGTCAAATCTTCCCGCGTCATCGGCCTGTCGGATGATATCGCCCGCTCCATGTCAGCGCTTTCTGCCCGTGTTGCCGTGGTGCCGGGTCGTAACGTCATTGGCATCGAACTGCCGAACCCGGTTCGCGAGACGGTCTATTTCCGCGAGTTGATCGAGTCTCCCGATTATGCCGAAACGCGCATGAAGCTGGCGCTTTGCCTCGGCAAGACCATCGGCGGCGAGCCTGTCGTGGCGGAACTGGCGAAGATGCCGCATCTTCTGGTCGCTGGCACCACCGGCTCCGGCAAGTCGGTAGCGATCAATACCATGATCCTGTCGCTGCTCTACCGCCTTAAGCCGGAAGAATGCCGCCTGATCATGGTCGATCCCAAGATGCTGGAACTCTCGGTTTATGACGGCATTCCGCACCTTCTGACACCTGTCGTGACCGACCCGAAGAAGGCCGTCATGGCGCTGAAATGGGCCGTGCGCGAAATGGAAGACCGGTATCGCAAGATGTCGCGTCTGGGTGTTCGCAATATCGATGGTTACAATGCCCGCGCAGCCTCTGCCCGTGCCAAGGGCGAGACGGTCATGTGCAACGTGCAGACCGGGTTCGACCGCGCAACGGGTGAAGCCGTCTACGAGCAGGAGGAGATGGACCTCACGGCCATGCCGTACATCGTCGTCATCGTCGATGAGATGGCAGACCTGATGATGGTTGCCGGCAAGGAAATCGAAGGCGCCATCCAGCGTCTGGCGCAGATGGCGCGTGCCGCCGGTATTCACTTGATCATGGCAACGCAGCGCCCGTCCGTTGATGTCATCACCGGCACCATCAAGGCTAACTTCCCGACACGTATCTCCTTCCAGGTGACGTCGAAGATCGACAGCCGCACCATTCTGGGCGAGCAGGGTGCCGAGCATCTGCTGGGCCAGGGCGACATGCTGCATATGGTTGGCGGCGGGCGCATTGCCCGTGTCCATGGTCCATTCGTGTCCGACGAGGAAGTCGAGAAGGTTGTCGCGCATCTGAAGACGCAAGGTCGCCCGGAATATCTGGGAACGGTCACGGAAGACGCCGACGAGGCTGACGACAGCGAGGAAGAAGACAGCGCCGTTTTCGATAAGACGGCCATGGCCGAGGACGATACGGCTGATCTCTACGAAAAGGCTGTGAAGGTGGTGCTGCGCGACAAGAAGTGCTCGACCTCTTACATCCAGCGCCGCCTGTCCATCGGCTATAACCGCGCCGCCTCACTGGTGGAGCGCATGGAGCAGGAAGGCATCGTTGGCCCGGCCAACCATGTTGGCAAGCGCTCGATCATCGTGGGTGAACGGGATGTCTGTGAAGTGCCGGGGGGCGGGGACTGAAAAGTCCCGCTCTAGAGATAGAATTGATAGGCCCGGCGAGAACCATCGCCGGGTTTTTCGTATCAGGCTGGCCGCATCAGGCCGGTGCGGGGAAGATAGGGCGTTGTCTCCAGCCGGAACTTGTCGATAGGGGCCGGACGCCCGACATAATAGCCCTGAACCTGATCGATCCGCAGTTCCTTCAGCAGCTCCAGCTGCTCGGCGGTTTCCACACCTTCGACCAGTATCTTGTGTCCGCGGTTGCGGATGAGGCCGATGATGTCGTTCAGCATGACCTTGCCGCGTGGGGTGTGGGCATCATGCAGGAAGGACTTGTCGATCTTGACCGTGTCGAAGTCGATGAGGCGCAGCCATGACAGGCCAGCGAAGCCGGTACCGAAATCATCGAGCCAGATGCGCACGCCAAGTGTTTTGAGATCACTGATGCAGCGCAGGACATCGGAATTCATGTCCATCTCCAGCCCTTCGGTGATTTCCAGCGCCAGTCTTCCACCGGCAACGCCGACCTCACCCAGAATGGCGGCAACGGAGGTGGCAAAGCCGGGGCTTTTCAGCTGAATGGGTGAGACATTGACGCTGACGACAGAGATTTTATCGCAGCTGAGAACCTGCTGGCACACGGTGCGGATTGCCCACAGCCCGAGATCCATGATGACGCCGTTGCGTTCGGCAATGGGAATGAAGATGCTGGGCGGAACCAGCGTTCCATCCAGAAGCCGCAGCCGCATCAGCGCTTCAACCCCCATGATCTTGTCGGATGATAGATTCTTGATGGGCTGGTAGACGAGGGAAACCAGATCTTGCGCGATGGCGATATTGAGCAGGGCGGCGACGTTTTCCGTATCGTCGCTGTTGTGGGGATCATTGGGATCAAAGAGCTTGACGGTATTGCGGCCATTGGCCTTGGCGAGATATAGCGCGCGGTCCGCTTCGTTGATGATACGCTCAAGCTTCGGATCAGGCTGTGGCCGTGTGAAGGACGCGCCGACGCTGACGGTTATGATGGATGTCCCGTCTCGCCGTCTTTCATGGGTCAGCGAAAGGTCTTCGACTGTTTGTCGCAGTGTCTCGGCAATGTCTTCGATGTCCTTGGCGCTTCTGAAGCTGGCGAGTGCGATGAACTCCTCACCGCCATAACGGCCAATCACGGCATCGAAACGCGCCATGCTTGTCTGTAGCGTTTGGGCAACCTGTATCAGGCAGCGGTCGCCTTCCTGATGGCCATAGAAGTCATTGTACTTCTTGAAGAAGTCGACATCGATGAGGAAGACCGCGAAATTGCGCTGGGATTCCATCCAGCCATCCCAGAGATGCCGCAGCCTTTCGTCTATGGCGCGGCGGTTCTCAAGGCCCGTCAGCGGATCGGTGTTGGACAGGCGAAGCAGCGCTCTGCCCCGATCTTCCGCTTCGCGCTGCTGCACCTTCGCTTCCATGGCATTGAGGAAAACATGATAGCGCTCGCGATTGAGGCGAAGATTCACATAGGAGGTGAAGACGAAGCAAGTGAGGTAAAAGGTGCCGAAGGCAATCAGATAATAGATATCTTCGTGGAAGTAGCTGAGCGCAACGAAGTATATTCCAAGGATGAGGCTGGAGGCGATCAGCGACAGCTTGAAATTGAAGGTGAAGAAGAGGTTGGCGCCCATCATGAATATGGCGCCGAAAACCATGTAATAGGACATGTTGGTGACATGGCTGGTCATCATGGCGGGCAGAAGCCAGCCGATGTAACTGCTGACCACCGCAGCAGCACATGTCAGGTCCATCTGGTCCGTCTTCACCGCGCCGCGGATCTGCATTTCCAATGTCATCAACGCCAGGATGCCAACCACGAAACGAAGGAATATCGTATGGACGGCCACGTCTGGAATGAGAAGAAAGTCCGTTAGCGAGAACATGAGATAGATCGGGCCGGAAGCCCACAGGCCTCGGCGTATCGCCAATCGTCTCTTCGTGTCGGCTTCTTCCAAGAAAATTGCACGCATCGTGTCAGCCGATCTCGTGCGAGATGCGTCTGCATGCAAATCTAACTCAACCACATCTGCCAAACTGTGCTTCATGCACTGATCCATTGGTTGCAATATTTCGCAATAATGCCTTCGTTATTCCGTCGCTTTTCTGACAATTCTGCATCTACACTTTGAGCTTTCATGCGCAGACGCAGACTAACAACGAGCGCCCGAACTCTATTCCAGTGCAGATTAAGTTTGTTTGAATCCCTGTCAGAAAAACACGGATATTAGATTTACCTTAAACGTACAGACTTAGAAATAAATTCCAATAACGCCAGATTCCACTGCTTCCGGCTCTCGCCATCCCGTTCAAATTGTTATAGCGTTAACAATGTCTTAAACGTTGGAGGTGTTAGTGTCCCAGCTCAAGAATAAATCATTCGACGGAGAGAGCTTGATCACTCCGGAGGCAATATCACAGAAAATTTTTGCTAAAAGAGACGAGCGCTTTGAAGAGCAGTTGGTGCTCGGACAAGCAGAGCTTGTTCTCATTCTCAATTTGGCACAACAGCAATTTATTGGGGGCAATTTCCCGCAGGAAATTATACATTCAGTCGCCAGAAGATTGCATCAACTTCGCGGAAAATACCCTTCTGGAGTGTGGAAAGAGCTTATTCCCATCGCTCAAAACCACCCCGTCGCCGAATATTTGCATCAGGATCCATTCACAAACTGGTCTTTCGTAAAGCCGCGCGGCTACTCCGGCGACGCTCAACTGCTCGATTTTATTTATGGGCACGAAGCGGTTGCCGATAAGGTGAGCGCGGCGTCTCCTTTGGGTGCCGCCCTTTATGAATGCACCAGAAACTCTTTATCCTCAGCCGCAGTGCGCGAGCGTCTGGACATTCTGACCCGCTACGTCGATCAGATTGCAGAGCAGAAGGGGCCGGAAACTGAAATACTGACGGTGGCGGCAGGGCATCTTCGGGAAGCCAATCGCTCGACGGCTTTGGCAAAAGGCGGGATCAAGCGTTGGGTCGCGCTTGACCAAGACCCGATGAGTATCGGCGCCATTGCAAGAGACTTCAGCGGCACCGCTGTCGAAGCGATCGACGGGTCGGTTCGTGGCCTTATGTCCCGCAAGCATGATCTTGGGCAGTTCGACTTTGTCTATGCCGCGGGCCTTTACGATTATCTCATCGATAAGGTCGCAATCACTCTGACACAGCGTTGCCTCGACATGCTGAAGCCGGGTGGCACGTTCCTGTTCGCCAATTTCGCAGAGGGTATCGACGATGATGGTTTCATGGAGACCTTCATGAACTGGGCGCTGCTGCTGCGCTCACAGGCGGATATGTGGGGTATCATCAACGCCAGCATCGATCCGTCGGCCTTCGAGGCGGAGGTGTTCTTCGGAGAAAACCGCAATATCGTCTATGGCGTCATTCGGAAGAAGGCGTGATCCTTGACCGAAATCGCAAGCCGCGCTGCCGAGAAAGTGGCGCGGCTTTCTCTCGATGAAATGACGATTCCATTTAGCGCTGAAAGGTTCTAAAGCATTCTAAGACATAGCATGGCGTTGGAGTGCATCATGGAAAACAAGCGGTATTATTCTGATTTCGGCGGGCTTCCGGGCCAGACGGAGCTTCTGTCCAGCAAGGCGACATTCACCACGGCCTATGCGGTCATTCCAAAACGGGTGATGTCGGATATCGTCACCAGCGTATTGCCGCATTGGACCGACACGCGTGCCTGGATCATCTCACGCCCGATGACGGGATTTTCCGAAACATTTGCGCAATATGTGATGGAAGTGATGCCCGGCGGCGGCAGCGACAGGCCGGAGCCGGATGCCCGCGCACAGGCTGCGATTTTCGTCGTCGATGGTGAGATGAGCATCGAACATGCTGGCGAGCGGCATGCTCTGCGTGCAGGCTCCTTCGCTTATATTCCCGCCGGTCAACCGTGGAAAATTCGCGGTGAGGGATCGATCCCCGCCAAATTCCACTGGGTCAGAAAAGTCTTCGACGTGGTCGAAGGACTGGAACTGCCACCCGCGATCTTCACCCATGAAGATAATCATGAAATGTCCGCCATGCCCGATACGGATGGCAAGTGGGCGACGACCCGCTTCATAGACCCGGCGGACGGGCGCTACGACATGCATCTGAATGTCGTGACCTTCGAGCCGGGTGCGACCATTCCCTTCATGGAAACCCATGTCATGGAACACGGATTGTTCGTGCTGGAAGGCAAAGCAGTCTATCGGCTGAACAATGACTGGGTAGAGGTCGAAGCCGGTGACTTCATGTGGCTGCGCGCCTTTTGCCCACAGGCCTGCTATGCGGGCGGCCCCGGTCGTTTCCGTTACCTGCTTTACAAGGATGTGAACCGACACGTTAAACTTTGGTAGTTTGGAATTTAGTGATAAAGCATAAACTTTGCTGTTGCGGTGCAGCAAATTAGCAAATTCTTTAGTTCAGCAGGTGAAGTTGTTTGACATTGGTTTGCGCGAAGTCTTGCGCGCGAACCTTCTCCAAGGCCGCTAGACAGAGATGACGCCCATGTCGCAATCCTTTGATGCAGATATCTTCAACCTTGCGCCGGTGGCGATGTGGATCGAGGACTTTTCTGGCGTCAAGCGTCAGTTCGACATCTGGCACCAGCAGGGTGTGAACGACATCCGGTCTTTTCTGCTGGAAGACCTGTCGCGCGTGCAGGCATGTTCACAGAAAATCCGGGTGCTGAAGGTCAACGACAAGACGCTGGAGCTGTTCGCTGCCCGCGATTTCGATCACCTTTTGGCAAACCTGCATCGTGTCTTTCGCGATGACATGCTGGAAAGCCACATCAACGAGTTGGAAGCTCTGTGGGAGGGAAAGCCCCGCTTTTCCAGCCATGCGGTCAATTACGCGCTGAATGGAGAGCGGCTGGATATCCAGCTTCGCGGCGCTGTCATTCCCGGCCATGAAGCCACGCTCGAGCGCATCTTGATCACCACTGAAGACGTAACAGAGCGGGAAGAAGCGCGCAGGCTGGAGCAAAGCAACCGACGCTACGCGGAAGGGATGCTCGAACATTCGCCAGTGTCGCTGTGGGTCGAGGATTTCAGCCATATCAAGCGGCTGATCGATGACATCAAGAACCGGGGCATCGTGGATTTCCGCGTGTTCATGGATGTGCATCCGGAATTCGTGCGTCAGTGCATGAGCGAAATCCGGGTCATCGAGGTCAACAAGGCCACGCTCGACCTTTTCTGCGCGCCGGATGAGAAGACATTGCTGCAACGTCTGGGCGATGTGTTTCGCGATGAAATGGACAAGCCCTTCAAGGAACAGTTGATCGACCTCTGGAACGGCAATCTGTTCCATCAACGCGAAGTCGTCAATTACGCGCTGGATGGATCGGAGCGTCATGTCCTGTTGCAGTTCTCGGTCTTTCCCGGCCATGAGCAGGATTGGTCGCTGGTGCAGGTGGCGCTGACGGATATCACCGCCCGCAAGAAGGCCGAGGCCTATCTGGAATATCTGGGCAAGCATGATGTGCTGACCAAGCTCTACAATCGCGCTTTCTATACGGATGAGCTGAACCGGCTTGAGCGCAACAGCCTGCGCCCCGTCTCCGCCATCATCATTGATCTCAACGGCCTGAAAATCGCCAATGACACGCTGGGTCATGATGCGGGCGACAAGTTGCTGCGCAGGCTGGGTGAGGTTCTGAACGGTGTCGTCGCGTCGCCAAACCATGCCGCCCGTATCGGTGGCGATGAGTTTGCCATTCTCATGCCGGGTGCAGACAAGAATGCTGCGACGACGATGGTCGATACGATCTACGAACTGCTGAAAATCAACAATCAGTTCTATTCCACCTCACCACTCGGCATCTCCATCGGTGTCGCCACAAGCGAGCAGGGCGAGACGCTGGAAACCATGGTCCGGCGTGCGGATATCAGCATGTATGATCAGAAGAAGGCGCATTACGCCAGCGTCTCAACCCGCACGTCCCAGAACAAGAAAGCTGGCATTTAACGCTTATCGATAAATGCCAGCATCGGGTCTGCATCACATCAACAGATTATCCGCTGCGGTCGTCTGTGCCATGTCGCTTATTGCCAAGTCGTTGATGGAATAGGCGTGGATATAGTCGATCTTCATTTCCGAACCGTTGGGCAGCCCGTTCGTTGGCGTGCCGGCAATGCCGCCGACGGCCAGATTGACGATCATATACATGGGGTCATGCATGTCGGCAGGCGTATCGACCTGCGCGACCGCGACGTCATCGAAGTACCATGTGATATGGTCTTCCTCCCACAGCAGCCCGTATTTATGGAAGCCTTCAGTGCTGGCAACATTGACATTGTTGATGGTGGAGGTTTGCTGACCTGACGCATTGGAATGGGCGGACAGGATCAGCGTGTTCGGGTTCTGCCCACGCATTTCGATCACATCGAGCTCCGGCGGCCAGCGGCCATCGGTCGGCAAAAGCCAGAAGGCGGGCCAAGCACCCTGATCGCTTGGCATATCCGCGCGTATTTCGAAATAGCCATAGGTCTGCGAAAAGGACGGATGCGTGGTCAGCATGCCGGACGTGTAGTCATAGCCGTTTACCGCATCGGAAATCGAGTCCGGGGTAGGGGCCGCCGTGATGGTGAGGACGCCATTCTGGACCGAAAACGGATTGACCGAGGATGTCGGCTGATAGGCGGGGTTGATGTACCATTGCTTTTCGGAATTGGTGTGAAGGCTGCCGCCCTCTTCTCCCGCCCACCAGAATTTCGGCTCCCAAACGCCGCTTTGCCCATTGCTGAGCGACAGTGAGTTGAACTCGTCGGAGAAGGTCGAGGTGAGCTGAGAGCGATCTAACGTCAGCCGGAACTGATCGGCACTCAGGTCATCGGCGGTGGTATTGGCCAGAACAACGCTTTCGCCATTGTCGAAGTTGAGCCAGAGATCGCTTCCCTTCTGGGTGGAGGCGCTGACGAGGTGATCGAACGAGGTGACACCGTAACCATCCAGCCGGATGATGTCATCGGCACCGAAGTCCGTGATCAGATCCGTGCCATTGCCCTTGGCAAATACAAACGTATCCGCCCCACCGCCGCCGGTCAAAACATCGTTGCCCGCACCGCCATCGATGGTTTGCGAACCGGATGCACCGCTGATGATGTTATCAAGCGCATTTCCGAAGGCGTGGCGTCCATCGCCCGTGACCGTCAGGTTTTCGATGTTGTCGGGAAGCGTATAGCCCATCCAAGTATTGATCGTATCGATACCTTCACCCGGGGCTTCCGCCGCGCGGTTGATGGCGGAGTAGAGGTAGTAGATGTCGTCGCCCGTGCCGCCGCGCATGGTGACGTTGACGCTACTGTCACCCCACATGGAGTCATTTTTGCTGGTGCCGTAAAGATCTGGACCAGAGCCCGTTGCAGAGAAAAAGCCGGTGGACGTGTCGCTGTAATAAAGCGGCTTGCCAAGAGCGTTCATGATCGACTTCGCCATCGAAATATCTCCTGTTGAAACTGTCCTCCCCGACATTTCCTCCGGCTGAAAGTGTAACAGCGATGCCTTTTTGGTTTGTGGCGAAAATGAGATAAATGGGCTTCGAACCCCTGTGAAAAGTCAGGGGTATGCGGGCGGCTGAAAGATTAGCCAACCGTTGGCGTGGACAAAAGCCAGAGCCCAAAAACCGTGTAAAACACCATGGCTGCAGCAAGAAACATCTGCGAAACGGCAGCGTTTTTTGACGTCTGAAATTCCGCTGTGGCAATGCCATGCGCGACAATGATACCAGCGACATGCCCGGCCACGATCATCGCCGTTTGCGCTGTCCACACAAGACGCACGCTTTCCAGGTTTTGCAAGAAAGACGCGGTGACATGCATGTCTGCCGTGCCGAACAGGTTCCAGTCCAGCGCGAAAGGATCGGACATGACGACGATCAGATATTGGCCGTTGATCAGAAGCTGTGTCAGGTAATGGGCGCTGTGGAAGGCGATGGAGATCGGCACGATGGAATAGACGAGCCGTCCGGCTAAGGGTTGCAGGTCTTTCCACTTTGTTCTGCCCGCCAGCAGAAACCCTGCCGCGACGCTGGCGTAAAACAAAATCGCCAGGACAATGGGAGCAACAAAAAGCCCCAGCGTATTGGGCAGCATCACACCGCTACGCCCCGGAAATTCCAACGGATTGACATCGATGAAGCCGAGCCATGTGAAGGTTTCGGCAAAGCCATCGAAGGATGCGGTGCCAAGCGTCAGCAGAATGAAGATCGTGCCGGAGAGCGGAAGCGGTTCGGCGGTGAGGCACCGCGCACCCGGCCAGGTCAGCATGATCTTCCTGCCTGTTTCCGTTTCGATGAGACACAACGGCGAAAACATGCCGATCATTCGGAAGAAGACGGAGAAGGGCTCGCCACGTTTCATCCATTCCGTTTGACCGACCAGCACGATCGCAATGAAGTTGAACAGCCAATAGCACAGGACGGCACTTGCAAGCCGAGGCGGGTCTTCGGGCGCAATCGAGACCAGTTCAAACCATGCGAAAAGTGAAAATTGCAGGATGGAAGGGACATAGCCGATACGCTTTGGCAGATTGAAGATCGGCTTCCGTCCCAATTCGGAACCGGTGACTTTGCTTAGTGCCGAGAGCAGCCCGATCCACGGGTTGAGCCATAGCCACAGATTGCCGAAAATCGCATGCGCCAGCGTCAGACCCACCCACCATGCGGTCCAGATGACGAGCGGCAAAGGATTGCTGAGGGGATCATGGACTGAAAAGAAACCGGCGAGAACACAAATCGCGAGCAGCAGGAATGCAAGAAAACTGACCGGCGCTTTGGGAATGCCAAGCGAGGGCGCAAGCGGCAAGGTCTTATGTGCAAGCTCTGAGAACCAGCGATTGGGAACCACAGCGAGCATCATGAACGACAGGAATACAGCCAGCCCGCCGCCGATGAGATAATAATTCGTCGGCAGAAGCATGATTAGCCCGCGCTCCGCTCCGTGAGCAAAAGCGGGTGTGGTGCTCAAGAGTGTCGCGATGAGGATTGTGCAGAGCAGCAAGTGCAGGCTTAGGATGCGCTGGTAGAAGAATGTCGCTCTACAAATCTCTTTTCGGTCAGTTTGCGACATTCGCTCGATCATCTCTGTTATTCTCTAGATGGTGCGGCAATACTTGATAATATTGGTCGCGGTAAAAGTGATATATTTTTGGCATTTATTTCTATTCAGGAATTAATAGTATGATTTTAGATCGGCTGGTTAAATTATCGACGTATAGAATCGGATTCTATAATATTTATCAATTCCTATTGTTCACGTATTTACGTAGGCGGCATTGCACGGCATAAATCGCCTTCTGGTTTTTTAGGCAGTGCGAAAGCCAATCGCATATTGCCGCTATGATGGCAGGAGACAATGGGCAGGAATGCTCATTGATGGGGATGGAAATGGCCGACGAGTTGATCACACCGAAGACAAATGTCACGCGACGCGCAACACTTCTCGGCCTCGGCGCCACGGCGGGTGCAGGTCTGGCAGCCAGTGTTGCGCCGGGCTTCGTGCGTTATGCGCAGGCTCAGACCTCGGAGCCGATCAAGCTCGGCATGCAGCTTCACCGAACCGGTATCGGCGCTTCCTATGGCCGCTGGTATGAGCGGGTGGCGAAAGCCGCCACAAAGATCATCAATGACGAAGGCGGCATCAATGGCCGCCCGGTTGAGATCATCGTCGAAGATGACGGTACCGATGCCAAACGCGGTGCGGAAGTGGTGGAGAAATTCGCCGCCCAGCACAAGGTCGATGCCATCTTCGGCACGCTGTTTTCGCATGTCGTGATCGGTTCGGCACCGCGCGCCGGTGAGCTGAAGATGCCCTACATCGTGGTGTCCGAAGGCTTCCATGTCGCATCCGGCAAGCTGAACCGCTATTGCTTCCAGCCCTGCATTACCGATGTGCGCAGCCAAGTTACCGCCATGGCGCCCTGGATTTCCCAGAACCTCGGCAAGAAGGCGACGATGATTTTCCCGGATTACGCATTCGGGCATGATCATCGCGATTACTTCTCCGCCGCGATGAAGGCGCAGGGCGGCGAGATTCTGGAACTTATCGCCATTCCGCCGACAGAAACATCCTTTACCCGGTATCTGCCTCGCATTCCCTCGGATACGGAGGTGCTATACCACGTCATGGTCGGGCCTTCGGTTCTGACCTTTGTTACAGAACTCGGCCAGTTCTACGGATCGCAACGACCGCAAATCTTTGGCTTCATCGACAGTCTTGAAGCCGTCGATCTGGCGACGCCACAACTGTCTTATCTGGAAGACACCTATTTCTGGGAAGGCATGCCGCGCTACGCCCAGAAAGACCAGAGCGAGTGGGACAAGATTTATCGCGCCGCCGTGGGCATCGATCAGAATGGTGCAAGCGCTGCCGACCCCAAGGATATCTCGACCTATTCACATATGTTCGGTGTGTGGGAAACGTTGTTCGTCATCAAGCAGGCCATGGAAAAGGCAGGCTATCGCGGACCGCAGGACAAGGCCGCCTTCATCGAGGCGATGGAATCGCTGGATAAATTCGATGAGGGTCGCGACCACCCGCAAGGCGACAAGATATTCAACGGCAAGAACCACCAGTGCTACGGCCACCAGTACATCTCGAAAGTCAGCGGCGGTAAGCTGGATGTCGTCCACAAGACGTCCATCGAGGATGGCGCTTACGAAATCACCGCAGACTATACGAAGATGTCTCTGTGATCTAAGAACGGAGATGTTGCACCTTGCCGACTACGGCAGGGTGGCTTGCGATTTTGAAGGGATAAGCGCGTGGCATTCGGCCCGTTCCTGTTACTTGCCACGCTGGAAGGGCTTTTGCAGGCCGCCGTGCTGACATTGACGGCGCTCGGCCTGTCGCTGGTTTTCGGCGTGATGCGTATCGTCAACGTCGCGCATGGCGAATTCTACATGCTGGGAGCCGTGCTGGCGTGGTGGGTCACGTCAATGGCCGGCATGCATCCAGCGCTCGGCTTTTTCCTCGCCCTCATCATCAGCCCGATTGTCGTCGGTGCTGTTGCCTTTGCCGGGGAACGTTTGGTGCTGCGGCGTTTGTCCTATGATCCGGAATCGACTATCGTTGCTACCATCGGCATGCTCTACATCATTCAGCAGACGGTGCTTCTGACCTATGGGCCGGATGCTCGCCCGGTCACGGCGCCGTTTTATTATCGCTTGCAACTGCCGTGGTTCGGATATTCCGCCTACAATCTCTTCGTCATTGCCATTGCCGCCGTTCTTCTCATCGCTGTCTGGTATGTTCTGACCCGCACCCGCATCGGCCTCATCATGCGCGCCACGCAATATGACCGGGAAACGGCGCAGGCCTTCGGCATCCCCATCGACCGGGTCTATGGTTTCGTGTTTGCCGCGGGCGCGATGCTGGCGGCCATCGCGGCAGTGCTTATCGTGCCGATCCGGCAGGCGCATTACCTCATGGGTCTCGATCCGCTGCTGCTATCCTTCATCGTCGTCATCATCGGCGGGCTTGGGAGCATTCGCGGCACCGTCGTCGCGGCGCTGGTGATCGGTTTGAGCGACGGCATCATTTCCGTGTTCTTTTCACCGACGCTGGCCAAGATGATCTCGACGCTGCTCGTTGCGCTCGTTCTGGTCTTCAAACCGGAAGGGTTGTTTGGAGCCAAGGCAAGATGAGGGGCGCATCATCTGCCAAAATCCTGGCTCTGCATGGCGCAGTCCTTCTCGTGTTCTTCTGCCTGCAATTCCTGCTGCCGGAATATCACCACCTTGCGATGACGAGGGTCATGGTGCTGGCGATCTTCGCCATGGGTTATAATCTGCTGTTCGGCTACACCGGGCTGCTGAGCCTTGGGCACGCGCTGTTTTTCGCCAGCGGCCTCTATGGCGCGGGATTGGCGGCCTATCATCTGGAATGGAGCGTTCCGACGGCTTTCGTGGCCGGGATCGGAACCGGATTTGTCGTCTCATTGCTGATCGGGCTGATTTCCCTTCGCACGACAGGCGTCGCCTTCATGATCGTGACGCTGATGTTTTCGCAGGTCGCCTATCTGGCTAGCCTCTATTTCTCCGAATGGACGCGGGGAGAGGAAGGGCTGATGCTGCCGCAGATGGCGCGCAGCTTCGAACTTCTTGGCGCAAGTTTCGATCTCACCAATGCGGCGACACGCTACAACATCGCCTTTGCGCTGATGGCCTTGGCGTTGACGGTCACGTTCCTCGTCATCCGCAGCCCTGCCGGTCGTGTGATGGTGGCGGTGCGGGAGAACGAGGCGCGCACCACCATGTTGGGCTACAACACATATGTGTTGAAGCTCATCGCGTTGACCCTCTCCGGCACCATCTGTGCCATGGCGGGCGCGGCCTATGCGCTGCTCTTCGCCTATGTCGGCTCGTCTTTCGGCTCCATTCAATATTCGATAGAGGCTTTGCTGTTTACGCTTCTTGGCGGCGCGGGCACGCTGCTCGGCCCCATTCTCGGTACGGTATCGATGTTTTACATGATCGATATCGCCAGCGAATACACCTCCGCTTACATGCTGGTCACCGGCATTGCACTGGTGCTTCTGGTGCTGTTTTTCCCCAAGGGCATTCTCGGATCGATCCGTGAAAGGTGGCTGCCATGGCTGCCGTAACATTGCTGTCCACTAGGGCTCTCAGCCGCCATTTCGGTGGCCTAAAGGCCGTCGAAGCCGTCGATTTCGAGGTGATCCAAGGGGAAATCCATGCGCTGATTGGCCCCAATGGCGCGGGCAAGACCACCTTCGTCTCGCTTCTGTCAGGCCGCATCGCGCCGAGTTCGGGAACGGTGACCTTTCTCGGTGAGGACATCACATCAGATGCGGCCTATGAGCGCGTGCGCAAGGGCATCGCCTACACATTCCAGATCACCAGCATCTATCCGAAGCTGAGTGTTTTCGAGAATGTAGCACTGGCGGCGCAAAATACCTTACAGCGAAGATCCGGCTGGCTGTTCTGGAAAAATCAGGCTCTGGAAAAAGCTGTGATTTCAGCACTCGAAAAGGTCGGTCTTGCTGATAGGGCCGATGTGAAGGCCGGGGCGCTTGCCTATGGCCACCAAAGGCTTCTGGAAATTGCCATGGGTTTGGCACTCGCACCGAAACTCCTGATCCTCGATGAGCCGACGCAGGGGCTTTCGGATAGCGAAATCGATGGCTTCTGCGACCTCGTCAAAGCCGTGTCAAAAGATACGACGATCCTTCTCATCGAGCACAATATGCGGGTGGTCATGCGGCTGGCGGATCGCATCACGGTGCTGAATGGCGGACAGGTACTGGCCACCGGCGCACCGGATGATATCCGCGCCAATGAAGATGTGCAGACTGCCTATCTGGGAGGGAGTTGAGATGCTCTCCATTCGCGATCTCGATGTCTATCACGGCAACAGCCGCACGCTGAAAGGCCTCTCGCTCGATGTGCAGCCCGGTGAGGTTTTGTGTCTGCTTGGCCGCAATGGCGCGGGGAAAACGACGACGCTGCGGGCCATCATGGGTCTCATCCCAGCGCGCAGCGGATCGATTACGCTGAACGGTGTCGAGTTGACCAGATTGCCCGCACATGAGGTGCCGAAACAAGGCGTCGGCTACGTTCCGCAGGGCAGGCGGCTTTTTGCTGAGATGACCGTGCGGGAAAATCTCGAAATAGGGCTACTGACGCGCAAGACGGATCGCGCGATCCTTGACAGCATCTTTGCGCTGTTTCCCATCCTAAAAACACGGCTGGATCAGGTCTCCGGCACGCTTTCCGGCGGGGAGCAGCAGATGCTGGCAACGGCCCGCGCGCTGTGCCTCGACCCTTCCCTCGTTCTCATGGACGAGCCGACCGAGGGGCTTATGCCATCCATGATCGCGACGATCCGCGAAGTCATTCTTGAACTGCGCGCGCGCGGCAAGGCCGTACTTCTGGTGGAACAGCGCATAGAGGCGGTGCTGTCTGTTGCGGACCGCGTGTGTTTCGTGGAAAATGGTGCAGCAAAGGCGACCATGGATGTGGAGGCGTTGCGCGCCGACCCGGGTTTGGTCAAGACCTATGTCGGCGTTGCCTGATTATGCGGGCAGCCTGACTGAAATCTCTGCAATATCGCCCCAGACGGCCTTCACCGCAGTCTGGCCGGACAGCCGGACAAGGCCGCATAGGCTGCCGGTGGTGACGACCTGCCCACGCTTTAGGCCACCCAAATGGTCGAGTGGCGCATTTGCGTAGGCAAGCAGCGGCGCAAGCGGATCGCTCTGCGGGTGCTTCGGCTCTGCCGCAAACATCACGCCATCTTCGCCTTCCAAAACCAGCGCAGGCAGCGTTGCATCCTGATTGGTCATGCGTTCAAGAATGCCTTGATCGATTTGCGGCCCCAGCACGAAGGAGTGGTTGCCCATGCGGTCTGCCACATGCAGCGGGAATGGTGCCTTGCCCTCCTCCACCAGACGATAGCTGCAAAGCTCCGCGCCAAAGTGGATGGAGGCGACATGCGCAAGCACGTCTTGGGCGGAATATTCCTTGCCGGTGACAGGTGCTGGAATGTCGTCTGAAAGAACGAAGCAAATCTCGATTTCTATGGCCACTGCGCCCGGCTTGGGAACGTCAAAGGGTGCAGCACCGGCGCTATCGAAAACATCCAGCAACGGGGCAGCAACAGCACGACCGTTGTTCATGCCGATCTTCCAGCCGCCGATTTCCTTGCCGATGGCCGCAGCCGCAATCGCCTGCGCCGCAAGGCCCGCTTCGATGCTGTCAGGCGCAAGGCCGCTGCTTTGCAGTTGGGCAGCGCTGAGCGATGACTGCCGAGTTTCAGCCTCGGCGAGAATAGCGCCAAGTCTTATATTCGCCTCTGTCATCGTCGTCATGCAACAGCCTCCCGTAACGTCAATTCTTGTCGATTTCATTGCAGTCATTTTCGATGCTGGCAAGTGAAGCGATTGTTGCCGACGTCGAAATACATGGTCTTCAACATATATTCGACAGGAAACGATTATGCCTCATGTATTTTCCGGTGGTGGACCAGCGTAGCGGGCGCGAGGGCGGATCAGCTTCTTTTCCTGAAACTGCTCGAAAGCATGGGCAATCCAACCCACCGTTCTGCCGATGGCGAACAGGTTGAGCGCCGTGCCGGGTGCAAGGCCCAGCACGCGGCGGATCGAAACGAGTGCAACATCGACGGTCGGTAGCTTGCCTGTCGTTTCGGCCACCGTATCGATTAGCGACTGGCGCTTTTCGTCGCGCGGCAAGAGCTGCAGAAGCGCTGTTGCTCTCGGGTCGCCTTCGGGGTAGAGCGGATGCTCGAAACCCGGTAGGCCGTCGCCCCGGCGCAGCCGCCTTTCCACCACCGTCGCAGCATCCGTTGCCGCATCCACCTCATCGAACAGAATTTCGACAAGGCTGGTCATGCCGCCATGCAAAGGCCCACTCAAGGCAGACAGGCCCGCATCGAGACAGGCACCCAGCGAAGCCCCTGTCGATGCAACGACGCGGGTGGCGAAGGCGGAGGCGTTCAATTCGTGGTCAGCCAGCAGAACGAGCGTGCGGCGAATGATATCCGCTGCGGCCTCATCCAGCTTCCAGACATTGGCCAGATGCAGATGTGTTGCGAGGTTGCTGGGCTGGCTGTTGCTGGCCGCCGCCGTCATGCTGCGCAACAGGGCAGCGGCACTCGGCCATAGTTTGCGGTTATCACGTTGCCATGCCGTCATTCGACCCGCATCGACAAAAGACAGCAGAACCTGACACCGTTCCGTCAGGGGTAAATCCTTGGTGAGATCAAGCAGTGCTGCATTCCACTCTAATTCCGTCTTGGATGCGAAGGGATCGTGGTCGCCGCAATTCCAGAGCAGCCGGGCGATATCCTCAAGCGTTGCATGTTCGGCCAGCTTCACGGCGTCGCGGCCCCGATAGAACAGACGGCCATTTTCGATCAACGTGATGCCGGAAGACAGGACTGGTAGGCCCCAATCCAACGTTGTCGCGGCCACATCCTTGGGCTTTCTGCCGACGGATTTGTTCTTCTTCAACTGGTCGATGTCATGGCTGCTGTAAAGGCGGCGGCGGGGATCGTCCGGCCCTTCTATGGTGCGAACCAGACCGCGGCTGACATAGGCGTAAAGTGTTGCGCGGCTGATGCCGAGGGCTTGCGATGCGGCTTCCGCATCGATGAACTGTTCGTGTTTCGTCATTTTCCCGACATTGATTAAATGAATCAAGATTGATTATATTGATTCAAGCATCATTCTTATGGAAGTCAACCCATGAGGATTATCATGACTACTTCAGCAAACATCGCGTCACCCCTCACACTGGTTTCGGAAGCCGCCAGCCCCGGTCTGGAAAATGTCGTTGCCGCCGAGACCGTTCTCAGCCATGTCGATGGTGCGGCGGGCCGATTGATCGTGCGCGGATATGATCTGGATCGCCTTTCGGACTGGAGCTTCGAGGCCGTTCTTGCCCTGCTGTGGCAAGGCCTTGCTTCCGGCCCCGGTGATGAAGCCACCATTCAGGCAGCACTTGGACAGGCGCGGCTGCGCGCCTTCCGTCTGGTCGAAGCGCTTCTCTCGGCAACGGAAAACCTGTCCCAGGTCGAAGCGCTGCGGCTTTTGCTGTCGTCTCTGGCAGATGCAGAACCGGAAGCCCACCACATCATGGCAGTTGCCGCCGTGCCGGTATTTGCCGCTGCCATTGCTCGAAAGAAAACTGGTTTAGCGCCCGTTGCGCCGGATGCGAGACTCAGTCAGGCCGCGGACTTTCTGCACATGCTGCACGGCGCCCAAGCATCTCCCGAAAAGGTCAAAGCGCTGGACACCTATCTGGTGACCGTGGCTGACCATGGCCTCAACGCATCCACCTTCACCGCTCGCGTCATCGCCTCCACCAAAGCTGGCATGTTCTCCTCCGTCATCGGCGCACTTTGCGCATTGAAAGGTCCGCTGCACGGCGGTGCGCCCGGCCCGGTGCTGGATATGCTGGATGCGATTGGCGATGAGAGCCACATTCACCTGTGGCTGACCGATGCGCTGGCACGCGGCGAACGGCTGATGGGCTTCGGTCACCGCATCTATCGCGTGCGTGACCCGCGTGCCGACGTGCTGAAACAAGCAGTCGGCGCATTGCGGGATGGTGGCGGTCGTATCGGCTTTGCCGAAGCGGTGGAGAAAAAAGCTCTGGCTCTGCTGGCTGAAAAGAAGCCGCTACGGCCCTTGCAGACCAATGTCGAATTCTACACGGCGCTGGTGCTGGAAGGCGTTGGTTTCCCGCGCGAAAGCTTCACAAACGTCTTTGCCGCCGGTCGCATGGCCGGGTGGACAGCACATGTGTTGGAGCAAGAACATCTCGGCAAGCTCATCCGTCCGCAATCGCGCTATGTTGGACCAATGCCGGATGCGTAGGCCTGACTGATGATGTGCGGGATGCCGATCAAGCGCTCCGCTTATGCGCCTTTGGCGTCATATTGCTGTTCATCCAGTCGGCTCCCGTGCGTATGCCGCCCAGCGGAAAGACGTGCAGCTGCTCAACCAGGCTGTGTGGATTTTGCGCCTTATAGTGTGAAAGCGCTGAGACAAATTCGGTCGGCTCATAGGGTGTAAGCAGACGGCTGATATCCATTGCGCGCTTTTGCAGAATCTTGAGCGATGGACCGACGCCGCAGGAAATCGCGAATTTGATCAGGGTTTGGAGTTTTGCGGGCCCGGCTATGCCGACATGGATGGGAAGCGTAATTCCAGCACTCTGCATGCGCTCCGCCCAGTCCGTGACCACTTTGGCATCGAAACCGAACTGGGTAACGATGGCCATGTCCGCATCGGTTTTGGAGGAGAAGTCGTTCTTCCATTTCAGTGCGGCATCCACTTGCGCGGTGGTGCCGTCCCTGTCGATATCTTTGCTGCCTTCCGGGTGACCTGCGACATGCAGGCGCTTGAAGCCGTAGCGGTCGAAAAGGCCCGTTTCGATAAGGTCTATTGAACTGGTCAGGTTTCCGGCAGGTCGCGCCTCGCCGCCGCCGAGCAAGAGCGCTTCTGTCACACCTGCTTCGTTGCGGTACTGGCTGATCCAGTTTTCGAGTGTTGCGGCATCGGGTATGCTGCGAGCCGGAAAATGCGGCATGACGGTGAAGCCGTCATCGCCAAGGCGTTTTGCCGTCGCCACCATGTCTTCTATGGACGTGCCTGCAATATGCGCGATATAGACGCGGGTGCCCTCGGGCAAAATCTCCTTGAAGTCATCTATCTTGGCAGCCGTGCGCGGCATGACCTCGATGGACCATGTCTGGAACGATTCGCTGGATTGCGTCGTGTTTCGACCCGGCTGTTGCTTCCACCGATTCATGAAATTCAGCAAGGCTGTTGATGCTCCTGTCGATCGCTCGTCATTTGTAAGAGATTATCTGTTCTAACAGGCCGTGTTTGGAAAGAGCAAGATCGGCTGTCATTATCCAGATGCAGAATCGCTGTAGGGAAAAATGCTATGCGTTTCAGGCGTTGGAGGAGGGGGCCACATGCGTTCATCTCGTTATGGGGGTCTGTCCCGGCCAGAAAAACGTGTCCATCTTCACGTTTCGAAATATTCCGTCATTTTAAATGACTTTCCATTCGCAGCGACTGCGTTCAAGAAGTATCCAGCAAATGTCGGGCGTACTGCCTGATGCCCACTTATTCGAAGAACTGAGCACATGAAAAAACCGATCGCGCTGGAGACTATCTCCGACAACACAGTGTTTCGAAAAGGCGATGTCTTTGTTCTGTTTGGCGAATTGTTCGGGCGCGGTTACGCGACCGGCCTTCTCGACCAGGTCCGGAAAGCCGGCATGCAGATCGTTGGAATCACCGTCGGACGGCGAGACGAAAACAATTCCCTGCGCCCTTTGACCAATGAAGAACTGGCTGAAGCGGAAGCAAGACTGGGTGGAACCATCATCAATGTTCCCCTGATGGCGGGTTTCGATCTCGATGCGCCGGAAGGCGGCCCGACCGCAACGGACATGCTGGCCGGACTGACGCTGGAAAGCTGGGAACGCGAAAAGCTCGATTGGGATTATATCGAAAAATGTCAGGCCGTGGCCACGGAGCGCTTCACGACCGCGCTGGCGAAGGTCATGAGCATTCTCGATGGCATGATTCCTGCGGGCCGTAACGTCTTCTTCGCACACACCATGGCTGGCGGCATTCCCAAGGCGAAGGTCTTCCTCGTTGTGGCGAACCGAATCTACAAGGGCACCGGCGCGCGCCATATGTCGTCGCAGGCTCTGATCGACAGCGATATGGGCAAGCTCATTCTTCGCAATTTCGATGAAGTCTCCGCAAACACCTTCCGCCATCTCATCGATGCCAGCGCGGCTATTCGCGAACGCGTCGAAGCAGAAGGCGGTCAGGTCCGTTATACGGCCTATGGTTATCACGGCACGGGCATTCTGATTGGCGGCGAATACCGCTGGCAGACCTATACGAACTACACGCAGGGTTACGCCAAGATGCGTCTGGAAGGCATTGCCGAGGACGCATGGGCAAAGGGCATCAAGGCAAGCGTCTACAACTGCCCGGAAATCCGCACCAATTCTTCGGATGTGTTCACCGGCATCGAACTGCCGCTTATCCCGCTTCTGCTGGCGCTGAAAAAGGAAAACGGCGGCAAGTGGGCGGATGAACAGTGGCAGGCTTGCGAAGCGCTTCTGGCCGATGGTCATACGCTGGATGATGTCATGAGCAAAATCAGCAGCCTGCAGGTAAGCGATGTCATGGTTCCCTTCTATGACTTCTCTGCCTGGCCGATGCCCAACAGCCAATCGCAGGCCGATCTGACAATCGGTACGTCCAACGAAATCACTGCCATGCATCGTGATAGCAAGGTGATGATCAGCGATCTGCTGAGCGCGCTGGTGGTTGAAGCGACGGGACGTCTGATCTTCGGCGCGTCTTCCGAGCCGCGCGGCCCGGTGCAGTGGCTCAACCACGATGTCGTTGCCCGTTGCCTGAATGCGTCGCGTGAAGGTGCAGAGAGCACACAGCGTCTGCAGGTCGCTTAAGTCTATGGCACCTGATTTTTGCGCGTTTGAGAGGCGGATGACTGAAAAGGTCGTCGCGCCTTTCAACCCGTTTCCAACCATAGGCATCAAAATTAGCAGACTCTTTTAGAGTTTGTTTTCCATGTCTCGGAATGGTTGTGCGGAATAGCGATTTGCTGAGTCCTTTTAAAGCATGAGTTAAGGCATGCGCCCGTAGAGTTTGGCAACTTCGGGGAAAAGGTATCAGGCCAAAATGGTCGATCACGCAAACAAGTCTGAACGGGAGGCCGGCGATCTGCTCGCGGGCCAGACGCGGCTTGTGTGGTACCATTCGCTTTTCTGGAAAATCAACGTCTTTCTCGTCTGTAGCGTGGTTCTTGCCTATGTCATGGGCGCGACAATCGGCTGGGTTATGGTGGAGCGGGATTCGCTCGAGCAATGGCGCCGCCAGGCAGAACTGAATGCGCAGGTGACGAGCTCTACAATTCGCACCATCTACACCTTCATCGCCATCGATAGCGCCGATGACGGGCAGATCACCAAGATCATCAGCGAGCGCCCCTTGGGCGACGATGCGTCGATATTGGACACCGGCTTCAAGCCCTCCGATGTTTTGGGGCTGGCCGCCGCGCAGACGAAGAACAATATCTGGCTGTTTCAGAAGGCCAGTGATGACAGGCACTTCATCAGTTCCGCTGAAGCGCTCGGATCGAATGACGGCACAGGTCTTTCGCTTCCCGAATATGCTGACCCTCTTCAGTTCTTCACCGGGTTCGCTGAGGTCGGAAGTATTCGTCACTTCATCGCCTATGTCCCCGTCGTCAATTTGAAGGGCGAGTTGCAAGGCGCGCTCGTAACGACCATCGGTGAGGCAGAGGCACTTCAGGAAAGCCAGAGCAAGCTTCTGCGCAATTCCTTTGTCCTGCTGTTGACCATTCTGATTTTGACGGGCGCAGCCGTCACTCTCATCATGCGCAAGGTTTTCAAGCCGGTTCCGGCCCTTGTCAGCGCACTCAGCCGCATTGCCCGCGACGACACGCGCTCGGTCACACCCTTTCAGAACCGCAACGACGAGATCGGCCATTTTGCCGTGGCAATCGAAACACTTCGCGAGGCGGTCGTCGAGCGTGAGCATTTGCGACAGGTGCGGGATGTGGCGAAACACATGGAGCATCTTGCCCATCACGATGCTCTGACCGGCCTTCCGAACCGCACATTCTTCGGCAAGAAGCTCGAGGAAATGATTGCCCAGATTGGCGAGGACGGTTATCGCTTCAACATCATGCTGCTGGACCTTGACCGATTCAAGTCGATCAATGACGGTTTGGGGCATGCCAGTGGTGATGCGCTGCTGGTCTCTTTCGCGGAACGCCTGCTATTGCTGATGAAGCCCGGGGACATTGCTGCGCGTCTGGGCGGCGACGAATTCGCCATTCTTCAGGTCGTACGCAAAGATTCGCTGGTCGAAGCCAGCAAGCTGGCCGCCAGCATCATCCGCTCAGTCGCACGGCCCTTTATCTTGCTGGGACGCGAAGTGTCCGTCGGCACCAGCATCGGTATTTGCACCGAAACCTGTCTTGAAGTCGAAAGCTCGGAGCTTCTCAAGAAAGCGGATATCGCGCTCTATGCGGCGAAATCCGAGGGGCGGGGAACCTTCCGGTTCTTCAAACAGGGCATGGAAATGTCCGGCGAACGCGGCCACGTCTTGCAGCATGATCTGGATGCCGCGCTGCGTGATGGCGAATTCGAACTGCATTACCAGCCGATCTTCTCCGTGCTGACATCTGAACCGGTTGGTTTCGAAGCACTGCTAAGATGGCGTCGTCCAAAGCTCGGCTGGGTGTCTCCCGCCGACTTTATTCCCGTTGCGGAAAAGACCGGCCAGATCGTGGCGATTGGCGAGTGGGTTTTGAACAGGGCCTGTGCAGATACCAAGTTGTTGCCGCCGGAGACTTTCGTTGCCGTCAACGTCTCTCCCGTCCAGCTTCAGCAGGGAAGTTTCCTTAAAAAAGTCAAGTCGGCCTTGGCGATCCATGGTGTGCCGGCCAGACGTCTGGAACTGGAATTGACCGAAAGCGTCCAGATTTGCGCGCTGGAATGTCAGGAAACGCTCGAAAGCCTCCGCGCTCTTGGCGTCGGCATAGCGTTGGACGATTTCGGCACGGGCTATTCCGGCATCAGCTATCTGATGACGCTGCCGGTGACCAAGATCAAGATCGACCGTAGCTTCGTCATGAATATCGAAGAGCGGGCCGATAGCCGGGCGGTGGTCACAAACCTGCTTCAGTTGGCCAAAAGCCTCGGGCTCGAGACGACCGCCGAGGGAATCGAGACCGAAAACCAACTCCACTTCCTGCGGTCATCCAGCTGTGGGCTGGGGCAGGGATATCATCTCGGACGTCCCGCAAAGATCGAAGACATCCAGCATATTTATCAGGGTTTTTACCCCCGGAAGGTTTCATCGCTAGGAGCGTGAAGACATGCGATATCCTCAGTTTTGGTGCGTGAATAACAGGTTTATAAAAGCTTTTGCCGGCGGCATTTTATCCGTCGCCCTCGGTCTTCAAATTCTGTCCTTGTCTGCGTCGGTCGCACATGCGGAGGACGAGGGCACTTTGGCGAAAATTGCCCGGACGAAAACCATCTCCATCGGCTATCGCGAGGATGAGGTGCCGTTTGCCTTTGTAACGGGCAATAGCGGCGCAATCGGCTATTCGGTCGAGCTTTGCAATCTGATTGCAGAGCATGTGCGAACCGAGTTGAAACTGGACAAGATCGACATCAACTATGTCGTTGCGACACCCGCCACGCGGTTTTTGCTGGTCAAAACCAGAAAAATCGACCTCGAATGCAGCGCCACGACCAACAATGCCGAGCGCCGCGAGCAGGTGGCATTTTCCTATCCGCATTTCATCACGGCCACGCGGTTTGTAGCGAAAAAATCAAGCGCGCTGACGAGCATCAAAGATCTCGCAGGTCGGACCGTGGCGTCCACCACCGGCACGGTCAATATCGAGCAGTTGCAGAACCTCAACCGTGCCAACAAGCTCAACATTTCCGTGCTTCTGGCGAAGCTGAATTCTGATGGTTTTGCCTTCGTGGAAAACGATAAGGCATCCGCCTTCGTCATGGATGGCGTGTTGCTTGCGGCGCAGGTCGCCTTTTCCAAATCGCCCAATGATTACATGATTTCGTCTGAAACATTCGGCCCGCCAGAGCCTTACGGCATCATGATGCCGAAGAACGATGCCGACTTCCACAAGGTCGTGAACGACGCGTTGCGCAATATATTCGTCAGCGGTGACATCAACCGCATCTACGACAAATGGTTCATGACGCCGCTACCGCCGGACGGACGCAATTTCAATCTTCCGATGTCCGCAGAACTTCAGGCTGCGTTTCGTGATCCGAAGGAATATCTGCAATGAAGCACCGTCTTTCAAAACGTCTCGTGTTTCCAATGGCGCTGGTGTTGCTGTCTGCCGGTATTGCCTCGGCTCAGTTCACCACACCGACATTAGAGCGGATCAAAGAAACGGGTAAAATCCGGATCGGCTATGGCGTCACGCCGCCCTTTTCCTTCACTGCTCCCGATGGTCAGATTATGGGCTATTCCATCGATCTCTGCAGCAGGGTGACGGAAAAGCTCAGAGAGCGGCTGAAAATGGATAAGATCGACATCGAGTTCGTTTCACGCACGCCTAGCAATCGCGTTCAGATGCTCAACGAAGGCAATATGGATATCGAATGTAACGGCAGCACCAACACGGTGGAGAGACGAAAAAGCGCGATTTTTTCCCTCAGCCATTTTTTTGGCGCAACACGCTACGTTTCTCTGGCGAAAAACAAACTGAATACTTTGGCGGATTTGAAAGGCCGTTCCGTCAGTGTCGCGCTCGGCACCGTCAATGTGAGCGATATCAACGAAGTTAACCGCACAAAAAAGCTCAATGTTTCCGTCGTGCCTGTAGATTCGTTGCAAGCCGCTTTCGACATGGTGACAGAGGGTCGCGTGTCTGCCTTTGCAATGGACGAAGTCCTGTTGAGCGCGATGATTGCCCAGTCCAAAAATCCTGCCGAGTACCATATTTCAGCTGAGAAAGTGACAGATTTCCAGCCCTATGGTTTCATGATGCGGCTGAACGACACCGAATTCGCTACGGCTGTGAATGAGGCTTTGAAGGAAATTTATACAAGTCCGGAGATGGCTGAAATCTACAAGCGCTGGTTCGAAAGCCCCATCCCCGGAATAGGTATGAGCCTTAATCTGCCGATGAGCGATGACTTGAAGAAAGCTTTGGCAAATCCCACCCCGATACAATGAGCTGACAGCAATAGGTCACTCGTTATAATGCAAAAGCGCCAGACAATCGCTTGATCGTCTGGCGCTATTTTTGTGGTAATGAGCCTCGTTGACGATCAAACGCGTTCCATAGCGATGGCGATACCCTGGCCCACACCGATGCACATGGTGGCCAGCGCCTTGCTCTTGCCGGTCAGCGAAAGCTCCATCGCTGCCGTGCCAGCTATGCGCGCCCCGCTCATGCCGAGCGGATGGCCGAGCGCAATCGCTCCGCCGTTGATATTGGCGCGTGGATCGTCGTCCGCTATGCCGAGCTGTCGCAGCGTTGCCAGACCCTGCGAGGCAAAGGCCTCGTTCAGTTCGATCACATCGAGCGCGTCCGCCTTGATGCCAAGACGGGCAAGAAGCTTCTTGGAGGCAGGTGCGGGGCCGATACCCATGACACGGGGCGGAACGCCAGCCGTTGCGCCGCCCAGAATGCGGGCGATTGGTGTCAGGCCGTATTTCTTTGCCGCTGCCGCAGAGGCGATGATGAGCGCTGCCGCACCGTCATTGACGCCGGAGGCGTTGCCTGCCGTGACGGTTGCGCCATCCATGCGGTTTACAGGCTTTAGCTTCGCCAGTGCTTCCAGGCTGGTTTCACGCGGATGCTCATCCTTGGAAACGAGGACGGGATCGCCCTTGCGCTGGGGAATGCTGACCGGCACGATTTCTTTTGCGAGCCTACCACTGGTCTGCGCCTGCGCTGCCTTCTGCTGGCTGCGTACTGCAAAGGCGTCCTGATCTTCGCGGGAAACCTCGTAGTCGATGGCGACATTGTCGCCGGTTTCCGGCATGGAATGGACGCCGTAAAATGCTTTCATTGCCGGGTTGACGAAGCGCCAGCCGATGGTGGTGTCGTAAATTTCGGCGTTGCGTGAGAACGCAGCCTCCGCCTTGGGCATCACGAAGGGCGCGCGGCTCATGCTTTCCACGCCACCGGCGATCATCAGTTCCGCTTCGCCGGATTTGATGGCGCGGGCGGCGGTGATGACGGCATCCATGCCGGAACCGCAAAGGCGGTTGATGGTCGTTCCCGTAACGGAAACCGGCAGTCCTGCGAGCAGCAGAGACATGCGCGCGACATTGCGGTTGTCTTCACCGGCCTGGTTGGCGCAGCCGAAAATCACGTCGTCCACAGCTTCCCAATCGACGGATGCGTTACGCTCCATCAGCGTTTTCAAGGGAACCGCGCCGAGATCATCCGCACGCACGGAAGATAGTGCACCGCCGAAGCGACCAATGGGAGTGCGAATGTAATCGCAGATAAAAACGTCAGTCATGTCTTGTGCCTCACAGTTCTGGAGCAACGAGATCGGCCACGGGGCCATCGATGTGTAGCTTGGCACCGGTCATGGCTTGCAGGTCTTCGATGCTCATGGCTGGTAGCTTTTCCCGCAGCACGAAGTGACCATCCACCACATCCACTACGGCGTGGCTGGTGTAGATGCGGGTAATGCAGCCGACTCCGGTCAGCGGAAATGCGCATGTATCGACGAGTTTTGGTTCACCCTTCTTCGTCACATGCTCGGTGATGACGAAGACCTGTTTTGCACCATGCACGAGGTCCATGGCGCCGCCCACGGCAGGCACACCCTTGGAGCCGACGCGCCAGTTGGCGAGATCGCCATTCTGCGCGACCTGATAGGCACCGAGAATGGCGACATCCAGATGCCCGCCGCGCACCATTGCGAAACTATCCGCGTGATGGAAGAATGCGGCACCCGGCTTCAGCGTAACAGCCTTCTTGCCCGCATTGATCAGATCCCAATCCTCTTCGCCTTCGGGCGGCGCCTCACCGAAGTTGAGAATACCGTTTTCGGTGTGGAAGATCGCCTCTCGACCGGGCGGCTGGTAACGCGCGACCATTTCCGGAAAACCGATGCCCAGATTGACATAGGCACCATCGGCTATGTCCTGCGCTGCGCGCCAAGCGATCTGGGCGTTGGAGAGCTTGATGTCTTCGAATGTGTTGAGAGCTTGAGTATCGGTCATACGTAGGCCACTCCTGCGCGGATCAGGGCTTCTTCCTGTTGCGGATTATCGATTTCGACAACGCCATTGACAAATATTCCAGGCGTTACGACCTGTTCCGGGTCGATCTCGCCAGCGGGAACGAGCTTTGAAACCTGGGCTATGGTGGTCGCTGCTGCCATGCACATCAGTGGATTGAAGTTGCGGCCAGCCTTGCTGTAGGTCAGGTTGCCATGGGTGTCGCCCAGATGCGCTTTGACGATAGCGAAATCCGCCTTCAGCCAACGCTCCTGCACGTAATGACGCCCATCGAACTCGGCAGTCGGCTTGCCATTGGCAAGTTCGGTTCCATAGGCGGTCGGTGTGTAAAAGGCCGGAATGCCAGCGCCACCCGCGCGAATACGTTCTGCCAGTGTGCCCTGTGGTACCAGTTCCAGCTCGATTTCACCGGCCAGATAACGATCCGTGAAGGCGCGTGGATCGGAGGAGCGTGGGAAAGAGCAGATCATCTTTCGCACCATGCCCGCATCGATCATGGCTGCAATTCCGATACGTCCGTTGCCGGCATTGTTGTTGATGACGGTGAGGTTTTTCGAGCCCTTGTCGATCAACGCGTGGATCAGTTCAATCGGCGCGCCGGAGCCGCCGAAGCCGCCTATCATGACTGTCGCGCCGTCACCGATGGCGGAAACCGCCTCAGCTGCGCTGTTGATTGTTTTGTCCATGCAATGCCTCCTCGACGGTCGTAGCTGTGCCGTTACGTTGGCCAAGAGGTAAAGCCGAAACCGTCTCGACTGCAATCGTTTTGTGCGTTATATGATTTTTGTTCGTATATCGCACAAATGGACGATGGAAATGGCGAGCGAGAGAGATTTGATGGGCGGGCTCGCAAAGGGCTTGAAGGTCATAGAGGCATTCAGCGCAGAGCATCCCCGGCTGTCGATTTCGCAAGCCGCAGACATCGCCGGTCTGGATCGCGCAACGACCCGGCGATGCCTGCTGACGCTGGCGGAACTGGGCTATGCCGCTTATGACGGGAAATATTTCACGGTAACGCCAAAGGTCTTGCGGCTTGGCACCGGCTGTCTGGCCACCATGCCCTTGCCGCGCATCGTCCAGCCTTTGCTGGACCAACTCTCCGAAAGAATCGGGCAAAGCACATCCGTCTCCATTCTGGATGAAACCGAAATCGTCTATGTTGCACGCGCCGCCCAAAGACGGGTCATGTCCATCGCCCTCATGCCCGGCTCACGCCTCCCAGCCTACTGCACCTCGATGGGTCGCGTCGCTCTGGCCGCGCTTGATGTTGAGGAGCGGCGTCGAATTCTCACGATGTCCCACCTTGAAGCCAGAACGCCGCGAACGATCACGGATATCGAAGTGCTGATGGCGGAACTGGAAGCGACCAGCATCAGAGGCTATTCGCTGATCGATCAGGAGGTTGAGATGGGGTTGCGTTCCATCGCCGTGCCAATCAGGAATGTTCGCCGTCAGACGGTAGCCGCGCTCAATGTCGGGGTGCCTGCAACAGCCGCTTCTATGGAGGAACTGGTGGAAAAATATCTTCCAGCGTTGCTGGGTGTTCAGTCCGAACTCGGCAGAATGCTGGTTTAAAAGAGAGCTATTAAGCCTGCGTTGACCCAAGCGTTGCCGCCGTCTCACGGATGATTTGCATGAGCAGCGAAAGCGGCAGGGAAGGCTGGGTGTCGGCGCGCATGGTCAGGCCCACCGGGCCACTGGTGTCTGATGTGTCCAGCGGCAGCACGACCAGCGTTCCATCGGCAATATCTGCGGCGACCACGCCTTCGGAAATGATCCAGATGGCATCGCTGGTCCGCAAAAAGGCTCTGCCGAAGGCGTCGGAGACGGTTTCGATCCGAGTCGGCAGGGGCGAGACCCCATGCGCCAGCAGAAACTGATCGACAACCGGGCCGATGACGGAATTGCGGGTTGGCGTCAGCACAGGAAACTCGTGCAGTCTCTCGAAGATCGAATTGGTTTCTGCCAGCAGTGGGTGGTTGGAGCGAACGACGAAGCGGACTTTTTCTGAGTATAGATGCTCGAAGGAAAATCCGGTCATTTTTTCCGGCGCGGCAAGGCGGCCCACAACAAGATCGAGATCGCCCACACGCAGTTGCTCCAGCAGCACGGCGTTATCGCCAGTGACGATCTTCACTGTGCTGCCCGTGTCTTCCTTCAGAAAGCTGTTCATGGCTTTCGGCATGATGCTGACGGAGACGGTCGGCAACGCGCCGATCCTAACCGGCGTCCCGGTTTTCGCCGCATCCTGTGACACTGAATCCACGGCTTGCCGCAAGGCCGTCATCGTTGCGCCTGCGTGTTTGAGAAAGACCTCGCCGTAGCGGCTGAGCTTGATGCCGCGCCCATCGCGCTCGAACAGCGAGACGCCTAGGACCTCTTCCAATTCCCGAACGGTCTTGGTGACCGCAGGCTGGCTGACGCGCAGGATGGTGGCTGCCCGCACTACGCTTTTCTGGCGTGCGATTTCCACGAAGGTCTGGATATGGCGAAATTTGATCCTTGGATCGATCATGTCTCATAATCTATTGGTTATGAATAATTTCAATAAACTTATTTTACTTAACCAATTCGATCTTGCAATATCGCTGGCAGGAGGAATGTGGCCATGCAATTTTTGCTGTCCGGCTCGCGGGCTATTCACTATCAGGCGGTCGGTCTCGACGAGGCAAAGCCCGTTATCGTTTTCATCAACTCGCTGGGCACGGATTTCCGTATCTGGAATGCGGTGATGGCGGCGCTGGGTGATGGGTACGCCTATGTACTCCATGACAAGCGCGGCCACGGGCTTTCTGACACCGGAAATGCGCCATACACGATTGACGACCACGTCGATGATCTGGAAGCGCTGCTGGATCACCTCTCTGTCAAGACGGCGGTTGTTTGGGGTCTGTCGGTCGGCGGGTTGATTGCGCAGGGCCTTTATGCCCGTCGCCCGGATCTGGTTGCGGCTTTGATCCTCAGCAATACCGCCCACAAGATCGGCTCTGCGGATATGTGGAATGACCGCATCGGCAAGATCGAGCGCGATGGCATTGCACCGCTGGTCGATGGCGTTATGGAGCGCTGGTTTACACCTGCATTTCGCATGCCTGAAAATGCGGATTATCTCGGGGCGCGAACCATGCTCGCCCGTCAGGATGCAGCGGGATATGCCGGAACCTGCGCCGCCATCCGCGATGCCGATTTCACCTCGCTGGCGCCTAAGATCGCAGTTCCCACACTGTGCATTGCTGGTGATGGCGATGGATCGACACCGCCGGAGCTGGTCTCTGCGCTATCGGCTCTCATTCCCGGCAGTCGCCTTAGCACCATAAAAGACTGCGGACACATACCCTGCCTTGAGCAGCCAGAAGCCTATGCAGCCGCTGCCGAGACTTTTCTCAAATCCCTGCTGGAGCTTTGACCATGGCTGATGCCGAAAAGACGAACAGGTTCGAAGACGGGATGAAGACCCGTCGCGAAGTGCTTGGAAACGCCCATGTGGATCGCGCCCAGGCGGCGTCCACACCGTTCGACCAGCCCTTTCAGCGCTTGATCACGGAATCGGCTTGGGGCACGGTGTGGTCTGGTACGCACTGGACCAAGCGGGAGCGCTCCATGGTCACGATAGCGCTGCTTGCCGCGCTCGGTCAGGATGAGGAAGTGGCCATGCATGTGCGTGCCACGGCCAATACCGGTGCGACGGAGGAAGACATTCGCGAAGCGCTGATGCATGTGGCAATTTACGCTGGCGTTCCAGCCGCCAACCATGCTTTCAAGATTGCGAAGGCTACGCTTGCCGAAATGCGGGCTGCGTCTTCGCGTGAGGAGGAAAAGAAATGACGAATACACCGCCCGAAACCGGACCCTTCTTTGCCAGAGACCGCAGCATTCATCCGCCCGCATTCGCGCCGGGATATAAGACGTCGGTCCTGCGTTCGCCGCAGCGCGCGCTGATTTCGCTGGAAGGTACCAGAAGTGAGATCACCGGTCCGGTCTTTGGCCACAGCATGCTCAACCCGCTGGATAACGACCTGATCCTCAACTATGCCCAGCCCGGCGAAATGCCGATCGGCCCGCGCATTCTGGTGCATGGTCGCGTTCTGGATGAACAGGGCCGGGGTGTCGATGGCGCGCTGGTGGAGTTCTGGCAGGCCAATGCAGGCGGGCGTTACCTGCACAAGAAGGAAACCTATCTCGCGCCGGTCGATCCGAATTTCGGCGGCGTTGGACGCACGATCACCGATGCAGATGGCTATTACTGGTTCAAGACGATCCAGCCCGGCGCCTATCCATGGCCCAATGGCGTGAATGACTGGCGCCCGGCACATATTCACTTTTCCGTCTTCGGCCACGGCTTTGCCCAGCGGCTGATTACCCAGATGTATTTCGAGGGCGACCCGATGATCTGGCAATGTCCAATCGTCAAGACCATTCCGGACAAAGCGGCTATCGAGCGGCTGGTTGCGGCACTCGACATGACCTCCGCCATTCCGATGGATATGCGCGCCTATAAGTTCGATATCGTGCTGCGCGGACGCCGCTCCACCCTGTTTGAAAACCGCATGGAGGGCAATTGAGATGGTTCAGCCGTTGTATTACTTCAAGGAAAGCGCCTCCCAGACCGCAGGCCCATACGTCCATATCGGCTGCACGCCCAATTTTGTCGGCATTGAAGGCGTCTTTGCCGAGGACCTCGGTTCCGCTGCGCTTTATAATGACAACGCCAAGGGCGAGCGTATCACCATTCGCGGCACCGTTTATGATGGCGGTGGTAATGCGCTGAAGGATGCGCTGATCGAAATCTGGCAGGCGGATGCCGAAGGGCTTTATAACAGCCCCAGCGAAACACGCGGCACGGCTGATCCGAATTTCTCCGGCTTTGGCCGCTCGCCCGGAAGCATGGATACGGGTGAATTCGTTTTTGAGACCATCAAGCCCGGCAAGGTACCGTTCAAGGACGGTCGCTGGATGGCCCCGCACATTACCTTCTGGATTGTCGCGCGCGGCATCAATATCGGTCTACACACCCGCATGTATTTTCCGGAAGAAGGCGATGCGAATGCGAGCGACCCGGTTCTGGCCCGTGTTGAACACAAGCCACGCCTTGCAACCTTGATCGCAAAGAAGGAAGAAGGAAACACCTATCGTTTCGACATCCATCTTCAGGGTGACCGCGAAACGGTTTTCTTCGACATTTGAGATCAAAATGAGCTTTTCCCCTTTTGAACATCCTGTCCTCGGCGGTCTTTTCGGTGATGCGGAAATAGCAGCGCTATTTTCCGCGGAAGCCGATATCGCCGCCATGCTGCGGTTTGAAACCGCGCTGGCCTCGGCACAGGCTGCGACGGGCATTATTTCAGACGGGGAAGCCACCAGCATTTCGCAAGGTCTCGCAAAGGCCTTGGTCGATTATGCCGCCTTGCGAGATGGCGTGGCAAAAGACGGTGTCGTCATACCGGAACTGGTGCGCCAATTGCGCGCAGCGGTGAGCGGCGAGGCTGCTGCCAAAGTACATCTCGGCGCGACCAGCCAGGATGTGATCGATACCAGCCTCATGCTGCGTCTGAAGGCCGCGGCCTTCATCATCGGCACGCGGCTGTCCTCCTGCATTTCGGGTTTGGAAAATCTCGCAAAACGTGATGGTTCAAAACCCCTCATGGGCTACACCCGCATGCAGGCCGCCATTCCGATTACGGTCGCAGACCGGGTGGCGAACTGGCAAAAGCCGCTCTATCGCAATGAAGAACGCCTTCATACCTTGCTGGAGAACGGCTTTTCCCTGCAATTCGGTGGCGCTGCCGGTACATTGGAGAAATTCGGAGACAAGGCATCCGATCTCCGCACCGAGCTGGCAAAGAGGCTTGACCTTGCCGATATCTCGCAGTGGCATAGCCAGCGCGATGGCATTGCCGATTTCGGGCATTTCCTGTCGCTTATCACCGGCTCGCTCGGCAAATTCGGGCAGGATGTCGCTCTGCTTGCTGAACTCGGTAAAGGCATTCGTCTCTCCGGTGGCGGCGGTTCGTCTGCCATGCCACACAAGCAAAATCCTGTCGTAGCCGAAACGCTGGTCGCATTGGCGCGTTTCAACGCCGTGCAGGTCTCCGCATTGCATCAGTCAATGGTGCATGAGCAGGAACGATCCGGTGCAGCGTGGATGCTGGAATGGCTGGTCCTGCCGCAAATGGTTGCCGCAACCGGCGCCGCGCTTCTGTCTGCCGAACGCCTGATCCAGCAGATCGAAGCGCTGGGCGACTGACCGTTCTCTTCTATTCCAACCTGCTTTTTTAGGAACCATTGTCCAGGGGGCACGTTCACTTGGCAGGAGAGCTGCTGCGTCAAACGGACATAACGATGTCTGACAACGTCAGGATTTTTTTGTTTTGTTCTGAAGGCCAACGAAACAGCGGTCATGCTTCTTACCCATCCGGGGCTCTCCGATATGATCACTCCCGCCAAGGAGAACAGCGATGGAAAAGACCGAAACGCGAAAGCTTGCGGAAGAATACATGCTTCTCGGCGGAACCCGTCAGGTGATGATAGACGATAACAAGACCTTCGTCCGCCAATACGACACAGAGCCGGAAGAAGCAGAACGCTTCTGGCAGGACCGTATAGCGGTACTGGAAAAGGCAAGACGCGACGATGTCGAGTTTTTCTTGCCATCCGTCAATTCAGACGAAGCCAACTGAGCTTCGCACAACAATCTAGCAAAGGAGAAAGCCATGACAGCTATCAACGCTGCTAAAATCGTGATTCTTGCAACGGACGGATATGAACGTTCCGAGTTGCGGGTGCCTTATGAAGAGTTGACAAGGAAGGGTGCCGACGTCAAAATCGCATCTCTCGAAAAAGGCGAAATCAAAAGCTGGGACGAGAAGAACTGGGGCGATAGCATCGAGGTCGATATCCTTGCCAAGGATGTCCGCGTGGAAGATTTCGACGCGCTTGTCCTCCCGGGCGGTCAGATCAACCCTGACATTTTGCGCGCCAGCGATGATGCCATGCGCGTCGTCCGCGAATTCGTGAAATCCGGCAAGGTCGTCGCCGCCATCTGCCACGCACCATGGCTTCTCATCGAAGCCGATGCCGTAAAGGGCCGTCAGGTTACGTCATACGGTTCGATCAAGACTGACGTCAAAAATGCCGGTGGCATCTGGAAGGACGAGAAGGTCGTGACCGATAAGGGCATCATCACCTCACGCTCGCCAGATGACCTCGAAGCCTTCGTCGGCAAGATTGTCGAAGAGGTTGAAGAAGGTCGCCACGAGCGACGCGCAGCCTGATAGGCAATAATTTCGGAGCCGCCATGAGAATGGCGGCTCTTTTTATGGATATTTGGCCCATCGTGGTGGCCGCTTTTCCAGAAAAGCAGAGATACCCTCTCTGGCCTCATCACTTTCCCAGGCGTCTGCGAGCGCCTGAACGCTGGCATCGATCACCGCATCATCGATTTTCATCGATAGGCTGCGGGCTAATGCCTTAGCGCGCCCAACGGCTTGCGGGGCTACCTTCAGGTAGGGGGCAACTTCTAACTCCACCGCTTCATCCAGATCATACACCGGAACGGCTGCTTTGATCAGTCCCAGACGTGCAGCTTCCGCAGCGTCGAATAGTCTTGCGGACATAAAGACGCGGCGCGCAAATCCTTCGCCGATCCGTGCCAGAACATAAGGGCCGATGGTGGCGGGAATGATGCCGAGCTTTGTTTCGGTCAGGCCGAACTTCGTATCCTCAGCGGCAATCACGACATCGCAGATGCACGCCAGGCCTATGCCGCCACCGAAGGCTGCGCCGTGAACCTTGCCGATAAGGGGTGCGCGAAGTTCGTTCAGCGCGCGCAGCATTTCCGCCAGTTTTCTCGCTTCGCGCATACGGGTTTCACGGTCAGCCTCGATCTGCGCCATCATCCATGAGAGATCGCCACCCGCGCAGAAAAGCTCACCGTTTCCAGAGAGGATGATTGCGCGGATATCATCTTCGGCATTGGCCTTAGCTGCAAAATCCGTCAACTCCGCAATCATCGTCGCCGTCATGGCATTGCGTTTATCTGGGCGGTTCAGCGTGAGGGAAACAACGCCGCGCGCATCTCTGGACACCTGCAATGTTTCATATTCCATGCGCGGCTCCTGTTATCTGGCGGGCGAGAGCGGCGGCGGTTGCCAGTGCTTGCATATCGACGCCCGTATCATAGCCCAGCGCAGAAAGCCGGGCGACGACAGCCTCCGTCGCGACATTGCCTTTGGCGCCCGGCGCATAGGGGCAGCCGCCAAGGCCCGCGACCGAACTGTCGAAGGTGCGGATGCCGAACTCCAGCGCATATTCTATATTGTCAAGGGCGCGGTGGTGCGTGTCATGGAAATGCCCCGCCAGTCTTGCTGCATCGATGTGACGGCAAAGTAAACTCAACAAACCCTCAAGCTTCTCTGGGGTTGCCGCCCCAATCGTATCGCCAAGGCTGATTTCGTAGCAGCCAAGCGCAAGAAGTGTCTCACTCACAGCAAGGACACTTTCGGCAGCAACAGCACCGTCATAGGGACAATCCGTGATGCAGGAGACATAGCCGCGTACGGGGAGGCCGATGTCCTTTGCCGCTTGGAAAACCGGCTTGAAGCGCTCGATGCTGTGAGCAATCGAGCAATTGATGTTCTTTTGGCTGAAGCCTTCCGAGGCCGAGGCGAAGACCGCAATCTCATCCGCTTTCGCGCTAACCGCCGCCTCAAAGCCTTTCAGGTTGGGCGTCAGCGCGGCATAGGTTACGCCGGTCTTACGGTGAATGCCCGCCAGCACCTCGGCAGAATCGGCCATTTGCGGTACCCATTTGGGGCTGACGAAGCTGGTGGCCTCGATTTTCTGAAGGCCAGTCTGCGAGAGCCTGTCGATCAGCGCGATCTTGTCGGCGGTGCTGATCATGGCCTTTTCGTTTTGCAGACCATCGCGCGGTCCAACTTCGAAAATCGTGATTTTATCAGCCATCCTCGGCCTCGAAGACGATGAGTATGTCGCCATGGCTGACCTGCTGCCCGGCGGTCGCGTTCAGCGCTGCGATGGTGCCATCCCGCGGTGCGCTCAGCACATGCTCCATCTTCATGGCCTCCAGCACCATCAAGGCCTCGCCTTGCTGGACGGACTGGCCAGCGGTGGCAAATACCTTAGCAACCAGCCCTGGCATGGGGGCGGCTATCATATTGCCACCCTGATCTTTCGCTGCCGCTTGCGCCAATGGATCTATCTTCGTCCAGCTGAAGCAATGACCATCGATGAAGAGATGCGCCTTGTCCTGCTGCGCAAACATGCGGAAGGTTTGACGATGACCAGCGTCTTCCACCGTCAAGTCGTTCCCATTTCGCGTTACACGAAAATTGCCCGCGGCAGTCTTCACGGCAGAGCCATCGACCAGTAAGTCGATATGTTCGACGTCTTCCTCTCGCAGGAGCGACAGTTGCAAGCTTGATGTGCCCCAAATGCGGAAGCCGCGCAGCATGTGGAAAGGGTCTGATCCCGTGGGTGGATCGAGGAGGCCGCTGACGAGCAGAGCAGCAACGGCTGATCCATAGGATGGGGGCTCCGGCCTTGTGATCAGCTGCGGTAAATGCCGTGCAATCAACCCGGTATCGACATCGCCGGAGGCGAAACTGGCGTCGCGGGAAAGTGCGGTCAGGAACGCCAGATTGGTCACGGTTCCAGCGATCTCGGTTGCGCTCAGCGTGGCCGTCAGCTTTCGCAGTGCTGCATCACGCGTCTCGCTATGCACGATGATTTTTGCGATCATCGGGTCGTACCACGGGGTGATCGTATCGCCTGAGCGCACGCCGCTATCGATGCGGATGGCCGCCCGTTCGAATTCTGCACCATTTGGAAAGCGCAGATGGTCCAGCTTTCCCGTGGCAGGCAGAAAGCCCTGTGCCGCATCTTCCGCATAAAGTCGGGCCTCGAAGGCATGGCCGGTGATTGTTACATCATCTTGCGAGAAGGGCAGGGGCTCCCCCGCCGCCACGCGCAATTGCAGTTCCACGAAATCCAGTCCGGTAATGGCTTCCGAAACCGGATGCTCCACCTGAAGCCTTGTGTTCATTTCCATGAACCAGAAACCATCGCTGCGCAGACCCTGGCTGCCATCGGCAATGAACTCGATGGTACCCGCACCGCGATAGCCAATCGTGCGGGCCGCTTCCACGGCTGCTGCACCCATGGCAGCGCGAACCTCTTCCGTCATGCCCGGCGCAGGTGCTTCTTCGATAACCTTCTGGTGGCGTCGCTGGAGCGAGCAGTCCCGCTCGAAAAGGTGGACGACATTGCCGAAAGCGTCAGCAAAAACCTGTATTTCAATGTGTCGTGGCGAGGTTATGTATTTCTCGACCAGCACGGCAGCGTCGCCAAAACTTTTCGCGCCCTCACGCTGCGCGCTCTCCAGTGCCGAGAGAAAATCTTCCGGTCTTTCTACAAGCCGCATGCCCTTGCCGCCGCCACCGGCGCGCGCCTTGATCAGCACCGGATAACCGATCTGCGCAGCCTGGTCTTTCAGAAAGGTGGCATCCTGTTCCGCACCATGATAGCCCGGCACCACAGGTACACCGGCTTTTTCCATCAATGCCTTTGCCGCATCTTTCAGCCCCATGGCGCGGATAGCGGTCGAGGGCGGGCCGATGAACACAAGCCCCGCCTTTTCGACAGCCTCTACGAAATCGGGGTTCTCAGACAGAAAACCATAGCCGGGATGCAGCGCCTCCGCCCCGGTTTTCAAAGCCGCCTCTATGATTGCCGCGCCATTCAGATAGCTGTCCGAAACGGCAGGCGGGCCGATCCGCACGGCTTCGTCGGCAAGCTGTACATGTTTGGCCTGCGCATCCGCATCGGAATAGACGGCGACTGTTTTGATGCCCATGCGCCGCGCCGTGGTTATGACCCGGCAGGCGATTTCTCCGCGATTGGCGATGAGTATTTTCTGAAACATCGCGCGCTCCTCACATGCGGAAAATGCCGAAGCGGGTGTCGGCTATTGGTGCGTTGAGGGAGACTGAAAGGCTGAGCGCCAGAATCTCACGGCTTTTGCGCGGGTCGATGATCCCGTCATCCCACAGCCGGGCGGATGCATAGAGCGGGTGGCTTTGCCGCTCGAACATCTCGATGGTGGGTCGCTTGAATTCTGCTTCCTCCTCCGCACTCCAGCTTTGCCCCGCGCGCTCCAGTCCGTCGCGTTTTACGGTCGCCAGAACGCCTGCGGCCTGTTCGCCACCCATCACCGATATGCGGCTGTTGGGCCATGTCCATAAAAAGCGCGGAGAGTAGGCTCGGCCCGCCATGCCATAATTGCCTGCCCCGAAGGAGCCTCCCACCAGCATGGTGATTTTGGGAACGGAGGTCGTTGCCACCGCCGTCACCAGCTTGGCGCCGTGGCGGGCAATGCCCTCATTTTCGTATCGGCGTCCCACCATAAAGCCCGTAATGTTTTGCAGGAAGACGAGCGGGATTTTGCGCTGGGAGCAGAGTTCGATGAAATGCGCACCCTTTTGCGCCGCCTCGCTGAACAGCACACCATTATTGGCAACGATGCCCACAGGGCAGCCCATGATATGTGCAAAGCCGGTGACAAGCGTTTCACCGAAACGCGCCTTGAACTCATCGAAACGGGAACCATCGACAATCCGGGCAATGACTTCGCGGATATCGTAAGGCGTCCGCAAGCTTGCCGGAACAACGCCAAGAATTTCCTGCGGATCGTAAAGCGGGTCTTCCGGTGCTTGCCACGTCACGGTTTCAGCCTTGCGGCGATTGAGACCGGCAACGGTCTGTCGGGCAAGGGCCAGCGCATGCTCATCATTTTCCGCGAGATAATCGGCAACACCGGAAAGACGGGTATGGACATCGCCACCGCCCAGTTCTTCGGCAGAGATGACTTCGCCGGTCGCGGCCTTCACCAGCGGCGGACCAGCCAAAAAAATGGTGCCTTGGTCGCGCACGATAATGGTCACATCCGACATGGCCGGCACATAAGCCCCACCCGCCGTGCACGAGCCCATGACCACGGCAATCTGGGCAATGCCCGCAGCGCTCATCTGCGCCTGATTATAAAAGATGCGCCCGAAATGGTCGCGATCCGGAAAAACCTCGTCCTGATTGGGCAGGTTCGCGCCGCCGCTATCCACCAGATAGAGGCAGGGCAGGTGGTTTTCCTCCGCGATTTCCTGCGCCCGCAGGTGTTTCTTGACGGTCAGAGGGAAATAGGTGCCACCCTTAACCGTCGCATCGTTGCAGACGATCATGCAGTCTTGACCGCTGACCCGGCCGATGCCGGTAATCAGCCCGGCACTCGGCACGGCAGCATCATAAACACCGTAAGCGGCAGTCACTCCGATTTCCAAAAACGGGGAGCCGGGGTCGAGCAACCGGGTTACGCGGTCGCGTGGCAACAGCTTGCCGCGGGCAAGGTGACGCTCGCGTGCCGTCTCGCCACCACCAGCCATGGCGATGTCGACGGCGTCTTCCACCGTTTTCAAGGCGGCTTCATGGGCGCTGCGATTGCTTGTGAAGGTGTCGCTGCTGGTCAGGATTGAGGATTTCAGAACGGTCATTGCGCCTGCTTCTCCATCAGCTCACGCCCGATCAGCATCCGGCGAATTTCCGATGTCCCGGCACCGATCTCCATCAGCTTGGCATCGCGGAACAGGCGACTGACGGGCGTCTCATTCATGAAGCCCGCGCCGCCCATGGCCTGCACCGCCTGATGCGCCACGATCATGGCTTGCTCCGAAGCATAGAGAACGCAGGCCGCTGCATCCTTTCGGGTCACCTTGCCGCGGTCGCAGGCGCGGGCGACCTCATACATATAGGCGCGGGCCGTGTTGAGCGCCGTATACATATCCGCAATCTTGCCCTGCATGAGCTGGAAGCTGCCGATGTTCTGGCCGAACTGCTTGCGGCTTTTGAGATAGGGCATGATCTCATCCAGGCAGGCCGCCATGATACCGGTGCCGATACCGGACAGAACGACGCGCTCGTAGTCCAGACCGGACATCAGCACCCGCACGCCTCGACCTTCTTCGCCAAGGACATTTTCCATCGGCACTTCGACATCCTCGAAAATCAGTTCCGCCGTGTTGGAGCCGCGCATGCCCAGCTTGTCGAAATGCGGGCCGGTGGAAAAGCCCTTCATGGATTTCTCCACGATGAAGGCAGTAATGCCTCTGCTGCCAGCTTCCGGATCGGTCTTGGCGTAAACCACCAGCGTATCCGCGTCCGGCCCGTTTGTGATCCAGTATTTCGTGCCGTTCAGCCGATAATGGTCGTTGCGCTTCTCGGCCCGCAGCTTCATGGAAACCACATCTGAACCGGCTCCGGCCTCCGACATCGCCAGAGCTCCAACATGCTCCCCCGAAACCAGCTTCGGCAGATATCTCGTTTTCTGCTCGTCGCTGCCGTTGAGTTTGATCTGATTGACGCAAAGGTTGGAATGCGCGCCGTAGCTGAGGCTGACGGAAGCGGATGCGCGGGCTATTTCTTCCACGGCGACCGTATGCGCCAGATAACCCATATCTGCACCGCCATAAGTCTCTGGAACGGTGATTCCCAGAAGCCCGAGGCTTCCCATCTCACGCCAAAGCTCTGCCGGGAATTCGTTTGCCTTGTCTATCTGGGCTGCGAGCGGCTTTACCCGTTCCTGCGCAAAGCGATGAACCATATCGCGCAATGCGTCGATGTCTTCGCCGAGATCAAAGCTCATGGCGTTGGTGAACATGAAACGGCTCCTCCCATTTCAGGCAACGACCAACCACTCTCCCCAGTGGCGCGGTCGTCACGTCATTTCAATCGCCGGCAGAAGTTCGCCGACGATTTGTCACCATGCTACGCCGGAATAATGTGAACTGCCAACCTCCGTGGCGTAGGAATTTGATGAGCGGGAGCAGTCGCGGTCAAAAAATCCACGCAGAATCACGCAATCGTCACTGGCTCAATCGATTATATCTGCATATGAGAACTCGCCGAACATTATTCGGAGCTATGCAAATGCGATCTGCCATTATTTCGCCTCATTTGCGTCATGATTGCGTCCCTTTTGCACGTCGATTCCTGCAATTTTGAAGACGAGATTAATTTTTCTTCATAAAAATACAGACATTCCTTGTCTTTTTGAGTGTGCGTTGCCGCAATTTTGTTGCGCTGCACCATAGCGTTTTTTGCTTGATAAGCTTTGATTTCTGTACGGAAGGGTCTCTGCCGTCAGGGCAAACCGAGAACGCTATAAGAATAAATCAAATGTAGCTCCCCTCTCAATACATAAGGAAACACCGTTGCCTTGAAGGGCGTGGGAAGCGTTGGTCCGTTTCTTCTTGGTTGGCTGTATTTTAATATTAAAACCAGTTCTTTTGTGAGTATTTTGGGTTCGCCTGCCCGGTAAGACTAAGGCGGGGTGCCTCACAAAAAATTCAAAAGCACCAAATTCTGGTCACAGCCTTGCTGTCAGATGATACTCGAAATGACGCGCCCAACGGGTACCGACCATCGCAAAACATAAATGGAGTCCTCTCTATGAAGTCCGCGACTCGATCGGCTGTTTCGCCGCTTAGTAGCTCAGATGAATTTGATGTGAGCTTTCCGATCGGAGGAATCGCTAAACGCAGCTTTGACGTTTCGTCAGCCCTGCTAGCACTCCTCGTACTTAGCCCGATCTTTCTTATGATCATGGCTTTGGTTAAATTTTCTGACCGCGGTCCCGCATTTTACGGGCATCGTCGTGTTGGACATAACGGACGTTCTTTTCATTGCCTGAAGTTCCGCACCATGGTGATGAACGGTGATGAAGTCCTGCGACAGTATCTCTCTGCAAACCCAGACGCTGCAGAGGAATGGAAATCAACACGCAAGCTGAAGGACGATCCGCGCGTTACCGCAATCGGAACCGTTCTGCGCAAGCTAAGCCTTGATGAGCTGCCACAGCTTATCAACATCATTCGTGGTGAGATGAGTGTCGTTGGCCCCCGTCCGGTGGTTGATGAAGAGCTGAACTATTACGAAAGTGCAGCTTCCTATTATCTCAGCACACGCCCAGGCCTCACCGGCTTGTGGCAGATCAGTGGTCGTAACGATGTGTCTTATAAGGCTCGCGTCGATTTCGACACGCAGTATGTGCGCAACTGGTCGATGATGCAGGACGTGTTTATTATCGTCAAAACCATTCCGGCTGTTTGCATGTCACGCGGCAGCTATTGAACAAAATCCTTAGCTCGGTGTTTTGCAGCATTAAGATATTGCGGCCACTTTTTTGTGGCATTTGCGACCGGCTTAAAAGCTGGTCGTAATCCGGCTGCGCGCGCAGCCGTAAATATGGAGTTCAGTATGGTTGGCACTGCCGCCGGATTTTCATTGAATGGTGCGTGGCGCAAAGTTCCTGCGCTCTTCATAGCGGCCTCTCTGGTCGTTATCGGTCCGCTCCACGCTTTCGCACAGGATAATCAATATCGCCTGGGTACTGCCGACAAGCTTCGCATCCGCGTTGCAGAATGGCAGCCCGCCGATGGCACGATCCGCAACTGGGATGTCATCAACGGCGATTATGCCGTCGGTGCATCCGGTTCGCTGTCTCTTCCCTTCATTGGTCAGCTGGATGTTGCAGGCAAGACCACGGGTGAGGTTGGCGAGGAAATCGGTGCGCAGCTGCAAAGCAAATTTGCGCTTCGCAATCTTCCGTCCGCTTCCGTCGAGGTCTCGCAGTTCCGTCCCGTGTTCCTCATGGGCGATGTTCAGCAGCCTGGCGAATATCCCTACGCACCCAATCTCACCGTCCTGAAGGCCGTCAGCCTGTCCGGCGGTCTGCGCCGGTCGGATGCCGGTCAGCGTTTTGCCCGTGATTTCATCAATGCCCGCGGCGACGCCGCCGTCTATGATGACCAGCGTGGCCGCCTTCTGGCGAGACAGGCGCGGCTTCAGGCTGAAGTCCGGGGCGACAAGGAAATTACCAAGACGCCTGCGCTTGAAAAGATCATCAATATCGATGCGCTTCTGGAAAGCGAGAATGCTCTCATGAAGTCGCGTAGCGAACGCTATACGCTTCAGTTGAAGGCGCTGACCGATCTGCGGCAGCTTCTGGAAACGGAAGTCGAATCCCTGCAGAAGAAGTCGGAAACGCAGAACCGTCAGCTTCAGCTGGCAAATGAAGACCGCGAGAAGGTCAACCGTCTGAACGAGCAGGGGCTTGCCCTTGCGCAGCGACGGATTTCTGCCGAAGAGCGTGCCGCCGAGGTGGAGTCCACGCTTCTCGATATCGATACATCTTCGCTGCGCGCCAAGCAGGATATCAACAAGGCCATGCAGGACGAGATCAATCTGCGCAATGACTGGGTCGCACAGCGCTCCAAGGAACTGCAGGATACAGAAGCCGAATTGCAGAAGCTGAACCTGCAGCTGGGCACCAGCCGTGAGCTGATTTCTGAGGCGCTGGCGCAATCGGCAGAAGCGATCCGCTTCGATCCATCGGGCAAGTCTGCAACCATCACCTACATCATCGTGCGTGAGGAAGAGGGCAAGTCCAAGGAAATCAAGGCCGATGAAACGACGTCCATCCAGCCCGGCGACGTGATAAAGGTGTCATCAGAAATTCTGATGCAGTGAGGTCGAGATGCGGATTGCCAAATCGGCACTGATCGATCCGGATAAAAACGGCCTTTACGGAACGGCGGCGGTGGCGCTGTCGTTCTTCGTGTTCGCCTATTCATCCAAGTTCGGGCAGGTCTCTATCCTCGCCTATTACGCCGTGTGGTTTCCGCTGGTGCTGGTGGATTACCGGCGCGTTCTGGGCAATTACTTTAAATATCTCTGGATTTTCGCCTTCGGAATTCTCGCCATCCTGTCCAGCTTCTGGTCGGATGCCATGTCTGTGACCATGCGTTCGTCCATTCAATACATGACGCACATCATCTGCGCGCTGATTGCCATGCGGGTGATTTCGATAAGGACACTAACGCGCGGCGCGCTGATCGGGACCATCGTCGTTCTCTTGTATTCGCTGTTGTTCGGCCTTTACCTGTTCGATGCGCTTGATGGCACGGTCAGCTTTGTCGGTGCATTCTCTTCCAAGAACCAGCTCGGGTTCTATGCGTCGCTGGGCGTCATCTTTGCCGCTTCCTCCGTGCTGGTGTTGCGGCAACGGGATATCCTGTGGCTGGGCATTGCCGGGGTCGCGGGTCTGCTTTCCGCCTATTGCCTGCTGGCATCACAATCGGCCACGTCGGTCATCACCACTGCTGCCGTGGTGGCCATGATCATCGGCTTCCTGCCCATGAACATGCTGTCTCCCGGCAATCGCAAGATGATCTTTCTGGCGCTTGTCGGTGCTGGTGGTCTCATAGCCGTGGCATCTCTGCAATTCGGGCTGCTCGATGCCATCCTCGGCATTTTCGGCAAGGATACCACCCTGACCGGGCGCACATACCTCTGGCAGCAGGGCATTGAGGCGGCCAAGGCCTCTCCCATTTTGGGTGTCGGCTATCAGGGCTTCTGGGTTATGGGCTTCTTCGATGCGGAACGCCTCTGGGCCGATTTCTTCATCACCACACGCAGCGGCTTTCACTTCCACAATACCTATATCGAAACCGTCGTTGAAAATGGTTTCGTGGGAATGATCCTGCTTGCAATCGTGCTGTATGGCACCTTGATCGGGCATCTGCGCTCCATTCTGGTGAAGAAAGACGATCCGCAAGGGCTGATCCTGTGCGCGCTATGTGCTCTCTTCGTGGTGCGTTCCTTCGTGGAAATCGACATTATCTTTGCGTATCAGATCGGCTCCTTCCTGCTTTATTATGCGGCGGGGAAGCTGACCCTACCACAGCGGGCACCCGCAGGTGCCGGGCCTTTTTCACGCATTGCCATGCGTCCCGTCGCCGGGCAGTGAGCATTTATAAAAGCCGGTTTTCCGGCTTTTTCTCTTCTCCACAAGACTCCTGTGCCAGCGTTATTGACTCTTTGCTGAAATTGGAACAAAAAGTGAACAGTTAGTATTTTAGCGTGAAATGCTCCTGAAAAGTCTTGTGTCATGCATAAACGCGCAGAACAGCTTGTTGTGGAAGAATTGCGGGAAAGGCTGGAGCGGATCACGCAAGGCCCGGCCCGCCACCAGGAGATTCTGCCCTTCGGTGTTGCCGCACTTGATGACCATCTGCCCGGCGGTGGGTTGAAGCTTGGCAGCCTGCATGAGGTCAGCGGCGGCGGCAACGGTGCGGTGGATGGTGCGGCATCGGCCCTGTTTTCGGCAGGCATAGCGGCGCGTGTGAAAGGCAAAATCTTGTGGTGCGTGACGCGGCCTGATCTGTTCATGCCCGCCTTGACGCAGGCAGGCCTGTCGCAAAACCGGCTGATCATCGTGGAATGCCGGGATGAGAAGGGCGTCTTGGATTGTTTCGAAGAAGGACTGCGCTGTAACGGCTTTGGGGCCGTGGTGGGGGAGGTGTCGAAACTGCCGATGAACACGTCCCGGCGTCTGCAACTGGCGGCGGAAGCCTCCGGTGTCGTCGGTCTTGCCATTCGCCGCTGGCGTCATCCATCCGGTGCCGTCGAGTTCGGACAGCCGACCGCTGCCGTGACCCGCTGGCGTATTTCCGTGCGGCCTTCCACGCCACTGCCCGTGCAGGGGGTGGGGAGGGCGCGTTGGTTTCTGGAGCTTTTGCGCTGTCGTGGCGGCGAATGTGCCGATTTTGAAGTGGAAGCCTGTGATGCAAAGGGTTGTCTCGCTCTACCTGCCGACATGGTCGACAGACCGATATCGCAGGGCGCTTGGCAAACAAGCGCCAGCGCTTGATCGTCCGGTCGTCATGATCGCCAGACAGGGAAGTCGCCGCGTTATCGCCGCGCAGGATGTGGCTGCGACCTCTGCGGGTTTGCGGCTCGGCATGCCCGTCAGCAAGGCACAGGCCATCATTCCCGACCTCATCGTTGAGGAATTGCAGCCAGCCGACGACGCCAAGGCGTTGCGCGATCTCGCCTTCTGGTTCCTGCGCATCTATGCGCCCATCGTCGCGCCCGATCCGCCAGATGGTCTGGTACTGGATACGACAGGCGCAGACCATTTGCATGGCAACGAGCTGTTGATGCTGACCGGCATGGTCAACCGCTTGCACGGGCTCGGCTTTACGGCGCGCGCTGCGATTGCCGATAGCTGGGGGGCAGCACATGCGCTTGCCCGTTTCGGAAAAGAGCCTGTGACCATCGTGCCGCAACATGGGGCCACAGCCGCCCTCGCAGCATTGCCCTTGGCGGCACTGCACCTTGAGCCGAGGATCGTGGCCGACCTAAAAGTGCTGGGTTTTCGCACCATTACAGAGCTTATGGCGACGGCGCGTGCGCCGCTTACATTACGGTTCGGCCCGGAAATCGGGCGCAGGCTGGATCAGGCCCATTGTCTGCTGTCAGAACCCATCGAACCGATCCGCATCCCGGAACTGGTCGAGGCCTTCCGCTTCTTTGCCGAACCGATTTCCGCTGCCGAGACCATTGCGCGATACACCGAAAAGCTCGTTCGCCAGCTTTGCATCGGGCTGGAAAAACGCGGCCTTGGCGCAAAGCGTGTCGATCTGGTGCTGCACCGGGTCGATAGCGGCTTGCAGGCCATCCGTGCAGGAACGTCGAAGCCGGTTCGCGATGTCAAACAGCTGACCCGCCTTTTGTGCGACCGGATCGATACGATCAATCCCGGTTTCGGTATCGAAAAAATGACGCTGACGGCAACGCACGCGGAAGCACTTGTGCTGGGGCAAGCGCGTTCCACCCTGCTGGATGATGCGAAGGCTGATATCGGCGAAACCGTCGATGTCATCATCAACCGTGGTCACAAGGTCTATCGTTACGCCGCTGTCGCCAGCGACGTGCCGGAACGTTCCATTCAGATGGTTGCCGCACAATCTGCCGATGATACCCTCGGCTGGCCGGACCACTGGCCTCGCCCGGTACGCCTTTTTGCCCGCCCGGAACCGATCCAGACCATGGCGCTGCTGCCGGACCATCCTCCCAAAAGCTTCACCTGGCGCGGCATCCGTCGTCTGGTGAAACGCGCCGATGGGCCGGAGCGCGTGTTCGGCGAATGGTGGAAACGCGACCGCGAACAGGCCGCCGTTCGCGATTATTTCATGGTGGAGGATGAGAGCGGCGAACGTTTCTGGATTTTTCGCTCCGGTGATGGCGAACACGCTAATACTGGCTCTCAGCTCTGGTTCATGCACGGGCTATTTGGATGAGCGACCATTACGCCGAACTTCAGGTGACGTCGCATTTCTCGTTTCTGCGAGGCGTCAGCTCCTGCGAGGATTTGTTCGCGCAGGCGAAAGCCCTCGGCATCGAGGCGCTGGGCATCGTGGACCGCAACAGCCTCACAGGCATCCCGCGCGCCCATGAAGCGGCAGAAAAAACCGGCATCCGGCTTGTCGTCGGGTGCCGGCTCGACTTGGAAGACGATATCTCCGTACTGGTCTATCCCACCGACCGCGCCGCCTATGGTCGATTGTGCCGTCTGCTCACCCACGGCAAAAAAGATGCGGCAAAGGGCAAGTGCGATCTGACATGGAGCGATCTGGTCACCTATGGCGAGGGACTGCTGGTCATCTTCCTGCCGGACCTTGTGGATGACGCTCTGTCCATCCGGCTGCGGCGCTTGAAAGCGGATTTCGGGGGCCGTGCCTATGTGGCCATGAGTCTGCGCCGCCGCCCGAACGATCATGTCCGCCTCTATGATCTTTCGCGCATGGCGGAGCGCATCGGCGTTTCCACCGTCGTTACCAATGATGTGCTGTTTCACGAACCGGAACGCCGAATGTTGCAGGATGTCGTCACTTGCATCCGTCACAATTGCACCATCGACGATGCCGGTTTCCGGCGGGAGCGACATGCCGACCGCTACCTGAAACCGCCACAGGAAATGCACCGGCTGTTTTCGGCCTATCCCGGCGCTCTCAGGCGAACGCTGGAGATTGTGCGAAGGTGCAAGTTTTCGCTCAAAGAGCTGAAATATCAATATCCTGAAGAAAACATCCTCCCGGGATTGAGTGCGCAGGAAGCGCTAGAGAAATACGTCTGGGATGAAGTGCCGGGAAAGTATCCGGATGGTCTGCCCGAAAAGGTGGAAAAGACCCTCAAACATGAACTGGCGATCATCGCCAAGAAGAAATACGCCCCCTATTTTCTCACCGTGAATGCCATCGTCCGTAAGGCACGGGAAATGGAGATTCTGTGTCAGGGCCGCGGCTCGGCGGCCAATTCTGCTGTTTGTTTTGTATTAGGCATCACCGCCATCGACCCGAAGGAAAGCGACCTTCTGTTCGAGCGCTTCGTCTCGGAAGATCGTGACGAGCCTCCGGATATCGATGTCGATTTCGAACACCAGCGGCGCGAGGAGATCATCCAGTGGATTTACAATCACTATGGACATGACAAGGCAGCACTTTGCTCTGTCATCAGTCGATATCGCGGCAAAGGTGCCATTCGCGATGTCGGCAAGGTGCTGGGCTTGCCGGAAGACCTGACAAAACTCATGTCCTCGCAAATCTGGTGGTGGACAGAGGATGCGGGTGAGAAAGAGGCTAAGGACCTCAACATCAACCTCAATGACCGCCGCGTCAAGCTGGCCTTCGATCTTGCAAGGCAACTCATTGGCACGCCACGTCACCACAGCCAACATCCCGGTGGTTTCGTGCTGACCCATGACCGACTGGATGAACTCGTCCCCATTCTGCCAGCCGCCATGGATGATCGGCGCATCATCGAATGGGACAAAGATGATATTGAGGTCGTTGACTTCATGAAGATGGATTGCCTCGCACTAGGCATGTTGTCCTGCATGCGTCGAGCTTTCGACATGCTAACGGTTCGAAAAGGCGAGAAATTTGAGCTAACCAGCATCAAGAATGACGATAAGCCAACCTATGACATGATCTGCAAGGCCGACACCATCGGGACCTTCCAGATCGAGAGCCGCGCGCAAATGTCCATGCTGCCGCGACTAAGGCCCCGCGAACTTTACGACCTCGTCATTCAGGTGGCGATTGTACGGCCCGGTCCCATTCAGGGCAATATGGTCCACCCCTATCTCAAAAGGCGGCAGGAAAAAGCGCAAGGGAAAACAATCGAGTATGAGCATCCCATGCTCAAACAAGTCCTTTGGAAGACGCTGGGTGTCCCGCTCTTTCAAGAGCATGCCATGCGACTCGCGATTGATTGTGCGGGCTTTTCTGCCAATGAAGCCGACCAGTTAAGGCGGGCAATGGCGACCTTCAAGAATGTCGGAACGATTGCCAATTTCGAAAAGCAACTGGTCAGTGGCCTCATTAAAAATAAATTCCCGGAAGAGTTCGCGAAACGGCTCTTCGAGCAGATCAAGGGCTTCGGCAGCTACGGTTTCCCTGAAAGCCACGCCGCCTCCTTCGCCCTGATCGCCTATGCATCCGCATGGGTGAAGTGCCATCACCATGATATTTTCTGCACCGCTCTTTTGAACTCGCAACCCATGGGCTTCTATGCCCCGGCGCAACTGGTCCGCGATGCGCAAAATCACGGTGTCGTCGTGCGCCCGGTCTGCATCAACACCAGCCGTTGGGATTGTGCGCTGGAAGAAAAAGTCGGACCGGAACGCAATGCCGTGCGGCTCGGCATGTGTCTGGTCAAGGGGCTGTCCAACAAGCGCGCAGGCGATATCATCGCGTGTCGTGAGGACCGGCCATTTGTATCCATCGATGATCTGTGGCGAAGGGCCGGTGTTCCCGTCGATGCATTGGTTGCCCTTGCCGAAGCCGATGCGTTCCTGCCATCGCTTGGCCTTTCCCGGCGTCAGGCTCTCTGGGCCATCAAGGCGCTGCGGGATGAGCCGCTGCCTTTGTTTGCGGCGGCGGCCACGCGCCAGAACAGCGTGATTTCGGAACTGAGCGAGCCGGAGGTTGCCCTGCGGCCCATGACGGCTGGCGGCGAGGTGGTGCAGGATTACGGCCATGTCGGCTTGACCCTGCGTCAACATCCGATGGCGTTTCTGCGCGACGATCTTTCCCGGCGGCGCATCACCACCTGTGCGCAGGCCGTCAATGCGAAAGACGGACGCTGGCTGGAGGTGGCAGGGCTGGTGCTGATCCGCCAGCGGCCCGGCTCGGCCAAGGGCGTCATCTTCATGACGCTGGAGGATGAGACGGGCATTGCCAATGCCGTGGTCTGGGTCAAAACCTTCGAGAAATTCCGCCGCGTCATTCTCTCGGCGGGGATGGTTGGCATTTACGGCAAGCTCCAGCGTGAAGGCGAGGTCGTGCATCTGGTGGCCCATCGCGTCACCGATCTCTCCGATGTGCTGAAAAGCGTCGGCGAAAGGGAGGGGCCATTTCCCCTGCCGCATGGGCGGGGCGATGAGTTCCATCACGGCATTCCGCCGGAAGACAGGCGCCGCCTGAAACGATCAGACATTCAGGACGATGGAGAGGATCACATCACCGTCAAAGGCCGCAATTTTCATTGAACCTTCAGAGGCTCACTCCGCGATCGCGTTCTTGATCCGGTCCTTGCCCACCAGAATGACCTGTCGCATGGCTTTGATGGCAGCGTCTTCATCGCGGGCCGCAATGGCGTGGACGATGCGCAGATGGTTGGACGCAATCTCCGAAATCGTCTCTGGCGAAGCGGCTGGCGAGGACAGCTGGAAGGAAATGGCCAGTGCCGCCTCGATCAGGCCGCTGGCAGAGCGCATGAACGGGTTGCCCGAAATACGCGCGACCGCCAGATGGAAATCCAGATCGACCTTGGCGATGGTTTCCGGGGTGTGGTTCAGATTATCGAACTGCGCGGCGATGGTGTAAAGCGAAACGATGTCTTCGCTGGATGCATGGCGGGCGGCAGCCGCTGCTGCTGCGGGCTCCAGTGCCAGCCGGATATCGGCCAGATGATTGATGAATTCCGGGTCCAGCCCGGCGTCGCAGCGCCAGCCCAAAACGTCGGGATCGAAGAAATTCCAGCTAGATTTTTCCAGAACGCGGGTGCCGACCTTGGCTTTGGGCTCCACAAGGCGTTTGGCCGCCAGCGTCTTCATCGTTTCCCGCAGCACGGTGCGCGAGACGCCGAAGCGCAGGGAAAGCTCCGCATCATTCGGCAGAAGCGAGCCTTCAGGAATGCGACCGGAGACGATGGCGCTGCCGAGTTCAGCCACGACATGCGCGTGGCTGCTACGCCGCTTTCGTCCGGTAATCGTGGTTTCCAGCAGCCCCAATCAATGCCTCCGCTTCCGTTATGCCGGATGTCCCCCGGCCAATCGTCTGTTTGAATACCAGATGATTGTGCGTTGCAACACGATGAATATGAACAATAGTATGCCGATGACGATTTTCGTCCACCAGGAGGAAAGCGTGCCTTCGAAAACGATATAGGTCTGGATAAGCCCCTGTATCAGCAGGCCGATGAAGGTGCCTGCCACCAGCCCTGTGCCGCCCGTTAGCAACGTGCCGCCGATGACCACGGCTGCGATGGCGTCTAGTTCCACGCCAACCGTCGCCAGCGAATAGCCTGAGGAGGTGTAGAGCGTGTAGACGATGCCTGCCAGCCCTGAGAGAAAGCCCGAGAGAGCGTAAATGCCGATGATCGTCTTGCCGATGGGAACGCCCATCAGTTCCGCCGATTGCTGGTTGCCGCCGAGCGCATAGATATTGGCGCCAAAACGCGTCCGGCTCGCGACGAAGATGCCGACTGCAAAGACGATCAGCATCAGAATGGCCAGTGCCGTCAGGCGCCCACCGCCGGGGAAGCGGAAATAGAAGCCCTGAATGGCATCGATGACGGGATGCGAAATCGGCACCGAATCCGTCGAGATGAGATAGGCCGCACCGCGCGCCAGAAACATGCCCGCCAGCGTCACTACGAAGGGTGGGATCGTCAGAAACCGGATCATCGCGCCCATCAGGCATCCGAACAGGGTGGAGATGACCAGCACGGCGGCAAAGGCCACCAGCGGGTGGACATTATAGGTGCCGACCAGCACGGCCACGAACACGCTGGCAAAGGCAATGACCGAGCCGATGGAAAGGTCGATGCCGCCGGACAGGATGACGAAGGTCATGCCGACAGAGGCGATGCCGAGGAAGGCATTGTCCGTCAGAAGATTGCCGACGACACGGGTGGAAAACATCGCGGGATATTGCATCACGCACAGCACATAGGCGACGATGAAGACCGCGAGTGTCGTCAGAAAGGGCAGGTTGCGGGTGTGGATCATCGCGCGGCTCCCTCATGGTTCACGGGTTTGGCGTGCGGGGCTGGGCCATCAGGCTTGCGCGATCTCGCAAAGCCGATGACGGTGCCAATGGCCGGGGATTGCAGTGTCAGCACGACGATGATGATGCCCGCCTTGATGATGAGGTTGAACTCTGGCGGAAAGCCCGAAACGAGAATGCCTGTGTTGATCGTCTGGATGATCAGGGCGCCGATCAGCGAAGCCGTGATGGAAAAACGCCCGCCATTCAGCGATGTGCCGCCAATGACCACCGCCAGAATGGCATCGAGTTCCAGCCACAGCCCGGCATTGTTGGCATCCGCACCCCTGATGTCGGCGGTCACGATCAGGCCCGCGACGGCGGCGCAGAGGCCTGAGACGGCGTAGACGAAGAACAGAAGGAAGCGGGCTCTAACACCTGCAAGCGCTGCGGCGCGGCGGTTGACGCCGGTCGCTTCTATGAGGAAGCCGAGTGCCGATTTGCGCACCAGAATGCCGATCAGCAAGGCCGTCAGCACCCAGATGATGATCGGCATCGGAATGCCCCCGAAGGAGCCGGAACCGAGGGCGGAGAAGCTGTCATTGTTGAAGGTCAGAATAACGCCTTCGGTAATCAGCTGGGCAATGCCGCGCCCCGCGACCATCAGAATAAGCGTCGCGATGATCGGCTGAATGTCAAGAATGGCGACGAGAATGCCGTTCCAGATGCCGCAGGCAATGCCAACAGCCAGCGATACGGCAATGACGACCGGTATCGAGTGACCGCCGCTGATCAACATCGCCGCAACCGCGCCACAGATGGCAATCACCGCACCGATGGACAGGTCGATGCCCTTGGTGGCAATGACCAGCGTCATGCCTATGGTCAGCAGCGCCACGGGTGCGGCGCGCACCAGAATGTCGATGATGCTGCCATAGAGACGTCCGTTCTGGAACGAGACGTTGAGGAAGCCGGGCGAGATCGCCGCGATGGCGCCAAGGATGATGACGAGGGCTGCAAGCTGGGGTGCCAACCGTTTCAGGCGCTTGGTGATAACATTCATCATGCGGCCTCCGTTCTGGCGGCACTGGCAATGGCTTGCATGATATTGTCAGCCGTCACGTCTTCTCCCTTGAGTTCGGCCACATGCCGCCGGTCGGACAGCACGATGACGCGGTGCGCCACAGCCGTCAGCTCTTCCAGTTCCGAGGATATGACGATCAGCGACATACCCTGAGAACAGAGGCGCTCGATCATTTTCAGGATTTCCGCATGCGCCCCGATATCGATGCCGCGTGTGGGTTCGTCGAGGATCAGCAGGCGTGGATCGGTCGCCAGCCAGCGTGCGAGGATGGCTTTCTGCTGATTGCCGCCGGAGAGAAACTTGATCGGTCGTTCGCGATCAGCGGGGCGGATGTCGAGCGATTTGATGAAGCCATCGGCCAATGCGGCCTTTTGTTTGTGCGAGAGCGGGCGCATCCACCCCTGCCGGGCCTGCAGGGCAAGGGCGATATTATCCGCCACGGAAAAATCACCGATAATGCCGTCCGTCTTGCGCTCTTCCGGGCAAAAGCCAAAGCCGTTATCGATGGCCGCTTCCGGTGAGGTGATGGCAACTGTCTTTCCATCGATGCTCGCTTGTCCGCCATCCGGCTTGTCGATGCCGAACAGAAGGAACGCCGTCTCGCTGCGACCGGAACCCAGAAGCCCTGCAATGCCGACGACTTCGCCGGGGCGCACGTCGAGATCGAAGGGCTCGACGCTGCCGCGCTTTCCGTAACCGGTAAAGCGAATGGGTGCATCGCCCTCCACCACGGTTGCTTCCGGGGCCTGGCGATCATGCGTCACGCTTTGCAGCTCGCGGCCCAGCATCATGGAAATCAACTCGCCGCGCGGCAATTCGGAAATGGTGCGGGTGCCGACAAGCTTGCCGTTGCGCAATACCGTCACGCGGTCGGCAATGTCGTAGACTTGGTTGAGGAAGTGGGTGATGATGACGATGCCCAGCCCCTCGGCGCGCAACTGGCGCAGCACGGTAAACAGCATCTCGACTTCGTGGTTGTCCAGACTGGCCGTTGGCTCGTCCAGCACCAGCACCTTGCCGGAGAGATCGACTGCGCGGGCGATGGCGATGATCTGGCGGATGGCGACCGAATAGCTGGAGAGTAGCGCATCGACATTGATGGACAGCCCGTAGCGCGCCAGAAGCGTCTGCGATCTCACGCGCATTTCGCGCCGGTCGATTAGGCCGAAACGGCGGGGCTGCCTGCCGAGAAACAGGTTTTCGGCAACCGTCAGGTTCTCGAGAAGATTGACTTCCTGATAGACGGTGCCAATGCCGAGGTTCTGTGCTTCCGCGACATTCGCAGGGGAAATTTCGCTTCCCTCCAGGCGTATCGTGCCGCGGTCCCGGCTGTAGACACCGGTCAATATTTTGATGAGCGTCGATTTCCCAGCACCGTTTTCACCGAGCAGCGCATGCACTTCACCGCGGTTAAGCGATATGTCGACATTATCGAGAGCAGCGATGCCGAGGAAAGATTTTGCAATGGCGCGCGCTTCCAGAAGGGGGCTGGCTTCGGACATGGTATTTTCCTGCACGGACAGTAAGGAAGGAACGGCAGTTACCTGCCGTTCCCGGAGTCGAAACGGGCTTAGTAGCCCAGTCCCTTCTTCTCCTCGTAAACCTTCATCGGGTCATCGGATGCGGTGTAGAGCTTGGATTCCGTCTGGATCCACTTCTTCGGCTCTTTCTTGTCCTTGAGATATGCATCGAGCGCATCGAAGGCAGGACCGGCCATGTTTGGTGTAAGTTCCACCGTCGCATTGGCTTCACCGGCTGCCATGGCCTTGAAAATATCGGGAACCGCATCGATGGACACGACCTTGATATCCGTGCCGGGCTTCAGACCAGCTTCCTTGATAGCCTGGATTGCGCCGACAGCCATGTCATCGTTGTGGGCGTAGACTGCGCAGATATCCTTGCCGCCGCCTTCAGCCTTGATGAAGCTTTCCATGACTTCCTTGCCCTTGGTGCGGGTAAAGTCACCGGTCTGCGAACGAACGATCTTGATGTTGGCATGCGATGCGATGCCTTCCTCGAAGCCCTTCTTGCGGTTGATTGCAGGCGAAGAACCTGTGGTGCCCTGAAGCTCTACGACCTTGCAGTCCTTGGAGCCGACATCCTTGGCCAGCCATTCACCAGCAACCTTGCCTTCATGGACCTGATCGGAGGTGACGGCAGTCAGATACAGGCTGTCGGGAGCCTCGATCTGACGGTCGAGAAGAATGACAGGAATCTTCTCTTCCTTGGCTTCCTTCAGAACGGCATCCCAGCCGGTAGCGACGACGGGTGCGATGAAGATCGCATCGACGCCCTGCGCGATAAAGCCTCTGATGGCCTTGATCTGGTTTTCCTGCTTCTGCTGCGCATCGGCGAACTTCAGCGTGACGCCGCGCTTTTCGGCCTGCTGCTTGGTAACGGTCGTTTCAGCCGCACGCCAACCGGATTCGGAGCCGATCTGCGAGAAGCCAACGGTCAGAGATTTTGCGGAAACGCCTGATGCCAGACACACAGAAAAAGCGACAGTAACTGCCGCAATTGCTTTTTTCATCTTATATCCTCCCAGAGATGAATTCGGCTATGACGAGACCGATATGAGCATATAGTATTACCTTTGAAAAGGTGCTTTTCAGTAATTTCTCATGTTGATTTCGCCGCGGAAACACTGGAAAATGGAATTTATTGTTATTTTACAATAAAATTAGCGACAAAAATATTTTCATATGGCTGAACGGATCGGTCTGAAGCTTTACTTGACAAGGCCTTTCCTCACAAAATAGTAATATGAATACCGAGCGCTGATCCGGGGCATTGACCGTTACAGGCAATTGTCGCAGATGAGGGCGGGGCAAAAGAATAATTCAGGGCGGAAATTTCGTGACAATCGTCATCGACTGTTTTCAGAAGACGGGTCTCCTGGGGCGATGTCCTCAGCTGGACGTGGTGCGTGCGCCTGCCCGCCGGGCTCTTTTCTCTGCCGCTCATCACAAGGTCGTCGCAATCCTGTTGTCGTACCCATTCGCCACTTTCGGCTGGAGACCAAAATCATGAAAGACTCGAACAACCTACCCGCAACTCAAGGTAAGGGCGGTAAGCTGCGTTCGCGCGCTTGGTTCGATAACCCTGACAATGCGGATATGACGGCGCTTTATCTCGAGCGCTACATGAACTTCGGCCTCAGCCAGGCGGAATTGCAGTCGGATCGCCCGATCATCGGTATCGCCCAGACGGGTTCCGACCTTTCGCCCTGCAACCGTCACCACCTTGAGCTTGCCAACCGTCTGCGCGAAGGTATTCGCGAAGCCGGCGGTATCGCCATCGAATTCCCGGTTCACCCGATTCAGGAAACAGGCAAGCGCCCAACCGCCGGTCTTGACCGTAACCTTGCCTATCTTGGCCTCGTAGAAGTGCTGTACGGCTATCCGCTCGACGGCGTCGTGCTGACCATCGGCTGCGACAAGACCACGCCTGCCTGTCTTATGGCGGCGGCCACCGTCAACATTCCGTCCATCGCGCTGTCCGTCGGCCCGATGCTGAACGGCTGGTTCCGTGGCGAACGCACCGGTTCGGGCACCATCGTCTGGAAGGCCCGCGAACTTCTGGCCAAGGGCGAAATCGACTACGCCGGTTTCGTCAAGCTGGTTGCGTCTTCGGCCCCATCCACGGGTTATTGCAACACCATGGGTACGGCGACCACGATGAACTCGCTGGCCGAAGCACTCGGCATGCAGCTTCCGGGCTCTGCCGCTATTCCGGCACCATACCGCGACCGTCAGGAAATTTCCTACCTCACCGGCTTGCGCATCGTTGAAATGGTCAAGGAAGACTTGAAGCCTTCCGACATCATGACGAAGGACGCCTTCATCAACGCTATCCGCGTCAACTCGGCCATCGGCGGCTCCACCAACGCGCCGATCCACCTGAATGGTCTGGCCCGCCACCTCGATGTTGAACTGACGGTCGATGACTGGCAGACCTACGGTGAAGAAGTGCCTTTGCTGGTCAACCTTCAGCCTGCCGGTGAATACCTCGGTGAAGATTATTACCACGCAGGCGGTGTTCCAGCTGTCGTCAACCAGTTGATGACGCAGGGTCTCATCAAGGAAGACGCGATGACGGTCAACGGCAAGACCATTGGCGAAAACTGCCGTGGTGCCATCATCGAAGACGAAAAGGTCATCCGTCCGTTCGATCAGCCGCTCAAGGAGCGTGCAGGCTTCCGTGTTCTGCGCGGCAACTTGTTCTCGTCGGCTATCATGAAGACCAGCGTTATCTCGCCTGAATTCCGCGAGCGTTACCTGTCCAACCCGAACGATCCGGAAGCCTTCGAAGGCAAGGCCGTGGTGTTCGATGGACCGGAAGATTACCACCACCGTATCGACGATCCGTCGCTCGGCATCGACGCCAACACGGTCCTGTTCATGCGCGGTGCCGGTCCCATCGGTTATCCGGGCGCGGCAGAAGTCGTCAACATGCGTGCGCCGGACTACCTGCTCAAGCAGGGCGTTACCTCGCTCCCTTGCATCGGTGACGGTCGTCAGTCCGGCACATCGGGCAGCCCGTCCATCCTCAACGCATCGCCAGAAGCTGCTGCCGGTGGCGGTCTCGCCATCCTTCAGACCGGCGACCGTGTTCGCATCGACGTTGGCAACGGCAAGGCAGACATTCTGATCTCTGCCGAAGAACTGGCCAAGCGTTATGAGGCCCTGTCCGCATCTGGCGGGTACAAGTATCCCGACCACCAGACCCCATGGCAGGAAATCCAGCGCGGCCTCGTCGGCCAGATGGAAACTGGCGCGGTTTTGGAAAATGCCGTCAAGTATCAGCGCATTGCCCAGACCAAGGGCGTGCCTCGCGACAACCACTAAGGTTACGAAAAGAAGGGAGCTTCAGCGAAGCCCCCCTCGTCATCCTCGGGCCTGTCCCGAGGATCTAACGAGCCACAAGTTCAAACGTGGTTAGATGCTCGGGACAAGCCCGAGCATGACGGAGAGCGAGGGTTTTATCTCATACAAACGGACACCAACGGTGCCTTACCTTTAGTTATTCCGCGTGCATCACCGTAATGCCGCCGCCGCGCGTGATCTTCACCGCAGACAACCGCCCCGTCATAAAAGCGCCCGTGTCGACATTCAGCCGGTTGTCGGTCAGCGACACGCTGCGAACCGGCGTGTGGCCGTGTATGGTCAGAAACAGATTGTCGGCCCCCGGCATGGTCTGATCCTTTGGGCGTATCCACAACAGGTTTTTGTCTTCTTGCCTTTGTAGCGGAATGCCGTTGACCACGCCCGCATGTACGAAGCAGAGGCCCGGCACGGCCAACAGCGATGGCAGCGAAGCCATGAAGGATATGTGATCGTCGGGGATCATCTCGTGGAGCTGGGTTCGGAACGCCTTCACGTCATCAGGTATCTCACCAATACCGTAGGACCTCAGCGTTTCCATGCCGCCGAACTGGAGCCATAGATGGTCCTTGCGCGGATCGGCCAGAAAATCCAGCATCGTCTGTTCGTGGTTTCCGGCAAGGCAGAAGCGCTCGATATCGCCCGTCATTGGCTGCATCAGTTCATGGATAACATAGGAGGATTTCGGCCCGCGATCCACATAATCGCCCAGCATCACAATCCATTTCGAGCCGTGCTGCTGCGCCGCATCGTCGAGGATTTTTTGCTGCAGCGCCTGCAGCAGATCGAAGCAGCCGTGCACATCGCCGATGGCGTAGATGATGTCGGGTCTGTCGTGGGAGAATAGTTTGCGGCGCATCTCGGGCGTGTGCATGTTGGGGCGGACCTTCTTGAACGGTGACGGCGTGGCCACGAATCCTGACAAGGTATGAACCAATGTGCTTAACGCGACATTGACGACCGGACCGGGGCGCAATTTCTCCCTAAAATCGTCTCTTTTCCGTGTGTTCTTTTGGACTGCTCAAGAAGGATGGGAGGGGAATATGCCGTTGCAAAACCGCGTCGATCCGTTTGGAGACATCGTCGATTTGCCTCTTCGCGGGCTTTTCACCGGCAATCGCGGCATCCTCCACGACCCCCAGACGAAGACCCTGACCACGAAGCGCTGGACATCCAAGGCTTGGATCGTTTGCAGTTGCAGCTACAAAAATGTCCGCCGCGACGTGATGGCGACGCGCAGCTGGACGGAGCTTTTCTTCTTTGACGAAGCAACGGCTCTGGCCGCCGGTCATCGTCCATGCTTCGTTTGCCGCAGAGATGATGCGGATCGGTTCCGGACCGCTTGGGCCACGGGCAATGCCAAGCCACTGCCCAATGCCAAGGACATTGATAGCGTCCTGCATAAAGAACGGCTCCAGTCGCGCCGCAAGCGTCTCAACATGCTGCTGTCACCGCTGGAGGAACTGCCTGATGGAGCGATGATTGCCGCTGCGGGCGACGCCTTCGTCGTTGCAAAGGGCAAGCCATATCGCTGGGGCGCCAAGGGCTACGAGCACGCCAGAACATTGCCCTTTGTCAATGGCCTGCTGACACCACCTTCGACATTGCGTACTTTGCGCGCCGGATATCGCCCCCTGCTTCACCCCTCACTTGCGGCGATGAATGGGAATGCCGCGGCATGATGGATGATCTTTTCTCAAACCTTGAAAACGCCAATGAAGAAATGGCGCAAGGTGCCTGGCTGTTGCGTCGTTACGCTTTGAAAGACGCGAGCGATTTGTTGAAGCAGATCAATGCCATATCCGCATCTGCTCCGTTCCGACATATGGTTACGCCCGGCGGTTTTTCCATGTCTGTCGCCATGACAAATTGCGGCCCCTTTGGATGGGTTACAGATCGCAAAGGCTATCGTTATCAAAGCACGGACCCGGAGAGTGGCAAGCCTTGGCCCGCCATGCCAAACGCTTTCCTGTCTCTCGCCGTCAACGCGGCCAAAGATGCTGGGTATCCAGATTTCGTTCCGGATGCCTGCCTGATCAATCGCTATGAGCCGGGGGCGAAAATGTCGCTGCATCAGGATAAGGATGAAAAGGATTTCACCAATCCCATCGTCTCCGTGTCACTCGGCCTGCCTGCCACTTTTCAGTTCGGCGGCATCAGTCGCAGTGATACGGTTCGCAAATACGTACTCAGCCACGGCGATGTCGTTGTCTGGGGCGGCCCATCGAGGCTGTTCTTTCACGGCATTACGGCGTTGAAGGAGGGCAGCCATGAGGAGGCAGGCCGCGTCCGCTATAATCTGACCTTCCGTCGCACGGCGCTATAGATCGCCAGAGACGTATTTGCTCTCTTTGATGAAAACCCACATATCCTTGCTGATGTCTGTAATCTCCGCAATCGATCGTTCCAGAAGCTTTATCTCGGCGGCGTCCACAGGCTCTACCTTGCCGTAACGTACCCGCTTGTCATCCTCCACAAGCCGCATCAGCTGTGTGCTGGAAATGTCGCCGTTTTCATCGAAGGCATAGATACAGTGATTGTATTTGTTGCGCGTCTTCGACTCTTTTTTCAGACGCGCCATCGCGCCTAAAACCGCTTTCCGGTCGGCGGCTGGGGTCGAGCGGAGTTTGGCGAGGCGCTCAACCAGATCCATGCGCGCGCGCGTCGTGTTGAGCGTCAGGAACACGACGATGGCCGCCTCTTTCTCGACCTTCAACAGATGGGCGATGATGTAGATCAGCAGGCTTTCGGTGTTGGTCCAGACATAGTTGAGACGGCCCACCAGCAACAAGACGTCAGACATGGCTGCCATTTCAACCCTCCGGCCCAAAGCATGGGGCAATCATACAGCATCGGCCCGGAAATCGATAAGGATTTCCGGGCCGATGTCTCGGGAGGAAGAACGCTGATTTTCGGCTCAGCGCTCTTTGAAGGCACGCGACATGCTGTCGGCAATCGGTTTCGTCAGATACTCGAAGAACGTCCGCTCGGATGTCTGGATCAGCACGTCGGCAGGCATGCCGGGTACTGGATGGAAGCCGTGCACCTTTGCCAGTTCCTCGTCAGAAATCTGAACGCGGACGATATAGACGTCCTTGACCTGCATACCTGCATTTTCCTCGATACTGTCGGCGGAAACGTAGAAAACCTTTCCATCCAGCACCGGCGTGGTGCGACGGTTGAGGGCCGAAAGGCGGATTGCCGCCGTTTGTCCCTCATGCAACTGGTCGATGGAGGTTCTCAGCACCTGTGCTTCGAGAATGAGCGGCACATGGGCAGGCAGGATTTCCATGATGGGTTTGCCGGTGGTGATGACGCCACCTGCCGTGTGGTAATAGGAGCGAATGACCGTGCCGTTAACCGGAGAGCGGATGATCGTGCGGTCAAGAACCTGCGATGCTTCACGCAATTGCTGGCGCACGCCATCGAGATCGGCCTCGGCAGTGTCCAGCGCGTCGAGCGCTGCTTGCTTGTTGGAATTGACGGCAATTACCGCTTCCTGATGGAATTTGGCGATTTCCGCCTCGCTCTGGTTCATTTCCCCGTCGAGACGGGCGATGTCACCCATGGCGTCAGCGATGGCGCGTTCCAGCGCCATCATGTCTGTTTTGCGGATGATGCCGTCTTTTGCAAGTTTCGCTTTGGAATCGCGCTCCTGCTCCAACAACGATTGCTGGCGTTCAAAAGATGACTTTTGTCCCTGATAGCCGGTATAGCGAAACTCGAGTGACCGGATGTTCTTCTCGATCAGATTCAGTTGCTCGTCGAGCTTGATTTGCTTGCTATGGAAAACGACGTTCTGGCCCTGAATGATGGCATTTACATCTGGGTCGCTTGCTTCCGCCATGACGATGTCTGGCACCTTGAACGTCTTTTCACCCTGAGCTTCGGCACGCAGACGGGAAACGATGGTTTCAAGGCGAAGCCGCTTGAGATTGATCATTTTTTGGTTGGAAAGTGCGGCTGTCTTATCAAGAACGACGAGAACGTCGCCTTCTTTCACGACGTCGCCTTCGCTCACCATCATTTCCTTGATGATGCCGCCTTCCAGATGCTGGATGGTCTTGTTGTTGCCCGTCGCGACGAAGCTGCCCTGGGCAATAATGGCGGAAGCCAGCGGTGCCGTGCCTGCCCAATAACCGAAGCCTCCGAAGGCTGCGAACAATACGGCCAGACCCGTGACACTATACATGCGGATGGAGCGCGGGACCTCACTGTACCATTCCAGCTGACCTGCCTCCGCCTGTTTTTGTTTTCTTTTGAAAACCATGGCCTTAACCCTCTATCTGCGGAGATTGACTGGATTGTTGACCCCGGTTGCCTGAAAGTGCTTTCAGCACTTCGATCCGCTCTCCGAACATCGCGACCGATCCGTCTTTCAAAATCATGATCTTGTCGACGCATTGCAGCAGGGCAGGGCGCTGGGTGATGGTAACGGTGGTGATGCCTTGCGTCTTGGCGTGCAGCAGCGCTTTTGCCAGCGCCTGTTCACCCTGCGTGTCGAGGTTGGAGTTGGGTTCGTCCAGCACCACGAATTTCGGGTCGCCGAAGAAAGCGCGTGCGAGGGCGATGCGCTGCTTCTGGCCACCGGAAAGCGGTGCACCATCGGCTGCGACCACCGTCTCGTAGCCCTGCGGAAAGCCGGCAATCAGCTCATGCACATCGGCCAGAACCGCAGCCTCATAAATCTGCCGGTCGTCGACATCGTCGCGCATGCGGCAGATATTGGCCTTGATGGTGCCGGGGAAGAGCTGCACGTCCTGCGGCAGATAGCCGATGCTTTCACCGAACTGGCGCTGGTCCCAGTTGCGCAGGTCCATGAGATCAAGGCGCACATTGCCTGATGTGGGCAGAATGGAGCCGACCAGCATCTTGCCGAGTGTCGTCTTGCCGGAACTGGAATTACCGATGATGGCCAGCGACTCTCCCTTTTTCAGCGAAAAGGAAATGCCGTTCAGGATCACCTTCTTCTGTGGTGGTGGCACGAACAGAATGCGCTCCACATCCAGCCGTCCTTCCGGGTTTGGCAGGCGCAGGCGCGGGAAGTTGAGCGGCGAGTTGATGAGGAGCTGTTTGATGCGCCCATAGGCGGACGCTGATTTGTTGAACTGGTGCCAACCTTCGATGGCACCTTCGATAGGCGCCAGCGCACGGCCCGACACGATCGAGGCCGCAATCACCATGCCGCCGGTCAATTCGCCGGAAAGCGACAGATGCGCACCCCAGCCCAGAAGCGCGATCTGGGTAATCATGCGGCAGGCCTTCGAAACGCCCGAGAACATGATGTTGCGATCCTGCGCGGCGACATGGGATTTCAGCGAGCCTGCTGTCTCACGGCCCCACATCTTCACGGCCTCGGGTATCATCGCCAGCGCATTGATGATCTGCGAATTGCGCGACATGGAATCGAGGTGGAAATTGGCGCGGCTGACATAGCCATTGGCTTCAGCGAACTGCTTGTGCGTGAATTTCTGGTTCAGCCAGGCGATGATGAAGAGGACCGCGCAGCACGCCATGATGATGATGCCGAGATGCGGGTGAACCAGATAGACCACCAGCACGAAAAGCGGCATCAGAGGTGCATCCAGAAACGCGATCAGCGTGCCGGATGTCAGGAATGAGCGAAGCTGCTGAAGGTCCTGTAATGTCTGGTAATCCTTCCCGCTGCCATGCAGGGAGGCGCGCGCCGCAGCACTGAGGATCGGCGCGCCAAGCTGGACTTCCAGCTCAACTGCCGTGCGCATCAGAATGAAGCGGCGGATCGAATCCATGAAGGCCTGCAACAGCACCGCACCGATGACGGCAATGGTCAGCATGACCAGCGTATCCATGGAGCGGCTGGTCAAAACGCGGTCGGAAATCTGGAACAGATAAAGCGGAATGGCCAGAAGCAGAATGTTGATGGCGATGGTGAACAGCATCACGATCACCATGTTGCGGCGAACGGCGGAGATTCCCTTTGCAAGGCTTGCAGCGAAGTTGACGGGTTCGCTGCGTTTGTGAAAACCGTGCTGGTTGCCTCCGCCGCCCCCGCCGCCACCGCCATTGAGGTCCGGTTCCTTGCCGTTGCCGCCGCCACCCGTGGTGGGGCGGCGCTCATTCTCACGGATCGGACCGTCATTATTGTCGATGGTCTTGACGAAGGGGAGTTCAGGGCTGGATTTGAGATCGGCTTTTTCGCCCGGTGCATCGCGGGATGCAGGGTGAACCGGTGGGACTTCCTGCTCGGGCGTTACACGCGCTTCAATCACTTGTTCGGCAGCTTTTACCGTGTCCTGCGCCGCGGCCTCCTTGGCCGCTGCCGATGAAAGCTGACGCAGATTATCGACGGCATCGTTGATTGCGGTGATGCAGGCTTCGGTCAGGTTTCCATCACCCTCGCCATCCTTTTTTCCGGTCAGATCGAGAACGCGTCCCTTCTCGATCTCGTCTCTTGAAATATGATCCATATCCACGTTCCCCTGAAAAGTCCGTCACGCGACGGCCGTTTGCATCACATCGACGGGATGAGCCTGCGACCAGGAAAGGTCGTGCCCTGCATTGATGAGACCGTCTGTGTGGTCGCTGGTGGTGCTGGTGTCGTCATGAAGAAAAGCGATGGCTTCGTTGGCCAGCGCTGCCGGATGCGGATGGGCAGGGTCGTTCTCGATGAGACCGCCCTGTATCAGCACGGCGTCCGAATAGAGGTGGCCACCGACATAGGTGGATCCGCCAAAGCTGTCATAATCGGTAATCTGCGCGATGTTGACGACGGCATTGCTGCCGGTATCGATGTGGACCGTGGCGTTCTCATTATTAGCCAGCACCTTCGAGGCGGCCTGGGTCACGTCATCGGAGTCCCCCAGAACGCTGACCTGCTTGACATAGGTGACGTCATAGAGATTGCCGGTGATGTAGAGAACATTGAGACCGGCATAGCCTGCAAAATTGGGGTCGGTCGAAAGCCCCTCGGGCATATGCGGATCGCGCTCATTGATCGCCTTGGCGGCCTCTACCATATAGTCGGGCATCGATGCGAAGCGATCATTGGCGCCGACATTGTGGATCGATGCCTCGTTCCAGATCAGGTTGTTGCCGGTCTGGACGGTCGCGCCGGATGTCGAACCGGCCAGCGCATGAATTTTGTCGTTGTCATAGAGAACCGCGACCTGCGCGATCATGTTCATGTCCAGCACATTGCCGCCGACGATAACCAGATCATATTGCATGCCGATGCCGAGGAAGTTGGCCAGATTGACGGCGCTGTTGCCGCCCGTCAGCACGCTCACATCCGCACCTGATGTCGTCACCGTCATGGTGTCGTTGTCGGAAACGAAGTGATATTGCTCGATCCAGTGGACGAAGGACACGTCGCCTTCGATATAGCTCACCCGCCATGCGGTCGGGAAAACCGCAGCGTCTGGCGTGCTTTCTGTGTGGCTGCCATCGGCGCTTTCGCCCCAGACCGTTCTCTGAAAGGCTGCGATATTGTTGGCGACGGTGCCTGCGTGATCCTCGCGGGTGAAGGCTGCATCGACCGTGTCGTGATCGCTATAGACATAGGACTGGGTGATGGCATCGATCTGGTGATAATCGCCCATCACGGCCATGACAGGTGCGACGACGCCCGTATTGACCACGGATACGATGTTGGCGACCACATTGGCGCCGGCGGCCACATCCAGACTGTTGCCAGCACCGGTGTGACTTTCCAGCGGCGTATCGCTCTCTGTCGGGTCCGTCGGTGGCTTGGCAATGCCGCGATCCGGCATGAAGTCATCGACATCAGGCAGTGCCGTTGCCGCGACGCCATTCACATAGGTGCCGGTAATCGAATGGCTGGCAACGACGAAATCCTGATCCGCACCGGTGCCGAGCGATGAGACATTGTTGTCTCTGGCCTGCGTGATGTAGTCGTGCAAATCCTTGGCGATAGATTGCAATCCATCATAGGTGTCGGTGCGGTGGTAGCTGTCGAAGGGGGTAAAGCGGGCGGCCTCGTTGTAATATTCGGTGGTGCGCTCGGTGACATAGGTCGTGTCGCGCGCAACATTGGGACCATCCGTCATGTTGAGATAGTCGTCATCTTGCAGCAGTGTTAGCTGCGACACATGGGCGATGGTGGAGCCGGGGCCGGTGTAGAGAACGAGCTTGGGCTGCTCCTGATACTCATCGACTTCACCCGGCATCCTGAAATGCGAGCCGGAGAAATCATAGGACGCGGCGTGCGAATGTCTGCGAATTGCGTCTTCGAAAGACAAAGCATGGTGCGTGCGTGTGACGCTGAACTGGTAATGCCCGTCGCGGTATTTTACGCCCGGATCGTAATCTTCAAGAGGTGTGTCATAGGTCTGGTCGAGGTCCTGGGCGCCCTCATGCGGTGGCAGCGCGGTGTCGTCATGCAGACCCTGGCCTCCAGCGTAATGCGCTCTCAGTCGTGTCTCTTCGATTTCGGTATCAAAAAGCCCAATAAAGTGGGCGATCATGTCTGAAATCTTGTCCATATACATGGTTTGTCCCTCCTCTTCAGACCCGTCCCTGTCTTGCTGCCGTGGAGGAAGCCGGGTTTCGGCTTCAGGCGGCGCGCCGTGCAGCTGGGTCTACCGGCTGTCCAGCCGGAAACTGCACCGGCATCAGCCGGTGCAGTCTTTTCGATCTAGAGAGTGAGGTCTCAGGAGCCGCTTGCGTCTTCACCAGTGTGGTGCGAGTCGCCGCCAATGACGCTACCGTCGAAGGAGTTGGTGAGAAGGTTTGCACCCTGCACCAGTTCCAGGTGGTAGCCGGAGTTCGCCAGTATGGAGGAGGCATTGGTCGAGCTTGTGCCCGAAGCATCGTCGCCAACCTTGAGGTCCCAACCCTTGCCGTCCATGTCCATACCCTGTGCACCGTGTGCTTCGCCACCGCTGGTGCTGAGGTCGTTATGGGCGTTCTGGTTGTCCATGGTCACATTGTAGGCCGTGTCCTGATCAGCCAGATGGCTGGCCTGCACAAGGCTGAATGCGCTGTCGTTGCCATCACCGTTCAACGAGTTGTTGAGGATGTTGTCGACATTGAGCGAGAAGGAGAAGTCGTCACCGAGGTTGAAGGCGATGTCACCACCGGCAACACCCAGATTGCCGACATCCTTGACGTGTTCGATTGTCGAGAAGTCGCTATCCGTCTTGGAGAAAGCTGTGTTGAAGCTGTCCGACGTGGTCTTGATGTCGGTATCCGTGTTGGAATAGCTGAAGTTCTTAGTGTCGGTATCTGTGTGTGTGTTGGTGATTGTTTTGTTGTCGTTGTCACTGATGCTCGTAGACTTGCTGTCGTAGCTCCAGTCGTAATCGCTTTTCACATTCGTGTCGTTATCGGTGACACTCGTGTTGTTCGAATTCGTGGTGGTGTTGGTGTCGATGTCAGTATGGGTCTTGCTGTCGTAATTCCAGTCATAGCTGTTATCGCGGTTGTCACCATTGTCGGTCGCGACCTGTACCTTGGCATCGACGTCCAGGTTCTGGCTATTGTCGGTATAGGTGTTGTCGCGGTTGCCACCGTTGCCAACGCCGACATTGCTGTCGTCAACGCTGCTGTCGTTTGTGGCTGTGTTGGCAAATCCATCGGCGAGAGCGCCGACTTTCGTGATATCGTCGCCTGCTGGCTGCTGTTGTGGGTAACCCATGTTTATATCCTCCGAAAAAGTTCGGAGCAGCTTTTCGAAATCCCTCTCATCTTAAATGGGATTTTACTCGCGCTTACTCCGAGGTTCACACATATGCAGACGTACTCACCGACGTTTCGTCTGCGGCTATTGGCCCGGATTTTTCAGGCCGTTGTTTTTGGGAATGCACAAGACACTGCTACGGACATGCGCATATCCAGTTCCGCAACCGCCAAGGCGCTTGCAGATGTCATGCTTTCTGTCTGTCTGATCATTTCGTCTCGGACTGCCCGTTCCATCGCAACATAAACAGAGATGGTAGGGTCGAACCGGTTGCGGTCTGTTGCAACGGGGCTGAATGTGTCCGAGATGTTTGCGGGTTTCCAGCTACCAAATGGGATTAAGCATTCTTTAACCCCGATGTGCGGATCGTGATCATTTTCGAAGGGATTATGTCCACGATCGGCACAATTTTCGAAATATGGTCACTTGCTGAAATAAAAAAATTGCGTCTTGGCTCAAGTGTTCGCCCTGAAAAGTAGCGAAAAGCCATCGCTATGAAGGAAAAAATACACAAGCAAAAATTATTGCATGATGTTTATGCAACTGAATAATGTAATTTTTTACTTATATTTTTATTGCGCGCGCGTAATGCATTAGAAAAATGAAAAACCCCCTACTTATTATGCCTTTAGCGCCACACTAACCCGTTTGGGCAATTTATTTCGGGTTCAATTTGTACTATTTCTCATGATTAATAAATAACTAAAAAAATGAAAGCAGTGATAACTTCGAAGCGCCCGTTCAATGGTACTTCGCCGGTTCACCGCGCGCCAGCATGGAACAGAGTATCTGCGTAACGCTACAGGGAGGCGTATATGTTCATGGTTGCATCACGGGTTATAGACGCAAAACAAAATAACAGAGTTCTGTCGACAGACGGCACGATACTTGTCGTGGCCAATGCGGATCTTTTTTCCGAATGTCTTGTGGAGGCATTGGGCAAGAAGTTTCCGGCATGCGATGTTCTCAGCGCCGCCTCGTCCACCTCCATACCGGAAGGGCAGCTACGAGACGTCAAGCTCGTTCTGCTTTACCGCTTGTCCGGCTCCAGACTCGGTGAGTTGCTGACGGAAGTCCGTACCAAACATCCTGACGCACAGATTGCGCTGGTGATAGATGCGATCGATATGATTGAGGCCTATCTCAAGCAACTGGTGGAAACACGCATTATAGATGGTGTCCTGCCGCTCAATCTACGGCTCGATGTCTTCATGGCGGCGGTCGATCTTCTTATCAAGGGCGGAGAGCATTTCCCCTCCGCACTGCTGGGCAGGCTGACTGCCGGGCCTGAGGTTTCCAGCCGCACCGTTTATGATACGCGTGCCGTGGTTGCGAACAGAGCTGATGCGCTAACTGCCCGCAAGAACGAGTTTTCCGCACTGACGACACGCGAAGTTCAAATTCTGGACCTGCTTTGCAAGGGCACCCAGAACAAGATCATAGCAGATCGTCTGCACCTGTCGGAAAACACCGTGAAAGTCCACGTTCGCAACATCTATAAGAAGATGAATGTCCGCAACCGGACCGAGGCTGCATCCCGCTTCTTCAACAAGGATGATGCCACGAACGACGGCAATAAATGGCACAACTGAGTGGCGATTTTCGCCACTCCATCTCTGACGCATTCCGTTAACCAGAGTATTTTACTCAACTGTTAACTGTAAATACCATTTCGGTTTTCTAGCCCTCTTTGATTTACCTGTCGTTTCCTAAATGCCGCTAGCGTTTGCTCGTAACGCAAGATCGGAAAACGACGATGAATGCCATGCTGAAACAGAAAGCGACCTACAGGATTGATCGGCAGGCCGAATTCAGCGGCAAGCTGACGGCAGCCCATGCCAAAATCGAGAAGACGTTTCTCGATGGCGGTGCAGTGCTGGTCTCCGTCATGGAAATTCTTGGCAATCTTGTTGGTATTCTCGATGGAATGACCGGAACGATTGATGGAAAGACGGCGCAGAACACGCTTGATGGGCTGCGTCAGACCATCAACGATCTGGCCCAGTTGCCCAAAACGGAGCAGGCCCGTCAGGCCGCCTTCAATTCGCTGGCAGCCATGTGTTCGTCTACCGGCGGCCATATAGACGATATCCATGAGACAATCCGCTATCTGAAGACCTTTGCCGTGACCGTTAAGATCACTGGCGCTGGCCTTGCGGAATTCGCAGGCTTCGCGGATGAAATTCGCGAACGCATTCAGTCCGGCGCGGACGAGGTTGGTCGCTTCGCGAAGAATTTGGATGCAATGCATTCGCAGCTCGTTAAGGCCCGTTCCTTTTCCAGCACCACGCTGGCGGATTTCGACGCCACCATTCCGCACATCATTTCCGGCCTGAACGAAAATTCCGAGCGCATCTCCAAACAGCATCAGGAAATGACGGATATTGCCGCGCAGGTGAAGAAGATCGCCCAGACCATTCAGGGCAAGATCGGCTCCGTTCTGTCCTCGCTACAGATCGGCGATATCACGCGTCAGCGTATCGAACATATTCAAAGCATGCTGGAAATGCTGGACGAGTTTGCGTCGTCCGCAGAAGGCAAGGAGCTTGATGGCACGGAACATGCCATTCTTCAGGAAGCGGTCCTGCAAATGGCCAGCGCCCAGATGGATGAAACCGCTGCCGATTTCCATCGCGACTGCACCAAAATTTTCGCCAGCATTTCCAGCTTCGCGGATGATGCCGCACGCATTCTGTCGCTGCGCGACGAGTTGATCGACAAGACACGCAATGGCGATAGCAGCACTCTGGCGCTCATGGAGCAGGGCATTGTCGAAGCCTGCGCTCTGGTGGCCCGCGTACAGGAAAGCAGTGCGGATGCCGACGACGTGGTTCTTTCGGTCACCAACAGCGCGCAGGAACTGTCGCGTGGCATCGAAATTCTGCGGTCTATCAAGATCGACATTCACTATATGGCGCTGAACTCCAATCTGCGCTGCTCCAAACTTGGTGACGCCGGCAGGTCCGTCAACGTCGTCAGTGGTGAAATGCGCGTCTTTGCGGGCAAGCTCGAAACGCCAGCCGACGCCATTGTTGAAGAGTTGCAGCGCGTGGAAAGCGCAACAAGCCAGCTTGCAAAGCAGGGGCAGGGCCTTTCCGCCGATATGGCCGTGCCTTTGAACGATGCCCTTCACGCCATTCGCGGCGCCAAGGAGCAGATGGACGCCGGTATCGAGTCGCTAGCCGAAGAAGGCCAAGCCGTTTTCAGCCGCATCAGCTCTGCGGTCGTCACGCTCGATTTCGAAAACGCGCTCGGCCACACCTTCAATGAATGCTGCCAGATCGCAGCGCAGCTCTCCGAAGGTTTCGATGCCGACGTCTCCGGCTTTAGCGACAAGGTCGAGGGCTTCAGCCACCGGGTTTACAAGCTTTACACCATGTCTCAGGAACGCGACATCCACGTCCGCTTTCTGCCCGCCTATGTCGCGACAGCCAATGCTGCCGCTGTTGCATCGGCCAGCCAGTCCGCTGCCGCTGACGACGACGATCTTTTCGCAGATGCGCTGTTCTAAACGTCGATAGGCTGATTGTCAGAAATTGTTTCCCGTTAAAAGCGGGAACGAAACCGAAGCATTTCCATTTCCTCCTCGCAACTTGAAAAACAAACAGGAGGAAACAGAAATGATTTCTGGTGACCAGATTCGCGAGCACATGGAAGTGCGTTCCGCCGATGGCAGCCATGTTGGCACTGTCGACCATATGGACGGCAAGAGCCGCATCAAGCTGACCAAGACCGATGCAGCCGATGGCAAGCACCACCTCATTCCGCTGGAATGGGTCGATCATGTAGACGCCCATGTCCATCTCAGCAAGTCGGCTTCCGACGTGCGCAGCGGTTGGGAAACCCTGAACTGATTTCTTGAGATCGGTTCAAATATTCCAAAAATGCGGCCAGCCAGGCCGCATTTTTTTGTGGGCAAATTGCGCCGTATGTCTGCGCTATTTCACGCGTTCCAAAATTGAAACGTAATTGGCTACCGACGTTCCACCCATGTTGAAAACACCGGCGAGCTTGGCGTTTGGTATCTGCATGTCACCCGCATCCTCGGCCAATTGCATCGCGGCCATGATGTGCATGGAAACGCCTGTCGCACCAATTGGGTGACCCTTGGCTTTTAGCCCGCCGGATGGATTGACGGGAAGGCGACCGTCTTTTCGCGTAATGCCCTCGCGCACCACACGGTGTCCTTCGCCGGGCTTTGCCAGTCCCATCGCCTCATACTCGATGAGTTCGGCGATGGTGAAGCAATCATGCGTTTCGACCAGCGACAGATCGTTAAGGTCAATACGAGCCGTCTCCAGCGATTTCGCCCAAGCCCGCCGCGCGCCCTCGAATGCCAACGGGTCGCGGCGGCTGAGCGCTATGATGTCATTGGTCTGCGTGCGCGCTCTAAATCCGATGGCCCGTTGCAGCGTCGCGGCAATCTCTTCATCGGCCAGAATGATGGCTGCGGCTCCATCCGAAATCAGCGAGCAATCCGTGCGCCGCAGCGGCGGCGCGACATAGGGGTTCTTGTCCGACACCGTATTGCAGAACTCGAAGCCGAAGTCCTTGCGCATATGGGCGAAGGGATTTCCCATTCCATTTGCGTGGTTTTTGGCGGCAATCATCGCCAGTTCTTCGGAACGGTCGCCGTAGCGCTGGAAATATGTCTGAGCGATGCGACCGAACTGTCCGGCAAACCCGCCGGGAATATCGCCTTCTTCCGCACGGTAGCTGGCCGAAAGCAGAATATCGCCCACCTCTTCGGTCGGCAGCGCAGTCATTTTTTCCGCACCGACCACCAGTGCAATGCGCCCACGACCAGCTTCGATGAAATCCATGGCGCTGTAAAGCGCGGCAGATCCCGTGGCGCAGGCGTTTTCGAAGCGGACAGCTGGCGTATGCGCCAGCCGCTCGTCGCTCATGGCAACGAGGGCTGCCTGAAAGTCCTGTTTGGAAAAGCCGTTATTCATGACGCCGACGAAAATTCCGTCGATATCTGCAGCCTCGATGCCTGCATGGGCTATGGCCGGAGCAACGACGGAGGCCATCAGTTGCTCGGTATTTTCGAGCGGTGATTTGCCGAACTGGCCATGCGCCCAGCCGACGATCTGCGCTTTACCCATTCCTGGTTCCTCCCAAAACCTTAATGTACCTCAAGCAGTCCTATGATAGCAGCCCGGGAGCCTCCGCGCCCGTTCTTTCGACATACTCCGTATAGCCGCCACCGTATTGGTGGATGCCCTCGGGCGTCAGTTCCAGAACGCGGTTGGAGAGGGCTGCGAGGAAATGGCGGTCATGCGAAACAAAGAGCATGGTGCCTTCATATTCGCCCAGCGCCTTGATCAGCATTTCCTTGGTGTCGAGGTCAAGGTGGTTGGTCGGTTCATCCAGAACGAGGAAGTTCGGCGGGTCGAACAGCATGGCCGCCATGACGAGGCGGGCCTTTTCACCGCCGGAGAGAACGCGGCACTTCTTGTCGACATCATCACCCGAAAAGCCGAAGCAGCCACAAAGCGCGCGCAACGGAGCCTGTCCGGCCTTTGGAAAACGCTGTTCCAGCCATTGCAGGATCGTGGCCTCGCCATCCAGCAAATCCATCGAGTGCTGGGCAAAGTAGCCGAGCTTAACGCTGGCGCCGACATTGACGCTGCCGACATCCGGTTCGGCTGTACCTGCAATCAGCTTGAGAAGCGTGGATTTACCCGCCCCGTTCACGCCCATGATGCACCAGCGTTCCTTGCGGCGGATCATGAAATCCAGACCTTCATAGATCGTGCGCTGGCCATAGGCCTTATGCACCTGCTTCAAGGACACGACGTCCTCGCCGGAGCGCGGTGGGGTCTGGAAATCGAAGGCCACCGTCTGCCTGCGCTTGGGCGGCTCCACGCGGTCGATCTTTTCCAGCTTCTTGACACGGCTCTGCACCTGCGAAGCATGGGAGGCACGAGCCTTGAAACGCTCGATGAACTTGATTTCCTTGGCAAGCATCGCCTGCTGGCGCTCGAACTGTGCCTGTTGCTGCTTTTCGCTCTGGGCGCGCTGCTGTTCATAAAAGCCATAGTCACCCGTATAACTCGTCAGCGATCCCGCATCGATTTCGATGATCTTGTTGACGATGCGGTTCATGAACTCGCGGTCATGCGAGGTCATCAAAAGCGCGCCGTCATAGGTCTTCAGGAAGTTTTCAAGCCAGATCAGGCTTTCGATATCCAAGTGGTTGCTCGGTTCGTCGAGCAGCATCACGTCTGGGCGCATCAAAAGAATGCGGGCCAGCGCCACGCGCATCTTCCAGCCGCCCGAAAGCTTGCCGACGTCGCCGTCCATCATTTCCTGGCTGAAGCTTAGACCTGCCAGGACTTCGCGCGCGCGTCCCTCGAGCGAATAGCCGTCAAGCTCCTCATAGCGTGCCTGCACTTCGCCGTAACGCTCGATGATCTCGTCCATCTGGTCGAGTTGATCAGGATCGACCATGCGGGCTTCCAACTCGCGGAGTTCGGTCGCGACCGCGCTCACCGGTCCGGCACCTTCCATGGCTTCCGCCACGGCGCTGCGGCCTGCCATTTCGCCGACATCCTGATTGAAGTAGCCAATGGTCACATGTTTGTCGGAGGCAACCTGACCTTCATCCGGCTGTTCCTGACCGGTGATCATGCGAAACAGCGTGGTCTTTCCCGCGCCGTTGGGGCCAACCAGACCGACCTTTTCGCCCTTATTGAGCGCAGCGGAGGCCTCGATGAAGAGGATGCGGTGGCTGGCGGATTTGCTGATGTTTTCGATGCGGATCATAGAGACGTAACCGATAAGCTGGAGGATTGGCGTCCCTATGCCACGCCGGGCTCCCACTGTCATCAGATGAATCGCCATGGAAACATTGTGAAATATTTTGGAATAGATATTCCATTTTGCTATGGTCATTATTCCATTCGTAGAAAAGAAGGACGTGCGATGAACGCAAATGCGGCCCCGGCAACAGTTGAAGCTTTTCAGGAGCGATTGCTGGAGGTGACGGACAGCCTGCCGAAACGCCTGCGCCAATGCGCCGATTACGTCGCCGGTCATGCAGATCGCATCGCGGTGTCCACCGTGGCAGAGCTTGCGGAAAGTGCTGGTGTCCAGCCATCCGCCATCATGCGTTTCAGCCAGATCATGGGCTTCACCGGTTTTTCGGACATGCAGCGGCTGTTTCGCGAGCATTATACCGGCGGCTGGCCGGATTACACCACACGGCTGAGCAACCTGCGCAACAATGGCGAAGACGGCGGCGCGCTGCTGCTTGCCGAATTCGTGGATGCAGGCCGTGCCTCACTTGAAAGCGTGTTGAATACCGTCGATCCGCAGGAGTTCGAAACTGCCATCAAGGTTCTTGCCGAGGCGGCTACCATCCACATCATCGGGCTGCGCCGCTCATTCGCGGTCGCAAGTTATCTCGCCTATGCGTTTGAAAAGATGGGTGTTCCCGCCATGCTGCATGCCTCTGTCGGGCAGTTGCACAATGAAAGCGCGATCCGCAGCGGCGATGTCGTGCTCGCCATAACCTTCTCACCCTACTCGGCGGAGACGATGGACCTCGTCTCGTCCAGTCTGGCAAGACGTGTCCCGGTCGTTGCGCTGACGGACACGGCGGTCAGCCCGATGCGGAAGCTTGGTGCGACCATCCTTGCGGTTTCAGAGGTGGATTTCGGTGCTTTCCGCTCGCTTTCGGCAACGCTTTGTGTTGCCATCGCGCTGGCCGTCGGCGTCGGCACATATCGGCAAAATTGAATATTTATGTTGAAAATGGGAAAAATGGAATTTATAGTCCAAAAATAATCTGACATGGAATGATGGTGGAGTGTCATTCCAGATGCAGGGTTCGCGTCACAGCGAGGGAGGACGGTCGTGAAGAAGCTCGATCTCATTACCATTGGCCGTTCGTCGGTCGATCTTTACGGCGCGCAGGTTGGCGGGCGGCTGGAGGATATGTCCTCCTTCAACAAATATATCGGTGGTTCACCCACCAATATCGCCGCCGGTGGCGCACGGTTGGGCTTGAAGACCGCCGTGATCACCCGCGTGGGTGACGAGCATATGGGCCGCTTCATCCGCGAACAGTTGGTGCGCGAAGGCGTCGATATCAGGGGCGTCAAGACCGACCCGGAACGCCTGACGGCTCTGGTGCTGCTCGGCATTCGCGACCAGTCGCAATTTCCTCTGATCTTCTACCGTGAAAACTGCGCCGACATGGCGCTGTGCGAAGACGATATCGATCCCGCCTTCATTGCCGATGCCGGTTGCGTCTGCGCCACCGGCACGCATCTATCGCATCCGCGCACCGAAGCCGCTGTGTTGAAGGCGCTGCGTCTGGCGCGGGAAGGCGGTGCAAAAACCGCGCTCGATATCGATTACCGCCCCAACCTCTGGGGTGTTGCCGGCCATGGCGATGGCGAAAGCCGCTTCGTGGAATCCCAGGCGGTCACCGCCAAGCTGCAATCCACGCTGCACCTCTTCGACCTGATCGTCGGCACGGAAGAGGAGTTCCATATCGCTGGTGGCTCCACCGATACGTTGGAAGCGCTGAAAGCCGTTCGCAAGGTGTCGAAGGCGACGCTGGTCTGCAAGCGCGGGCCGATGGGCGCAGTCGTGTTTCCGGGTAATATCCCGGCCAGCCTCGATGATGGCGAATCCGGCGAGGGTTTCCCCATCGAGGTCTTCAACGTGCTGGGTGCGGGCGATGGCTTCATGGCCGGCCTGTTCCGCGGGTGGCTGCGTGGCGAAGACTGGCCGACGACACTGAAATACGCCAATGCCTGCGGCGCATTCGCCGTCTCCCGCCACGGCTGCACCCCCGCTTATCCCAGCTGGGAAGAGTTGCAATATTTCTTCCGCACTGGCATCAAGAACAAGGCCCTGCGCAAGGATGAGGCGCTAGAGCAGGTGCATTGGGCCACCAACCGCAAGGGTGACTGGAACACCATGCGTGTCTTCGCCTTCGATCACCGGATGCAACTGGAAGCGATGGCAGATGAGGCGGGTGTTGCGCACGACAAGATTGGTGATTTCAAAAAGCTTTGCCTGAAGGCAGCCCTTCAGGTGTCCGGCGGCGACGCCGGTTACGGCATTCTCTGCGACAGTCGCTTGGGCCGCGACGCGCTTTACGAGGCGAGCGGCACGAACCTCTGGATTGGCCGCCCCGTGGAATGGCCGGGCTCTCGCCCGCTGACATTGGAGCCTGAACTCGGCCTCGATTTCGGCGGGCTGAACGAGTGGCCCGCCAATAATGTCGTCAAGGTTCTGTGCTTCTATCACCCCGACGATGCAGCCGAGCTGCGCAAGGAACAGGAAGACACGGTGCTTCGCCTGTTCCAGGCCGCGCGCCGCAACCGTCTGGAACTGCTGCTGGAGGTCATTCCCTCCAAGGTCGGTCCTGTGGATGACACGACGACGGCCAAAATTATCGATCGTTTTTACGAGATCGGCGTCTACCCCGACTGGTGGAAGCTGGAGCCGATGAAAAGCGAGGCCGCGTGGAAGAACGCGACCGATGCCGTGCAGCGCAACGATGCCTATGTGCGCGGCATCGTGGTTCTGGGTCTCGATGCACCGCAGGCGGAACTGGAGGAAAGCTTCCGTCTGGCCGCAGGATTCGATCTGGTCAAAGGCTTTGCCGTTGGCCGCACGATCTTTGCCGATGCTGGCCGTGCATGGCTTTCGGGCAAGATCAGTGACGGCGACGCCATCGCGCAGATGGCGGATCGCTACAGCGCGCTCTGCCGCATCTGGGATGAGGCGCGCGCCGCAGGAAACAAGGGAGAGGCAGCGTGACGACACTTCGATTGACGGCAGCGCAGGCAATGATGCGCTATCTGGCTGCACAGATGAACGAGGATGGCGAGACCTATATCGCCGGTGTCTGGGCCATTTTCGGCCACGGCAATGTCGCCGGCATCGGTGAGGCGCTCTACGGCATCCGCGATGAGCTGAAAACCTATCGCGGCCAGAACGAACAATCCATGGCACATGCGGCGATCGCTTACGCCAAGCAGCTCGGCCGCCGCCGCGCCATGGCGGTCACATCCTCCATCGGACCCGGCGCGACGAATATGGTGACGGCAGCAGCACTTGCCCACGTCAACCGCTTGCCTGTCCTGCTCATCCCCGGCGATGTCTTCGCCAATCGCGGCCCGGACCCGGTGTTGCAGCAGATCGAGGATTTCGGCGATGGCACCGTTTCCGCCAATGATTGCTTCAAGCCCGTCAGCCGTTATTTCGATCGTATCATGCGCCCCGAGCAGCTTCTCACTGCCTTGCCACGCGCCATGCGGACCATGACCGACCCCGCCGATTGCGGCCCGGTTACGCTGGCCTTCTGTCAGGATGTGCAGGCGGAAGCTTACGATTATCCGGTCAGTTTCTTCGAGAAAAAAGTCTGGCGTCAGCGCCGTCCTGAACCTGATGTCGCAGAGTTCGAAGACGCCGTCGCTGCGTTGAAAGCCGCGAAAAACCCGGTCATCGTTGCCGGTGGCGGCGTTCATTTCTCCGGCGCGACAGACACGCTGAAACGCTTTGCCGAAACGCACGCCATTCCCGTCATTGAAACGCAGGCGGGCAAGTCGGCTCTCGCCTGGGATCACGACCTGAACTTTGGCCCCGTCGGCGTAACAGGTGCAGATAGCGCCAATGCCATCGCCGAAAAGGCCGATCTCGTCTTCGGTATCGGCACCCGCTTTCAGGATTTCACCACCGGTTCCTGGGCGCTGTTCAAGAACCCGGATCGCAAGCTGCTGGCACTGAACGTCCAGCCCTATGACAGCGCCAAGCACAATGCCATCAGCCTGACGGCCGACGCCAAAGTCGGCCTGGAAAAGCTGTCGGCAGCCTTGGGCAGCCATCGTTTTTCAGCACCTGACACTGCCTTGAAACAGCAATGGTTTGCCAAGGCCGATGCCGTAACGGCTGCACCTATCGAAGCCAACAACCTGCCCACCGACATGCAGGTCATCGGCGCGGTGCAGCGCGCTTCGCGCGACAACACCGTCGTCATGTGCGCCGCTGGCACCATGCCGGGCGAGCTGCACCAGCTGTGGAAAGCCAAGCTGCCGCTCTCCTACCACATGGAATACGGTTTCTCCTGTATGGGCTACGAAATCGCCGGTGGCCTCGGCATCAAGATGGCCGAGCCGCATCGTGATGTGATCGTCATGGTGGGCGATGGCTCCTATATGATGATGAATTCGGAGCTCGCCACCGCCGTTGCCATGGGCGTGAAGATCACCCTCGTCATCACTGATAACAGGGGTTACGGCTGCATCAATCGCCTGCAAATGGGCACCGGCGGCGCGGAGTTCAACAACCTCTACGCCCACACCAACCACACCAACCCCATCGCCATCGATTTTACCGCCCACGCCGCCAGCATGGGGGCGGATGCTCACAAGGTTTCCTCGATTGCGGAGCTTGAAACCGCACTCAACGCGGCACGCGAAGCAACAGTCACGACGGTCATCGTCATCGATACAGACCCGTACCCGACACCGGATGCCGGTGGTTACTGGTGGGATGTAGCGGTGCCTGAAGTGTCAGACCGAACGGAAGTCAACAATGCACGCGCCGCTTACGAAGCCGCGTTGAAGGAAAGACAGTAAGATGATCCTTTACGGCACCAACCCCATCGCCTGGAGCAATGACGACGACCGCACGCTGGGCGCCCATATCAGCCTCGAACAGTGCCTGGATGAGACATCGAAAATCGGTTTCGACGGCATCGAAAAGGGTCACAAGTTCCCGCAGGAACCGGACGCACTCAAAGCGGTGCTGGAGCCGCGTAATCTGTGCTTCGTATCCGGCTGGCATTCGCTGAACCTGTTGACCAACTCCATCGAAGACGAGAAGGCCGCCATGCAGCCCGCGCTCGATCTTCTGAAAGCCATGGGCTCCAAGGTCATCATCGTCTGCGAGACCTCCAACGCTATTCACGGCGATGATGGAAAGCCGGTCAACGACCGCCCCAAACTTGCCGATGCCGATTGGAAAAAGTTTGGTGAAGGCGTGGAAGCCCTGGCGGCATTCGCTGCGGAGCAGGGCATAGCACTCGTCTACCACCATCACATGGGCACGATTATCGAAAGCGAAGAAGAAATCGACCGGTTGATGGAGAACACCGGCCCGCATACCAAACTGCTGCTGGACACTGGCCACACACTGTTTGGCGGCGGGGATCCCGCACGTCTCGCTAGCAAGCACATGGCCCGCGTCGGACATATTCATGCGAAAAACGTTCGACCCGATATTGCAGCCCAGGTGCGCAACGAAAAGCTTTCGTTCCTCGAAGGCGTGCGTCGCGGTGTCTTCACCGTTCCCGGCGATACGGACGGCGGCGTCGACTTTCCATCCGTCCTGAAAATCGCTGCCGAACATGGCTATAGCGGTTGGCTGGTGATCGAGGCCGAACAGGACCCGGATGTGCGCAATCCCTTCGAATATCAAAGCCTCGGTCTGAAATCCCTGCGGGACTTCGCCAAGCAAGCCGGGCTTGATAAAGCCTGATCAAAGGAGACGACCATGGCCAATCTGCTGCGCAAGCCGACCGGAACAACCGGCAAGGTCCACGACATCACGCCGGAAAGTGCTGACTGGGGCTATGTCGGCTTCGGTCTCTACCGACTGAAGCCGGGCGAGACCGCTGCCGAGCAAACCGGCGACGCGGAAGTCATTCTGGTGCTCGTTGAAGGCAAAGCGGAGGTGTCGTCCGAGGACAAGAATTTCGGCGAACTTGGCGACCGCATGAATGTTTTCGAGCGCAAGCCACCGCATTGCGTCTATATTCCCGCCGGTTCGTCATGGTCAGCAACGGCCACAACCGATTGCACCATCGGTGTCTGCACCGCGCCCGCCCAGCCGGGCAGGCAAGCGCAGGTCATCGGCCCCACCGGTATTTCACTCAGCGAACGCGGCAAGGGTGCCAACACCCGCTACATTTTCCCCATCGCCATGGAAGACCGCGATGTGGCCGACAGCCTGCTGGTTACGGAAGTCTTCACCCCCTCCGGCCACTGGTCGTCCTACCCGCCACACCGGCATGACGAGGATAACTTCCCCGACATGACCTATCTGGAAGAAACCTACTACCACCGCCTCAACCCCGCCCAGGGCTTCGGTTTTCAGCGGGTGTTTACCGAGGATGGCTCGCTGGATGAAACCATGGCGGTTTCGGATGGTGATGTAGTGCTGGTGCCGAAGGGTCACCACCCCTGCGGTGCGCCTTATGGGTATGAGATGTATTATCTCAATGTTATGGCGGGGCCGATGCGGAAGTGGCGGTTTCAGAACCATCCGGATCATAATTGGATTTTTCAGCGGGATAACGGATGACGTAGCGGGCGGGGCTGACCCCCCTCTGCCTTGCCAGGCATCTCCCCCTCAAGGGGGGAGACCTAATCGTAGCGAGACCTTTCGGCCTTCTCAACGTTCGTGAATGAAGTGGCGGAAGTGCGCCTCGCCGATCTCCCCACCTGAGGGGGAGATGCCCGGCAGGGCAGAGGGGGGTAAGCCACACCCGATACGCCTAAATTCAGACCGCAATCACCCCTGCGGCTGCTTCGTCTTCCTCAAATACGGCAGCACCGTATCGAACGACCCAAACCGAGCAATCGCATCCTCATTAGAAACCGCAGCCGTGATGATCACGTCTTCGCCCTGTTTCCAGTTGGCCGGCGTCGCCACCTGATGCTTCGCGGTCAGTTGGATCGAGTCAATCGTGCGCAGGATTTCATCGAAGTTGCGGCCTGTGGTCATCGGGTAGGTGAGGATCAGCTTGATCTTCTTGTCGGGGCCGATGACATAGACGGAGCGGACGGTGGCATTATCGGCAGGTGTGCGTCCCTCAGAGCTTTCGCCTGCGTCATCCGGCAGCATGTCGTACAGCTTGGCGACCTTGAGGTCCTTGTCACCGATCAAGGGATAGCCGACCTCGAAGCCGGTGGCGGTCTGGATGTCCTGTTTCCATTTGGAATGGCTTTCCACCGGATCGACAGAAATGCCGATGACCTTGACATTGCGCTTCCTAAACTCGCCATCCAGACCCGCCATCGCGCCAAGTTCGGTGGTGCAGACCGGCGTGAAGTTCTTCGGATGGGAAAACAGCACCGCCCAGCTATCACCGATCCATTCGTGAAAGCTGATCGACCCTTGGGTTGTATCTGCGGTAAAATCCGGGGCGGTCTGGTTGATACGCAACGTCATGGCATGCTCCAAGCATAAGGTTAGAATTTGATTTTCTCTCGTCACGCGCCCAAAGTCGCCGAATAATCATCCAGAATATGCCAATAGACGAGGAGAAAAATTCTTCTTTTGGCATTTGGTGGCAATGGCTTTGCGACGCCGGTTTTTGGCTTGGACATATGAGATCTCGCAGCCCCTCCGCACCAGCGCTAAAGCGCCGCCTGTGACATCTCTGCCGCAGCCAGAGGTTTAGTGAATCATCGCGCGAAAAACGGGCTTGGCTTTTGAACCGAGTTGCTTATGATATGATCATCAACGTGAACGAGGGAGGTATTCAATGGCATATTTTTCCAACTCCCCGGTGGCATCGCCCATTCACGGTTGACGCTCTCTTTTTCTTTCGAACAAGAGATTGACGCGTAAAGACCGGTAGGCCGGTCCTTTTCTGATTTCCCCCAAATTCTTTCGCGCATCAATCCGGCGCGGATTCCGTTTTTCCTTCTTTTATGGGACCGGCCACTCGCCGGATGCACTTCATGTCTTTTGGTTTGAAAATGCGCCGTAGTCAGGCGTTTCGCAGCGTTTTTCGCTTTTGTTGGACCCATTGGCGTCAGCAACCCGGTCGCGTCGGCTTCATGCTGTTCGCGGTTCTGTTTTCCACGCTTGCCGATGTGCTGACGCCCATGTTCGCAGGGCGGCTGGTGGATGCCGTCGTATCCGGCACGGCGAGCGATCCTGTTGCGTGGAGCAACGCGCTCACCGCATTCTGCTGGCTGATGGGTCTTGCCGTGCTGGCCGTCATTCTGCGCCACGCCACCTTCATGACCATCATCAGCTTCACGCTGTGGTCGATGACGGATATTGCGGCGGATTCGTTTCATCGCATCCAGCGTTTCTCCTCGGATTGGCATGCCAACAGCTTTGCCGGATCGACGGTGCGCAAGGTCACGCGTGGCATGTGGGCGCTCGATCTGCTGAATGACGTGGTATTCGTCGCACTGTTTCCGTCCGTCGTCATGCTCATCGGCTCGACCGTGTTGATGACATGGTACTGGCCAATGATGGGCCTGCTCGTCGGGCTGGGCTCCTTGCTGTTCGTCGTGATTACGGTGTGCATGGCGCTTGGCTATGTTGCGCCTATGGCGAGCCTTGCCAATGCCTGGGATACCAAGCTGGGCGGCTCGCTGGCCGATGCGGTGACCTGTAATGCCGTGGTGAAAGCTTTTGGTGCCGAGGAGCGGGAAGACCGTCGCCTGACACTCGTGATGGGCAAATGGCAGGACAGAACCCGGCGCACATGGACACGCGGCACGATCAACGGCACCCTTCAGGCAGGTTTGCTCAGCATCATGCGGGCAGGCGTGGTTGGGCTTGCGCTGTTGCTCTGGTCCAGCGGCAAAGCCAATGCTGGCGATATCACTTTCGTTCTAACTGCCTTCTTCATTCTGCAAGGTTATTTGCGTGAAATCGGTATGCATATCCGTAACTTGCAGAAGTCGGTCAACGATATGGAAGAGCTTGTCGCTATCCATTCCCAGCCACTTGGCATCGAAGATGTGCCTGGCGCAAAAACGCTTGTCATCGATGAGGGCAGAATAGAGTTCGACCGGGTCAGCTTCCATTACGGCAGGCATCTGGCGCCGCTTTACAAGGACTTCTCAGTCATCATCAAGCCGGGTGAGCGGGTGGGACTTGTCGGTCATTCCGGCTCTGGCAAGACCACCTTCATCAAGCTGATCCAGCGTCTGCATGATGTCAGCCACGGCACAATCCGCATCGATGGGCAGGACATTTCGCAGGTGTCGCAGGCGTCCTTGCGCCAACAGATTGCCATCGTGCAGCAGGAGCCGATCCTGTTTCACCGATCGCTTGCGGAAAACATCGCCTATGCGAGGCCGAACGCCACGCAGAGCGAAATCGAGAATGCGGCGAAACTTGCCAGCGCGCACGGCTTCATCACAGCTTTGCCGAAGGGTTACGGCACGCTGGTGGGCGAACGGGGCGTGAAGCTTTCGGGCGGTGAGCGTCAACGTATCGCAATCGCGCGGGCATTTTTGGCGGATGCCCCCGTCCTCATTCTCGATGAGGCGACATCCAGTCTGGATTCGGAATCGGAGATGCTGATCCAGAACGCGATGGAGAGGTTGATGCTGGGACGGACAACGCTTGTCGTGGCGCACCGTCTCTCGACCGTCCGATCTCTGGATCGGCTGCTGGTCTTCGATCACGGCAAAATCGCGGAAGAGGGCACCCATCTCAGCCTCATCCAGAAGAAGGGCGGCATCTATCGCGGTCTCTTCGAGCGGCAGGCTCTGGAACTGACCAAGGGGCTTGTGGTGGATGTTGCCGAATAAGGTGGAAAGTCCACGGCATCTCTTGATGCCGTGGACCTGATGTTTAGCGCCAGCCGAGTTCCGGCGCGACGTGTTTCAGGATCGATTCCAGCGCGTGGACATTGTAGTCGACGCCCAACTGGTTCGGGATCGTCAACAGCAGCGTATCTGCTTCGGCGATCGCCTCGTCCTTTGCCAGTTCCTTGATCAGCACGTCCGGCTCTGCCGCGTAGGAGCGACCGAAGATGGCGCGCGTGTTGGCATCCAGATAACCGATGCTGTCGCTCTCTTTGCTACCGCCGCCGAAATAGGCGCGGTCGCGATCATCAACCAGCGCAAAAATGCTACGGCTGACAGAAACGCGCGGCTCGCGGCTGTGACCGGCTTCCTTCCATGCCTGGCGGAACGCCCGGATCTGCGCAGCCTGCTGCACATGGAAAGGCTCGCCTGTTTCGTCGTCCTTCAGGGTCGAGCTTTGCAGGTTCATGCCCAGCTTGCCCGCCCAGATGGCTGTGGCGTTGGAGCCAGCGCCCCACCAGATGCGGTCGCGCAGACCTTCCGAATGCGGCTCCAGACGGAGAAGGCCGGGAGGGTTGGGGAACATGGGATGCGGGTTCGGTTCGGCAAACCCTTCACCTTTGAGCACTTCCAGAAAGACTTCGGTGCTGTTGCGCCCCATATCGGCATCGCTAGCACCTTCTTTCGGCTGATAACCAAAATAGCGCCAGCCATCGATCACCTGTTCGGGCGAACCGCGGCTAAGGCCCAGTTGCAGGCGACCATTGGAAATGAGGTCGGCAGCACCGGCATCTTCCGCCATGTAGAGCGGGTTTTCGTAGCGCATATCGATAACGCCAGTGCCGATCTCGATCTTTTTCGTTCTGGCACCAACGGCGGCCAGCAGCGGAAAGGGTGAGGCCAGTTGCCGGGCAAAGTGGTGGACGCGGAAGTAAGCACCATCGACACCGATTTCTTCAGCGGCAACGGACAGCTCGATGGATTGCTGAAGCACGTCCTTGGCGGTGCGCGCCTGCGAATGGGCACCGGGGCTCCAGTGACCGAAAGACAGAAAACCAATCTTCTTCATGATACTCACCTGAATTGCGTATGTTTCGTTGCCGAACATATAGTGCGCAATTCATGGAATGTACGGCCAAGATTGTGAACAGTCTGTTCAGGCCTTGGCGCGAACGATGCCCGAGGTGGAGTAAATGCCGCTTTCCCCTTCCGTCACCTGCGCGTTGACGATGGCGCTGGCAAGTTGGCGGAAACTGACCATGCCCAAAACCTCGCCGGAGGGGTTGGCGACGGCTGCATCGTCCTGACCGCTGATCGACAGCAGACGCATGGCTTCCTCCACACTGGTTCCCGCCAGCACTTGCGGGCCACTAAGCGGCAGGCCCGGCCTGACCGGTGACATGACGGCTTCCACATTGATGACGCGGCCGCGGTTCACTTCCTTGACGAAGTTGGCGATGTAATCATCCGCTGGGCGCAGCACGATGTCCTGACTGGTGCCCTGCTGGATGACTTCGCCATCGCGCAGAATGGCAATCTGGTCTCCCAGACGCAGTGCCTCATCCAGATCATGGGTGATGAAGACGATGGTTTTCCTGATTTCCTTCTGGATATCCAGAAGCACGGTCTGCATGTCGGTGCGGATCAGCGGATCGAGCGCAGAATAGGCCTCGTCCATCAACAGAACCGGCGCATCGTTGGAGAGTGCGCGCGCCAGCCCAACACGCTGCTGCATGCCGCCGGACAGCTGGTTGGGGAAACGCGTTTCAAAGCCTTTCAGCCCGACACGCTCAAGCCAGCGCATGGCGATGTCTACGCTTTGTGCCCGCGCCATGCCCTGAACCTCAAGGCCATAGACCGTGTTATCAAGAACATTCCGATGCGGCAGCAGCGCGAATTTCTGGAACACCATAGCGGTCTGGTGGCGGCGAAAGGCGCGCAGTTCCGTGGCATTCATCTTCACCACATCCACGCCATCGACCAGCACTTCGCCCGCCGTGGGGTCTATCAGCCGGTTGATGTGGCGGATGAGCGTGGACTTGCCGGAGCCAGAAAGGCCCATGATGACCTGAATGCAGCCGGATGGAATGTCGATATTGATATCCCGCAGGCCCAGAACATGGCCGTATCGTTCATTCAGCTCCGTCTTCGTCAGCCCGTTTCTCACCGCTTCCACATGGGCTTGAGGATTGCTGCCGAAAATCTTGTAAAGATTGCTGATCTTAATGCCGCCGAAAGCGTCAGCCATGGGCCATCTCCTGATGTTTCTGGAGCCTTTTGCCATAGGCCTGGCTGATACGGTCGAAGATGATGGCAATGCCCACGATGGCGAGGCCATTGAAGATGCCGAGCGTGAAATACTGGTTGGCGATGGCTTTCAGAACCGGCTGGCCAAGCCCCTGCACGCCGATCATCGAGGCAACGACGACCATGGCGAGCGCCATCATGATGGTCTGGTTGATGCCGGCCATGATGGTGGGAAGCGCAAGGGGCAATTGCACCTTGAACAGCTTCTGCCAGCCGGACGAGCCAAAGGAATCGGCTGCCTCCAGCACGTCCCGGTCCACCAACCGTATGCCGAGATTGGTCAGGCGTATCATCGGCGGAATGGCGTAAATGACGACCGCGATCAGCCCCGGGACCCTGCCAATGCCCAGCAGCATCACGACCGGAATGAGATACACGAAACTCGGCATGGTCTGCATGACATCGAGGATGGGGTTTATGACCCGCTGCACACGGTTGGAATGCGACATGGCGATTCCGATGGGAATGCCGATGATGATGGATAGCACCGTGCAGACGAAGATCATCGAGATCGTCCGCATCGTATCCGTCCACATGTCAAAATAGCCGATGGCGAGCAGGGTCAAAAGACAGCTGAGAACGATTTTGAGATTGCGGCTGGCAAACCAGGCAATGGCCATGATGATCAGGATGATGATCGGCCAGGGCGTTTGCGTCATGAAGCGTTCTGCTGCAATCAGAAACTGTTGCAGGGGCGAAAAGAAGCCCTCTATAGTACCGCCCCAGGCACGCGTGAATTCACGAAAGCCGTCATCGATCATCTTTTTCAGATTTCGAAGCGTCTCATCGTTCATGTGCGGAAACGTGTAAAACCAATCCATACAATTCCCCTATGATCGCGGCGACATGCGACTGGTGTTGCCAATCGCATGTCTATTTGCGTGGCTGCCGGACTGTGAGTCATGCAGCAGGGAAGGTCGTCAGAGCGAAGCCTTGATCTTTTCCGCAGCGTCGGCAGACACCCACTTGGTCCAGATGTCGGGGTTCTCTTTCAGGAAGTGCTTGGCGCTGTCTTCGCCCGTTGCCTGATTGTCCGTCATCCAGGCCATCAGCTTGTTGACGGTTGCGTTGCTCCAGGACCGCTTGTTGAGATAGTCCATGACGGCGGGACCGGCCTTTTCCGAGAAGGGCTTGGCGACCAGTGTGACGACCTTATCGACCGGCCATGCGTTCGGCTTCGGGTCCGGGCAATCGGCAACCGTGTTGCAACGCTTCCACTCGGCAGGATCAGCGGCAACGCCGGGCTCCAGCTTCACCATTTCATATTTGCCCAGAAGCGCGGTGGGTGACCAGTAGTAGCCGACCCATGGCTGCTTGCGCTCATAAGCCTTGGCGATGGAGCCATCGAGACCAGCAGAAGAACCGCTATCGATGAGGTTGAAGCCAGCCTTTTCAGCGCCGAATGCCTTGTAAAGCTGAGCCGTGACGACGGTGCCGCCCCAACCCTGCGGGCCGTTGACAATGGCGCCCTTGTCAGGATTTTCGGCATCCGGGAAAAGCTTGGGGTTTTTCAAGAGGTCGCCGATGGTCTTGATATCAGGATGGGCGTCGGCAACGTATTTCGGTATCCACCAGCCCTGAATGCCGCCATCCGGCAGAGCCGTTGCGGCAACGACGAGTTTGCCCTCATCCACGCCACGCTTGACCACATCTGGCAGCGTATCTGCCCATGCTTCCGGCGCGATATCCGGCTGGCCTTTTTCCACCATGGAAGTGATGGTCGGAACCGTGTCGCCAATGGTGATATCGGCGCTGCAACCATAGCCCTCGTTGAGAATGATCTTATCAATGGCAGAGAGCACTTCGGCGCTCTGCCAGTTCATGCTGGCGATGGTGGGGCTACCGCATTCTGCGGCATTCGACGCAGATGCGCCACCCAGCAGACCGAACACCAGACAGGTCGATGCAAGCAGTTTCTTCATATCTGTTCCCTTTATTGGCGGCGCTTATAAGAGGCAAACCTGCCGCGGGGCATGCCACTGTTCTTGTCTTTTGCAAGGTTGAAGGGATGATGGCGCGAAGCTGGCCCATAACCTACGCAAAATGCGACGGCCATCCGCCAAACCACGACAGGTCACGGTATTTTAATCTTTGCGTAACTTTCCTGCCTTCGCGCCCGAATTCTTGGCAATTCAGAGCAAATCAGGCGCAGGAATGCGCCCGGCGCGGCCATTCTTTGCTGATGAATGTCAAAAAAAGCTGGATAGTTGGTTTTCTCGCGGCAATAGTACCAATCTGTCCATCAACGGACGGGATGGTATTGAAATATGCCGTTTTCAAATCAATTCGTTTAGGGGGAAATACCTTGGCTCGAATAACGCTCCGTCAGTTGCTCGATCACGCGGCAGAACACGGCTATGGCGTACCTGCCTTCAACATTAATAACATGGAACAGGCGCTGGCCATCATGGATGCGGCGGATGCCACCAATTCGCCTGTCATCATGCAGGCATCTCGCGGCGCGCGCGCCTATGCCAACGACATCATGCTCAAGCACATGATGGATGCGGTCGTGGAAATCTATCCGCATATCCCGGTCTGCGTGCATCTGGACCACGGCAATGAGGCCGCCAGCTGTATGACCGCCATTCAGGCCGGTTTCACCTCCGTCATGATGGATGGTTCTTTGAAGGCCGATGGCAAGACGCCGGGTGACTGGGATTACAATGTCGGCGTCACCCGCCAGGTAACCGACATGGCCCATTACGGCGGCATTTCCGTTGAGGGTGAACTGGGTGTTCTCGGCTCCCTGGAAACCGGCATGGGCGAGGCGGAAGACGGCCACGGTGCCGAAGGTGTTCTCTCGCATGACCAACTGCTGACCGACCCGGACGAGGCGGTAAAATTTGTGCGCGAAACAAAGGTGGATGCGCTTGCCGTTGCCATGGGCACCAGCCACGGTGCGTACAAGTTCACCCGCAGGCCTGACGGTTCTGTGCTGGCGATGAATGTCATCGAAGCCATTCATAATAAGCTGCCGAACACGCACCTCGTCATGCATGGATCATCAACAGTGCCGCAGGACTTGCAGGATATCATCAACACCTATGGCGGCGCCATCAAGCCGACCTGGGGCGTGCCGATCGAGGAAATCCAGCGCGGCATCAAGAACGGCGTGCGCAAGATCAACATCGATACGGATTGCCGCATGGCCATCACTGGGCAGATCCGCAAGGTTCTGGCGGAAGACCCGGCTGAGTTCGATCTGCGCAAGTATCTAAAGCCTGCGCGTGACGCCATGACGAAGCTCTGCAAGGAGCGTTTTGAATTGTTCTGGACGGCAGGGCAAGCATCGAAGATCACGCCTATCCCGCTGCGGGAAATGGCGAAGCGTTATGCGTCCGGTTCGCTGGACCCGGTGATTTCGTAAGCGGTTAGAGGGAGACTGAAACCTCTCGGTCGTCATGCTCGGGCTTGTCCCGAGCATCTGACACGGTAAGTCTTGCTCGACGGTAGTTGGCCCTTGATGCAGAATATAAAAACAAAAAAAGCCGGAGGCGATGAATTCGCCTCCGGCTTTTTCCGTTCAGGGCACAGGTTTCCGTCGAAGCCTGCTTGAACGTTGGTAGACCCCCGGGACAAGCCCGAGGGTGACGGAAGTGGATGGTGTGTGCGCCCGAGCGTTAAGTGTGGTCCGCCGCATAACCGGGGGCAGTGAGCCACCCCCGATCTCCTTTCAATCCCGCAGAATTACTTCTGCCAGCTCTTGACCAGTTCGTCATAATTGACGGTCATCGGCTTTTCTTTTTCATCCGCGATCTTCAACTGTGGTGCAAGGTTGCCCTTGGAAACGGCGTCCTTGTTCCAATATGCAAGATCGTGCTCTTCAGCCAGCTTCGGTCCGATTTCTCCCTGAACGCCTGCACGTTCCAGACGCTGCATGACCTTTTCCTGTTCGGCGCACAGCGAGTCCATCGCACCCTGCGCTGTCTTGGCACCTGAGGACGCATCACCCACGGCCTGCCACCAGAGCTGTGCCAGCTTTGGATAATCAGGAACGTTGGTGCCGGTTGGAGACCACTGAACGCGGGCAGGTGAACGATAGAACTCGATCAGGCCGCCGAGGTCCTTGGCGCGCTTTGTGAAGCTTTCGTGGTTGATCGAGGACTCGCGAATAAGCGTCAGGCCGACATGGCTCTTCTTCACGTCCACGGTCTTCGAGGTCACGAACTGCGCGTAGAGCCATGCTGCTTTGGCGCGGTCGTCAGGTGTGGATTTCATCAAAGTCCAGGAACCCACGTCCTGATAGCCGAGCTTCATGCCGTCTTTCCAGTAAACCCCATGCGGGGAGGGGGCCATGCGCCACTTTGGCGTGCCATCCTCGTTGACCACAGGCAGTCCCTTCTTGACCGCATCAGCCGTAAAGGCCGTATACCAGAAAATCTGCTGCGCCACTTCGCCCTGCGCCGGAACGGGGCCGGATTCGGAGAAGTTCATGCCCTGTGCTGCTGGAGGCGCGTAGGCCTTCAACCAGTCGAGGTATTTCTGGATGGCGTAGACCGAAGCAGGGCCGTTGGTGTCACCGCCACGGGCAACGCAAGAACCAACCGGCTGGGACTTCTCGTTGACCTTGATGCCCCATTCATCGACCGGCAGGCCGTTTGGCAGGCCCTTGTCGCCGTTGCCAGCCATGGACAGCCACGCATCGGTAAAGCGCCATCCGAGCGACGGGTCTTTCTTGCCATAGTCCATATGGCCGTAGACCTTCTTGCCGTTGATTTCGCGACCGGTGAAGAAAGCGGCGATGTCTTCATAGGCAGACCAGTTAACGGGAACACCCAGCTCGTAGCCGTATTTGGCTTTGAAGTCGGCCTTGTTTTTGGCGTCGTTGAACCAGTCATACCGGAACCAATAGAGGTTGGCGAACTGCTGGTCGGGCAACTGGTAGAGCTTGCCGTCAGGTGCCGTAGTAAACTTGGTGCCGATGAAGTCCTTCAGGTCGAGACCGGGGTTGGTGACATCCTTGCCTTCGTTGGCCATCCAGTCCGTCAGATTGCGGGCCTGTTGGTAACGCCAGTGGGTGCCGATGAGATCGCTGTCGTTGATATAGGCGTCATAGATGTTTTCGCCGGATTGCATCTGTGTTTGCAGCTTTTCCACCACGTCGCCTTCGCCGATCAGGTCGTGCGTCAGCTTGATGCCGGTGATTTCGGTGAAGGCTTTCGCCAGCACCTTGGATTCGTATTCATGCGTCGTCAGCGTTTCCGAGACGACCTTGATGTCCATGCCGGCGAAAGGTTTTGCAGCATCGATGAACCACTGCATTTCCTTTTCCTGATCGGCACGGCTCAGGCTTGAAAGGTCACCAATTTCCTTGTCCAGAAAGGTTTTGGCTTCATTCATACCGGCATTTGCTACGCCGGTTATGGCCAGCAACGCCGCTGCCGTCGTTGTTAAAAGATGCACTCGCATAATCATCCTCCCAGTGTTTACGATTGCTTGCAGATGTATCCGGGCGGTCCTCCCTCCCGGTATTTCAGTCGGCTGTCTAAACGAAGCGAAACACGCCAATCGCATAGACAACCGAAAGAGCCAGTGCCCACCAAAGGCCGGGGCCAACAAAGCCGAGCCATGCCAGGTGGATGAATGCGGAGCCGAGCAGCGACACGAACAGCCGGTCGCCGCGTGTCGTCTCGAAGCGCAAGATGCCGACGCGCGGATTGCCGCCAGGCGAGATATATTCCCAAACCGCCATGCCAATCAGCAGCAGCAATATGGTCAGAAAAAACAGCGCCGTCGGCAGCGTCCATGCCATCCAGGAAAAATTCATGCGGCTTCTCCTTCGTTAGACGCGGCCGAGGGCAAAGCCCTTGGCGATGTAGTTTCGGACGAAATAGATGACCAGCGCGCCGGGAATAATGGTCAGCACACCCGCGGCAGCCAGCACGCCCCAATCCATGCCGGATGCGGAGACGGTACGGGTCATGGTGGCGGCAATCGGCTTGGCGGCAGTTGTTGTCAGCGTTCTGGCCAGCAGCAGTTCCACCCATGAGAACATGAAGCAGAAGAAGGCCGCGACACCGATGCCGCTGGCGATGAGTGGCATGAAAATCTTCACGAAAAAGTGCGGGAAGGAATAGCCGTCGATATAGGCGGTTTCATCGATTTCCTTGGGAACGCCGGACATGAAGCCTTCGAGAATCCAGACCGCCAGGGGAACGTTGAACAGGCAATGGGCAATCGCGACCGCGATATGCGTATCGATCAAGCCGAAGGCGGAATAGAGCTGGAAGAAGGGTAAGGCGAAAACGGCAGGCGGTGCCATGCGGTTCGTCAGCAGCCAGAAGAACAGGTGCTTGTCGCCAAGGAAGCGATAGCGCGAGAAAGCATAGGCGGCGGGCAGCGCGGCAGCGACCGAGATCACCGTGTTCATCACCACATAGATGATGGAATTGATGTAGCCATTGTACCAGGCCGGATCGGTGAAGATGATGGTGTAATTGCGCAGCGTCGGGTTTTGTGGCCATAGCGAAAACGCACCGAGAATCTCGCCGTTTTCCTTGAAGCTCATGTTGACGAGCCAATAGATCGGCAGCAGCAGGAAGACGATATAGACCGTCGGGATGAGGAAGGAGAAACGGGCGATGGATCTGGAATTGCTCATGATGTTCTCCTTTCTCAAGCCTGTTCGTCGCTATTGGTCATGACGGTGTAGAAAATCCAGGACAGCGCGAGGATGATCAGGAAGTAGATGATCGACATCGCCGCTGCCGGACCCAGATCGAACTGTCCCACTGCCATCTTCACGAGATCGATGGACAGGAAGGTGGTGGAGTTGCCGGGGCCACCGCCGGTGACAACAAAGGGTTCGGTGTAGATCATGAAGCTGTCCATGAAGCGCAGCAGAACGGCGATCAGCAGCACGCGCTTCATCTTCGGCAACTGGATGTAACGGAACACCGACCAGCGCGATGCGCCATCGATGCGGGCTGCCTGATAATAGGCATCGGGGATCGAGACGAGACCGGCGTAGCACAGCAGCACGACAAGGCTCGTCCAGTGCCAAACATCCATGATGATGACGGTTGCCCAGGCATCTACAGGGTCTTGTGTGTAATTATAATCGATGCCGATCTTCGAGAGATAGTGGCCAAGGAAACCGATATCGACGCGCCCGAAAACCTGCCAGATGGTGCCGACGACGTTCCACGGAATGAGAAGCGGCAGCGCCATCAGCACGAGGCATACCGGCACGCCGAGGCCGGTTTTTGGCATGTTGAGCGCAATCAGAATACCGAGCGGGATCTGGATGGCCAGAATGACCATCGAGAAAATCAGGTTGCGCATCAGCGCATCCCAGAAGCGGGGCGAATGCAGCATCTGCACGAACCAGTCGGTTCCCGCCCAGAAGAACTGATTGTTGCCGAACGTATCCTGAACCGAGTAGTTGACGACCGTCATCAGCGGGATCACGGCGGAAAATGCGACGAGGATCAGAACCGGGATAACCAGAAACCACGCCTTGTTGTTGAACGTTTTTTCCATGGCTCAGGCTCCCGTGCCAACGCGCCAGCTATCGGCGTAGATGCCGATGGCCTTGGGATCGAAGGTGACATGCGGTTCGGACGGAATGTCGCCATCTTCAGGCACAACCACGGTCAGTGGGTGACCGGCAAAGCTGGCGCGAACGATTTTCTGACGGCCGATATCCTCGACCTTGCTGATCGTCACCGGCATGCCTTCGCGCCCGAGAGAAATGAATTCCGGGCGAATGCCGAGTTCCGTTTTCGCACCGGTTTCGACACTTGGTGCTGCGTCGAGCAAGACATGCTGATCGCCGATTTTCGCCTGCGCGCCATCCAGCGCAACAGGCATGAAGTTCATGCCGGGAGAGCCGATGAAATAACCGACGAAAGTGTGGCTGGGCCGCTCGAAAAGTTCGGCAGGGGTGCCGATCTGCACGATCTGGCCGTCATACATGACGACGACCTTGTCCGCGAAAGTCATGGCTTCGGTCTGGTCGTGTGTGACATAGACCATGGTGAAGCCGAACTGTTTGTGCAACCGCTTCAACTGCGAGCGCAGCACCCACTTCATGTGTGGGTCGATCACGGTCAGCGGCTCATCGAAGAGAATGGCGTTCACGTCGTTACGCACGAGACCGCGACCCAGCGAAATCTTCTGCTTCTGGTCGGCGGTCAGGCGATGCGCGCGGCGTTTGCCCCATGCGCCGAGGTCGATCATTTCGAGGATTTCGTTGACGCGCCTGTCGACATCGGCCTCCGGCACGCCGCGATTGCGCAAGGGAAAGGCCAGATTTTCGTAGACCGTCATGGTGTCGTAAATGACCGGAAACTGAAACACCTGCGCGATATTGCGCTGTTCCGTCGGCAGGTTCGTCACGTCCTTGCCATCGAACAGAATGCGGCCATCGGACGGATTGATAAGGCCGGAAATGATGTTGAGCAAAGTGGTCTTGCCGCAACCGGATGGGCCGAGCAGCGCATAGGCGCCGCCATCGCTCCACTCGTAATTCACTTCCTTCAGGGCATAATCATTGGCCGCTTTGGCCTTGGCGTTGTAGGCGTGGCGGATGTGGTCGAGACTGATGCGTGCCATGGTCTCTTCTCCTCACGCGGCTGCTTGTTGCGGGGTTGCAAGCGAGCGGCCATTCGCATCGAATGCCATCAGATGGCGGGTATCCAGATAGATATCGATCTGCTTGTCCGGCTCGATATCGAGAATACCGCGCGTCAGCATCACCCAGCGATTGCCGGCAAAATCGACGTGAATGAAGCTTTCTGAACCGGCGATTTCGGAGATCAGCGTCTTTGTGGAAAGTTTGACTGCGCCGCCATGGGTAGGCGTTGGGTAAAGATGGTGCGGGTGGAACGCCACCGTCACCGGCCCATCTGCAATGCCCGAAAGGTGTGCCGGAACGTCGAAAACAGGCTGGCCATTGTGCAGAAACGAAGGGCCGGAACGGGTGAGTGCAATGATGTTGAGTGGCGGGTCAGCAAAGGTCTTTGCCGAGACGAGATCGACAGGGTTTCTATAGAGATCGATGGTGCTGCCATATTGGGCGATGTGCCCCTGATGCATGGTCGCCGTGTTGCCGCCCAGAAGCAGGGCTTCGGATGGCTCGGTCGTCGCATAGACGAAGATCGCACCGGAGAGAGCGAAAATTTTCGGCAGCTCTTCGCGCAATTCTTCGCGCAGCTTGTAATCGAGGTTGGCGAGTGGCTCATCCAGCAGCACGAGGCTGGCATTCTTGACGATGGCGCGGGCGAGCGCGGTGCGCTGCTGCTGTCCGCCGGAAAGGTTCAGCGGTGTGCGGTCAAGGTAAGGTGTCAGCCGCAAGAGATCGGCAGCGCGCCGCACTTCGCGGTCGATGGTCGCCGCATCCTTCTTGGCGATCCGCATTGGGGAGGCGATGTTTTCGTAGACGGTCAGTGCCGGGTAGTTGATGAACTGCTGGTAGACCATGGCAACGCTGCGATCCTGCACGCGCTTGCCGGTCACGTCAGCGCCATCGAACAGCAGTTGGCCCTCGGTCGGTTTGTCCAGACCGGCCATCAACCGCATCAGCGATGTTTTTCCAGACAACGTCGGCCCCAGCAGCACGTTCAACGTGCCTCGCTTGAGGGTCAGATTGGTTGGGTAGATGTGGTAATCACCACCCACCATCGTAGCAATGTTGCGTAATTCCAGCATGCTGTCCCGAGGCCTCCCAACCTGCAAGATATCTGCTTCAATATTTTAAGAGCGCCCTTTCGGGCTCTCGTCAGGCGGCCACTGCCGCCTTCATATAGTCGTCGAGTATAGTCGCTTGCTCAGATGAAAAATGCAGGCCCTGCTTCGTTCTGCGCCACAACACGTCATCGCTGGTTCTGGCCCATTCCTGACGGATCAGCCACTCGACTTCGCGCTCGTAAAGATCGCCTCCGAAATGCTGACCGAGCGCCTCCATGCTCGCCGCACTCCCAAGAATAGCATTTGCCTTCGTTCCGTAGAGGCGAACCAGTCTGCGCGCCTGACGCTCGGATAGAAAGCTATATTTTGTGTTGAGCTTTTTGACTTCCGCCTCGTAACCGGTGGCCGCGAAGTCCCCGCCCGGAAGCGAGCTCTTGCCGGTCCACGGTTTGCCCTTGTCGCCAATTGCTTCCGCCACTTTCTCCAGCGCATGTTCCGCCAGACGGCGATAGGTGGTGAGCTTGCCGCCGAAAACGTTGAGCAGCGGGGCCTCACCGGAAGTATTCTCAAGCTTCAGAACGTAATCGCGCGTGGCTTCCTGCGCGCTGGATGCGCCGTCATCGAACAGCGGACGCACGGCGGAGTAAGTCCAGACGATATCGTCTTTCGTCACCGGCTCTGCGAAATACTCGCTGGCCGCGTTGCAGAGATAATCGGTCTCTTCGCCGCTGATCTTAACATCGGCGGGGTCACCCTGATAATCCCGGTCGGTGGTGCCGATCAGGGTGAAGTCGGTCTCGTAAGGGATAGCGAAAATGATGCGGTTGTCGGGGTTCTGGAAGAAGTAGGCGCGGGGATCGTTGAACTTCTTTTTCACGATGATGTGGCTGCCCTGAACCAGCCGCACATTGTGCACCTGATTTTTGCCCGCCGCGTTGGACAGCACCTTGTCCACCCACGGGCCGGAGGCGTTGACCAGCATGCGTGCCTGAACGGTTTTCACAGTTCCGGTCGCATTGTCCTTGACGTCGACATTCCAAAGCCCACCTTCGCGACGAACCGAAACCACCTTCGCACGGCTCATAATGTCTGCGCCACGGTCGGCAGCGTCCCGCGCGTTCAGCACAACCAGACGCGCATCATCCACCCAGCCATCCGAATATTCGAAGGCCTTGGTGAAGAGCGGCTTCAATGGCTTGCCCGCAGGGTCGCGCCGCATGTCGAGGGATTTCGTGGCGGGCAGAAGCTTGCGACCGCCCAGATGGTCGTAGAGAAAAAGCCCGAGCCGGATCAGCCATGCCGGACGAATACCGCCCTTGTGGAAGGGTAGAACGAAGCGCATGGGCCATATGATATGCGGGGCCATGGCCCACAAGACTTCGCGCTCCATAAGGGCTTCGCGAACCAGCCGGAACTCGTAATGTTCGAGATAGCGAAGGCCGCCGTGGATGAGCTTGGTCGCGCCTGAAGAGGTGCCGGATGCGAAATCATTCATCTCGGCCAGTGTCACGGAATAACCGCGACCGGCAGCATCACGTGCGATTCCGCACCCGTTGATGCCACCACCGATCACGAAAATATCGCGGACCGCCTGCTCACTCACTTGGTCTCTCCCTGACGCGGCATTGTGCCGCTTATTCTTGGAATTCGAAATTGAGGGGAGTTAAAATGAAAACAAAGTGAATGTCAAACGAATGTTAATCGTTTAATTTTCCGGCTTCTCACCTTGGGTTTCGATGAGTTCGACGCCGTTTTCGCGGCAGATGGCGCTGACTGATGGCAGCGGACAGTGGTCGGTGATGAAGGTGTGAACCTGAGACAGATGACCGATTCGCACCGGTGCCGTGCGCTCGAACTTGCTGGAGTCGGAAACCAGAATGACGTGCCGGGCATTGGCCATGATGGCCTGCGCCACTTTCACCTCGCGGAAATCATAATCCAGCAGCGCGCCGTCCCTGTCGATTGCCGACACGCCGATGACCGCATAGTCCACCTTGAACTGGCGAATGAAATCGACCGCCGCTTCCCCGACGATACCGCCATCTGAACCGCGCACCACACCGCCAGCGATGACGACCTCAATGTCGGGGAATATCCTTAACCTGTTGGCAACATTGATATTGTTGGTAATGACCATCAATTCGTGGTGGTTCAGCAAGGCTTCGCCAACGGCTTCCGTCGTCGTGCCGATATTGATGAAAAGCGAAGATTTATTGGGAATGAGCGCTGCCGCGGCACGGCCAATCGCCTGTTTTTCCGTCGCCGCGATGGATCGTCGGGCTTCGTATCGGACGTTTTCCGTGCTACTGGGAAAGATCGCACCGCCATGGATTCGCGTCAGTGCGCGCGCTTCGCATAATTCGTTCAGGTCTTTGCGAATCGTCTGCGAGGTGACCGAAAACTGCGTCGCCAGATCCTCGACGATGACCTTGCCTTCGGACTTTGCGAGTTCGATGATTTCCAGCTGGCGCGGTGTGAAGAACATTATGCGGTGACCCGTTGGTATGTGCAGACTTTCGTTTTTATTTCATTTTGATGAAAAGCGAAAGTGGCGGGTTTGTTTTGTACGCCGACGTTTTCCACAATCAATTGTCGCAACACCCTCAATTTTCCCAGTCGGTAAATATTGGGGTTGCGCCTCGGCGCGTTTTGTCCTTGTTTGCGCGTTCTCACACTTTATGGGGAAATAAAAAAATGCTTTCGATAAAAACAACAACGCGCGCCGCACTCCTGCTAGGCTCGCTTCTGATTGGCGCAAGTTCAGCTCTCGCGGAAACCGTTCTGCACCGTGGCAACGCGGGGGAGCCGCAGACCCTCGATCAGGCTCAGACTTCGATCAACATCGAAGCCTTCATCCTGAAGGACCTCTATGAGGGTCTCACCATTTACGACGCTGCTGGCAAGATCGTTCCCGGCACGGCGGAAAGCTGGACCCTGTCGGATGACGGCACCGTCTACACATTCAAGCTTCGCGCTGACGCCAAGTGGTCGGACGGTTCGCCTGTTACGGCTGAAGACTTCGTCTTCTCCTACCAGCGCGTCGAAGACCCGAAGTCCGCTGCGAAATACGCAAATATTCTCTATCCCATCAAGAATGCCGAAAAGATCAACAAGGGCGAGGCCAAGCCTGAAGAACTCGGCATGAAGGCTGTGGACGAAAAGACGCTCGAAATCACTCTCGAGCGCCCAACGCCTTTCTTCCTTGAGCTGCTGGCCCACCAGACGGCGCTTCCTGTTTCCAAGGCCAGCGTCGAAAAGAACGGTGCCGACTTCGTCAAGCCCGGCGTCATGGTCTCTAACGGTGCCTACACATTGCAGGCCCATGTTCCCAATGATAGCCTGACGGTCGTCAAGAACACCAACTTCTGGGATGCTGCAAACACCAAGATCGACAAGGTCATCTTCTACCCGATCGACGACCAGGCAGCCTCCGTTCGCCGATTCGAAGCGAAGGAAATGGACCTTGCCTTCAACTTCTCGGCTGACCAGCTGGATCGTCTGCGCAAGGCCTATGGCGATCAGGTTCGCGTCTCTCCGACGCTTGCGACCTACTACTACACCTTCGATACGCGTGAAGCGCCTTTCAACGACACCCGCGTTCGTCGCGCCCTTTCCATGGCCGTTGACCGCGACTTCCTTGCCAAGGAAATCTACAGCGGTTCGCAAATCCCTGCCTATTCGATGGTCCCGCCCGGCATGGACAGCTATGGTGAGCCTGCGAAGGCCGATTTCGCCACGCTTTCGCAGCTGGATCGTGAAGACGAAGCGCTGAAGTTGATGAAGGAAGCCGGTTACGGTGAAGGCGGCAAGCCGCTGTCCATCGAAATCCGCTACAACACCAACCCCAACCATGAGCGTGTCGCAACCGCCGTTGCGGATATGTGGAAGAGCACATTCGGCGCCAATGTGTCGCTAGTGAACCTCGACGTTGCCTCGCACTATGGCTACCTGCAGGAAGGCGGCAAATTCAACGTTGCCCGCGCTGGCTGGGTTGCCGACTATGCGGACGCCGAAAACTTCCTGGCGCTGTCTGTCTCGTCCAACAAGACCTTCAACTATTCGAAGTTCAACAACGCCGAATATGATGCGTTGATGAAGAAGTCTTACGACGAGAAAGACCCGATCGCTCGCTCCAAGCTGCTGCATGAAGCCGAAACGATCCTCATGAAGGAACAGCCGGTTGCGCCGTTCCTGACGCAGGCGGATCTTTGGCTGGTATCCAACCGCGTCAAGGGCTGGGAAGACAATGCGGCCAATGAGCACCTTAGCCGCTTCCTGAGCGTTTCCGAATAAGCAGTGCTGCCACGGTGGTTCTAAAACATGTCGCGCAAGAGCCTTGAGCTTTTGCGCGACATGATCTGTAGAACGGGTTAAGGTTGCGCGGCGAATGAACGTCGCAACGAACTTTAGCCGCCGTGCCATGCCCGGAGCCTAAAATATAATGATCTCTTTTATCCTGCGCCGTTTGGCGAGCGCCGTGCCGACCTTGCTTATCGTCGTCACGATTTCTTTTTTTCTGATGCGGTTTGCACCCGGTGGCCCGTTCAATCTTGAACGTCCCCTGCCGCCGCAGACGATGGAAAACCTGATGAAAACCTATCATCTGGATGAACCATTGTGGCGTCAGTACCTGATCTACATGAAAAATGCCGTGACCGGCGATTTCGGCCCTAGCTATATCTACAAGGACAACACCGTTGCCCAGTTGATCGGCAAAGGTTTGCCCTATTCGCTGGAGCTTGGTTTCTATGCACTCATGCTGGCATTGATCGGCGGCGTGCTGGCCGGGACGTTTGCGGCTTTGAGGCAGAACAGTCTCTTTGACTTCTCACTGATGTCGGTTTCTACCGTCGGCGTGACCGTGCCCAACTTCGTCGTTGCTCCGGTGCTGACGCTGATCTTCGCCGTTCTGCTCGGTCTTCTGCCAGCCGGAAGCTGGGGCGATGGTTCGCTACGCTATCTCATTCTGCCAATGATTGCGCTCGCTTTGCCGCAGCTTGCCGTCATCGCACGCCTGACGCGCGGATCGATGATCGAGGCTTTGCGGATGGACCATATCCGCACCGCGAAAGCATACGGTCTTCCAGGCCGCACCGTCGTCATCGTTCATGCCATGCGCGCGGCGATGTTGCCGGTCGTGTCCTATCTTGCGCCCTGCGCTGCTGCCCTGCTGACGGGTTCTGCCGTCATCGAAACGATCTTCACCATTCCCGGTGTCGGTCGTTACTTCGTGCTGGGCGCCATCAATCGTGACTATACGCTTGTCATGGGAACCGTGGTTCTCATCGCGCTTTTCGTCATCGTTTTCAATCTTGTGGTCGATATTCTGTACGGCCTTCTTGATCCGAGGGTCAGACATGACTGATATCCCCGGCACATCAGCCGTTCCTGCTTCGGTGAAAAGCCGAAGCCTCTTCCAGCTTGCCACCATGCGTTTCCGTCGTAACAAGGCGGCCATGGCCGGTTCGATCATGCTTGTGCTGATCACGCTGTTTTCGTTCCTCGGGCCGCATTTCATCAGCCACACCTACGATCAGGTGTTTTCGTCCTATGTCTCGGTTTCACCAAGCCTCGATGCCCGCCCTGACGTCAATAATCTCCAGGGTGTCATGGAAGGCATTGCTGGCCGTGCACGAGTGGAGCTGAAGGAATTTGCCGTTGAAGGGCAAAAATTCACCGCAACCGTCACGTCTTCTGGCGAGATCGATCCGCGTACGACGCGTTACTTCGACCGTGCCAACGAGTTCGAAAATACCAAGGTTGTGGCAACCGAGGATGACGGCCGCACGCTAAAAATCGAAGGCGATGTGAACCGCGAATACTTCTTCTTCGGCACCGATAGCAACGGGCGTGATCTTCTGGCGCGCGTCATGCTCGGCGGACAAATCTCGATTGCCGTCGGCGTGCTGGCCAGCCTCGTGTCGCTCGGCATCGGCGTCGTTTACGGCGCAACCGCTGGCTATATCGGCGGGCGTGTCGACAATGCGATGATGCGTTTCGTGGAAATCCTCTATTCGCTGCCCTTCGTGTTTCTCGTCGTCGTGCTCGTCGTCTTCTTCGGGCGAAGCTTCATTCTTATCTTCCTAGTTATCGGGGCGGTGGAATGGCTGGATATGGCGCGTATCGTGCGCGGGCAGACGCTGGCGCTCAAGCGGCGTGAATTTGTGGGTGCCGCACAGGCGCTGGGCCTGACGGACTGGCAGATCATCCGCCGTCACATCATTCCCAACACGATTGGCCCTGTGGTCGTTTTCGTCACGGTCGTCGTGCCGAAGGTTATCCTTCTGGAAAGCTTCCTCTCCTTCCTCGGTCTTGGTGTTCAGGCACCTTTGACGAGTTGGGGCGCGCTGATTTCCGAAGGTGCCAGCAATATGCAGTCAGCCCCGTGGCTGCTGATATTCCCGGCGATCTTCTTCGTGCTGACGCTGTTTTCTCTGAACTTTGTGGGCGACGGGTTGCGTGATGCGCTCGATCCCAAGGATCGTTGACATGAATACGACATCTGAAACCATACTGACCGTGCGCGACCTGAAGGTCGACTTCACGACACCGGACGGCGCCGTCAATGCCGTCAAGGGTATAGACCTCGACGTGCGGCAGGGCGAAACCCTTGCCGTGGTCGGTGAATCCGGTTCGGGCAAAAGCCAGACCATGATGGGTATCATGGGTCTGCTGGCCGCCAATGGCCGGGTTCAGGGCTCCGCGAAATATCGCGGGCGTGAGTTGGTCGGCCTGCCGGTCGATGATCTGAACGACATCAGAGGCGCGAAAATCACCATGATTTTCCAGGAACCGATGACCTCGCTCGATCCGCTCTACAAGATCGGTAAGCAGATTGCCGAGCCGATCATCCATCACCGTGGTTCCAGCAAGGCCGAAGCGCGTGCAAGGGTGCTTGAACTGCTGAAAGTGGTGGGCATTCCTGACCCCGAACGGCGCATCGACAGCTATCCGCACGAACTTTCCGGCGGGCAGCGCCAGCGCGTCATGATTGCCATGGCACTCGCCAATGAGCCTGATCTGCTGATTGCCGATGAGCCGACGACCGCGCTCGACGTAACCATTCAGGCACAGATTCTCGATCTGTTGAAATCCCTGCAGCAGCGTTTCGGCATGGCTGTCGTTCTCATCACCCACGATCTGGGTGTGGTGCGACACTTCGCGGATCGCGTTGCGGTCATGCGTCGTGGCGAGATTGTGGAAACCGGAACGACGGAAGACATCTTTGAACGTCCGCAGGCGGATTACACCAAGATGTTGCTGGATGCCGAACCTAGTGGCCACAAGCCACCTGTTGGCCCGGAAGCGCCTGTCGTTCTCTCTGGCCAGAATGTGACGGTGGATTACGAAATACCGGGCGGCATTTTTACCAAAGCTTCGGCATTTCGAGCTGTCGATGGCGTCAGTGTCAATCTGCGCCAGGGCCAAACCATCGGCATCGTCGGTGAGTCCGGTTCGGGCAAATCCACGCTTGGCCGGGCGCTGTTGCGGCTGACGCCGTCTACCGGCCGGCTGTTCTTCGGCAAGAAGGAAATCTCCGGTCTGGACCGGAAAGCCATGCGGCCCATGCGACGCCAGCTTCAGCTGGTGTTTCAGGATCCGTATGGTTCGCTGTCACCGCGCCAGACGGTGGGTGAAATCATCACCGAAGGTCTGTTCGTCCATGAGCCGCAGCTGAGCCGTGCTGAGCGCGACAAGAGGGCGATCGAGGCACTGAAGGAAGTCGGTCTCGATCCGGCAGCACGCAACCGCTATCCGCACGAGTTTTCCGGCGGCCAGCGTCAGCGTATCGCCATTGCGCGTGCCATCATCCTCAAGCCAGACGTCGTCATTCTCGATGAACCGACATCGGCGCTCGACCGTTCGGTGCAGGGGCAGGTGATCGATCTGCTGCGCGACCTTCAGAAAACGCATGGTCTGTCCTATGTCTTCATCAGTCATGACCTGTCGGTCATCAAGGCGATTTCCGACTATGTGATCGTGATGAAGGACGGAAAGATTGTGGAAGAGGGCGAAACGGACAACATCTTCAACAATCCGACGGCGGATTATACCAAAACGCTCATCCAGTCCGCTTTCACGGCGGAAGTTGCGGCGTAACCCTCAGCCCGGCCCTTGTGGCCGGGTTCTTTACTTTATGCTGCTAAGGAACAAGCACCTCACATCCGCGTTATCTCCGCGTGAATAATAATGTGTCGTCTGAAGCGGCACTGAGGAGGTAATATGCTCAAGGTGATCCAGATTGCCGGTCTTGCCGTCACTATGGCGGTTTCGGGTGTTGCTCTGTCCGCGCCTGCAAGCGCGCAGGATATGGAGTTGAGAATTGGCCGCGATGGCGTCCGCCCTGTCATTCGTGACCGCGACCGCGACATGGACCGCCGTGGCCCACCCATGCGCGGATGCAGTGAGCGCGAAGCACGCTCCGCCGCCCGTGCCTCCGGTCTTCGCGATCCGGAAATCGTTCGCGTAACACCGCGCCGCGTGGTCGTTCAAGGCTATACCCGCCGTGGCTCCGATACGATTACTTTCGCAAATGAGCGTGGCTGCCCGGAAATCTGAAAAGTAACTCTTTCCAAAAATAAGTTGTGTTACATTGAAACTCGCCTTTAGCGGGTTTCTTTGCATTGAGGCCATCCACTAAAATTTGGATTAGTAATTTCTAAATTTAACTGTACTAATAAACATAGATGGTTGCACATTATTGGGGGTATATCCGCAGTGTTCGCCGTACTTGAATGTGTTGCGTTACAACATGATCGACGGATCGTTGTTCTGGCTGCCGTAATCGCACTTCTCGGAATGCTATCCTTCTATCATCTCCTGCTTCGGGCCGATGAGAGCCCTTTGAAGCGCAGACCCTATTGGGTTTTGGTGGCGGCTTTTGCATCTGGCCTTAGTGTATGGGCCACGCATTTCATCGCCATGCTTGCCTATCAGGGTAGCGTTCCCATTGGTTTCGATTTTCCCTTCACCGCTTTATCCGCCGTCATCGCCGTCTTCGGCTTCTGGCTCAGCCTCCAGTTTTTGTGGCGCGAACGTGGTGCCGCACTCTACTCCGGCGGTATCATTACTATCACCGTTGGCGCGATGCACTTCATTGGTATGGCCGGCATGCAGGTTGCTGCCACGCTGGAATATCGCATCACTCCCATTCTGGTGGGAACCGCTGTTGCAGCAGTACTATTCTCCCTTTCGTTTCTTCTGTTCCGGCGTTTGCGTGGCTGGAAACAGGTAACGAGTGCAGCCTCGGCCGCAATTCTCGGCGTATTGGCGCTTCACTTCACCGCCATGTCATCCACGATCCTGATACCGAACCCCAGCGTGCCTGGCCCCCAGATCGACGGACTGGATCGCATGTTCCTGATGGCCGCGATCAGCGGTGTGACGTTCCTCGTGCTGGCCATCACGGGTGCCGCCGCGCTTGTGGACCGTTATCTCGTAGACCTCAAAGGCCTCGTCGGCGCGACGCTGGATGGACTGGCCGTGGTCCGGGATGGCCGCATCGTTGAGGTCAACAGCCGCTTTGCAAAACTGTTCGATGCAAGCGAAGCCTCGCTCATCGGTGAAAATGCCGCTGAGCTGATGCACGCCGATGACGGCAATGCTGCTCATCTTCCCCGCGCTGTTGCGGTGGAGGCGGTGCCGAACCGCGGCGATCGATCCCGCACATTCGAACTGGCAGTTCGCACCATCGAATATCGCGGACGCCCTTGCGAAGTGATGGCTGTGCGTGACCTGACAGAGAAGCGCCGTGCGCAGCGCGAGATCGAATATCTCGCCCGCCACGATGTGCTGACCGGCCTTGCCAACCGCACGCTGTTTCAGGAGCGGCTGAAAAACCACATTACCATTGCCCAGAACAGCGATGAATTCGCGCTGATGGCGCTCGATCTCGACCGCTTCAAGGCCGTGAACGACCTGTTTGGCCACGCTGAAGGCGACCGCGTTCTGAAAGACGTTGCGCGGATGTTGAAGCAGGCGGCACGTCCCGGAGATCTGGTGGCGCGTCTGGGCGGCGACGAGTTCGTCATCCTCACCGCTTTCGGCACAACGGGAGATGAAGCCCGCGAACTTGGCGAGCAAATTCTCTCCACCTTCCGGCGCGAGATGGATTGCGTCAGCGATCCGACGGCGGTGGGCGTTACCATTGGTATCGCCGCTTTCCCGGCCAATGGCGATGACAACGAAACGCTGATGCACGCCGCAGATCTTGCGCTTTACCGCGCCAAGATCAACGGTCGTGGCATCATCGCCTTTTACGATCCGGCCATGGATCAGGAAACAAAGGAGCGTCGGCGGCTGGAATCCGACCTCCGTCAGGCCATCAGCCGTAATGAACTGGAGCTGCTCTATCAACCGGTGCATTCGGTGGAAAACGGGGAAGTGGCGAGCTATGAGGCGCTGGTGCGCTGGCAGCACCCCACGCGCGGCATGGTGCCGCCCGACGTCTTCATTCCCATTGCGGAAGAAAGCGGCATCATCATTTCGCTGGGTGAATGGATATTGCACGAAGCCTGCTCGGCAGCCATGCGTTGGGATCCACATATCAAGGTGGCGGTCAACGTCTCGCCGGTTCAGTTCTCACTGGCAAATCTTGCCTATACCATCTGCTCCACGCTCGAAAAAACTGGCCTGCCGCCTACACGCCTTGAACTGGAAATGACGGAAGCCGCTCTCTTGAAGGATCGGGGCGTGACGCTGTCCACCATGCGGCAACTGAAGCGTCTGGGCGTGACGATCGTCATGGACGATTTCGGCACCGGTTATTCCTCACTCAGCAATCTGCGAAGCTTCCCCTTCGACAAGATCAAGATCGACCGCAGCTTCATCGCTGCCATGAAGCAGGATGAAAACGCTCACTCGATCGTGCGTGCCATCATCGGCCTGGGCCGCAGCCTCGACCTGCCGGTCACGGCGGAGGGTATCGAGACCGACAGCCAGTATCGCATGGTTGTGGATGAGGGCTGTGCGCAGGCGCAGGGCTACCTTTTTGGCAAGCCTGGGAAGGTGCCGAGCCGCAGCAAGAAGGCTAGCAAAGCGGTTTTCGGGTGAGACGTGAGACCCTGTCTTGCCTGGACTAAGCAGACAAGATAACTGGCTTTTGGCTCTGGATTCAAAGAGGTTAGCACGGGGTAGCCACATCACGTAACGTGACTGGTTGCCGTTTGGACACAGAGGGTCAATTACCGATCAAATCTTTTTCAATTTTCGGCTTCAAAGTTATTGCAGCTTCATGTCTTGATGCTATTCCTGCGTGTAGGTGATTCTATCATGGGGAATTGGGATGAAGAAGCTTACGTCGGTTCTTCTTTTGGCTTTGCTGAGCGGTTGTGCAAAGCCCTCGGATGGTCCGACTGCCGGGAATATCCGGTCGGCAACCTTTCCCCTGACAAATGAAAAAATTCGCGTCGTTGATCTCGCCAATGCACCGGCTGCTTCGATAACGCCATCGTCGCTCGAAAGCGCAACCGGTCCCGGCCTCACCATTCTTCGCAATACGGGTTACAACTCGCAGCGCCTGCGTCGCGGCGATGTGGTTGATATTACCGTGCTGGATACGGGCGAGGACGGCTTGTTCTCCTCCACGCAGAGCAAGACGCTCAATCTAGGCCGTTTCACGGTCGATCAGAGCGGCAGCGTCAACCTTCCCTTCATCGGCAGGCAGCGTGTGGTCGATTCCACACCAGAAGGCTTGCAGTCGCAGGTCGTCAGCGGCCTCAAGGGCTCCGCGGTCAACCCGCAGGCGGTGGTCACGGTGGTCGATAAGCCGACCAGCGCCGTCATGCTCAGCGGTTCGGTCAAGACACCGGGCAAGATCGTTCTGACTGCGCGTCAGGAACGCGTTATGGATGCCATCAATCAGGCCGGCGGCCCCACCGTTGCACCGGGTGCGGCCAAGGTAACAGTTGTTCGCGGCACGCAACGTGCAACCGCGTCGCTCGACCGCATCATGCGCGAAGATCGCCAGAACATCCGTCTTTCGCCCGACGACCAGATCATGATCGACGGCGAAGCGTCGAGCTTTACCGCGCTCGGCGCGTTCAAAAGCGCTGGGGAATTCCAGTTCGAAACCGGCAAAATGACACTGGCGCAAGCCGTTGGCCGCGCCGGCGGATTGCTGGATGACCGCGCCGATGCCCGCAACGTTTATGTCTTCCGCAACGAGGTCGTGCAGGTTTCATCGTCTGTCGCGTCCACCTCCAAGGGTCCAGCGCCGGTTGCAACGACCCTGCGTCCGGTGATCTACCACCTCAATATGCGCGACGCCTCCAGCATTGCCTTGATGCAACTGTTCCAGATGCAAAAGGGCGACGTGCTCTACGCCAGCAATGCGCCGCTGGTCGATACGGCAAAGCTGCTGACGGTGTTCCAGAAGAGTGTGCCGACAGCTGCTGCTCCACAGCCGGGTGGGCTGAACTGATAGATTGGCTGGGCGCGGTTTTGCGCCCTTAGCTTTTTGAATGTCGGAGAGGTGTTTTGCTTCGGCGGGGCGGCTTGAGTGCTGTTCGAACCGGCAGTGGGTGTGGGCCCCCCTCTGTCCTGCCGGACATCTCCCCCACAGGTGGGGAGATTGAATCGTGGTTAGCTCTCGGCCATCTCTCATGTTGAGTGTGAAGCGAGATTGCGCGCCCAGCTAATCTCCCTCCTTGTGGGAGAGATGCCCGGCAGGGCAGAGGGGGGTAAGCCAAACCGAATGCCGCTGAACGAGCGCACGACCTATTTCACAAAACCCCAAGCGCCTCTTCAGCAGACTGTGGACGCTCCAAACCCTCCTTCGTGCAGACCTCTGCAAACATACTGAGCTTATCATCCTCTACACCCGGTGACGCATTCAACATCCGCTGCACCAATCTCCCCAGCCCATAAACATCCTGCCTCGGATGGGCCGGCATGCCCGCCAGTTGCTCCGGCGCAGCAAATTCTGGCGATCCGGCAAATGCTATGCCTGCATCCGAGGGACTTTCCCGAATTTCGCGCGCAATACCAAAATCCCCAAGCTTCGCGCTTTCGATTTCGCCATCGGGCAGCAGAATGTTTGCTTGGGTAATATCGCCGTGCACATAACCTTCCGCATGCATGGCAGCCACAGCCTGCAACAGGCGACGGAGCAAGGACGAAATCTCATCTAAAGTCAGTGGTCGCATGGCCAGTCTGGACGGGAGGGTGACAGGCATCCAAGGCTGTAGAAGTCCGGGCCGTCCATCCGCCAGTCGCAAAAGGGCTGAAGTCTCTAACAGGCAAGGATGGCGGAGCGCGGTCCCAATTTCGGCCTCTCGGCGCAAGCGTTGGATCAATTGCGCATCATCGCGTCGCCCTTCAGGCATCGTCTTGATTGCGAAGCATGTGCCGAGGTCGCGATGTGTGACCTGCAATATTTGGGTCGTTTCCGTTTGATAGGCCACGGCATCGACGGCAAAACTGCTTTCGATGAAGTGCGGCTGCTGTTTCGCTAGCCCATCAGCCTTGCGGTCCAATGCATCACGAATACGGTCGATCGTATCTAGAGGCCGCTCCGAGGCGCGGATCGCGGTCCAGAGATCCGCGAAACGTTGCGCCACATCTCGGTCTTCCTCAGCGCTGTTCAAGCTTGTTTCCGATGACGATGGCGCTGATATTTTCGCGGGTGTTTTCGATCAAAGCTTCCTGCATCAAGGCATTGGCGCATTCATTGATGGGCGTATCGTGCAGAATTTCCGCGACGATGCGCTCCTTCAACGCCTGCATCAGCGGGAAGCTGCACAACAGCAGCCGGTCATGCGTGCCCCAATCATCGCTGATCATGCTGGGGCGGAACTGCTGCGATTGGCCGACGCATTGCGACAGCTGCTTCTTCATCCCGACGATGACGTGGTCTCTCGTCAATGGCTGCATTGTGCCGTCCCGCAGCAGATAGGCGCGAGCATCGCCCGACCATGTGATGCTCCCCGTCTGACCGACGAGAGATGCGACCACGACACTGGCCATGGGCCGCACCATGTCCGTCGCGAACTGACGGGAGAGCAGCAGGCTGTTGACGGTTCCGAGCTTGCCTTTGATATCCTGCGTGATGGCATCGATCCTGTCGCTCTCGGCAATATCCGTCAACGCATTGGTCGTCAGCCGTGCGGCTTCAACGGCGGCACCGCCATCTCCCAGACCATCGGCAATGGCAAATAGCGCTGGCGTCTTGGAAACGAACAGCGCATCGGCATTGACTGTGAGGCGTGTGCCGGGATGGGTGGCGTAGCTGTAGATAATCGAAGCAGGGATTGCCTCTCTCGTCTTAGCTTGCGGCGGCGCTGCGCTTGCCGTCCGCACATCAGGCTTTGCCTCATTCGTCGCAGGTTTAGGCTCGGCCTTGGCCGCAGAGGGCTGTTCTTTTTCCGCGGCAGTCTGGTCCCTGAACAGCTTTACGAAATCCGTCGCTGCCGGTTTGCCTTCGAACTTCACGCCGCGCGGCCGTCGGCTTTCGGAGTCGATATACCACCACAGGCTCGTCGGCTGGCCGGTTTGGGGCGAGGCGGGGGCGTCCTCATCGTCGCCTTTTGGCTTTGGCATTCGCAGGCGTTTGATGGAACTCGTGAAGCGCGACATGTCGAAATCGAGCGTCATCGATGTCTCGGCAAGCGCTTCTGCCGCCATGAACCATGTGTCATCGAGGTAAAGCGTTCTGGGGTGTTGGCGAAAATCGACCATTTGGGCGAGGATGATCAGCGGATATTTGCGTCCCACCCGGTCCTTGCTTGGTAGCAGCACACCCGCATAGGCACTGCGGCCCCAGATCCCGCGTTCGATGATGAAGCGGAGGGGCGGGGAGTTGGTGAAAACAGCACTCCAGCGATCCGCGAAAATATCCGCGCAGGCATGCAGACCGGATCGCAGCCAGCCATCGAGAGCACCAAGAAGCTCGCGGTCCAGACCTTCCGAGATGAAATCTCCGTGGCTTGGAATCTTCCCGTAAAAGCCGATCCTGTCGGTCTCGACAGCGGCTTTTACGGGTTTTGTGTTCGGATTTGCCATCAGCCAGGCAGGCCTGCGCTGCCGTGCCGTTCCATGATCGTTTTCATATCCCCTCCGTTACTGTTTGGTCTGCCTCATCCCGTTAGAACTGGGCCGGGCAGGCGAATTTCGAGAGTGCATCCAGTTTGAACGGATTGAGAACCGAGCCAAACTGTATGTCGAATTCAGCGGCTTGGCCGCTATTTTCAAACCTTGCTCTCAACAAATCTCCTGACTGGTTTTCGATCTGCGCATCGTCGAACAGGCGGAAGGGCGACCAGTCGCCATTTTCCGTTTTCGCCTGCTGCCAGCCGCCGGGCTGGAAGGCGATGCGCGAAAGATTTGCGGAATTGGTATCTGATGGCCAGGTGATGGATTTCGCCTGTATTGGGCCGTGGTAATAGACCACACGCTCGCCTTCGATTTCCAGCATGACAGCACTGGATTCATCGGTCAGAGACACCGGCTTCACGTTGATGGAGACCGCCGGAACTTCGCTTCCATTCGGGAAGAAGGCCCGGAAAATCTTGTCCGCATTCTCGAACTGTTCAATCGCGTCGCTCGGAATGCCGGCAGCTCCGAAGGTGCCTTTCCAGCCCCATGGGCTTGTCGTCTTGTCGACGAAGGGCTCCATACGTTGCTTGAAGAAGCTCTGGAAGGTTCCCGTCGGCCCGAAAAGTCGCGTGAAATCTGCCATCGCAACATCTCTTGGTGACGCGCGATCAAAAGGATAGCGTCCCGAGACGATGGATGAGCACAGCGAAGCACCGTCCGCTGCCCACAGATCGGCAATCCGGCTGCGTGCGGATTTCACCGCAAGCGAACCGACATCTGCAGCCAGCCCGGCGACCCAGACATCCAGCGGTGCCGGTAGCTGGCGGGCCTGTTGCAGCAGGTCCTGATTGGCCTTGGTCAGTTGACTGTCGACGTCGAAGACCTTGGCGACTTCGTCCGATGTTGTCGAAGAGCGCGCAAGCTGCTCATGCAGAGACTTGATGTTGGACAGTAGCTGTTCTGATGGCGAACCTGCTTTGGCACCATTGGTCTGACCGCTGGAAGCCGTTTCAGGCGAACCCGACCCCTTGGCCGCCAGCATTTCGCGCAGGCGGGAATAGGGGTCGGCGGCATCGACTGTTGCCGAAAGAATGGCGGAGGTCGCGTCACCATCGGCAGTGGAAGCGAGTGTGGTGAGGCTGGCACCGGCATTGGGCCGCAGATCCGTCGCCTCGGCAATGGATTTGGCTGTCTCAATCACGATGTTTCTGTCATTGGCCAAAATGCGCGTGGTTTCCACCGCGTCACCCAGGCTTTGCGAAGGCTTGATCCGCACATCGGACAGAAGGTCGTTCCAACGTTTATCGAAACGATCGAAGTAGATTTGAAGTGCCGCCTGCGCGACATTCTCGACCGTCGCGCCACGCAGCGCATCATCGGAGCCACGCACCCATGCTTCTGAAAGCGCGACCCGAGAGGCATATGCCACCTGCGGAATGACGACGCTGCGATAGCCATTGGCCGTAAACAGACCTTCGATGCCATCCACCATCGGCACCTTGCTCGCACGCTCCACGGCGCGTTCACCGAGTGGACCAAATGCGGCTGATGGGCTCCAGTCGGGAAGGGCGCGGGCTTGCGGCAGGCCCGCCAGAATGTCATAGGCGCGCGCGCCGATGGCCTGGCTGCGAATGGTGTCGCGGGCCTTGTCGATTAGCCGTGCATCCAGTTCAATCGGCGCAAGCAGGCCATCCGCCAGCGCACGGGCATGCCGGTTGAGCGCATCCCGTGCTGCCGCCCGTCCATCGCCTGGATAGAGCGAGGCAAACATATCGCGAGACTGCACGGTCAGGAAATCGCGGTCCAGCGTGCCAAGACCGCCCAACATTCCGTAGAGCTTCAAAGAGTTGAAGGTGCGGGTCACATCATTCTGGTCTTCCAGCTGCTTTTGTAGCTGCACGATCATGCGCGGCAACAGCAGGGCGTTGAGCGCGCGCTGATAGGCATCACGCTGCCTGCCTTCAATCTTTTCCTCTTGATCGAGCCCAAAGCCGACCTTCCAGACTCTGTCCTTGTCAAAGCCGGAATTCACATCGCGCAGATTATCCAGCGCCGGAAGAATGCGCAGGAAGTCGGCATCCGAAACATTGCGAACCGGAATGCCCTGAACCAGCTGCTGGTAAGCATTCAGCTTGCGGTCTGCCTCTGCCAAGGCCTGCGTGTTGGAGAAATAGGTGGAAATCCAGCCGGTGAAAACAATGGCCACCAATGCCGCTGAGACACCGTAGGCAATGCGCCGGACCAGAAGCTGCCTGCCGGACAGGCGCTTGTCGCGCATGACGAGTGCAGCTTCCGGGAAGATGACTTCCTTGAACAGGCGGGCGAGGAAGTAGCTGCGGCGAGCGCGAGGAGCCGCCGTTCCAGCTTCGGCCTGTGTGCCGGAGGCGAGATAGACGCCGCGCAGCAACGGCGCTTCGATAAGCGGGGAGCTTGCACAAAGCTCGGTCAGCGCCTCATACAGACGGTCCTTCAGCTTGGCGAGTTCTGCCGGGAAGCGGAAAATACGACCGCGGATCTCGGCATTCTGCTCCTGTTGCAGACGTTCGATCAGCATCGCATCCACGCGTTGCTGCAAAAGCTCGAATTCCTCAAGGAAGCGCTGCGGCAGGTCCTGCGCGGAATAGCTTTCGTCCAGCTTGAACGTGGTTCCCCAGACCTGATGACGATCCGTCTTGTTGAAGCCGTCGAAAAACTCGACGAAACCATCCAGAAGGTCGGCCTTGGTCAACACCACATAAACAGGCACGCGGGCGTGCAGATATTCATCCAGTTCCGACATACGCTGGCGGATCGAGCGCAGTTCCTGACGCTGCTCTTCCGGGTCGCGGCTCAGAAGGTCGGGGATGGAGAGCGTAACCAGCGCGCCGTTGATGGGTTGGGAGCGGCGATAGCGGCGCAGCAGGTTGAGAAAGCCTTCCCACCCGGCCTTGGACGAGCCATCAAGATCGTCCTGCGTGGTGTATCGTCCAGCGGTATCGATGAGGATCGCCTCATCCGTGAACCACCAATTGCAGTTACGCGTGCCGCCGATGCCCTTCACGGCGCTTTCTCCAAGGGCGTCGCCCAGCGGAAATTGCAGGCCGGAATTGGTCAGCGCCGTCGTCTTGCCGGAGCCAGGGGCGCCGAAGATGACGTACCACGGGAGGTCGTAGATATAGCCAAAGCGCTTCTTGGTCACGCGGCGCAGAAGCGCCAGCGCTTCCTTCAGCCGGGTCTGTATCTCGCCGACTTCGGCATTCCGGTTGTTCAGCGCCTCCTGCTCAATGCTATCGACAAGTTCCTTGTCCTGCTTGCGGGCGCGATAGGCCGTGATGACGATATAGACCACCCAGATCAGCAGAATGATGCCGATGGCAACCAGGCGGGCTTGCGTCGTTCCGAAGGGTTTGAAGGTGCCGAAGGCGACCAGATAACCGTAAAACCAGATGACGACGCAGAGCGCCACGGCCCACAGCAGCGAAATGAAGCGCCTGCCGATGAGCGATGCGTAGCTATCGACGTAGGACCGGATCGTATAAAAATAACTCAGCGGGTTCATTGCTGGGTCTCTCCTGATGGCTGTCCGGTTGTCGTTGTGACGGCGGGGGCAAGAATGCCCGCATCGCTGAGCTTTTCGTCAGGATTGGTCAGCACCATGATTTCGGTTCTGCGGTTCTTTTCACGGCCATCCGGCGTCGTGTTCTCGGCAATCGGGTCGCTGTCCGCACGGCCTTCGGTGAGGATCGCTTCGGGTCCCGTGAACATGGACAGAAGGTCACCCACCGCCTTCGCGCGGGCTTCGGAGAGATGCCAGTTGGATGGAAATTCGACCGTCTTGATCGGCACGTTGTCGGTGTAGCCGATCACGACAGCGCGGAAGTTTTCCGCCGCAAGCGCGCCGCCGATCCGTTGAATAAGATCGCGGAATTGCGGACTGACCTGCGCACTGCCGACTTCGAACAGGCCGGAATTGTTGATGCGCACGCGCAGGCGACCGTTGACATTGGCCAGCGACACGAGATTTTTCTGCACCTCCGGCTGGAGGAAGGTCAGCAGGTTTTCAAGACGTGTCGGCTTTGGCGGCTCGACCACTTTTGGAGGCTGTTCGGCGATAACCGGTGGGTCCTCCTTAACGGTCTCCTCTGGCGGGGCAGGTGGGGTAGTGATCAACACGCTTGGCGTATCTGTGGGAGGCAAAGATGCCAACCGCTCGAATGTCGCGTCGGAAGCGCTGTTCAGGGTCAGCGTGAAGAAGAGATAGCCGAAGGCAAAGGCAAGCGCGATGAGTGACAGCAGCGTCCAGAGGGCGGCCATGGTGCGCAAAGGCGTATGCCGGGCCTCCACACCTTTCCAGTGCGGGGAAAGTTCACGCTCGAACACGCCATATTGGCCAATCAGCGTTTTGTAGAGACTGTCGCGAATGCGGGAAAGCTCCAGCGCACCTTTGGCAGAAACGCGTGTTCGGCCCTCGAAGGCCAGAGACAGGCACAGATAGATCAGCAGCAGCAGATCCTTGTTTGCGCCGGGTGACTGGTGGAAATGGTCCAGAATATCGAAAACCCGGTCACCACCCGTCACATCATTGTGGAAGGTAGAGACGAGGCCGGAGCGGGCCCAGCCGGCGCGCACGCCCCAAGGCTTGCTCAAGATCACATCGTCCACGGTGGCGCAGACCACGTAATGCGCTGCTCTCGCCCGTTCCGGGCTGATGCGTGCTGAGGCCAGATCGCGCTCGTAACGGGTGATGGCTTCCATGCAGGCCCGGCGTAGGTGGTCCGGGTCCGGCTGCGCATCGCTGAAGCGCAGCACGTGGGCAAGGTTCAGCAGTGGTGCTGCGGATTGCACCAGCGTCGGCACTTCTTCTCCGCCAAAACGGAAATTGGACAGCAGCGCATCGATGGGCAACGCGCTGTCTCCGCGCCGCTCGCGGGCAGGCGCCTCGTCGGTCTCGATGATGTCATCTAGAATGGCCGCCATGTTGCGGGCATTTTCATTTCTGCGGCGGCTTTCATCGGTGATTTCGACCACCGTTGGAAGATCCTGCCAGGAGGAGGGCTTTTCATTGCTCATTCGCGTAATGCCCACATTTCCATCTCAAGCCCTGGGAATTCACCAGCGAGATGCAGCGCAATGGCGCCGGAGGTTTCAAGCTGCTTCCAAAGAGGTGTCTTGGTATCGATTTCGAAATAGATGGTGCCGGAACGATAGGGCAGCTGGCGCGGCAGCACAGGTAGCGAGCGCACGGGAATGCCCGGCAGCGCGACGTTGACCAGTTCGGAAATCCGCTCCACCGGACCGACCTTGATCTGGGCGGGCAGCTTGCGCCTGATATCCTCCGCAGACATATCCGCCCGTACGGCCAACACGAAACCGGCATCGCGCAACAGCGTGCGGTCGTGAATGGTGCCAACCCGCACACCGTGCCTACGTTCGACGAGGTCGATGGCGACAGCGGCCTGTTCCAGAACCGCCGAGAGCGAGGTGCGCAGATCATCGAACACGGCGGCGAAGCTGGCCTTCAGGTCGTCATGGCGGTAGGGCGGGAAGTCCGTCGCGCGCTTTTTGTCCGTCGTGAATGTGGCCAGTTCACCGGCCAGCTGAATGCAATCCTCGTAAAAACGGATGGGGTGAAAGCGCGTGGCATTGGCGGAAAGATGGGCCAGCAATGGATCGGCCCGGTTCAAAATTTGCAAAAGAAAATAGTCACCAACTTCAGCCGTGCCGCGTATGGTCGGATCACCGATACGCTCGGAAATGGCCTGCGCGCGGTGCCGGACGATGCCCAGAAGCTCGGTCAGAAGCTCGCTGAGCCGCGAAGAAGCCGCGCAGTTGAGGGCGGGCGGTATGAAATCCGGATCCAGAATGACAGCACGATCAGATCGAACTTCAATAACCCGCGCTAAGCCTATGAGATCATATCCAGAAAGATCGTCTCCTGTTTTCAGGAATTTCAGGCTGAGACGCCCGACATCGATAGGGGCAACGAAATCCGTGTCCACATTGGCATCGGATGCTTCATAGCTTGTGGCAACGACGCGGACGCTGTTGGTATCGGCTTTGGTGCCGCTGGACATGTCTGCCTTGCCCGGCTGGCGGGCGGGAAGCGCCAGATAGACAATGGCGTTCTTGACACCCTCGTCCAGATCGAGTGGCGGCGGCAGATCGGAATCTTCCGGCGCTTCGAAGGGCGTTCCATCCGGCAGGATACCACGCAGGTTGGACAGAGCGAACTGCCCGATGGCCAGCGCGCTGCGGTCAATGCCGATCTCCGCTATACCCCATGGGTAGGGCGATAGGTTGCGCGTCGTGTTGCGCACCAGCCGTTCCGTCCAGCGATCAGATTGTTGAAAATGTTGGACGCGAAGGAACATGCCCTCGCTCCAGGCGACACGGTTTTCATGCCTCATTTTGGTTGCTTACCCCCTTGGTATCTGTGTGAAGCAGAGACGGCGTTTCCTCGGGCGCGGCGTCTGCGCGCGCGGCCCGTTGCAGAAACTCCCGGACAGACAATTGCCGACCGTCCTCTTCGAATTGGTGTTTAAACATTGACCAGTAGTCGGTTCTGGCAATGACCGACTTCCACTCCTTGCGGGCGATCTTGGCCCGCCAGTCATTCTGCGCGTCTGCCTTGGCCTCGATTAGCCTCGGCTCCAGCTTTTGCGTGCAGGTGCGGATCAGAACTTCCAGCGAAGATGCCAGTAAACGCTGCTGCCGGATCAACGCTTCGAGACGCGCTCTCTCGCCGGTGCCGTTCGCCTCGGTGCCGATGGCGGACTGATCGATATCGAGAATCGCCAGACATTCGGCGCTTTCTTTTTCCAGCTGGATCAACAGATCATCGACCGGATCATGCGCGGCAGGTGCCGCAATCGGCTGCGGTTCGATATCTGTCTCATCGGTGCCATTCGTGAAGACGGCGTCGAAATCCTCCACCGGCGCCGGTTTCTTGGCCGGGCGGGAGACAAGAACGGGAATGTTCATCGCATCGGTGTGTTCGTGCTTGCTGCTTTCGACCGGCTCTTCGTTCCAGTCATTGGGCAACACCGCACCCACGCCGCTGATGGAGGGAGGCGCGTTCCAGCCGACTTCGACATTGCGGGAAATGGACTTCGCCTTTTTTCCGGACGGGCTGGGCGTCGCTTCCGGCCAGTCATCATTGGAAGCACCGCCCGCAATCACGCCGCGCGCGGAGCGACCGTTGGGGGCGATGTCGGCCAGAATGGCGGAGATCGTCATCGCCTCATCGCTGACGCGTAGCGAACGCTCGGGGTCGCCGAAATCCATCTCGGCTTCACCACTGATGATGACCTCGAAGGTCTGCCCGCCGATGCCGATCTGCGAGCCGTTTTGCAGGCGCATCGTCTCGCCTTCCAGCAGCAGGCGGCCATCGACCTGCGTGCCATTGGCGCTGCGGTCGAGAATGGTGAAGCCTTCGCGGTCGCGGCTCAGCGTGCAATGCTGTTTTGAAACGCGGCGCGCATCGTCATTCACCTGCCAGTCGCAATCGGTGGAACGACCGATGATGCGGCTTCCCTGCTCGAAGCTCCACTGGTTAGGCTTTCCGGCCCCGTTGATCTGTTTTTCCTTTAGGACAAGTTTCATGCTGTCGTCCTCACGCTGAAAGAGCCGAGCCTTCGCGCTCGGTCACGATTGCGTCGGTGCTGTCTTTTGTCGCCGGTACCAGACGCGCCCAGCTGTTCCAGCCAAGGCGCGCGGGGGCATCCGCCTGTCCCAGCTGGCAGAAGGGAACGTCTTCCTTTTTGAGAATGACCTGAACGTCGAAATCAAAACCGCTGCCGACGAAAAGCCGGGCGACGGCGAATATCTCTGCCAGCCGTTTCGAGCCGGGGGTGAGCGCCAGATAATCGGCATAACCAACCGGCCCCAGCACGATGCGGAAGCTGCCGCTGAAATCCTCTATAGCGCTGCCTGCCGTCACGTTCTGGCCAAGTCGCAGGCCGCCGCTCTGGCCGAACTGGCTCTGCTCATGCACAGGCAACGGCACCCAGCGACGACGGAACTGCTCGACGGTAACAGGCAGGCCGGTGAACTCCTGCAACATGGAGGTCAGCGAGGTGGCATTGCGGTTACGGTTTGACAAAAGTCCGCTGAAGCGAAGAAGCACGTCTTCCTTGACGCCGACCTTCGCGCTCAGGCCCGTGGTGCCAAAGCCGGTGAGGGAAAGAAGCGTTTTGCGGAAGGCATTGTTCTCGCGGTTCTGGGCCCAGCGAAGGCTGCGTGCCAGCCGATATTTCTCGGTGGCTGAGACGAACAACTCGCTGAAGCGTGCGGCAAACAGATTAAAGAAACTCGTCAAGGCCTTGGAACGATTGCGTTCCTCGCGCTGCTGCAGTTCGCTATAGCTGGGCGGCAGTGAGCCGAGCGGGCCGACGATAGGCGCAAAAGCGGAGCGCAGTTCCGCTTTGCCACTCTTGCTGCGATAGCCGCCGATGGCGACAGGCGTTGGCCGCGCGCCGCTATGGGAACCGACCGTCAGCTCGTCCGCCAGGGCCAGATGCTGGGCAACGCGGAAGGCGGTCGCTGGTTCGAAACTGCCAGGATCCTTTGCCAGAAGGGCTGCCTGTTGTTCTCGCATCTCGATCTGCTGTTGCTGCATCAGCGCGCTCCTACAGCAATGGCCGGTCTGCCGCGCGGGCAGGCCAACGGGCCAGAGGTTCGGAATGGCCACGCATCGTTGCAGTCAGCCGCGTGAAACTGTTGATCGACGTATAGAGGCCGAAGAAATGGTTGAGCACGCTGGCAAAGATGAAGGCCGCGGGCCGGTCGATCAGCGTCGGGTCGAATTCCAGCGTAATATCGGTGCCCGGCACCATGGCCGATCCAATTCGGGCATGCGAGTTGCGAGCCTCGACAGAAGTGATGGCTTCCACCAGCTGCCGTGTCTCCGGAGAATCCCGGAAGGCATAGAGCGACAGAATATCCTTGAGCGGCGCGCCTCCATTGTCGAACAGCGACAGGTGGTTGAGCAGGAGATGAGATACCAGCCGCCACTCACGGGCAGAGCGTTCATTCATCCGCACCGCAGGTGTGGGCGGCATCAGCGCATGGATTGAGCCGATTGCCTCATTGCCCGCAGACAGTTGCAGAAACGGATGCCCGCCGCCAAAGGGAAGCTGGCTCGGCAGTTCGCGATTGATGCAAAGCGTATCGACGCTCGCCACCACATCCAGCGGGCCAAGCGGGCCGCGCTGTTGATCGACAAAGGCAATATCCGTGTCGGACGAACCATCATCGTCATCGAAACGGCGATAGGTCTGCCAGAAGATGTTGGAGCCGTTGCTGCGCTGGGTGCGACCGAAGAAGGGTGACGTCTTCTCGATCTGGCCCGAACGGCTAGTCAGCTGGACATTTTCCACGCCGTAGATTTCGCGGGTCCGCTGCCGTCTGGCATCGGGCAACAGGCGATATTCGGTGCGCGTGCCATCAAGGCTCAAAGGCTCGCAACTCTGCTTAAAGAGATTGATGACCGGCGATGCGTTCAGCACGAAATCCTTGGCCGACACCATCCGCTCCAGCCGCGCATCGGCAGCGTCGAGATAGATATAAAGCTCGCAGTCACCACCGTTCCACTGTTGCAGCCCCTCGATGTCGAGGAACAGAAACTTTTGCGGCAGCGCGAAGAATTCCGTCAGCAGGCGGTAGCCATCGAAGCTGTTGGCCGGATAGGGCAGCATGGCCTGATCACGGGAAAAGCCCGATGGTTTCAAATTCGAGGCGGGCAGAAAGACGGCGTTGCGATCTTCCGAGTGCTGCGCGAGTGACAGCCCGACGCAATGGTTGGCGAGCAGTTCGTAAAGCGCCGTCGCCTGCTGCCATGCGGATGAAATGAATATCTGTAGCGAATTCAGCCCGATATCGCGAAATGTTGCGGGGCGAGGTGAGGTCGTACGCAAAGAAAGCTTCAGGCAGCTTGCCGCACCGGCAGATGACGCGGAAAAGGGCGCATCGATGGGCTGGCTTGCCAGGGTTGCCGCCGCAATTTCCAGCGGAATGATATCGACATCCTGCGCCGTGCGAAACCGGCAGCTTTCTCCGCCAATGGGCTCTGCCAGAATTTCGCTGTGGCGTGGCAATGTCTGCACACTTGTCAGCGCCGGGCTGGGCGCGAAATGCACGACGCTCATAGAAGGCAGCGGCGCGAGGTAATGCGGGTACAGCGTCTCCAGCAGGCTGTCTGAGAGTTCGGGAAACTCGTCGTCCAGCTTCTGGCGCACGCGGGCTGCGGAATAGGCAAAACTCTGGATCAGCCGTTCGACATGGGGATCGTCAGCGACTTCGCCCGTCATACGCAGGCGACCCGCGATCTTGGGGAAAGCGGCTGCGAAACGCGATGCGCGTTTTCTCAGCGCGAAAAGTTCGTCATTGTACTTTTCCAGAAAACTGTCAGCCATTGCCAGCCTCCACAAGAAAGCGCTGGGTGGAAGGATCGATCTTGGATTCGAAGCTGATAGGCGGCATGCCTTCATGCAGGCGGAAGGTTGCCTGGATGCGCATTCTGAGCGCACGGTCCCCATCGATGCGGTTTTTCATGATCGTGACGCGCACATCAGAGAGACGCGTTTCGAACATCGAAATCCGCCGCTCGATCGTCTGGGCCAGCTTTGCTTTCGACGCATCCGTGACCAGATTGGCCGAGAGGATACCATCGACGCCGTAGCTTACCAGCGCGTCCGGCAGTTCCTTGTAGATAGAAGGCGGCCCGGCGGGATTGCGCCGTGTGTTGAGCAGGGATTCCAGATCACGGCGAATGACTTCACGCATTTCGCGCACCTGATCGGAAAGGCTCGCGGGCGGATCGTTCTCCATGTCGGGCGCATCGTCAAGCAGCCGGTCGAGGACCGAGCGAGCCAACGTTCTTTGCTTTGGGCGATATTGCTCCAGCGGATCAACCACGCGCAGTCTGCCTTTCCTCGGTTTCAGATGGAGCCGACAGGCTGGCAATTTCGTGGAACGGCACGAGATCGTCACCGATCAACAGGCAGCGTTGGCCGCGACCGGTGACCAGCGGGCCATCCTCGTTCCACAGCGTTTCGCGACCAAGCAGCAGGGCGGTCGTATCGTCTGCGCTGTGATAGATCGATGGCAGCAGGACCGATGCGATGGCGCCATCCCGCAGTGTCAGCTCCGCCTGTCGGAAGGCGAGATCGCGCGGGCGGTTCATTGGCTCTATGGCTAGGCTTTCAATGCGGCTGTAATCGATCCAGAGATATTTGCCGCCATTCGTCAGCACCTCAAGCGCATGCGGAATGCGGTCATCCAGATCGCGGATGTCTCCCGCTGCGCCACCGTTGAGAATGATGGATGCCTCACCGCGCTTTGCATCCAGTTCTTCCAGAGCCTGCACCGCTTCATCGGCTTTGCCGTCACGGGCTGCGATATTAGCCTTGATGGCAAGCTGGTCGAGTTCAGATGGGCCGTGGGTGAAGTCTGGCACGGCACCGGTTTCAAACCATGCGACGCGGGCAGCCATGGCGCGCAGATGATGCCGGAAGAGGGAGAAGCCCACGGCATCCTGCGGCGCGAAGGTGGCAGCAAGATTGCACTGCGCATCCGCTTTTTCATATTCGCCCGCCAGGATCAGCAGATCGATATAGAGGTAACGACCCTCCTTGTCGGACGGCTTCTGCTTCACATGGTCTTTCGCCGCCGCAATCGCTTCGTGAAGCTCATCGGCATCGAGCAGGCGGGTGATATCGTCGCGCAGGGTCATGCGGGTATCCTTTGTGGCTCAGCCGAAGACCGCGTGATGGATGCGGTGGGCGTGTTGGTTTCGGCAATGAGGTGAAAACTGGTGGAGACGTCATCCAGCTGGAAATGCGGCTGGAGACGCACGGTGCAGGAAAAGCTGCCCGGCTTTCCGGGAATTTCGTAAACCTTGATACCGGCAGACCGCAGCGGGTAGCGCGTGCGAAGCGATGCTTCGGCGTCGTCATTGCCGAGAGTGTAGGATGACAGCCAGTTTTCCAACTTGCGTTCAATGGTAATCGCATCGCTCAACTGGCCAATATCGTCTCGCATAATCACCTTGAGGTAATGCGAGAAGCGCGAGGCGCAGAGCACATATTGCAGCATGGCTGCTAGCCGCGCGTTCTGACGAGCGCTTTCCTTGGAATAATGGCCCGGTGCGTGGAGCGACTGGTTGGCGTTGAAAATTGCCATGCTGGAGAGATAGGTGGTCGAAACCGGCACGATGCCGAGATCGGAGAATTGCTGTTCCTGCCCCATGGTCAGCTGCATTTCTACGGGTGGCTGGGCGGACAAGCCATTGCTTTCGATACCGAGATCGAGAGGCGGCAATTGCGATGGCGACAACATGCCACCGTCGATCTCATCCTGCGTCACACCGCGAATATCGGCAAACCAGCCGGAATCGATGAAATTGCGCACCACGACGGATGCAAAAGCAAAGGCTGGATTGCCCCAGAGGAATGTCTCGCCATTTTCGGAAACATGCTCCCGGAAGGGAAACGGGTCTTGGCGCCTGCGCGAGAAGGGTCGGTGCGGCGAGCGCAGAAGAATGCGCGGTGCGACGAGGCCGACGAAACGGCTGTCATCGCGGGCGCGAAGCGCATTCCAGCGCAGCCGTGATTTCTCCTGTTTTAGCCAGGAAAAATCATGAACGCGGCTGAGTTCGGAAAAATCCTCCAGCCCCATGGTCGATGGGGACGCTGCCGCAATGAAGGGGCAGAAGGCAGCGGCCGCGACCATGCCGATCTGCGACAGCGTGGTGATGGAATCCACGCCCTCGAAATCGTCAGGGGAAAAAGCGTAATCGCCAACCAGAAGGCCAACGGGTTCTCCGCCGGGCATGCCGAATTCGCGGTTATAGATGATTTCAAACAAATGGCTTTGGTCGAAATCCGTTGCCCGTTCCATGCTGCGGGCAAGTTCGCGCCAGCTGGCATTGAGAAGCTTGATCTTCACTTCCGGGCTTCGGCTCGCCTCACGCACCACCATGGCAAGCCCGCGCCATCTTGCTTCCATCGCCTGAAAATCGGGATGGTGCAAAATGGCGTTCACCTGGCCGTTCAACGCATCATCGATAAGTGCGATTAGCTGATCGGCCTGACTGCGGATGTCCGAAACGGACCTTTGCGTCATGAAATGGGCTCCGGGCGGAAATGATGTGGGGAGGGGCATTGCTGCCCCTTCACCCTGTTCAGTTCTTGGTTGGAATACGGGCAACCATGCGTAGAGACGTGGTCAGCTCTTCCATCTGCAACCAAGGACGCATCCATGCCACCGCGTTGTAGGCGCCCGGCTTGCCCGGAATTTCCTGAACCGTGACCTTCGCATCCCGCAGCGGATACTTGGCGCGGGATTCCTCGCCTGCCTCGTCATTGGCGTTGACGTAGTTGGAAATCCAGCGGTTCAGCCAGACTTCGCAATCGGAAGCCTCCATGAAGGAGCCGATCTTGTCGCGACCCATGACTTTCAGGTAATGGGCAAAGCGCGAGGTTGCCATCATGTATGGCAGGCGCGCAGAAACGGCGGCGTTGGCCGTTGCTTCCGGGCGGTCGTAGAGCTTCGGCTTATGGGCCGTCTGCGCACCGAAGAACACGGCGTAATCGGTGTTCTTGTAGTGGCAGAGCGGCAGGAAGCCGAGCTTGCCGAGTTCCGCATCGCGACGGTCGGTAATGCCGACTTCGGTCGGGCATTTCAGGTCCAGATCGCCGTCGTCGCTGGAGAAGACGTGCATGGGCAGGTTTTCCACCTTGCCACCGTTTTCCGCACCGCGAATGGCCGTGCACCAACCATATTTGGCAAAGGCTTCGGTGAGCTTGGTGCCCATCACATAGGCTGCGTTCATCCAGCAATATTCGTCATGTTGCAAATCGCCATTCACGGAACCATTGGTTTCGTCATAGGCGAATTCATCGACCGGATTGGTCTTCGGGCCGTATGGCATGCGTGCCAGAACGCGCGGCAGAGCGAGGGTAACGAAGCGGGAATCGTCACTTTCGCGGAAGCTGCGCCACTTGGCATATTCCACCGTGTCGAAGATTTTTTCCAAGTCGCGCGGGCGTGCGAGATCGCGGTAATCCTCGAAGCCGAACATGCGCGGGCTTGCCGCCGAAATGAAGGGTGCGAAGGCAGCCGCTGCGATGGACGACGCGCCTTGCAGAAGCTGCACATCGTCGAAGGAATTGTCGAACTCGTAATCGCCGATGATGGCGCCCATGGGTTCACCACCGGGTGTGCCGAATTCATCTTCATAGATCGACTTGAACAGACGCGACTGGTCGAACTCGACCGCTTTTTCCAGATCGCGGCCCAATTCGCGCTTGGAGGCGTTCAACACGCGGATTTTGAGGTTGACGCTGGTTTCGGAGTTTTTGACCAGATAGTTGAGGCCGCGCCATGTGCCTTCCAGCTTGGCAAATTCCGGCGCTTGCATGATGGCGGAGAGCTGCTCGGAAATCGCCTTGTCGATTTCGGCAATCGCCTGGTTCAGCGTGACTGTCAGGTTGCGATCATATTTGACCGTGCCCTTCAGGGCCTGATCGGTCAACGTGCGCAGAAGGTTCTGGGCGCGGTCCGGTTCGGTCTGACGTGTTGCGGCAACCACCTTGGCCAGAAGGCCATTCTCTTCAGCGGTTGTTGCCTGTGCATCGTTTTTCAGCAGGCTTTCAGCGCTCATTTTTCAATCCTTCCAAATGCGGCTTATGTTTTGCCGCTAGAACAGGTGAAGCCCCGTGCGCCGGGGCATCTCGAAGAAACAGTCCAGATGTCGCCAGGCTATTGCGCTGCGCCATTTTTCTCTTTCAGTTCGGAAACCAGCTTGCCGAGATCCGTCTTGTTCTGAAGGATGTCTTCCAAAAGCCGCTCCAGATCTTCCGAGCGGTCTGCCTTGGACAGCAGATCGCGAAGCTCGTTGCGGGCATCCAGAAGCGACTTGAGTGCTGGCACCTGATCCACGACGGAAGCTGGCAGGAAGTCATCCATGCTTTCGAACTTCAGATTGACCTGAATATCCGTGCCGTCATTTTGGAGCGTGTTGGGAACGTTGATGTTGAGGCCGGGCGTCATGCGGCGCATGACTTCATCGAAATTGTCGCGATCCACCTGTACGAATTTGCGCTCGCCGAAGGGCTTCAGCGGCTGTGTGGGGTTGCCGGAAAAATCGCCCAGCACGCCAACGACGAAGGGCAGTTCCTTCACCACCATCGCGCCTTCTGTTTCCACTTCGTATTTGATGTGAACGCGAGGCTTGCGAACCCGCTCCAGCTTCTCATGCACACTTGCCATTCAAACCTCCTTGATGCCGCTTGGGCATTGCTGACTTTCGGGAGCCTGGACGCTCCCTTGGTTTCACTTAGTTTCCGTTGTTCTCGCCGCCGGGCTTTATGCCTGCCGCCGTCAAAACGGCGTTGCGTGTCTGTGCTTCGGGTAAAAGCTCTGCGAGCAGTTCTGAAAAATCCATGCGCCCCCTGCGAACCAATGTTTCAATTGCCAGCGATATCGGAGAATGCGGCTCCGTCCGGCGGAAATAACGCGCAACTGTAAGAAGAGTTTCAAACGCTTCGTCACGAGATGCAATTTCTTCGGGATTTTTTACGATGGCTTTCTGAACTTCGGGATGTGCGCCGTTGACATCACCCTCCGCTATCCGTGCATTCTCCTGCGGTGCGGCCACGGTTTCGTCCTTTCCGCCAAGCGTGCGAATTGCAGCCGCGGCTTCGATAAGCGTGTTGCGAATGTTGGAGCTCGCTGGTGCATTGTGGCCGCAACGCTCGGACATAATGGCCGTGATCGCGTCGAACAGTGAAAGGCAGGTATTCACATCCGCAAGATGGGAAGACATAGCCGCGACACCGACTTCGGATGCTGCGTTATAGAGTTCTTCACGACGTTTCGTTTCGGTTGAACGCTGCGCCAGCTGGAAATCCCACAGGGTCTTGTCACCGAACTTGTTGCCGGGAATGAGCGAGCTCAATCGCAGCGGCTGAATCAGCGTTCCCTCACTGCCAATCCCGTTCAGTCCGGCAAAGGGAGCAAATTTTTCTTCGTCGTCATCATCGCTGATGGAGTGAATCGAGTCCCAATGGTTGCAAAATATATCATATGTAACCCGGTAAACTTCACGTAGACCGGGAAAGCCCTTCAAGCGTAACTGTGCTTCCGCAAGCCACGCCAATATTTCCACGTCGCGGCTTTCAGAATATATAATATGCAATCCGAGATTGCTGACCTCGGTCCAGTTATTGGAAACGCGTAGAACTTCTTGCGGTGAGACAGTACGTTCTTCTGCCCTTGCCTGGTTTCTTTCATCTTTAATTCTATAGTATAGTTCGCGAGTTCTTGCGTTGTTGCGAATATTTTCTCCGCAATCACCTAAGTATTCTATATTCTGAATGTCTTTCCGCGGGTCCAAAATCAGTTTATCCCTCATAAATTATGATAGATATGTGTCAGTTACTTCCGTTACGTAAGGTTATTCACTAAACAGACTTATGGAAAATGAGGCAAAATTGTGGCGACTTGTTTTTAAACTCGTCAAATAAAAAAGCAACTTTTGGCTGGACAAGTGAGTTTCATCAACCTAACTATGCCACGTCACGTTGTGGAATGATCCAAACCGGAGGCTCGCTGCATGTCGCATATTGATCTCAATCGCCTTGTTGAAGCGCTTGAGCCTGACCTGCGCGTATCGCTGGAGGCGGCGGCATCTGTCGCTGCAAGGCGGGGACACCAGTTTGTGGATATTGCGCACTGGATGTGCGCGGTTGTAGATTCTGACAAGCATGCTGACATATTTCATCAACTGAAAATACCGACCGACAAGCTGCATGCCGAAATCGATCGCGCGTTGGACGATGCCGCCATCGGCGATGGCGAGGCCTTGTCGCTCTCGCAAAATGTTCTGACAGCAGGGCGCGAGGCTTGGCTCTTGGCATCGCTGCAAGATGGCCGCTCGCACATCTCGCTGATCCATCTTCTCCTCGCTTTGGATGAGGAAACTTCGCTGCGCAGCCTTGTGCGCGCCGCGTTTCCGTCACTGAAACTGATGGACAGAGCCGCTCTGGAGCGTCTTCGCGAGGAAACCGCGAACAACTCGCCTTCGGAGGACGGTAAAACAACTCTCCCGTCGCAGGCTAAAGACCAGAACGATTTTCTACGTCTCTACACGCAGGACATGACGCAAGATGCGCGACAGGGGAAAATAGACCCAGTCATCGGTCGTGATGAAGAGTTGCGTCAGATGGTCGATATTTTGACCCGTCGTCGCCAGAACAACCCCATCCTCGTCGGTGAGGCCGGTGTCGGAAAAACGGCTGTGGCGGAAGCGTTGGCGCTCGAAATTGTGTCAGGCAATGTGCCGGAAAAATTGCGAAACGTCCGGCTGCTGAGCCTCGATCTCTCCCTTCTTCAGGCCGGTGCAGGCGTGAAAGGTGAGTTTGAACGACGTCTCCACGGTGTCATCGACGCGGTCAAACGCTCGCCAGAGCCGATCATTCTCTTCATCGATGAGGCTCACGGTCTTGTCGGGGCCGGTGGTGCAGCCGGGCAGGGCGATGCGGCCAATATTCTCAAGCCTGCGCTGGCGCGTGGTGAGGTGCGAACCGTCGCAGCCACCACATGGAGCGAGTACAAAAAGTATTTTGAAAAAGATGCCGCACTGACCCGCCGCTTTCAGCCCGTACATGTACGTGAGCCGGACGAAGCGACCGCCATTCGCATGCTGCGCGGCGTGGCCGATACGTTCGTCAAACACCATGGCGTCGTCATTCGCGATGAAGCCATCGTTGCTGCCGTCCAACTGTCCGCCCGATACATGCCCGCGCGCCAGCTGCCGGACAAAGCAGTTAGTCTCCTTGATACCGCGTCGGCAGCAGTTTCGCTTGCCCGTCAGACATTGCCAGAAAAGCTGCGTTCAATGGAAAGCGAACGCGCACTTCTATCCACGGAATTGGAATGGCTGGCGCGCGAGCCGTCTACCGAAGAGACGAGCGCTCGTATCGACGCCATAAAGTCTGAAATCACCAATCTCGAAACGGCTACCGAAGGCCTTCGTTCGCGTTATGACGCAGAACTCGCCGAATTGCAGGAATCTGAAAAAAGCGACGCCGAGCAATCCGATTCCTCCAATGTCGCACCGTTGAGGGCAGTTACCCTCGCGCCCGATAACAACGACGAAAAGCTGGTGCCGACCGTCGTTGACCGTGAAATGATCGCCGGTGTCGTGTCCCGCTGGACAGGCATTCCGCTTGGCAAACTGCTCGCCGACCAGATCGAAAGCGCAAAGACGCTGGATGAGCGGATGAAGCAGCGCGTTATCGGTCAGGATTTTGCCATTGATCGTATTGCGGATGCCATGCGTGCAGCCCGCGCCGGTCTGTCCGATCCGCGCCGCCCGCCTGCTGTCTTTCTGCTTGTCGGCATGTCGGGCACGGGCAAAACGGAAACCGCGCTATCACTGGCCGATCTGCTCTATGGCGGAAACAGCCATCTGACGACGATCAATATGTCTGAATTCAAGGAGGAGCATAAGGTTTCGCTGCTTCTCGGTTCGCCACCCGGCTATGTCGGTTATGGTGAGGGCGGAGTGCTGACAGAAGCCGTTCGTCGCCGTCCATTCGGCGTGCTGCTTCTGGATGAGATCGATAAGGCGCATCCCGGCGTTCAGGATATATTTTATCAGGTGTTCGACAAGGGCATGTTGAAGGACGGCGAAGGCCGCGACATCGACTTCAAGAACACCACCATTTTCATGACGGCCAACACCGGCTCCGAACTGTTGACGGCACTTTCGGCCGACCCGGACACCATGCCGGAAGGCGAGGCGCTGGAAGCGCTACTGATGCCGGAGCTGACAAAGCAGTTCAAGCCCGCATTCCTGGGACGCACGGTCATCCTGCCCTTCATGCCGCTCGGGCCGGAACAGCTGTCTCGGATCGTCGACATACAGATTGAGAAAATCGCTGAGCGAGTTCGTGCGGCCTATGGCACCGAACTCACTCTGTCCCCGCAGGCGCGCGAGGCGCTGGTCGGGCGGGCAGGCTCAAGCGAAATCGGCGCGCGCGCCATCGAAATCATGATTGGCCGGGATTTGCTGCCGCCACTGTCCAGCTTCTTTCTGGAGAAAGTCATCGCTGGCGACAAGGTCAAGCAGATCACGGTCGATTTTGATGAAACCGGGTTCGGCATTCGTGCCGAAGCGGTTGGGGAAACTGATGAATTCGCGGCATCCAAAAAGGGTGCAGTGGATAAAGTTGCCGCGTCGGAAGGGATGTCCCGACGCATGCGGCAGTAGTTGAAAGGCAAACACGGCCTCGGAGCAAGAGGTCTTTCATTAGCTACAGGAGCTTACAGCATGCCTATTTATTTGCAGATCGACGGTATTCAGGGTGATGCAACCCACGAGGAGCACCGCAAGTGGATGGACATTGAAGCCATTCATTGGAACGTATCGCGCAACATGAACACCACTGCTGGTTCTGCTGCAAACCGTGAAGCCTCCGAACCAACCATTTCGGAAGTTATTCTCACCAAGGTCAGCGATTCGTCCTCCACAAAGCTTTTCAGTGAAGCTTGCTCTGGTCGCCAGGGCAAGTTGGCGACGATCCACCTCGTCACCACCGGCAACCCCGGTAACACCTATATTCAGTACCTGCTGACGAACACGCTTATCGCCAGCTACTCTGTCGACTCCAGCGGTGACCGTCCTGTTGAGACCATCAAGCTCAACTTCACCAAGATGGAAGTCAAGTACACGCCTGCCGACGACAACAACACGCAGCAGGCTCCAATGATCGCTTCTTACGATCTGGCGACCACGAAGGCCGCTTAATCTGCCAAGGAAGGTGCCGGCAATTTCGCCGGCGCCTTTCCCTCTTATCGATATATTCGGGTTGGTCCTTGCGTGAAGCCGATGAACGGCTTGGCGGAGAGCAACGCATTCAGTCTAGCGATGGAGATGGTCGTGTCTTTGGCAACGGATCGTTTGAACAATATTCTCATTGAATTGCCGAAATACAAATCCCAATGGCAGTTGAACGTGGCGAGCCCCTATGTGCGCGCCTATGATCTTGCCATCGACAATTTTCAGAGGACGACCAAGGCGCAGCAGGCCCGCGACAAGATGATCGCGGAACTGTTTGTCCTGTCGGCATCGATCCTGACCGGCAGCGTGATGATGGCCGCTTTCGCGACCAGCTCGTTGCGGGTGTTGACCAGCCGCGCTGCACTGCGCGTGATCTGCAACAACAATCTGAATAGAACATTCGATGCCATGCACGCTGCGAACAACAACAAGGTCTTGATGTTCGCATTGGGTGGCGTGCTGGACGAAGCCAAGAAGGCTGCCGGGAAGCAGATTACCAGCGCGGTTGAAGGCCTGACCAGCAGCGCCTCTATCGCATCGGCACCCACAGCGCTCAATTTCCTCACGCGCGTCGAGGACTTCATCAACACCAACCACATCTGCGTGCACAAATTCGTTCAGGGCGTGCGCGATGACGGTAGCATCAGCGATGCGAGCAAGACCCATCTCGCGGATCTTGTAGCCAAGACGCCGTTCTGCAACCCGCCCGAAAGTCGGCGCGTGGATGAAAACCGTCTGTCACAGAAGATGGAACTGCTGTTCTACATGGATGCCGTGATGGAGTCAGACAAGCTGGTGAGCTATATACCCGGCAATAGCGGGATGTACGGTCCCAGCGAGATCGAACTCAGCAAAAAATCGATCCCCGAACTGACATCATCGCCCGGTTATCCGCAATCGACTGTGCCCCGCCTGAAAGGCGGCTTTCCAATGCGCGTCGAGCCGGGGCAACGGGTCGAGTATGACGGTCTGGGTTCGGTGGTTAGCGAACGGGTGAACCGCCTTCACAGCCAGATCCTTGGCCAGCAGTTTTTCCCTCCACAAAGCACGTTGGCAAGTATGGTCAGCTCGCCCTCTGTTAACAAAGAGCAGGTGGCAAAAGCTGAGCGCGTGATCGGTCAGCTTGGTGTTGCCGCCAGACCCCAAGGTCTTGCCGACATTAAGATGTTGTGAGGGCGCTCTGTGCTGTTGAGTTTCATGTCCCGCGCCTGGTCCCGTCTCATTCCTGCGCTGAGCACGTCTGTTCTTCTCGTTGCGTGTTCAGCGTCTGCGCAGGCTCACCCCGGCTGCGTGCTTGAGGTTGAGAATGTGAAGCGATACGCGAATTCAATCCCAAGCTTGCTGGACTTCGCCGAAAAGCGTTTTTCCGAAGAAAAGGGTGAAGATATCTTGTCAGTCGATGGGCTGCTACGACCAATCGTGACAAAGAACTTCGAAGAAAATTCTATATTCGCCAAGCTGGAATCAGAACTCAAGCCAGCGAGTTGCGACGATGCCGAACTCGTCGCCATCGCAAAGCGGATTGCGGACGCGAACGAGCAACTAGCGAGCGCCGGTAACAGCACCGGCTCTTCACAAGCCGCACTGACTCAAGACAAAATCCAAAAGCTGGAAGCGCTCGCCAACACTATGGTTTTGCCAGTGCTGGCCGCAGAAAACTCGGTCGCAGGTGCAGCCATAAACACCGCTCTACAGGCCTATTTCACTGAGAAGCCAGAGGCTCTTGCCAAGCAATCCGCGTCCGAGACCCAAAAAACGGCTGAAGAGGCTGTCGCCAATCTGCGCGGTAATCCGGGCAATCTGGGGCCGTTTGATCCGCAGGCCGCAAAGGGAAATCTGACGGCTCAACTGACGTTGATATTATCGACGCTGCCGGAGAGCGATATAACCCACCTTTCTGAGTTCTACGCATCCGCAGAAACGAAGGCGGACAGAGAAAAACTCATTGAAATCTATCGGCAGGAGATCGATCAGCGCAGCAGCACGATGTTGAGCGAGTCCATCGAAGCCTTCAAACCGCATCTTGCCAACAAGCATTCGGCATCAAATACGAGTGCATCGCCATGACAGACGCGCGCGATAACGCAACCGCCATAGCGAATGTCAAAACCACCCTCGTACGGGTGATTTCTGCCTGCTTCATTCTTGGTCCAACTTTTGGGTCGCAGGCTCTCGCTCAGGACGCGGAGCAGCCGTCAATCGTTTCCGGGGCTCAGCTGAAGATGGCAATCGAGGGAAAAAATGCGCCTGAAGTGACCGATCCGGAAACGCAGCGCATCATCTCCGCAGCCAGGGGAAGCGCCTATATTGCCGGCGTGGCTGATCTGACGAGTGGGAAAGACTGGTGCGGACAGGGCGTCGCCCCGCATGAGCTGACAGACCGCGTCTACACGCATCTGGGGGATGTTTCCCAAGAGAAGCTGAGCGGTCAGGCGGCGGCTCTCGTTCTGGAAGCTCTTACCGCTGCCTTCCCCTGTCAGCCGAACAAAAATTAAAGGAAGATTTGCATTGCGCGTTGATTTCGAAACTCTGTATTCCAACTATCCCAGCAGCGAACCATCGCGCTCCAATCATGTGAGCCAGCGGGATTTGTTCACGGAAATAGGTTGGGACGAGTTTCTCGGCAATCCCAATTACAGCAACACCTGCGCAATCCGCGTCAGCATGGCTTTCGTCAAGTCCGGCTTCAACATCGTTCCGGCGTCGCACAGAATTCAAAAAGGCGCGTTCGCTGGAAAGGGTGTTGAGGTCAACATGCGGCGGCTGGCCGATCTTATGGCTCGAAACAACTATCTTGGGACTTATGAGGACTACACGCCTGCCACGGCACAAAATGGCATCGGCGCACGTAAGGGCCTCGTCGCCTTCAACAATATTCCCGGTTATCGCGGCGGTGGCCATATCGATCTCGTCCTGGGCGGGACGGACGCCGCTCAATGCGCATCGGCCTGCTACTACCAATCCGAAACAATCTGGTTCTGGCCACTCCAGACCAGCCGCCTGTCTTAAGTTGAGGGATATTTGATGACCGAGCAGCCATCGTCCGCCGATTTCATCCAGGCCAGCCGTGTTTTGAAGGTCAAGTCGCCACTCGGCGAAGACCAGTTGCTGCCCGAACGCATGGTCATCAATGAAGGCGTATCGCAGCTCTTCGAAATCCAGCTCAATGTCCGCGCCAAGAAGGAAGCGGTCAAGCCGGAGGAGCTGATCGGCAGGTTAGTCGATGCCTCGATTGAAGTAAGCCAGGGCGAAGGCGAAGATGGCGGTGTCCGTCGTCCCTTCAATGGTCTGGTGACGGAACTGCATGAAGGCCCACCCATCACCCGTGGCCTGCGCTCCTATTCGATGACCATCCGTCCGCAAATGTGGCTGCTATCGCGCCGTTCGGACTGCCGTATCTGGATGGACAAGACGAGCGTTGAGATTGCCGAAACACTGTTTTCCGAACACGGCATTCCAGCACCGGATACGTCGGGCATCATTTCTCCGCCACCACCGCAGCACTACAGCGTCCAGTTCAACGAAGATGACCTGTCTTACCTTTTGCGCCGCTTCGAGGAAGACGGTCTTTTCTATTGGTTCAGCCACGAAGATGACTCTCACAAGCTGCATGTGGCCGATAGCGCCAATGGCTGGCTGGGCGCGTCCCCGTCTGCACAGGGCGAAGGCAAGGTGCGACTGGCGCAGGGCTCATCGGACCGCAACCACATCAACGACTGGGCCCGCCGCTTTTCCTATGTGCCGGGCCAGCGCGCCGGTGCCGACTGGAATTTCGAGACACCGGGCATGGTACCGGGCACGATGACGCCATCACTGGTGCAGATGCCGGATGCGACCAAGCGCGAGCTTTACGAATATCCCGCCCGCATCAAGACCGTGGAAGAAGCAGAGCGTGCGCAAAAACTACGCACCCAGTCGTCAGAAGCCGACCACGACCGCGTCTTCGGCGCCTCCACCTCCCGCATTCTGGAAGCTGGCCGCCGCTTCACTCCATACGAGGTGGCGCATCCCGAACATGAATATGAAGAGCATGTGATCATCAGGGCCAGCCACACCATCGTGGACCGCTCCTACGAGACCAACAGCAACGAACCGGAATACCGCAACGCCTTCGAGGCGATCCCGGCCCGCGTACCCCTCACCCCACATCGCACGACCAAGCGTCCCAAGATCGAAGGTACGCAGGTCGCCATTGTCGCCGGACCCGAGGGCGAAGAAATCCATCCGGATCAATACGGACGCATCAAGCTGTGGTTCCCATGGGACCGAAAGGCGAAGAAAGATGGCACGGATACCTGCTGGGTGCGGGTGGCGCAGAACTGGGCGGGCTCCACTTGGGGCGGCCAGATCATCCCGCGCATCGGTATGGAAGTGATGGTGGCATTTGTGGATGGTGACCCGGATAGGCCGTTGGTGACGGGGGTGGTGCCGAATGCGCGGCAGACGGTGCCGTATGAGCTGCCGGCGAATAAAACAAAGAGCACCTTTAGGACGCAGACACACAAGGGCGAGGGTTTCAACGAACTCAGCTTCGAGGATGAAAATGGACTTGAGGAAATTTTTCTCCACGCTCAAAAAGATTTGACGGTAAAAGTATTGAACCATGCGACCGAGAGGGTCGATGCAAATAAAGTAACATCTGTTGGCGGTGCATCCCTGACAGAAATTCAATCCAGCCAAACAACACATGTAGGCCGAAATGCCACTATTAATGTCGGCTCAGGTGTGGATGGTGGAGTAATCCGCGGGATTCTTGCCTCGAGTCATTTTGGGGTGCGAGATGTAGGGTACTTCCTTGAAAAAACGATTTCAGCCTTGAGTGGAAATGGGCATTACACAGTTAATGCTACTGGTGCGGTATCTATTAATGCACTAGGCGCATCAACCTTAACCGTTGGAGGCGCAAATATTGTGACCGTCGGTGGTGTATATACCTTAAACGTAGGAGGCGCGATCTATCAAAGCGCAGTTTCTACTTCGAGTGAGGTTGTAGGCAGCACGAAGACGATCGATGCTCATGAGAAAATCTTGCTTCGTTGCGGGAAATCTGAACTACACCTGCTTTCTAACGGAACAATAAAACTTATAGGCGTCAATCTAATTGTGGAAAAAGAAGAGAATATAAAAATGAATGCTAACCGCATAGATATCAATTAAAGAGCGGGAAAACTTTTGAAAAAAGTCATCCTCTGGTTATCCGTTATTCTCGCTCTAAGTCTTTCCGCACTCGCAATTAGCAATGCAAGGGAGCCGAATTTGTCGACCCGTATAATTATATATATCGATAGCCCGATGCTCGAAAAAGGTGGAGCAGTTATAGTATCTGGGCGCCCTATTGCTGATGATAAATGGCGGCTCCTTACTGGTTCAAAATCTGATGAAAATGATCATAAAAAAGAGTTTCATGTTAGCATTTCATCACCTGCATCAATGGTCGACTTTGTTTATCCAGAAAACGGTACTTATAGTTTCAAACTTGTTCCGAGTTTGCAAAATTCTACTTTCAACCTCGTAACCAAAGAGATTCTCGTTGGTAGTGCTGAGATTTTTGACCCCGAGACGAAGCAGGATATCAAATGGCCTTCAATGAGCGTCATCCACATTCGAGGATCGACTTATGATGAGAGTTGGGCGCGTATTCTTTCATCGACATTCGATTTAGCTTTCTCTGCGGACAAGCCAAATCTCATAGACGTTCATCGCTTCGCTGCTGGTCGGGTGATATCTCTATCGGAAACAGCTATCGAACAGTTCGTGAAGGACACTAAATGAGCAAGTTCGTTTTAGTTACGCGTTCTTTCCATCCCGACAGAAACTTTGGGATGGGGGGGTTAGGTTTCCACGGTGATGCGCGAGGCTTTTCTTCAAGCATGGGTGTAACTTCCAGGATAACTCATGAGGTTACTATCGACCTGCAAGCCGCTCGGTTCACTCGTGCTCGATGCTTTTCTGACCCCTCTTCAAATGAATTTATTCCTCGCGTACTGGAATTAAGAGGGCAACGTGCGGCGGACGTGATGGTAAGTGATGAAATGAGGGATAGAGGAATAGATATTCCTCAGAATGAATGGAGCCGGAGGGGCGATATTTTACCCAAGATGGCAAACGATTATTCGCAACCGAGGAAGCAGCCCCGTCATAATGTGTCGGGAAATATTACGCCTTATCGGGAGGATGGGGATCAAAGTGTAAACGGCAGGTTATCCTATGCCGGAAAGAATTTTGCTTTCTACGGCGCGGATACAGATACGGGACACTGGCTTCTCGGCGGTGGGATTTCGGATGGCGGTTCGGATACTCGAGGAGGCAATTTAAAGGTTTGGGAACGTTGGGGAGGGATGGTTCCAGATTTGGATGTCACTCACGAGTTTAGTTTTCGAATCAATCGCTCCAGCAAAAAGCTTCAGATTTCCTCCGCAATGTCCGGTGATGGTTTTCCAAACAGCGAGAGTTTTTTGATAGACGTTGCTAAGAATGTGATATTTTTGGGGACTCACATTCGGATAGGGACGGCTATTACACAACTTCCGAGTGGAAGGGCTTTGCCAATGACAAGAACGTTGCTTACCGTAGATTGGCTGCCTGGTGATCTGTTCGGACCCAACGTCAACGTCGATCTTGCGAATGACTATACTGGGGATGGTTCGCCTCAACACGTTGTTGCTGCAGGGGAAATGGCGCTTTCTGATTGGAACGCCGCTCACACTGGCCGCGATGCAAGTGGCGATTGGCTTCGCGGGATAGAAGATCATGTTCCAATGCCGAGGCAATCTTGGCGGGGATTGAAAGAGCAAATTCGGAACGCATTCTAATCTAAACCCAGCACGAACATCTTGAATTGGATTGGTAGTCATGCCCGAAGCCCACCGCCGCACTGACATAGGCTCAGGCCACTCATGCCACTTCCCGCCAACTCTGGCAACTGGCGGCAGCCCCAACGTGTTCGTCAACAACAAACCGCTGATGCGCGTCGGTGATGCCTACGTACCCCATGGTTGCCCGGTCTGCCCCGAACCCGTCCATGGCCGCAAGCTAGCCGCAGGATCATCCACTGTCTTCATCAACGGCAAGCCCGCTGGCCGCATTGGAGATGCCATTGATTGTGGTGGGCAGGCGCAGACGGGTTCACCCAATGTTTTTATCGGTGATGAGGGTGGTTCCGGCTCCGGTGGTGCAGGTGGAACGGAGTGTCAGAAGAGCATGGCGTCTCAATCGATGCCGATGGTGCGAAGGTAGATCTTATGGTTCCTGACGCTATTGACGAGAGGCAACTATCTTCAGTCGCTCAGGCTTTGTTGAAAAGCGTTTCCGAACTTGCTTCCGATCCCGACAAGCGCGTCTACGCGGTCATGGATGGTTCGCAATTCGATGACCTGCCGCGGTTGCTGAAGCAGGCTGATATCTCCCACCGCCCACTTTACCGCTATGCGGGCGGAGATTACGCCGTCATTGTTGGCGGTCCTTGGCTGGTTAATCCATATCAAGCTGCATTGTCGCAGTCGAATGACACCTCTTCCAGCGACGCTGCCGAGGACGACATTTCCAACGAGGAGCTTGAATCCCGTTCAGCGGCACTCTCCGCTCAGATGGTATCATCCTTGGAGGCGGGCGACCCGACTGGTGGCGGTATGCTGCCGGTGCCGGATGTCGATCCCACGCTCGTTATCCAGCGTCTCCAGAAAATCGTCGAGTTGAGTGATGGAAAGCCAGCATTGGTTCTCTGGTCTGGGAACGGTGATTTCACCACTGAGCATCTTCACCGCCATCTGCGCGGCCTCAACCGCATATTGGTGCCGAAGATATGGAAAGATAATCAAGTTTTGAATGAAGGACCGCGCGTTACGAACGAGGAAGAGTTTGTCGCCGCGGGAGATCATGAGTCACCAGAAGATTTGATGTCCGGCGGCCAGGAGATGGTCATTTTTCGACATGCAGACGCGAATGTCATGATGCAGACGATCCCGGCTCTGGATGAGGTTCAAGTCGCTCGTTTGTTCGGCCCCGCGATACAGCTTATCTTCGCGCCGGATAAGGCTTGGGGCGGGGGCGTCAAGAGAGCGCGTCGAGGGGCGGATATACCGGCCCCTCTCGGTCCTCTTAAGTTTGACCGCGCCGCGATGCAGATGATGAGTGCCTCCCGGCTGGAGGTTTCCCGGCAGCGAGTTATGACCTACCTGCGGGAAGCTGACCCCGAAAACAATAATCTTTCCGATGCTGATCTTCGTAAAAAGACGTTGTTTTACGAGGCTGATGGAAAGGAAATGGGACTTCGATCTGAAGCTGCGCATGCCCGCTGGGCGTTTTTGATGTCATCTACCGATGGTGAAATCGGCCGAGAGCAGGAAATCAGAAAGGCAGTGAAGACCTCCGCTGATCCCGATCAAACCTTGGGCCAGCTCATGGATGAGATGGTGAAAATTGGGCAGGCCGAGATCCAGGGCAAACGTGTATTGGGGGCCGGTTGATGGCTCTTCCTCTCGCTATTCCCGTTGCCGTTGGCTTAGGCCGTCTTGCCATGCTCGGCTACCGGGCTTATCAGGGCTACAGGGCCGTCCGAACCGCTCAGGCCGTCACCGCAACTGCGGAAGCTGCTCTTGCTGCTGAACGAGCAAGAAAAGCGGCTCAGTTGGCCCAAGCTGCCTCGATGGCCCAGCAACTCGCCCAAACAAAGGCGCGTGAAGAGCCGTGCGATGACTGCCCTTGCCACAGCGTCGTTGTCATTTCTAAAAGTAAGTATCCTGAGTCCGCGCAGCATATTTTGGATGCCCAGGCGGCGGGAAAGCCATCTATCTTGACAATTGACCGACCGAATGCTGCCATGCGTAGAGCAGCGGCGACTGGTTCGTATCCCCGGGAGGCTGGAAAGCAACCTGATGAATATCCCCCTGCAATGTTTTCGGAGGGCGGAACTGGCGCCAGCGTGAGAAATATTACTGCTGGTGACAACATGGGGGCAGGCGCTTCCATGGGTAATCAGCTTCGAAAATATCGTGATGGCTGTAAAGCCACTATTACTGTTGGACCTTGATTATGGCTGAAGTTTTTTCACTTTTTGTAAGCTACCAGCAAGTGGCTGTTTTCAATCAAAGTCTTGATAGCCCTTTCAATGACTGGGAACCACGCCATGTTTCACAAGGGTTTTCCTGGCGTCCTGATAGTGTTTCCTTCAGAGTTGCCGAGGGCGAGAATTACCTCGTCGAAATTCTTCAGAATGATGAGGAGTCGATGTTCACCGGGGAGCCGACAAGAATTATTTTAACGCCCTTTGAACGTCTTAATAATGATTTCGTAGCCGTTGGATCTATAACTGAAGAAAATAAAATCACGATTGTTGAGGCGGAAAAATTCCAGCTTATCTTTGAATTGCTGCCCAGTGGTATTTATGAAGGCGAGAAATTCGAGAACGGTATTCGACTTAGATTTATAAAAGACGACAGTCCGATGTTTGAAATCCAAAAAGCAGACAGCGAGATGGATGTATCTTTGCCATTGAACTTGGTTGCTCGGCCAGCGGAGTAAATCACGATATTCTCTGCATCGATGTAGGGATGCGGAGCGTTTTATGAATTTAGATTTTTAGTAGCGTGGGCTCTTTCAAATGATTGCCGAGTTTCCGTTGACGGCTCTATACAAACAAGTTGTCGTTCATCGCGCCGACCTGCCGCGTCCCGGTTTGCTATGGGATGATGATCACGTCGATCAAGGCTTTGCGTGGTCGGAAGGTATAGTCAGTTTCGGTGTACCCGATCACGATGGACAGTGCTTCCTTCAAATTGATGTAGCTGACCAGTTGAAACTGGAAGCCAACGCTGAGTGGGCCGTTCAGACTCCTTTCGAAGTTGATGCACCTTTAAAGATTGGCACGATCACCAATATGCGTGATGTTCTTGTGCCGAATGGCCGTTACAATCTCGTCTTTCAAGCTCTTCCCGGCTCTGCTGCTCCAGAGAATGGGTACGCTTATGTCCTCTTGTTGACCTTTGTTAAATCTGTTGAGCCATCTTTTGAAATTCTAAAGCAGGGTGAGGAGCTCGCCACAGACAAGGTTTTGCGTCGGGACGCACAGCGCGCCTAATGTCTATTTACCGGGGCTCCCTAGCACTAATAACTCTTTAGTTGATAGGAGTTTGATTAGAAAAATGGCGGATGTTGATTTTTGATCAGATCCCACGAAGCGCCCCGCTGAAAGGCAACGCCAGCGCTTGAAAAGTTGAGCTAGCGGCCTAAATATAACGTTAAAGTAGCTGCGCGGACATTTGTCGGGATGCCATCATTTAAATAGCTGTTTTGTAGTAAGATATATATTAGATTTAATGAAGCATGAAAAAATGATTGAAGAAATTTTATCCACTCGCAAGGCTACGCCGGAGCAAATCCTCCAGGCTTTCGATGATCTCCAAGCTGCAAATCTCGATTTCATGAATGGGCTTTGGAGCGGTTTTGAAATTCGCACTGGCCACGGGCTTGATGGGCTTCTGGAACCCAGTGGCTGGTATGGCAAGCTGTTTGAAACCGCTGAAGCCGTCCATCCGCTTTTGTTCTACGGTACAGGCAAGAGCAGTCTCTATGCGGTTGATCCTCTTCTGGTGCCGTTGTCAGCACCTCTGCCCCGCTCCTCTGCACTCGGTTACGCAATGAGAATTCTGCGACCTGTGCTGCAAACCAGATCGCCCAAAGCGCGCCTGCGGATGGTTGAGTTTCGCGGCCGGGCCACGGCGACGATGGTTTATGACAGCAAGCCGATCTTCGATCATTTCGCGCGGATAGATGACCGACGTGTTCTCGGCATCATGGACCTCAAAGGGATGCCTGGCCCCTATGCATTTTGCCTGGAACGCGATGATACTTCAATGGATATAAGGCTTTAACAAATGACTGGCGTTACACTCATTACCGGCGGCGCAAGCGGAATCGGGCGTTTGCATGCTTTGCGGTTTGCAGAAAAGGGCAAGACTGTCGCCATCATCGACCTCAATAAGGAGGGGCTTTCCGAGGTCGGTGGGCAGCATCGTTGTATCAATGCATTTTCATGCGATGTGACAGATCATGAGGCCCTTTCTAGGACGATTGCTGAGATTGAGCAGACCCTTGGTGAAATAGATGCGCTTATCGTTTGCGCCGCGATTATGCCGGGCGGTGAGCTTGCAAAAACAGAACCGGCCAAGACGATCAAAGTCATGCAAATCAATTATGGCGGAATGGTCAATGCGACGAGCATTGTTCTTTCCAAAATGCTGCCGCGCGCCCGCGGCGATGTCATAATATATGGATCAACAGCAGGCATCGTCCCCATTGATCGCTTCGGCGCCTATGGCGCAACGAAGGCAGCCGTCAATCATTATGCCAAAGTGCTGATGAATGAAAACCGCAACAAGGGCATCCGGTTTCAGCTCGTGTGTCCACCCGCAGTCGATACGCCGCTCATCTCTCAGGTCTCGAATGATGGCCCTGATTTCCTTAAGAATGGCCAGACATCAATTTCGCAAATGGTTACGCCAGAAGCTGTTGTCGACTCCGTAGAGCGCGCGCTGGAAGCAGGCCGCGAGATAAATTATCCAGGACGCGGCAAGTTGATCGAGCTGGCCTATCGAGCATTCCCAAATATTGTTCGCTGGGTGTCTAACAGGTAATGGCATTTTTCGCCGGGGCCGCATGGGCTAAGTCAGCTTTGGTCTCGGCACGATACAACATGTCTACGGAATGAAAAAAGCCGCCGTGCTATCTGGCCCATTTTCCTACGCTGCGGGTTACGCGCGACGCTGACAGTTCAGAAGCTTTAGCAAGCGTACCCCAGCCAATACCCAGCCCACCCCCGGAACATCTCCCGTCCCGCCGCGTTTGTGACAGGCTGTAGAAGGAGATGATCATGGCAGTGACGTATCACGTAGGTGAACACGACGGCGGGTATGCTTATCGGTTGGGGGATGTGTGGTCGGAGACGTTTCCGGATCATGATGCCGCTTTGGAGGCTGCGAAGGACGCGGCGCGGCGGCAGCAGATTGGGGGCGAGGAGGTGGATATCTCTTTCCAGCTAGCTAATGGACAATGGCAGTCGCAGCATGTTCATGGCGGTGATCGGCCTGATACAGATGTCGTGGACGATACTGTCGAGAAGTAATCGTTTCTATTAAATTAGGCCGGATGGGGCGCTTACCGTTTGTGGCGCTCCACCTGGTGATGTAATATATATTTTATGATTTCCTCGGAGCTCGTGCATTTTTGCACGCAATGGCTTCCTTATCACACTCGCACTTATAACAATGCGTCGCAGCCGAGCTATCGGTAAGCAGCTTGAAGTTCGCCAACGCCGGTGCAAGAGTGGTCCTATGCTTCTGTCGCTTTCCAATGTCACCAAATCATATGAGACCCCGGAGGGACCTGTTGAGGTTTTGAAGGGTGTAGATCTCCTTGTGTCTGAAGGTCAAAGCGTTGCTCTGACCGGGGAGTCGGGAAGCGGCAAAAGTACGCTACTGCATCTCGCTGGTGGGTTGGATCGTCCCGCAAGCGGGGTCATTTTGATGAATGGGCGTGATCTGACCGGCTTGGACGAAGCGGGGCGTGCGCTGTATCGGAAAAACGAAGTTGGGCTGATCTTCCAGCAGTTCAACCTCATCCCATCGCTTGATGTCGCGGCCAATATTGCGTTTCATGCCAAGCTTGCGGGTCGGCATGATGTTGCGTGGCAAAGTGAGTTGGTGGCACAGCTTGGTCTTGGCCAATTGCTGAACAGATATCCGGAACAGCTTTCGGGCGGCCAGCAGCAGCGGGTAGCCATTGCGCGGACGCTGGCGGCGCGGCCTGCCCTGGTGCTGGCAGATGAGCCAACCGGTAATCTGGATGAAGCAACCGGTGATGCGGTGCTGGACCTGATGTTGTCGCTGAGCCGGAATGCCGGGTCTGCGCTGCTGCTTGTTACGCATTCCATGCATCTTGCAGACAAGCTGGATCGTAAAGTCCTGCTGCGCGGCGGAAAAATTGCCGCATGAACCTCGCCACTTTTCTCGTTCTTATCTCCCACTGGCGTCACCGCCCGTTGCAGCTCATCACGCTTATTCTCGGCATTGGACTGGCAACTGCACTGTGGTCCGGCGTGCAGGCCATCAATGCGGAAGCGCGGGCCAGTTACGCGCGCTCCGCTGCAATCGTTGAGCAGAGCGGGCTTTCGCAACTGGTGGCGAAAGATGGTGGCATCATTCCGCTTGCCAGTTTTGCAAAGCTTCGACGCGCAGGCTGGAATGTCTCGCCCGTCATCGAAGGTGACTACAGGTTCGGCACCAGCCGCATAAGGCTGGTCGGCATAGACCCGCTGACAATGCCGGATGAGGGCCGTGTCTTCACTCTTTCGGGTTCTTCCGAAGTGGTGGATTTCATTGGCGGGCAGGATGTGCTGGTGGTGTCTGAGGCCACGGCACAACGGCTCAAGGGCGAGACTGGCGTTCGTTTGAAGGTGTCCGGCAATATACCGGATGATGCGGCTTTTACGGATATCAGCGTTGCCGACAGGTTGCTGCATCGTGATGGTGCACTGAGCAGGCTTGTGATTGCACCAGATCAGCGCCTCGCTTTACCCGCGCTGGAGAGCGTTGCGCCAGAGCTGAAGGTCAACTTAGCTGGTGAGCGGCCGGACATGGCGCGGCTGACGGACAGTTTTCATTTGAACCTTACGGCCTTCGGCTTCCTCGCCTTTATCGTTGGCCTTTTCATTGTCTATTCGGCCACTGGGCTTTCATTCGAACAGCGACGGGCCACGTTCCGTACCATCCGCTGCCTGGGTGTGTCGCTGCGCGCGCTGACATCGATGCTCATCATCGAAATCATGCTTCTTTCCTTGATCTCTGGCGTGATCGGCGTCGTCATTGGATATGTCATGGCCTCCATGCTGTTGCCCGGCGTGGCGGCGACGCTGCGCGGGCTTTATGGCGCAACGGTTTCCGGCAGCCTTTCCCTGCGGCCTGAATGGTGGCTGGCTGGAATGGGCATGGCCCTGGCAGGCACCGCTTTATCGTCCCTGCAAAGCCTCTGGCGCGTGCGCAACATGCCCATTCTGTCTGCTTCCCAGCCGCAGGCATGGGCTTTGGCATCGGGAAATGCGCTGCGCTTTCAGTCGCTTGGCGGCGCGCTTATGCTCGGCATTGCAGCCCTGTTTGCGGTCGTGGGTTCAGGGCTAGCGACCGGGTTCTTGGTGCTGGGTACCCTTCTTCTGGGCTCGGCGCTTTTGCTGCCTGCTTTTCTCACTCTCATTCTTCAGCTTGCGGAGCGGTGGTCTAAAAAGGTTCTGACCGTTTGGTTCTGGGCAGATACACGCTTACAACTGCCCGGCCTGTCACTGGCCTTGATGGCGCTGCTTCTTGCGCTGTCGGCCAATGTCGGTGTCGGTACCATGGTATCCAGTTTTCGCACCACTTTCCTAGGCTGGCTGGACCAGCGTCTGGTCGCGGAACTCTATGTCACGGCGCGTGATGAGGCGGAAGCGGCCCGTCTCAGGGCGTGGCTTCCCGTACATGCAGATGCGGTCCTGCCGATATGGAGCGCGTCGGGGCAAGTGCTGGGCGATGAGGTGCAGATATCCGGTGTTGCTGACCACGCGACTTACCGGGACCACTGGCCGCTTATTCAATCGATGCCGGGTGCTTGGGACACAATCGCGCAAGGACATGGCGCGCTGATAAATGAGCAGTTCTGGCGGGCAAAGCATGTTCAGCCCGGACAGGAAATAACTTTGCCGGATGGCTGGCGGGTGACAGTCGTTGGTGTTTATTCGGATTACGGCAATCCGAAGGGGCAGGTCATGGTCGGTGCGGATGCGCTAAGCAACCATTACCCCAACGTGTCCAAGCTCAGATATGGCGTCCGCGTCGATCCCGCACGCGCGTCCGATCTCAAACGCCAAATGGTGCAGGAGTTGGGACTGCCGGACGGTAATGTACTGGATCAGGCCTCGCTGAAACGCCAGTCGCGTGCGGTGTTCGAGCAGACCTTTGTCGTCACAGGCGCGCTGAATGTGCTGACGCTGGCCGTTGCCGGTTTTGCCATGTTTGCAAGCCTGCTGACGCTTTCCGGCATAAGGCTGCCGCAGCTTGCGCCTGTCTGGGCCATGGGCATCCGCCGGCGTAACCTTGCTATTCTGGAGGTGCTCAGAACGCTCGCTTTGTGGCTCGTCACCTTCATTGCCGCCATTCCCGTTGGGCTTGCGCTGGCCTGGGTGCTTCTCGTCATCGTCAATGTCGAGGCTTTCGGCTGGCGCCTGCCGATGATGATTTTTCCGGTGGAGTGGCTGAAGCTGGGTGCAATCGCGCTTGTGGCGGCCATCCTGTCAGTGCTTGTGCCAGTTCTGCGGTTGGCCGCCATCAATCCATCCGATCTGCTGAGAGTGTTTGCTAATGAGCGCTAGATATCTAGCTTTTTTCGGCACTGTGCTGATGGCCCTGCTTGCATTGCCAGCCATTCTTCTGGCGCAGGGCTTCGCAGGTCTCGGGTCGGATGCTCAAGGGTTTTCCGTTCCTCAGCGCGGGACCACGCTTTCGTTTCCGAGAGATCACGGGGCTCATCCGGATTTTCGGATCGAGTGGTGGTATGTCACCGCAAATCTCGAAACAGAAGATGGCCGCCCGCTTGGCGCGCAATGGACCCTGTTTCGCTCCGCCCTTTCGCCGCAAGATCAGACAGGTTGGTCCAGTCGGCAAATCTGGATCGGGCATGCGGCAGTGACGACGGCTGACCATCATTATGTCGCGGAGCGGCTTGCCCGGGGCGGTGTCGGGCAGGCGGGGGTGGTGACCAGCCCGTTCGAAGCGTGGATCGATGATTGGCAGATGACGTCGTCTTCAGCCGGAGGCATCGACCCACTGGCGCAGATCGATCTGCACGCCACCGGCCAGGACTTCGGTTACCAGCTGGCACTTACCGCAACGAAACCGCTCGTTTTGCAGGGAGATCGCGGTTATTCGGTCAAATCTCAGGCAGGGCAGGCGAGCTATTATTACTCCCAGCCCTTTTACGAGGTAAAAGGCACCGTCACCCTCGGCGGATCGCTCGTCAAGGTTCGCGGCAAGGCATGGCTGGACCGGGAATGGTCATCGCAGCCGCTGGCGTCAGATCAAACCGGCTGGGACTGGTTTTCGCTGCATCTTACCTCTGGCGAAAAGGTCATGGCGTTTCGGCTGCGCGATTCAGGTGAGGGCTACACGTCTGCGAACTGGATTTCCGAAGACGGCAAGACAACACCGCTCTCGTCGGATGATGTCAGTTTCGAACCTCTGCGAAGCGCCAGGGTCAACGGCAAAGACATTCCGGTTGCCTGGCGGGTAAAGATTGCCAGCAAGGGGCTGGATATCACCACAAAGCCGCTGAATGACAATGCGTGGATGGCCACATCCACGCCCTATTGGGAAGGCCCGATCTCGTTTGATGGAAGCACGTCCGGCGTCGGGTATCTGGAAATGACCGGCTATTGATTGGCTTAGGCCAAAGCCTGCCCAACCACTATCGATGAGAGATTAGCCGCCGGTATTCCGCTTCCGGTATGCCGTAGGAATCTCCCGCCGTTTCTTCCATGATGCTGCGGTCCCTGACCGTAATCATCGCGCGCTCTGCCTTTATCGCGCGGTTTCCTTCCAGCTTGTGCAGCGCATCCGTGACGCTGGGCCGTCTAACGCCGAGCATCACCGCCAGAAAATCGTGGGTCAGCGGCAGTTCGTCTCCCAGCCGGTCGTGACACATCAATAGCCAGCGTGCCAGACGTTGCTCGACATCGTAGCGTGCGTCTGCAAGGGCAGTTGCCGCGATCTGGATCATGAACACATGCGCATATCGCAACAGAAGCTCGCGCAATGCGCTGTTATCGTCCATCAGTTTCTGAAGCTCGGGCGTGGGAATTCGCAAGGCCTTGCCGCCTGCCTGCATGAATGCCTTGTGGGGGCTGCTGTCCACGCCCAGCAGAACCGGCACGCCGGAACATCCCTCGTGACCGATACAGCCGACCTCGATGGACTTGCTGGCCACGACTACTTCCGAGGACAGGCCGCTCTCGAAGAAGTAAACGTGGCTGATGGGTTTGCGAGTTTCAAACAGGACCTGCTCCTGCGCAAGCGTCACAGGTTCCAGCCGTGGCTGTACCAGGGCGACGTCTTTTTCGGATAGAGTTTTGAGAAGACCGTTAGTAGTCCAAGTCACGCGAAGCCCTTTCATGCGGTCCATAACAGGCAATGTGCGGCTTGAGCGTTTGGACCGAAGGGAACGCCCTGCTTCTATATCACAAATTGCACCGTGATGAAACTTTCCTCCCCGCCAAAGGTTCGGGACGAACAGGGGAGAATTGTAATGAGATACTATTTTCATGTCCGTCGTCATCAGGAACTGCAGAAAGATCCGGAAGGCGCGGAATTCGAAACTCTCGAAGCAGCGCGCGACGAGGCCTTTCAGGCCGCCCGCGAAATCCTCGCGGAGAGGATGGTACGTGGCGAAGTCATAGATGGCGAAGTTTTCGAAATCACGACAGAAGAGGGTGAAATCGTCACGACCGTTCCCTTCCGCGCAACGGTCCGCATGGCTGAGTAAAAGGTCTATCCATCTTCCAGAACTCACGTTGACAGTGGCTCACCTACGCCAAAAATCCGTCTTTTCAAGAGGCCGTTCAACAAGCGTACGCTAACGTACCCTTCCCTCAGGTGGAGGAACGATGATGCAGCCAAAGACTTGATTAACCTCAAGCTCATGAGGAGATCGAGCATGGCAGCAGAAATCAACACTCAGCAGGAACTCGTGTCCCTGATACCCGCCCTGCGCAGGTTCGCCTCGCGCTTTCACCGCAGCCAGACAGATGCCGATGATCTTGTGCAGGATACGCTGCTCAAAGCCTTGAAGGCCTTGCCCTCGTTTACGCCGGGCACGAACCTCAAATCCTGGCTGTTCACCATCATGCGCAACGCGCACCACACGACCTATCAAAAAGCCAAACGCATCACCGTCGGCACTGACAATCTCGACTTCCTCATCCCGGCAGCGGAGTCGCCGCAGGAATGGGCCATGCGGAAGCTGGAATACGACAAGGCCGTCGCCGCCATGCCGACCATATACAAGGATGTCTTCCATCTCGTGGTCGAAGACGGGCAGGCTTACGATGCGGCGGCGACCCAGTGCCGGATTTCCGTTGGAACGGTGAAGAGCCGTATTAACCGCGCAAAGCATTTTCTGGCAGATCGCATGGGCGACACCATGGCCAACGTCGCTTCCATTTGAAGCGACAGGGCCGGGGTAGGTTCTGGCCTGTGACAGGCGTTCTCACCGAAAGATAAAGCTTTTACCCGCAACCGGGGAACCAGATGCCCGCCATTCAGTTTCGGCTCCTCTCCCACTGGAGCCATGCATGACAATTCCCACCGCCACCTATCGCATTCAGTTTCGCAACGGCATGACCTTCGATCGTGCTGCTGCACTCATCCCCTATCTCAAGAAACTTGGTATCAGCCATCTCTATGCGTCGCCGATATTCACGGCGACGACTGAGTCCACGCATGGATATGACGTCACGGATGCCAATGAAATCGATCCGACCATCGGCGGTCGGGCTGGTTTTGATCGGCTGGTTGAGGCGCTGAAAGCTGAAGGTCTTGGGCTCATTCTGGATATCGTGCCCAATCACATGGCCGCGTCTCTGGAGAATGCGTGGTGGAAACACGTCATCGAGCACGGGCAAGAGAGCCGTTACGCCCACCATTTCGATATCGACTGGTCACGCCGTCTGACATTGCCCTTTCTCGGCAGCGATTTTGCCGAAGTGATTGAAGCAGACGAGATTACAATCAAGGCTGACCCGGTCACCGGCAAACCGGCATTTTGCTATCATGATGCCTTTTATCCGCTGACGCCTTCTTCCTACGCCGCAGAAGGCGCGGACGCACTTCAAACAACTGACAAAAGCCGTATTGCCGATCTGCACGACCAGCAGCCGTACCGGTTGATGTCCTGGCGAGATGCGAGTTCCGATCTCTCCTACAGGCGGTTTTTCGAAGTCACCGGCCTTGTCGGCGTCAGGGTCGAAGCGCCTGAAATCTTTGACGAGACACACCGTCTCATACTGGAACTGGTGCGCAGCGGCGCTGTCGATGGCCTGCGCGTCGATCATGTGGATGGGCTTGCTGATCCCAAAGCCTATCTGGAGCGGCTGCGCCGTGAGGTCGGGCCGGATTGCTATCTGACGGTGGAAAAAATCTTGGGCCCGGGCGAGGCGCTTCCTGCAGACTGGCCCGTATCAGGCACCACCGGATATGAGTTTATTTCCACGCTAAGCAACATCTTTGTGGACGAAACGAAGCTGGATGAACTGCGCTCGGCCTACGAACAGGCCACAGGTCGTCCAGTCGATATGCAGACGGAATTGCGAAAAGCCAAGCTGCTGATGGCCGACAAGAACTTCGCTGGGGAATTCTCAAGGCTCCTCAAGCTATCGATGGAGATACTGGGCGAGCAAACGGAGCAGCCGAGCGAAGCGGATGTTCGCGCTGCGCTGCGGGAATTGGTGACCTCATTTCCGGTCTACAGAACCTATGGCACAGAGGATGGACTTCCTCACCAAAGTGCCGAAGTTTTGGCCGAGGTTGTCGCTACCATATCCGCTGGCCCGAACGCGCCCAATGTGCATGCACTAAAAAGCCTGCAACACATTCTGCAAAGCGGTGAGGGGCCGATTGCCGCGGAGTTTAGAACGCGCTTCCAGCAATTGACGGGCCCGCTCATGGCGAAGTCGGTAGAAGATACGTTGTTCTACCGCGAAAACACGATGCTGGCGCTGAGCGAAGTCGGAGCAGAACCGCTGCCGCATGCTTATTCAGTGGAACGGTTTCATGCAGAGATGGCTCAGCGGCTGGAAACCCAGCCGCATGGCCTGTCGGCCACCTCCACCCATGATACCAAGAGAGGCGAAGACGCACGCGCGCGGCTCTATGCCATCACAGAAGCGCCGGAACTGTGGGCGAAGGCAGTCAGCCGCTGGCAGGGTATGAATGCCGGTTTCAAGCAGGACCTTGAGGACGGCGTGGCGCCCGAGCCAGCCGTGGAATGGATGCTGTATCAGGCGCTGGCAGGCGTCTGGCCATACGATTTGAAGACGACGGATCAGGAAGGGCTGAAAGCGCTGGAAGAGCGTTTTGCCGCCTATGTGGAAAAGGCCTTGCGCGAGGCGAAGCTGCGTACGAATTGGGGCGACGGCAACGAGGTCTATGAGAAGGCGGTGATCGACTATGCGCGGAATCTGCTTTCCCCGGATAATCAAATCTTTCTGCAAGACTTTATGAAGACGCTTGAACCCCTTGTAACCGCGGGGATTTCAAACAGTCTCTCGCAAACGCTGATAAAGCTGACCGCTCCCGGTGTGCCTGATATTTATCAAGGCAGTGAAGGGCTCGATCTCAGCCTTGTCGATCCGGATAATCGCCGCGAACCGGATTTCGACGCTCTTGCAACGCAACTGTCTGACGAGGACAGCGTGGTCGAAGACTGGCCGAACCCAAAACTAAAACAGCGTCTGATTGCCACCATTCTTCATATGCGACGCGAAGCGCCCGATCTTTTCCGTAAGGGACGCTATCTACCGCTCATAGCAACCGGCAGCGGCGCGGAACATGTCGTGTCCTATGCCAGAACCACACAGGATGATGCGCTCATCGTCGTCATACCCCGGCTCACAATGGGGAGTGGTTCAGTCGTAGACGAGAGGCGCATAAAGCTACCGGACGAATTGGCAAACCGGACATATGTCGATGTGTTGAGCCAGGAGACGTTTGAAGTGTCAGACGCGCTGATCTTGGGGAAACGCCTTTTCGCCGTGCTGCGGGCGTCGCGCTAATCAGTCTGCCTCGGCGCGGACCATCCGGTCGATGTGTCCGCGCGCCGTCAATGACCCCGGCGGATGACCGATGATGCGTTTGAAGGCGCGGCTGAAGGCGGCCTGTGAACCGTAACCCAGCTTGATCGCGGCGGTTTCGATTGGCATGTGTTCCTTGCCGATCCATTGTGAAGCAAGACGCATGCGCAGTTCTGTCAGATAGCGCAGTGGCGTAATGCCGGTAACATCCAGAAACCGTTCGGCAAAGACGGAGCGGGACGCGCCCATTTCACTCGCCAGTTCGGCCAGAGACCAGTCATGGCCGGGATTGTTGTGAATGGCCAGAATGACGCGGCCAAGGCGTGGGTCGCGCAGGGCAGCAATCCAGCCAGAGGAATCGCCACAGCCGCATTCCACCCATGCCCGCACAATGAAGGCGGCAACCACATCTGCCAGCCGAGCCAGAATGCCCGCAAATCCTGCCCGCGCCTGCGTCGTTTCCCGTTCCATAGCTTCCAGCATCGGCAGCAGTTCAGGATAGCGCGGCAAAAGCGTACCGACGAACATCACCTCCGGCATCAACCCGACCAGCGGGTGAAGGCCGCCGAGATCGAATTCCATGCAGCCGCTGAAAACCAGAACGCGCTTTTCATGCGGCGTGTCGGGATTGCAGGCCTTGATATCAGTTACCGAATTGCATAGCGGGGCTGCATCGAGCGAGCGGATATTCTGGCAGGGAATGTCAGGGCTCGAAATCAGCGAATGTGCACCGCCGCGTGGCAACAGCACCGCATCGCCTGTATTCATGGTATGAAGCGTTCCAGCGGGGCTGCGCAAATAGACAGGACCGCAGGCAACAAAGTGAAACTGCGCGCGCCCTTCCACTTCGCCAAAGCCGAGGCCGAAGGGCGCTGTCGCCTCTATCCGGCGGTAATCCAGCCCGACGAGACGCATGCCCATCAGCAATTCGCTGACGAGATCTGGATCTGGCAACAATCGATTTTCGGACTTTTGATCAAGCATGACGGATTATGTGGCATAGAACGTCCGGAAAGTCCAGTTTATGGTCAGCGCATTCTCATCCTCCCAAAGGACACGATTATGAACCCTACTTTTAATCCCGTTGCCGCTGAGGCCGGTCCACATGCGCCCGCCTGGGGTGCCGTCACCTCCATGGCACTTGGCGTTTTCGGCCTGGTGACGGCAGAGTTTCTGCCTGCCAGCCTGCTGACGCCCATTGCCGCCGAGCTTGGCATTACCGAAGGTGCGGCCGGGCAGGCGGTCACTGTCACTGCTGTTGTCGGCATGGTGGCAAGCCTCGCCATTACCTCTGTCGCTCAGCGCATTGATCGTCGGCATCTGATGATGCTGTTTTCGGCGCTGCTCGTTATCTCCAACCTCATGGTGGCAGCGGCTCCAAGCCTGACCATGCTTTTGATCGGACGTCTGTTGCTGGGTGTTGCGCTTGGTGGTTTCTGGGCGATGTCGACTGCCATCGTCATCCGGCTGGTACCGCCAAAGAGCATTCCGCGCGCGCTCTCCATGGTGTTCAGCGGCGTCTCCGCAGCCACCATCGTTGCTGCTCCTGTCGGTACCTATGTGGGTGATCTTGCGGGCTGGCGCGCCGTTTTCGTCCTGACCGCACTGCTGGGCGTGATCGCCTTCGTTATGCAGTTCCTGACATTGCCGAAACTCGCTCCAACAGGCACCACCAGCCTGAAGACCCTTGGCGTCGTTCTGGCAAGACCGGGAATTGCTCTTGGCCTTGCAGCAGCAACGCTGGTCTTTGGCGGCCACTTTGCCTTCTTCACCTATCTGCGGCCATATCTGGAGGCGGATATCGGCGCTGGCATCGGCATGGTTTCCGCTCTGCTGCTGGGTTTCGGATTGGCCAATTTTGTCGGAACATTGCTTGCCGGATCGCTGATCAGCCGCAGCCTGAGATTTTCGCTGGCTGCTCTGCCTCTGCTGATGGCGGTCATCGCATTGCTGCTTGTCACCACACAGCCACCGCTGCCCTTGGCCGCCATTCTGGTCGCAATCTGGGGCTTCCTGTTCGGTGCGGTCCCAGTGTCGTGGTCTACATGGCTTGCACGCACCATTCCCGATGAAGCGGAAAGCGCAGGCGGTCTGCTGGTGGCGTCCATCCAGTTTGCCATTGCCATGGGTGCTGCGATTGGCGGCGTCATCTTCGACTTGAACGGCGCAACCACTGTGTTTGGCACCAGCGGTCTGGTGCTGGCCATCGCCGCCATCGGTATCATTCTCGGTGTAAAGCCGCGTCCGCAGGTCAGCATGGCCTGAAGAATTTGAGGACCATCAATCAAAAAGAAAGCCGGGGCTGATGCCCCGGCTTTGCGTATGTCGGCGATATGGTCGCTTTAGTTCGGGCAGGCTGTGCCAGTCGTACCGGTCGTGCCTGTTGTCGTCGTGCTGTTCTGGGTGGATGCAGCGCCGTTGACACAGTTGGTGTTGTTTGTGTTACCACCCGCACCGGAACCGCTGTTCATATTCGAGTTCGAATTGTTCATGCCTGTGCCGGATGTTCCGTTGGTGCCGGAACCACTTGTCGAGCCGCTAGATGTGCCCGAACCTGCATTTGATCCGCCATTGCCGCCTGTGCCACCTGAACCGCTGCCACCTGTTTGCGCAACAGCAAGCGATGCGAAGCTCAAAGCGAAGACCGATGCGATGAGATACTTTTTCATGTGTGTTTCCTCCAAGGTTTTCGTTATCTGCACCTACCCTAACCGGTGGGGAGTCGCAGAGTTCCCTGAAGCCTTGGAGTCATTTGGTAAATCGTCCTCGCCGGACTGTAGTCATAGCCAACCGGCCTTCTTGAAGCGCACGTATAGCACGGAACACATGGCCGCAATCACCGCCAGAACGATGAAGTAGCCGTAACGGGTTTCCAGCTCCGGCATGTTCTTGAAGTTCATGCCATATATGCCGGCGATAGCCGTCGGCACAGCCAGAATGGCGGCCCATGCCGCCAGCTGTCGTGTGATCGCACCCTGCCGCTGCTGCTCCAGCAGGTTGGATGCCTCAAACACAGACGTCATGATTTCCCGCAGGCCACTCACCATGCCATCCACGCGGCGGATGTGGTCATGGACATCCTTGAAGAAGGGCTGAACATTCTCATCGACACAGGGCAATTCGAGATGGCTGAGCTTACCCACCACTTCCGCCATCGGCCCCAGAATCCGCTGAAAACGGATGACCTGACGGCGCATGCGGAAAATGCGTCTGATCTGTTCCGGCTGTAGCAGCGAGACGAGGACGTGCTTTTCCAGCTCCAGAACCTTGTCTTCCAGCGTCTCGATAATCGGCAGATAGCCATCCACGACGAAATCGATGATGCCGTGCAGGACATAGTCCGGCCCCTGTCGCAAAAGCCGCGGCGAATGTTCAAGCTGTTCGCGCAATTCCTTATGCGCGCGGGCCGAACCGTGCCTGACGGAGATGAGGTGATCCGAGCCGACGAAGATGCAGGTCTCGCCATAGACGATCTTGTCACCCTCGAGGTGAGCCGTCTTTGCGACGACGAAAAGCTGGTCGCCGTAGACATCGACTTTCGGTACCTGTTTGCCTTTCAGCGCATCTTCCACCGCAAGAGGGTGGAGGCCGAACATGGTTTTCAGGTCTTTCAGTTCCTCCGCCGTCGGATCGACCAGCCCGATCCAGACGAATTCCCCGTCTTTCGATTCAAATGCCTTGCCGCTCAGCGGCACCTCTTCGGCGCGTTTGCCGTCTCGGTATAGATAGGATGCTAAGATTGCCATGGGAGCCTGTGCGCGGGATGAAGGAGGAGCTCTCAACAACGCGAGGGAAAGAAATTCGCTCCCTCGACGCGCCATGAAAGCCTGAAGACGATAAGCGCAACGATGATGAAAGTCGCTGCCTAACGCTTCGCTTAGAGCAAGAACGGGATCAAGACACGCTGACGGGTTTCGAGCGAAGCCTGCTGGCCGTGGCGGGATCGGCGCGTCTGCACAGCTGTGGCGGTAAGCCTTTCATGATCAGCTCCGCGTCTGCGACTGCCATGGAACCCAGTCTGTAGAACGCATCGAGCGTTCCGCCAGTGCGGTGCGCAGAAAGTAACAGACCGGGGATCGAACGGACAGGATCATCCGCCGGGACGGGCTCATCGGGAAACACGTCGGTCGCCGCGCGGATATGGCCGGATTTAACAGCGTCGAGCATCGCCGGGAAATCCACTACCGCAGCGCGGCTCATCAGCAGGAAGGCAGAGCCCGGCTGCATGGCGTCGAACTGCCGTTTGCCAATAAAGCCCTGATTTTCACTGGTTACGCTGGCAAAGACATAAACGCCGCGGGATTTGGAAAAAACGTCATCCAGCGTGCTCGGAATGCAGTCCAGACGTTCGATGATTTCCGGCGGTAGCCATGGATCGTAGACATGGACCGCGTTCTTGAACGGTCGGGTCAGTTCCCGCAATTCGCGCCCGAGATCCCCGAAGCCAATGATGCCGATGGGCGCACCGGCATAGCGGAACGTATCGACGTTTCCGGCAAGGCCATATTCCTCGGTTCCCTCGCGAAACTGGCGGTCGGCGAGGGTTATGCCGCGTGCCAGATCGAGCGCCATGCCGAGCGATGCTTCCGCAACGGGCGATGAAAAAGCCGAGGCGGGTGCGATAACCCAGATGCCGCGCTCGACGCAGGCCTGATAGTCGATATTTGGCAGAAAGTTGGATTCCACGTTGATGATCGCCTTGAGCTTTGGCGCGCGATCCAGCCTTTCTTTTGGCATGTCGGTCTGGCCGAAGATCAGGACGGTATCGGGAAGAAGGGCATCCACCTGCTCCGCAGGCATCTGCCGATCCTCCGAAATGACAAGTTCACCCAGCTTTTCCAACCGGGCGCGAACATCGGGCTCCATGATTAGTTCAAGGGTCCGCGGCAGCGGATCGACCAGCACGATGTTACGATCTGTCATGATACCTCCCAGTATGAGACGGTATCTTCCGTCCCTATTTCGTTACCGTGCGGCCCAGTTTGCACCGCGGCGGAAGATTTCCCGCATCTGCGGGACCTCGAACTCTTTCGCCACATGGCCGAGCGCCGAATAGAACACGCGGCCTTTGCCGTAGTTCCGCTTCCACGCCACCGGCATTACTACGCCGTCGATCCACCACGCATGATCACCGGTAAAGTTGGTCGTTGCCAGCACCTCGTTGGATGGATCGACATGCATATAATACTGTTCGGACGTGTAGGGAAAGTCGGCGATCCCCTGCATGATCGGATCATCCGGCTTCGTGATATTCACCTTGTAATCGATGATGTTGCCGGGATGCGCGACCCATTGGCCGCCGATCATGAACTGGTATTCCACGCATTCGCGGAAACTGTCGCCCGCGCCACCGTGGTAACCTGCAATGCCCACACCGTTTTCGACGGCGGCAGCAAGGTTCTTTATCTCTTCCTTCTCGATCTTGGACATGGTGACAATCGGCACCACGAGGCTCAGATCATGCACGGATGGGTCCGCGAAAGCTTCCGTGCTGTGCTCGACATAGACCTTGAAACCTTCCTCCTCCAGAAGATCCTTGATGATGACAGAGCATTCCTGCGGTTCGTGACCGCTCCATCCGCCCCAAACTATCAGTGCTTCACGCATTTCATTCCTCCTTAAAATTATTTGCCGATCTGGCCGTCAACCAGCGATTCCGCCAGCGGTGCTGGGCGGTCGACGGCAGTGGTGATGGTGATGGTCGTGCCGGTGTCGGATGCGGTCTGAAACGCTTCCATGACTTCCAGCACATGCAAGGCGAGGTCGCCATTGGCGCGGTGCTGCCGGTCAGAGCGGATGGCGTGCGCCATATCCGCCACGCCGATGGAGCGGTAATTGCCATCCGAATAGGGCGACGACAGGTCCTGATTTTCGAACTGTCCACCCTTCTTTAGCAATTGTACTTCGCCGCCGAAATGGTTGGGGTCGGGCACAATCAATGTGCCTTCGGTACCGTAGAGCTCCAGCGGCACATGCTTGTGTCCGGCCACATCGAAGCTCATTCCGACCTGCACGATGGCTCCATTCTGGAACGCCAAAGCGCCAGCAACATGGGTGGCAATCTGCACCGGTATCTTTTCGCCATTGCGCGGTTCGCTGGTGATCAGTCGCGCCGTTCGTGGCGAGAAGGCAAAGCCCGCGACCTTGGCCACCGGGCCGAACAGATTGACGAGATCGGTGATGTAGTATGGTCCCATATCTAGCATCGGCCCACCGCCAACCTCGTAGTAGAAAGCGGGGTTAGGATGCCAGCGCTCATGGCCGGGGCACATGAAGGTGGCTGTGCCACCGACGGGCATGCCAAGAACGCCCTGGTCGATCAGCGTGCGGGCCGTCTGATGGCCGCCGCCGAGGAACGTGTCGGGGGCAGCGCCGATGCGCAGGTTTTTGGCCTTCGCGGCTTCGGCCAGCTTCTTGCCTTCTGCGAAATTGATGCCCAGCGGCTTTTCGGAATAGGTGTGCTTGCCCGCTTCCAGCGCCCGCAACGCCACCTCGACATGCGCCTTGGGGATCGTCAGGTTGACGATGATCTCGATGTCCGGGTCGGCAAACAACTCATCCACCGTCCGGGCCGTCAGGTTGAATTCCTCGGCCTTGGCCTTTGCCATATCCACATTCATGTCGGCCACGCCGCGAATGTCGAGAATGGGAAAGGATGCCATCGCTTTCAGATAAGCACCGGAAATATTGCCGCATCCGATGATGCCTATGCCGACTTTTTTCATGTTCTCTCTCCCGTCATGATGTGAACCCGCTCCCTCCTCAGAGAGCCGGACCCGTGGTGTTCCACGGCGATTCATAAAGCTCGTAAAGTGCGACCGCAGCAGCGCCTTGCGCCCACAATTCGTCGCTCGATTTGTCGAAAACCAGTTCCGCCACACCTTGCAGGGAAGGCGGCACGGAGGTCTCGTAGGCGGTGCGGATGCTGTCGATGAACGGTGCGCCGAGTTCCAGACTGGACCCGACGATGATGACCCGCGGTGGCGCAAACAGCGTAACGATATTGGCCAGCGTCAGCCCGATGGCCGCACCCGCGCGCTCGGCAGCGGCAATGAGATCATTGTCCTGCGCCAGCACCAGCGTCTGCGCATGCTGCATGCCCCGGCCCAGCCGAATGGCCTCCGCAAAGCGTCCATCCGCAGGTCGTGACCCTAAAATGGCATTCTCTCCGGCATGGCTCGCAAGCCGCACGGTGCCTTCCGGGCTGGCGACCAGCACGAGATCGCCGAGATTGTGGCTGAGGCCACCGGCACCGCGAAACAGATCGTTCCGGTGCAGCACGCCCAGCCCCAAAGTCTGCTCCAGCGAAATCAGCACCATGTCTTCCAGATCCCGCGCCTTGCCGAACCAGTGGTGGCCGAGCGTTACGGCATGGGCATCGCTTTCTATGATGGTCGGCGTGCCGAAACGCGCCGTCATTTCATCGGCAAAGTCTATATTCACTTCACGCAAAACGGGGCTGGAACGGATTTTTCCCGTGCGATGCTCGATGACGCCGGGTAGCCCGAGGCAGACCATGTCGACATCTTCCAGCGACAGACCGGCATCCACCACGCAGCGCCGCACCCCATCCTCGATGAGATCCGCTATGACGCCAATCGGCTGACGGTCGATGCGGATGGGTAGCGCAAGCGTGGATAGCACATTGCCGCAAAAATCCGTGACCACGAAAACCATGCGGCTCGCCGCGATCTTCGCACCCACCACACGCGCCGCATCCGGGTTGAGTTCCAGCATCACCCGGGGACGCCCACGCGCGCCTTCGGTGCGGATGTCGCCCAGATGCCGCGACAGAATCAGCCCGTCATCCAGCAGCGAGGCGGTAATCGCCGAGACGGTTGTGGTGGAAAGCTGCGTTCTTTCGCTGATCTCCACCCGTGAGATCGGCCCGTGACGACGCACGGTATCGAGGACGTTCAGGCGATTGATCGCGCGCATCAGTTCCGGGTCTGCGGTCTTCATGATTTCCAGTCGCGATCAAGCCAATGTCTGAGGCGGTATTTATATCGGATTGCGGATTAAATAACCGGGTCAGATGGGGGTGTGTCAAGCGTAAAGCTGAAAATATCAGCAATATGCCTTGACATTGAGCGCGTCCTTATATGAATTAATCCGCATTGGGGAATAATTGGTGAGGAACGTCCCCGGGAGGATTACCATCATGACGAATAAGCACGCAGGCGCAAGCCTGAGCGGCAAGTGGATGTCGTTTGCCGCAACCACAGCCATCACATTCATGTTAGGCACAGCGGCGGCATCTGCCGCAACGGTGGTCAAATGGATGCATGTGGAACTCGATCCGAAAGCCGTGGCCGTCTGGGAGGAGATTGCCAAGGATTTCGAATCCAAACATCCGGATGTTGATGTTCAGCTTCAGTTCCTTGAGAACGAAGCCTTCAAAGCCAAGCTGCCGACGCTGCTGCAATCCAACGATGTTCCCGACTTTTTCTATAGCTGGGGCGGCGGCGTGCTGGAGGAGCAGTCCAAAACCGGCGCATTGAAAGATCTGTCCGAGGTTTTCGATGCTGATGGAGGCAAGATTCGCAATGCTTATAACCCTGCGGCCATCGATGGCTTTTCCTTTGATGGCAAGGTCTGGGCCGTGCCGTTCAAGGTCAGCCTCGTCAGCTTCTTCTATAACAAGGAGCTTTTCGCCAAGGCTGGCGTGAAGGCTGATGACATCAAGTCCTGGGACGATCTGGGCAACGCCGTCAAAACCATCAAGGCTGCGGGCATCGTTCCAATTGCCGGTGGTGGCGGTGAAAAATGGCCGATCCATTTCTACTGGAGCTACCTCGTCATGCGCAATGGCGGACAGCCGGTGTTCGATGCAGCCCGCAAGGGTGAGGGCAAAGGCTTCATGGACCCGGCCATCATCAAGGCTGGCGAACAACTGGCGGAATTCGGCAAGCTCGAACCCTTCCAGCCCGGCTATCTCGGCTCCACATGGCCGCAGGCACTCGGCGTGTTCGGTGATGGCAAGGCCGCGATGATCCTCGGTTTTGACAATACCGAAGCCAACCAGCGCAAGAATGCCGGTGACGGCAAGGGCCTTGCACAAGACAATATCGGTCGCTTCGCCTTTCCAGCCGTCGAAGGCGGCGCGGGCAAGGCAACAGATACGCTCGGTGGCTTGAACGGCTGGGCCGTCACGAAGAATGCCTCCAAGGAAGCCATCGAATTCGCCACCTTCATGACCAATACGGAAAACGAAAAGAAGATGGCCAAGGCCGGTATGATCCTGCCGGTGGCTGTCGGCGCCAACGAAGCCGTGACAAACCCGCTGCTGGCCAGCTCTGCCAAGCAACTCTCGGAGTCCACATGGCACCAGAACTTCTTCGACCAGACATTGGGTGCAGCCGTCGGTCGCGTCGTCAATGACGTCTCCGTTGAAATCGTCTCGGGTCAGATGACATCGGAAGAAGGCGCCCAGCAGATTCAGGATGCCTTCGAGCTTCGCTGATCCCGCCTGAACGACAGGACGCCGCCGCTTGAATGCGGCGTCCTTCGCCCCGCGTGAAACCGAAAGCGGACATGATGACGAATATTTCCATCAATGCAGCACCCGCATTGGCCAAACCACTGACGAAGCTGAAGCGCAAACAAAGCTCGGTCGCCCATGACCGTGCCCTGACGCTGCTCATCTTCCTGCCACCGGCACTTCTTCTTTTTACCCTCTTCGTCATCCTGCCGATGGGCGAGGCGGCGTGGTACAGCCTCTATCGCTGGAACGGATATGGCACGCCCACCGATTTCATCGGGCTGAAGAACTTTCAGGTGTTGTTCGGCAATGCGGCCTTTTCGCAGGCACTTATCAACAACGCCTTGATCATCGTAATTTCGATCTGCATCCAGATCCCGCTGGCCATCTGGCTGGCAACGATGCTGGCGCATAAAATTCCGGGCGTCGTCGCCTTCCGCCTCGTCTTCTTCCTGCCCTACGTCCTTGCAGATGTCGCAGCAGGCCTGATCTGGCGCTTCGTCTATGATGGTGACTACGGCCTCTTTGCCGCCATCTCCAACTTCTTCGGCTTCGCCAACCCTTATGTTTTGGCGGACAAGGATGTGGCGATCTATGCGGTGCTGGCCGTCATCGTCTGGAAATATTTCGGTTTTCACATGATGCTGTTCATCGCCGGTCTGCAATCGGTCGACAAGAACGTTCTGGAAGCCGCTGAAATCGATGGCGCCACCGGTTGGCAGAAGTTCCGCTATGTCACGCTGCCTATGCTCGGTTCCACCGTGCGTCTTTCCATCTTCTTTGCGGTGATCGGCTCGCTGCAACTCTTCGACATGATCATGCCGCTCACCGGAGGCGGCCCGTCCAACTCCACGCAAACCATGGTGACCTTCCTTTATACCTACGGCGTCATGCGCATGCAGGTCGGTCTTGGCAGTGCGGTCGGCGTGGTGCTCTTCGTCATATGCGTCACGCTCGCCTTTGGTTACAAAAGGATTTTCATGCGCCATGACTGATACTTCCACATCCATCCGCGTAAGCACCAGCACGAAGCTCTATCTCTATGTGTCGCTCGGCCTCATCGCAGCCATCGTGCTGGTGCCGCTGTTGACCACAGCGCTGGGCGGCTTCAAGACGCTGGGTGATCTGCGCGTAAACCCCTTCGGCCTGCCGGCTGAATGGCAATGGTCCAATTACGGCGATATTCTCTTCGGCAAACGCTACTGGCTGCAAATCTTCAATTCGTTGGTCATTGCCGTTCTCACCGTGTTCCTCACGCTCGTCGTCTCGGCCATGGCAGCCTTCACCTTCGCGCACGTGAAATTCTTCGGCTCCAATTTCCTGCTGAACTACTTTCTGCTGGGGCTGATGTTTCCTGCCGCCACGGCCATCCTGCCGCTGTTCATCCGCATCCGCGATCTTGGCCTGCTGGATACCTATTGGGGCGTCGTGCTGCCGCAGGTGGCATTCGGGCTCGGCATGAGCATCCTGCTGTTTCGCAACTATTTCAGAAACCTGCCGGACGAGCTGTTTCAGGCGGCCTTCGTGGATGGCTGCGGTTATCTGAAATTCTTCTGGTACATTTCCATGCCGCTCTCACGCCCCATCATCGCGACGGTGGGCATCGTCTCCTTCGTGGGAAGCTGGAACAGCTATATCCTGCCGCTCATCATGCTCAATTCGGAATCGAAATACCCGTGGCCGCTCGGCATCATGGTCTATCGTGGCGAATTCGGCACGGAGTGGCAGCTGGTTCTGGCCTTCATCACCATGACGATCTTGCCCACCATCATCGTCTTTTTCCTAGCACAGAAACACATCATTGCGGGTCTGACGGCTGGCGCCGTCAAGTCCTGATCAGGAGCAGAACATGGCATCCGTCGAACTCAAAGATATCCGCAAGTCCTACGGCTCGCTCGGTGTCATTCATGGCATTTCGCTGGATATTGCCGATGGCGAATTCATCGCGCTCGTCGGCCCCTCCGGCTGCGGAAAATCCACGCTGCTGCGCATGATCGCTGGGCTGGAGGAAATCACCGATGGCGACATCATGATTGGCGGCAATGTCGTCAACGAGATGACGCCGCGGGAACGCAACATCGCCATGGTGTTCCAGTCCTATGCGCTCTACCCGCATATGACTGTCGCCGAAAACATGGGCTTCAACCTCAAGATCGCAGGCCAGCCAAAAACCGTGATCGATGAGCGCGTTGCAGAGGCCGCCCGCATGCTGGATCTCGCCAGCCTTCTCGAGCGCAAACCATCGCAGCTCTCCGGCGGCCAGCGCCAGCGCGTCGCTATGGGCCGCGCCGTCGTGCGAAATCCCGCCGTCTTTCTGTTCGATGAGCCATTGTCCAATCTCGACGCCAAGCTTCGTGTGCAGATGCGGAGCGAAATCAAGACTTTGCATCAAAAAGTTGGCACGACGTCTATCTACGTCACCCATGACCAGATCGAAGCCATGACCTTGGCCGACCGCGTCGTCGTCCTAAACCAGGGCCGCATCGAACAGCAGGGCACGCCGCTGGAACTCTACAAGACACCCGCCAACCTCTTCGTCGCCGCCTTCATCGGTTCCCCTGCCATGAACCTCATCGAATGCATCGTCGATGGAGAAGACGGCGCACCTGCCGCCCGTCTCGATGACGGTACGGCGATCCGCATCTCACCAGACCGCAAGGTCAAGCGTGGCCAGTCCGTCACGATAGGCCTTCGCCCTGAACATTTCGCCGTGGGCGGCGGTGGTGATGTGGCGGTCTCCGGACAAACGCTGCTGGTCGAGCCGACCGGTGCGCAAACCCATGTCATCTTCGATCTTGCCGGTCATCACGTTACGGCGGTGGTGGATGGCGAGCAACTGGTTCGGACGAACACCCCGTTTGCGGCAAACATCAGCCGAGACCGCGTCCATGTCTTTGACAGAGCTTCTGGACTGGCGCTTTAAAAATTAGGAAAATATTCAGGAGTTAGAAAACAAAAATGGAGCGGTTAAACCGCTCCATTTCAGCATAATCTCTTTAGGCGGCAGCGAGTGCTTTTTCGATGTCTTGAATCGAATGGCCGGTCAGGTCCTTGTCGAGTTCGCCCAAAAGGACGTCCGATAGCGACTTGTGATAACCCTTGCGCATCTCACCCAGCGTGCGGGGTGCTGCGACGACGATCAATCCCTTGATGTTGCCGGCCAGAACCTTCTTGTTCAGCATATCGGCAATACCGGCGCTGAAACCGTCTTCGTCCTGCTGGCTGTCATCAGGGTTTGCGGAGCTGCTGGAGTGACGCGCGCCGGATGAAATCTTGGAACTGTCCACGTCCGCATCCGGAAGCGCCGTCAGCTTCACATTCTGAGCATCGCCTTCATTGCGGAACAGGCTCAGCTTTTCGCCATCGGCCACAGCGACAACAGTGTGTTGTGGAATATCCATAGTCTTCTCCCAATCTTGCATTCAAAGCATGGTCATATCTGACCCTTGGCTCGCTTGAATAACCAGTCACGGGAGAATCCGTTCCTTAAGGATTTGCATACAGCGATGCTGTCACCTCACCAAACCCGCTCAGCAAAAGCCATTGAGCTTGAGAATTTTATAGGCCTCGATGGATGCGCGTAGCTCATCTTCAGAATTGCGATTGCCCTGATTGACGTCAGGGTGGTGCATCTTCAGCCGGTTCTTGTACCGGCTCCTGATTTCTTCAGGCGTAGCATCGTGCGACAGGCCGAGCGTTTCGAAAGCTTTGGCTTCCAAGACCTTCAGCTTGCGCTTTCGCAGTTCGGCCTTCTGTGCTTCGCGCTGCGCAGCGGTTTTCCGCGCGTTGAGCACTTTGGCAGAACCGGAGCGCTCAGTGGAGGGAAGAGGCATTTCGGTCGACTGGTTGATCCTGCTGCCAATCGTTTTACGGCTGCCGATGGCAGCTTCCTTCTGAAGGCGCGCGACGTCGGCGTTGGATGGCGCCGTCGTAAAGCTGTAACCCTTGTTGTACTCTCTCACATGCTCAAGACAGAACAGCAGATATAGGCCTTCCGCATTTGGGCCGACAGGGGCGCGGTGCGTGCCAATCTTCTCGCAGCCATCCCAGTGGCATTTCGGGCCTGCGGCCTGGCCGGTAGACACCGCATTTTTCTTGCGGGTGGACTTGAGGCCAACGAATATTTTCGAATCAACTGTCATGGTGCCTATATGGACCGAGTGTGCCATCACGGCAAGAATGCAGGCATAGAACTTCGAGCGTCATAATCAACCCCAGCGATAGGGAATAATCATTCTGATCGGCGTGTCCGTGTCAGATACATTTCAACACCAGCTCGGGTCAGAAATGAGGCCAGCCCGATAGCGATTGCGACAATCCGTATCCGGAACTCATCGGTCTCGACCTCGGCCTGCCGCACCTCCAGAAGATTGCGCTCATTGACGGTGATATCCCCGATGACATCACGAATGCGATCCATCGTCGCAACCGCCATATATGTGCTCTCCTGCGCCCGCGCGGCATCGGCACCATCAGTGTCGTGCAGCGTGATGGAGCGGCTCAACTCGCCCAGCTTTTCATCGATCAGCACGCCCAGCTGCCGCACCCGGGCCACCTGGCTGTCATTGTCGGAAACCCTGTTCAGCAGATTGACCCGCAGCGTCTGAAGGCGGCCCAACGCCTTCTCATAAGGTGCGAGATATTGCCTGTCGCTACTGACCAGATAACCCCGCTGCCCCGTTTCCGCATCATCCAGAGCGATGAGAACATCCTTCGTCGTATCGATGGCCTCATAGGTATGCACAACCATGTCCTGATGGTCGCTGAGAAGCGTGTGCGTCCAGGTCGTCGCGAAAACCCCGGCAGCGATGACGATACCCACGGGTATGGAGCGTAACAGGGTCGGTACCGTCAGATAGTTCTGACGCAAGGACTCCCAAGACCATTCGCTCATCTGGCTCATCGCAGGTGCCGCCATTTCCGTTCGTCATATCCGCACCCGGATGAACCCGGATAAGACCAGCATCGCACGGAGTGCAGGGTGCTGCCAATCGAGAAAAACGGAGGAGCTTATGGACGGCGAAGCAATCCTGTGCTGGGTAATCCCGTTCCTTTTGTGCGAATAAGAAATGCAGTTACCGATGACAGACGATAAAAACTTGCTTGCGCAACCCGGCCAATCAGAATCCGGCCATATCGACATTTACGCCGATGGCTCCTACGACGCAGCAAAAGAAAAAGGCGGCTGGGCCTTCGTCGCTCTCCACAACGGCCAGACGCTCGCCACGCAATCCGGCAGTTTCGCGGCCAAGACAAACAACGCACTGGAACTCATCGCCGCGCTAAAAGCCGCAGAATGGGCAACCACCCACGCACCGTCGCTCAAAGTAACAATCTGGTCGGATTCAACGCACGTCGTAGAAGGCTGCAAACACTGGCGCCCAATCTGGAAAAACAACGGCTGGAAGCGATACAACCCCAACCCAAAAGCCCGAAACCGCACCATCCCAGACGCCGCTCTGTGGAAACTGCTGGATGCCAAGCTTGCAGAAAACCCGCTTTTGACGGTGGCCTGGTGCAAGGGTCACCAGGGCGTTTCGGGGAATGAGCTGGCGGACGAGTTGGCGGGTGCCGCTTGTGCGCGAGGGTGACTGTGACCGGTGATGTCGGCCCAACCTAATTCGTGCGCACAATCAACACGCGATCGAAACACAAAAACTCAAATTATTGCCTGACATGCAGGCGTGAGGAGAGGTGAAAGCTGAAGTCAGAAAATTTGCTCGCACCAAACGATCGGCGGTTTGCTTTTCGGAAC